>CAVXCW010000031.1:0-11856 GCA_963760325.1 uncultured Gammaproteobacteria bacterium | reverse complement strand
CGATCTTGTTGCCGTTCTGTTTCCAACGGCTTTCGACATGGTGCGAGTAATTGCGAGCCTGTTTGTCAGTGCCAATGTCAATTGCCTGGTTGTCCAGTGACATGTGATAGGCAAAGGCATTGTGATTGAACTGATGATCGCCCCCTGAAAAGTCCTCGTCGAGAAAGATCTCCAGGCAATCGTCATCCCAGTACTGCACTAGCGGATCACGGTGGGTATCGATCAATATGTCATCGGTAAATTCGCCGAGAATGTACAGCTTGTTCTCGGTCCAGACGACTTTGAACCTGCCCTCGAAATCCTCTGCCGAGTACTCCGGCCCCAGCCAGCGCCGCGTCAATTCGTGCCACTTCGCCTGCTGCCAGATCTCTTCATCGGCCACGCCGTCGATCGTCAAGAGTTGGGCCGCTTTGGGCGCAAGGTATTCGCTGCGATCATCGTAGTGGGCGGAATCGGCGCATGCAGGTGTTATGAATGCCGCCAGTAGAATTGCGACCAAACACGACAGGTTCGTTGTGGAATTATTCAAGACGCCCTCCCTCGAAATCGACATTGCTTTTAGTTCGCCGTATCAATTGACTCAGCCACGGCAATTGTTCGTTCCACGACTTCATCGACGTGTAGCTCTGTGTAGCCGGCGAGGTTCAGGCCGATGCGACCGGCCCAGGGGCGCGTCCAGGCATCCGGGATAGGTGCACCCGTCAATCCAAACAAGCCACCGACTGTCGCGCCGTTGCAGTCTGTATCGTAGCCGGCCGCAACGGCATCGCCGATTGCCGCACCGAAGTCGCCGTCGGCGGAACGCAGCGCCCAGACGACCAGCGAGAGATTATTCAACGTGTGCACGGGCGACATGCCTTCGTATTTTTCTTGTAGTCGTCTCGTCGCGTCAGCGTCTCCTGACAATTCGCGTCCGAATCGCACGGCCGCAGCCGCGGCGCTGTCGTCAGGAATATACTCAAGCGCAGCGTCAAGAGCGTCGTCTACGTTTTCGGTTGCCGGAATTGCGGCACCAAGCGCTGCGATGAATGCGGCTCCGTTCACCCCTTCGCCGCGATGCGACAGCGACGCATCGCGGCGCGCCATCTCGGCGGCGAGGGCAGGGCGGCCCGGGCACACCCAGCCGTAAAGATCGGCCCGGATTTGCCCGCCGATCCATTCGTTGTAATCGTTGTCGGAACAGTCATCCAGATCGAATCCCGCCTCTTCGCCGTTGACGAACTCGTCCGCCATGTTGCAGAGCAGGGTTTGATAGGCCGCGCGCTCGGCGGTCCAGGTCGCGCCTGCGGGCAGCAAGCGTAACCAGGCGCGCGCAACGTCGGCCGTTTCGAAGGATGTACCCTTGTCTTCCATTATCAATAGCGCCAGGAACGTGTAGTTGATGTCGTCATCCGGCTTAGCCCGAACAATCTGCCCGCGGCAGCAGTCGGCTTCGAGGCGCTCGACAATCGAGCCCTCGACCAGGGGTACGTAGTCACGAAGTGGCAGAGCGTCGGCATGGCGGAGGTATGCTTGCAGGCCCTTATAGCCTTGCTGGAACGACAACACCTCGACGGGCTTGCCCAGCAAGCAGCCGGATACGCGCCCTTGCCAGGCGGCCTTTATGCGTATTGGGTCGATCGATGTCCCCTGCACGATCAGCTCCTCGTTGCAACACTGGTTGCTTAGCGATCAGCGATTGTATGATCTATTGACAGCGCTGTCATCCATTAAGTGATAATTCCTGTGACGATACCTGGGATTTACGAATTGCGTGTTGACAGCGCTGTCACGATGAGGTAAAAAACGGGTATGACAGCGTTGTCAGCTTCAATTGTAATCAAATTCATGACGCGCTGACGCTAAAAAACCAGCCGATCAACCGGCGATATTCTGATAGCAAGCTAGGGGGCTTGAGCATGCAAAAATCATCGTTTAATAAAACACCATTGGCCGCGGGCGTCGCATTCGCACTGGGCGCCACGGCGTTTTCGCCGGTTGTAGTCGCTCAGGAAGAGGAGGTCATCGAAGAAATCGTAACGGTCGGTATTCGTAGCAGCCTGATTTCGTCGATGAACACCAAGCGAGCTGCCAAGGGTGTCGTCGACGCGATCACCGCCGAGGATATCGGCAAGTTCCCTGACACCAACCTCGCCGAGTCCATGCAGCGTATTCCCGGCGTGTCTATTGACCGCACCAACAACGAGGGCAGCAAGGTAACGGTTCGCGGCTTCGGCCCGGAGTTCAACCTTGTGCTGCTGAACGGTCGCCAGATGCCGACCAGTCAGTTGGAAGGAGATTCGACGCGCTCGTGGGATTTCGCGAATATCGCGTCCGAGGGTGTCAGTGCCGTCAATGTCTACAAGACCTTTACCGCGTCCACGGCCAGCGGTGGAATCGGTTCGACGATCGACGTCAAGACGGCAAAACCCTTTGATAAGCCGGGACTGGTCGCAAGTTTTGGTGTCAAGGCGATGATGGATGGCACGAACGTGAAGGGCGACGACGTCACGCCCGAGTTTTCCGGCATTTTCAGCAATACGTTTGCTGATGACACCGTGGGCGTCGGCGTATTCTTCTCGCGCCAGGAGCGCGACAGTCGGATCGTGGCCGCCGAAACGGCTCTGTGGCGTGAAAACATTGACAACGTACCGGCCACGACTGTTATAACTGATAATCGGGCATCCAGCGACATCAATACGTTCTATCCGCGTAACTTCGGCTATGGCGTGGAGGATATTTCTCGCACCCGGACAAACGGATCACTGACATTACAGTACGCGCCGACAGATACCCTGACCGCGTCGCTCGATTACAAGTACGCAGAGTTCGAAAACGAAGGCGAGCGGGTCGGTGTTGGTATCTGGTTTGGCGATACGCCACAGACAAACGCGGTTGAAATCGACCAGAACGGCACCTACGTGTACGTCGAAGATACCTGCTGCGACTATGCGTCCAACAAGCGGCTGAACACATCGAATAACGAGATCAATTCCATTGGTTTTAATCTCGACTGGCAGGTCAGTGATGACCTGAACCTGACGTTCGACTTCCATGACTCAGATTCCGAGTCGAGGGGCACAGGGCGCGGCAACGACGTCTTCCTGATCCTCGCGGCGAACTGCATAGACACCAAGAGCATGGACTCGAGGACGGGTAACGAAATTCCCGATATGAACGTGACATGGGCCGGTTGCGTCGACGCTGAGGCTGATGGAACGCCGACCGGTGGCAGCTATGACTCCTTGTTTGGACAGGCGGGCGCGAATCTAAACGAGTCCGAGGTGACCCAGTTCCAGCTGGACGGTGAGTGGTTCAATGCCGATGATGGCGGGATCTCGAGCATTCAGTTCGGTGCGGCAATGACCGAGGTTGACTACCGCACGCGCGCCTTCAACTCGGGTCAGATAGCCGCCGGTTGGTATGGCGGAAATCAGGACCTTTACGACAACTCAATATTCCAGCGCGAAAGCACCAGCAGTATTGCTAACGAGTTTACGGGAGGCGGCAGCAATATTCGGCCCGACTTCTACTACGACTGGGATTACGAGTCTGGCATCGCGGCCTTCGAGCAGGCATTCAATGGCGGTAACAGGCTGCAAGCCGATTTCAATAGCACGCCTACCTTTGATCACGCGATCAACGAAGAAACCACTGCGCTTTACCTGCAGGCCAACGTCGAAAGCGAATTTAACGGCTATCCGATCACGATGGTTGGCGGCATTCGGTACGAAGACACGGACGTCTCGGCCAGTAGCCTGCAGCTCGAAACCACGGCTATCGTATGGGTCAACTCGACCGAATGGGCAGTGGAACGCGCACCGAACGCGACCTTCAGTAATGTCGACGGAGATTACAGCCTGTGGTTGCCGAATCTCGATATCAGCGTGGATGTGCGTGACGATATGATTGCACGATTCTCGTATAGCAAATCGGTGACGCGGCCTAATCTGACCAATATGCGCGGCACGACGTCCCTGACGGATCGCCCGAAACCCAGTGAAAGATTCGGTGATGCCGGCAACCCGGACCTGGTGCCGTTCACGTCCGATAACTTCGATCTGTCGTTCGAGTGGTACTACGGCGAAGGAAGCTATGCGTCGATTGGCTACTACCGCAAGCAGGTTGATAACTTTATCGTGACGGAACAGATTGATACGCAATTCAGCAATCTTCGCGATCCGTCTCTCGGGCCCAGGGCCGATCAGGCCAGGACCGATCTGATTGCGGCCGGCGGCGATCCGGATGATCCGATTCAGCTGCACGATCAAATCAATATCAATCTTGGCAATCCGGTAGGAACGCCCATCGTGCAGGCGGCTGATGATCCGGTCGCGACCTGGAAAATCACCTCCCCACGTAACCTCGAGACAGCTACGCTTAAGGGCTGGGAGTTCGCCGTCCAGCATCTGTTCGGCGACTCAGGATTCGGTGTCGGCGCGAACTATACGCTCGTGCAGGGCGACATTGACGTGGATGTGGCGCGCGTCGGCTTCCAGTTTGTGCTTCCCGGTCTTAGCGACTCAGCCAACCTTGTCGGTTTCTACGAAAACGACAAGTGGCAGGCGCGTGTGGCCTATAACTGGCGCGACGAGTTTCTGTCCGGCACGCCGAACAACAGCCCGCAGTTCACGGAGGAGTTCGCGCAGTGGGATGCGAATGCCAGCTATCTCGTTACGGACAACCTGACCGTATTCGTCGAGGGTCTTAATCTGACCAATGAATCGCAGCGCATTTATAACCGCTACTCGAACCAGCTCCTGAATGCGAACCAGTTCGAAGCGCGGTACAACATTGGCGCGCGTTATACATTTGAGTAGAGTTCAAGCACGCGTGCTGTTCCCCCGGCACCAGGAAAGCCGCCTATTGAGGCGGCTTTTTTTTGTTACAGTATTCCGCCTAACCGATTATTAGCAGACTACCGATGAGCAGAACCATAAAGAAGGTCGTGGTGGTTGGCGGAGGCGCCGCCGGCTGGCTGACGGCAGGCACGATAGCTGCTGAGCATGATGCTCACCTGGAGTCAGGGATCGAAGTGCTGCTTGTCGAGTCTCCCGATGTTGCGACGATCGGGGTTGGTGAGGGTACCTGGCCAACCATGCGCAAGACATTGAGTCGCCTGGGTATCAAAGAAACCGACTTCATCCGGGAATGCGATGCTTGCTTCAAACAGGGCACGCGCTTTGACGGCTGGCACACGGGCGCAGAGGGCGACCGCTACTACCATCCATTCTCGTTGCCGCAGGGGTACCTGACGACCAATCTCGTCCCGAGTTGGCAAGAGCGCAGGGGCCAGGTGACATTCGCCGATGCGGTCTGTGTGCAGAGCCATCTCTGTGAACGCGGTCTTGCGCCGAAGCAAAGCAGTACGCCCGAATACGCGTTTGTCGCGAATTACGGCTATCACCTGGACGCTGGAAAATTCGCGATAATGCTGCAGAAGCACTGTACCGGGGTGCTCGGGGTGCAGCACGTCCTGGACCATGTCACCGGAGTCAATTCTTCAGATAACGGCGATATCCAGTCGCTCAGCACGAAACAGCACGGCAACATTGAAGGCGACCTGTTTGTTGACTGTACGGGATTCGCCTCGCTGCTGCTTGGCAAGCACTACGGCGTGCCGTTCGTGAGCCGGAAACACAACCTGTTCATCGACAGCGCTCTGGCCGTGCAGGTGCCCTACGAAAGCGAAAACAGTCCGATCGAGTCGCAGACGATTTCGACGGCGCGAAGTGCGGGTTGGATATGGGATATTGGACTGTCTTCGCGGCGCGGCGTCGGCTACGTGTATTCAGGCGAGCATATTTCCGACGCGCAGGCCGAAACAGAATTGCGGGCGTATATAAAGCCCGCGATGGGTAACGAAGCCGAATCGGTGTCTTTGAGGAAAATCGCTATCAATCCTGGCCACCGACAGGAGTTCTGGCACAGAAACTGCGTTGCGGTCGGCATGTCGGCAGGTTTTCTAGAGCCGTTAGAGGCCTCCGCGCTCGTCCTCGTCGAACTGTCCGCAGAAATGATCAGCGAGCAGCTGCCGGTGACTCGCGATACGATGGACATCGTGGCCCGGCGTTTCAATGAGAAGTTTCGCTATCGCTGGGATCGGGTAATCGATTTTCTCAAACTGCATTACGTGCTGAGTGAGCGCAACGACACGGACTTCTGGATCGAAAATCGAGATTGCACGTCGATACCGGACAGCCTCCAGGAATTGCTGACGCTATGGGAACGGCATTTCCCGGTGAATTCCGATTTCAGCCAGATCGACGAAGTATTCTCCGCCGCGAGCTATCAGTACGTGCTCTACGGCATGGGCTTCGAAACCTTGCCTGGCCCAGCGACGCGCCGCTCGCTGCCCCGCGAAAAGACAGACACGCTGTTTGAAGAAAACGCAGATATGATGCGAAAGCTGCTTTCCGGATTACCGGCCAATCGCGAGCTGATTAACACGATAAAGACCTCTGGGTTGCGAGCCGCCTGAGCGATTTCGCGGAACCTGTTAACGAAAAGAAATCTTCGGATTGAGAGTACTCATGCCTAACCACCAAATGCTGGACAACGTTGCGCACAAGGATCTCAGGATCATTACCGCGCGATCCGCGAGCTACGGCGACAAGATTGCGAGCACCGGTATTTTTCCAATCGAATTCCGCCGCACGCAGGCGGAATATCCGATCGTCTTTCGAAAAAGTGCTTCCGCGGGTCACTTCGAGCCCACGGCTATGATGGGCCTTGCGGAGGGCGAAAATCTGTTCCTCGATGATGCGGGCTGGCACGCTCGTTACATACCTTTGACGATCGAGCGTCAGCCTTTCTTGATAGGCTTTCAGAGTCGCACCGAGGGCGGCGTGCCGGTCGAAGAGCCGGTCGTGCATATCGACATGGACCACCCCCGCGTCAGCGAAACAGAGGGTGAGACGGTATTTCTAGAGCATGGCGGCATCAGTCCGTATCTCGAGCACATCAACTCGGTGCTCAAGGCAATACACGAGGGCCACGGTTACAACCAGCACTTTTCTAAAGCGTTGGTTGAGCATGAACTGCTCGAGCCGTTCACCCTTGAAGTCGAATTGAAAGACGGCGCAAAATATGCACTTGCGGGCTTTCACACGATCAACGAGGAAAAACTCAACGCTCTCGACGGCCCTGCGCTGGCGAGCCTGCATGTCCGGGGCTATCTCGAACATATCTATATGGTGCTTGCGTCGATCGCGAATTTTTCGGCACTGATCGAAAAGAAAAACGCGCTGCTGTAATCGAGACCGTGAACAAGCCAGATCATGTCGCGTACTGAGCAACAGAGTGTCACGGAAATCGCGGGCTGTGAGAGCGGCCGTATCTCCGAGGAGGTTCTACAGTCTGATCAACCGCTGTTGCTCAGAAACCTTGTCGCGAATTGGCCGCTGGTCGAAGCTGCGAAGCAATCGGCCGATGCCGCCGATGCTTACCTGAGGCGCTTCTACAATGGCACGCCGGTGTCCGTCTCGTCGGGCGCTCCAGACATACAGGGCCGTATCTTCTATAACGATGACCTGTCGGGTTTCAATTTCGAGATGAAGCGCGCTCAGCTGAACGAGTTCCTGGACGAGCTAAAGCAGCACAGGGACGACGAGAAACCGCCGGTGCATTACGTTGGCTCAACCACGGTAGACTACATTTTGCCCGGTCTGCGCGATGAAAACGATCTGGTACTCGAGGGGCTCGATTCGCTGGTCAGCATATGGCTCGGCAATCAGACCTGTATCGCGGCGCATTACGATGTGCCCGACAATATCGCCTGCGTCGTTGCTGGCAAACGGCGTTTCACATTGTTCCCGCCCGAGCAACTCGAGAATCTCTACGTGGGCCCGCTCGATTATGCGCCGGCCGGGCAGGCCATCAGCATGGTCGATTTGCGTGCGCCTGATTTCGAAAGACACCCGAAATTTCGCATAGCATTACAGCACGCACAGGTAGCCGATTTGCAATCCGGGGATGCGCTCCTTATTCCGAGTATGTGGTGGCATCACGTCCAGGGCCTGGAGAGTTTTAACGTGTTAATTAACTACTGGTGGCGTAATGTTCCCTCTTGGATGGGCAATCCCATGGACGTCCTGAATCACGCGATGTTGAGTATTCGTGACTTGCCGGACGCGCAGCGTGCAGCCTGGAAAAGCATATTCGCACATTATATTTTCGAGGCGGATGACGAGCTCGTGGCGCATATTCCGAAAGGCAAGCAAGGCGTGTTGGCGCCAATGGATGAACTGGCCGCAAGAAGACTGCGGGCGCTGCTACTGAAGCAGCTCAATCGTTAATCGGCAAGTCGGCAGAAAAGGTCTGGATTTGAATAGCGAAAACATGAAAAAAGTAGTGATAGTCGGCGGCGGTACTGCGGGCTGGATGGCCGCCGCCGCGCTCGGCAAGCTGCTGGGCAAGAATCTCGACGTCTCTTTGATCGAGTCGGATCAAATTGGCACCGTTGGCGTTGGGGAAGCCACCATCCCGTTGCTGAGTGGTTTTCATCAGCTGCTCGGTATCGGCGAGCAGGATTTTATGCGAGCTACCCAAGCGACCTTTAAGCTCGGTATCCAGTTTGAAAACTGGGGCGCTGTTGGCGACAAGTACATCCACGGCTTCGGTATCATCGGCCAGGACTGCTGGGCCTGCAGCTTTCATCATTTCTGGGCCAAGTCCCGTCAGCAGGGTAACAAAGCGACGCTCGTCGATTATTCGCTGCACAAACACGCCGCCAAGGCCGGCAAGTTCAATCTCGACCTGGAACATGGACTGGCCTATGCGTATCACCTCGACGCGACGCGCTACGCGAAGTTCCTGCGACGGTTCAGTGAACATCATGGTGTCAAACGCATCGAAGGCAAGATCGTCGATGTCGGCACGGATGCTGCGAGCGGCGCAATCGAATCGGTGACGCTCGAGTCGGGCCAGACCATCGCCGGTGATCTTTACATCGACTGCAGCGGTTTCCGCGCGCTGCTCATAGAGGGTGCGTTAAACACCGGCTACGAAGACTGGACACACTGGTTACCCTGTGATCGCGCGTATGCGGTGCAGACCAAATCTGTTGGACCACCGATTCCCTACACGCGATCGATTGCGCGCGAGGCTGGCTGGCAGTGGCGGATTCCTTTGCAGCATCGCGTCGGCAACGGCCTTGTCTACAGCAGCCAGTACCTGTCTGACGAGGACGCGAAACAGACTCTGTTGGATAACGTCGAGGGCGAGACGATCACAGAGCCTCGACTGATCCGGTTCAGGACCGGTCGCCGAGTCAAACAATGGAACAAGAACTGCGTGTCGCTTGGACTGTCGAGCGGTTTCCTCGAACCGCTCGAGTCAACGAGTATCCACCTGGTGCAGTCGGGCATCATTCGCCTGATGCAGCTGTTCCCGACCACTGGGATCGATCCGGTCGAGGTTGAGGAATACAACACGCAGTCAAGGCTCGAGTTCGAGTACATCCGCGACTTTATCATCATGCACTACCACGTAACGGAACGGGACGACAGTCCGTTCTGGGACTATTGCCGCACTATGGAGATTCCGGAGTCGCTGTCTCGTCGTCTGAAGCTTTTTGCAGGCAACGGCAGAATATTCCGCGAGAATTTCGAATTGTTTTTCGACGGCTCCTGGTCACAGGTCATGACCGGTCAGCGCTTTATACCCAAGGGCTATCACCCCATCGTCGACCTGATGTCAGCCGACGAGCTCAGGAACTTCCTGAATAACATTGCGGCTACGCATGTGAAGACGGTCTCGGCATATCCGAGTCACCAGGAATTCATCAACCAATATTGCAGGGCAGCAAGCCCCGACTAGTGCCCATACCGGAGTAAATCTTTGACGACTAAAATACAGCCGCTCGCCATCCTCATCCTTTGTTTGTTACTGGTTCTGGGTTGTGAATCCGGGCCGCGTGAGCCAGGTGGGTCAGGCGCGCCGATTGCAACTGCGGAAACCGATCTCGTCTGGGCAGTCAACGTAGGTGGTCCCGCCTACGAGGGCATCGACGGCACGCAGTACGAGGCTGAGGAATCGGTTCAGGGCGGCACCGTTGGCCAGATGGAGACCGTCAAAGGATCGCAGGACCCGTTTCTCTATCAGACCTATCGCCAGGGCGATATCCGGGTCGCTCATGCGCTACCAGACGGCATCTACGACATTACGTTCCACTTCGCCGAGCCTGAGCAGCTTGGGCGCGGAGAGCGGATCTTCGACGTATTCGTCGAGGAGCGACGGGTTATTGAAACTCTGGACGTAATGCTTGCCCGGGACAGCAAGGTCGAGTCTGCCCTGACCGTAGCGATTCCCAACGTAGAAATCTTCGACGGAGAATTGAACGTCCGCTTTGACGCGTCGGCGGGTCAGCCGGTGCTGAGCGCTATTGCCGTTCGGAGCGGGACTGCAAGAGAGGCCGTATGGAAGCTTGTGTGGAATGATGAATTTGACTATGAGGGCGGGCCTGATCCTGACAAATGGGAAATCGATCTTTGGCCTCCCAAGAAAGTAAATGATGAGGATCAGGCTTACACGGCGCGTGAGAAAAACCTGCGCGTCGAAGACGGCGTCCTGGTCATCGAAGCGCACAAGGAAGACTACGAGGGTGCGAGCTATACTTCCGGGCGCGCGCACTCGAGCGGCAAGGGCGATTTCCTGTATGGACGTTTCGAAGTACGCGCCAAATTGCCGGGAGGCAAAGGCACATGGCCGGCGATCTGGATGCTGCCGAGTGACCCCTTCCATTACGCGACGACCTGTGAGCCGGGCGAGGATTGGCAGGGCAGCTCAACCTGCGATGCCTGGCCGAACTCGGGCGAGATCGACATCATGGAAAACGTCGGCTACGACGTGAATCGCATTCACGCCTCGGTGCACAACCAGGCGTATTACTGGGTTAAATGGGAGCAACGTAAGGGTCAGATCATCGTCGATGACCCGTCGGCCGAATTTCATACCTATGTGTTCGAATGGTCACCCGACGAGATCCGTATGTTCGTCGACGAGCACCTTTATTTTACCTACATCAACGAACAGACCGGTTGGGAAGCATGGCCCTACGACCAGCCGTTTCACTTGATCCTGAACATTGCGGTGGGCGGTTGGTGGGGCCGATCGGGTGGCGGCATCGATGACGATGCTTTTCCGAGACAGATGCTTGTGGACTACGTCAGGGTCTATCAGCTCGAAGGAGAAGACCTGTAAAATGCCGCGGGCAGCGCCGCGCTGAAATCTCGGAGCAGCAGCAGCCATGCGCGAAATCGATGGCAAATATAGCGACTAAAGCACTTTAAGTATACAATATAAATATATGAAATAATTAGTATTTATAGAGCATAGATTGCAGCTTGCTCTTTCGGGGAAAAATCGCGGTGTTGTCCGGCACCACCGAAGATACGGCCCTAGGCCAGCGCCTCAGGAGCGACCAGCACGCCGTTTTCGTCGCAATAAATCCAATGGCCGGGTTCAAATCGGGCGCCGCGAAAATGTAAAATGACGTCAACCGCGCCTTGTCCGCGCTTAATGCTCTTCGCGGGATTGACGCCCAGGGCTTTGATGCCGAGGTCGATTTTCGCGAGCTCGACCACGTCGCGCACAGCGCCGTAGATAACAACACCCGACCAGCCGTTCTTCGCCGCTTTCGCCGCGATGATGTCACCGATCAGGGCGACCTCGGTCGAGCCCTTGCCGTCGACGACGGCGACGGCGCCTTCGCCAGGTTCGTCCATCAGCGCTCGAAACAGCTGATTATCGTTGCGGCACTGCACCGTACGAATTCGGCCGGAGAACTGCTTCCTGCCACCAAAATCACGAAACTGTGCAGAACACGTTGTCGCTATGTCTTCGAAATCGTCGTAGAGGTCCGTTGTTGGTCGCATC
>CAVXCW010000030.1:0-197046 GCA_963760325.1 uncultured Gammaproteobacteria bacterium | reverse complement strand
GTTTTTGTCGCCTCTTCCTGCGCTCGCAGCCTCTCCTGTTCCGCCTCTTCGAGACGTCGCTGTTCTTCGCGCGCCCTTATTTCCGTTTCCGCCTGAATCCGCTGATTCGCCAATCGCTCCCGCTCGGACTCCATGGACCGGGCCTTCTGTTGATCATATGTCTGAGATCGTTCAGCCCCATCGGCAATATCACTCGTTTGCGCCAGTGCCGGCGAAAACGCAGCCATGTAGATCATTAACGTTTTTAGACCAAGTTTCATCGCTATGTCCTATCGTGCATCGGCGGCCAAGGGCTGGTATTGGGTAACCTAGTATATCTGCTTCGGATCACTTGCTGACCGTCGACGAAGTCGGGAAAGCCGTGGCGTCGAATCCGTTTACGGACGCGGAAGTAAATCCAAAATCGTTACAGATCTTCTTCTTGAGCAAAATACCAACCTCTCCTGAGTTCGATATGCTGGACAGCATCAAGTCCAGGAGCGAGTCCTATACGCTCATCGGCAAGGCATTCTACTTTCACGCGCCCGATGGGATCGGCCGGTCCAAGCTCGCCGCCAGGGCTGAGAAGCTGCTAGGCGTGGATGCCACTGCACGCAACTGGCGTACCGTTTCAAAGCTGATCGCAATGGCGAAACGGTAGAATAATCAACAAACGCGCCGACTGATGCTATCTACGGGTCCTGCGGTTCATCGACCGAGGCAAAGACTTTCTCCATGTAGCCGGCCAGCTTGTCCGAAACTTCCTCGGCCGAGTCGGGGGGAATTCCGGCCAGGTTCTTTGCGAGCTGCTTCTTGAACTCGAGCTGCATCTGCCGCCCGATCTGGATGCGCTGTGCCTGCGGGGAGCCCGCGCCGTGCATCGATTCGGTCAGATAGCCGACGGCATTGCGGCCCATCGTCATGTTCTCGATGAGCCTGACGATACGCAGGCGATCCTCAGCCGCAATCTCCTTGCGCCCTTTGAGGTACTTGCGAATGATGTCGCCGATCTCGGGGTGATCCAGTTCCTTCTGCGATGGCGCCGTTACCATGATCCCGCCGGCCAGGTCCTGCGCCAGCCGGCCGATCTCATACGGCATCTTCGTCACGTGATGTTTGCAGACGTTTGCGATCATGTCGTCATTCATGAATACGCCGGATTTCATCTTCGATGCCTGGTAGCTCGACGCGATGCCCGTGCTGTAGATGGTCTCGTTGAGGTGCGTCATCTCCACGAGCTTGTCGCGAATATGGGAAGCCTTCTCCACGCCGTTGTAATCCGCGATCGTTGCCGCGGCACCGATAAGTGCATCGCCGACCCCAGATTTGCAGACGTAGCTGCGACGGTGATAGCAGGTAAAACGCTCGACCAGCATGGCCGCAAAGTCATACTCGCCATCCATGAAGATCTTGTCCCAGGGAATGAAAACATCGTCGAAGATGACCATGGCTTCCTGGCCCGAGAATTTCGCGTTGCCGGCATCGATATCACCGCCCTCCATCGCCCGGGTATCGCAGGACTGGCGACCGTAGATATAGGTGATGCCCTCGGCGTCCACCGGCAGCGCGCCGATGATCGCAAATTCCTTGTCTTCGGGGCCGAGTCGCAGGGTGGGCATGACGATGAGCCAGTGTGAGTTGATGCAGCCTGTCTGATGCGCTTTCGCGCCGCGAATGTAGACGCCCTCCTTCGTTCGCTTCGTGACCCGCACAAACATGTCGGGATCGTCCTGCTCATGCGGCGCCTTGCTGCGGTCGCCTTTGACGTCTGTCATGGCGCCGCCGATAACGTAGCCCTGCTGCTGTGCCATCTTGACGAACTCGACGAATCGTTCGTGATAGGCAGTACCATGCGCCTCGTCGATCTCGTAGGTCACCGAGTGCAGGGAATTGAACGCGTCCATGCCGACGCAGCGTTGGAAGCAGGTGCCGGTAAGCTGTCCGAGCCGTCGCTGCATCTTGTTCTGCATGACGAGATCCTCGGGACTCTCGGCAATGTGCAGAAACCGATTGATGCGTTCACCCGTGTACGGGGAGACGGCCGTACCCAGCTCCGGGCTGCGCACGGCCAGGTCGTAGGTTTCTGCGACCGCGTTGATCGACGGTCGAATGACCGGGTGATCGACCGGCTCATCGACGAGCTCGCCGAACAGGTACACCTTGAGATTGCGACCGCGCAGGCTCTCGATGTACTCGGCGCCGGTACGAATCGGCGCCTGCCGATCCGCTTCCACAACATCGTCTTTGGTCATTACCATGGTATGCCGCTCGCACTCTTTCGTCGGGACAGTCTACCTCGGCTTACTTTGTGGCGCATCCAGCACTCGCTGTTGCGGATGCCACAAGTAATGCAACGCCGGAGATTCGCGGTAAACTCCCGAATTCGACGACGATCCGACCGGCAGGAAGAAACGATGCGACCAACAACGGACCTCTACGACGATTTTGAAGACATCGCAACAACGTGTTCAGCACAGTTTCGTGATTTTGGTGGCAGGAAGCAGTTCTCCGGCCGAATTCGTACGGTGCAGTGCCGCAACGATAATCAGCTGTTTCGAGCGCTGATGGACGAACCTGGCGAAGGCGCCGTCGCCGTCGTCGACGGCAAGGGCTCGACCGAGGTCGCCCTGATCGGTGACATCATCGCGGCGAAAGCGGCGAAGAACGGCTGGTCGGGCGTTGTTATCTACGGCGCCGTGCGCGACGTGGTCGAGCTCGCGAAAATCGACCTCGGCATCAAAGCCCTGGGCGTCAATCCCGCGAAGAGCGTTAAGCGCGGACAAGGCGCGGTTGACGTCGTTTTACATTTTCGCGGCGCCCGATTTGAACCCGGCCATTGGATTTATTGCGACGAAAACGGCGTGCTGGTCGCTCCGAAAGCGTTGAGCTGAGACCGGCTCGCCAGAATTGCAGACCAGGGAAATCCCCGGGAAAAAAGCAGAGAAACACCAGCGTATGTAGGATATTACCTTATATATTTCAGTTATTTATTATTACTTTATAAAGTCAGTTCTATTAGGGTTTCTGTCGTTCCTGATCATTGCACACTGATTCGCCGTGGCTGAACGAAGATAATTTCCACCGTGTTTACTCCTCACCGCTGAGCTGATAAACCCGCACATAATCGACGTCCATTTGCAGCGGAAAGATTTCGTCATCGATGCCGCCGCCCGATCGTCCCCACATTCCGCCGACCGCGATGTTCAGTATGAGGTGAAACGGCTGGTCGTAGGGCCATACCTGCCAGCCGCTGTTTTCGTTGATGTAGGTGAAATAATGCGAGTCATCGACGAAAGCGTCGATCCTCTCGGGCGTCCATTCCAACGCGTAGACGTGAAAATCCTCGTCGACGCCATCGATCAGGATGCGCCCCTTGCGCTGCTCCCATTTCGCCCAGTAATACGCCTCGTTGTGAACCGTGCCGTGTATGTGACCCATCTGGTAGCCGACGTGCTCCATGATGTCGATCTCGCCCGAGTTCGGCCAGGCATCGCAGGTCGAGCTGCCTTGCCAATCCTCGCCCACCTCACAAGTCGTCGAGTACCGATACGGGTCACTCGGCAGCATCCAGATGGCCGGCCATGAGCCTTTGCCCGCTGGCAGCTTTGCGCGTACTTCGAAGCGCCCGTAGAGAAAATCACCCTTGCCATCGGTATGGACTCGCCCCGACGTATAGCTCGCGCCCTCGTAGTCCTCCTTGTGCGCCACGATGATCAGCTTGCCGTCTTCCACACGGAGGTTCTCCGGCCGGGCCGTATACGCCTGGTCCTCGTCGTTGACCTTGCGCGGCGGCCATACGTTGGGGCTCCATTTGTCCGTATCCAGCGCCTCGCCGTCGAACTCGTCGCTCCAGACAAGCTCCCAGTCTTGCAGCGGACGATTCTTGTCCCGCACCACTAAGGCGCTCAGAGTCGGCTGGCCCGCGGAGGCTTCGAACCGGATATTCAGCTCGCCATCGGCCACAACCACATTGGGCGCGGTCACGGTCAGGGCGGATATCACCTTGCCGTCCCTGAAGAGCATCACGTCAATATCGTCGATGACACGTTCGTTCTCGGCGAAAGCGTCGAAAACACGGTCACCTGACGCGTAGCTCTCAGCGCTCTGAGGCTCAGCGAAGTGGAAAGTGATGTCGTAGGTGCCGTCTGGGAGCGCATGAGCGACCCGGATATCGCCCTCTCTATAGCTTTGATAGAGAAACGGGTCCTGCGAACCCTTAACCTCCTGCATCTGGCCCGCGGTGCCGCCCTGAATCGAGCCCTCGGCCTCGTACTTCGTGCCGTCGATGCCGTCGTAGGAGGGACCGCCGACGTTGACGGCCCAGACGAGGCCCGCCTTGACGGTTTGCGGCTCGACGGGCTCTACCTTGTTCGCGGCCGTCGAGCTGTGATCCGACTGACAGGCAAATAACGTGAGGCTGAACGACGCGAGTGCAATGCAAGCTTGGTTTCTTGAGGTCACTGCGCTTCTCCTTCTTGTTGATCCAGTGCAAGTGGCGTGGTCGTTACGCCACAAGGTGACGATGCGGATCATCTGATCCAGGTCAAGCATCAAATCAGTATCGAAGAAACTATCGACAACCAGAAAACCGTCACGCTCAAAGACACGCCTGAAATCCGTCATACGCAACGATAATCGGTGAGGCCGTCGTGGTTATTCTGCCGACTTGCAGTATTGCTCGACGTAGGCGCCATGCTCTGGCAACTGTGAGACCGTAACGTCGACGTTGGACTTTATCTGCTGCAGAAACCGGCCCAGCTCCTCGTCGTCCATGACATCGACGACCGGATGATAATCTTCGGGCTCGATGCCCTGTCCCAGCATCACCTGGATCCAGGAATTCTCGGCGAACAGTTCATTCGGTATCCTGAACACCCGGCCGGTTTCTTTGAACAGCCTGATACGATGCGCCAACGTCTCGGGAATCTCCATGTTGGAGCAATAGCGCCAGAACGGCGTGTCCCGCCGGTTTGTCACGCAATAGTGCAGGATGATGAAGTCGCGAATCGTCTCGATATCGAAACGCGATTGCTTATTGAACTCGTCGATATCGGCCTGCACGATTCTGTCCTGCGGAAACATCCGCATCAGTCGAATCGCACTTCTCTGGATAAGGTGAATACTGGTCGATTCGAGCGGCTCCAGGAATCCGCTCGATAAGCCCATCGTCACGCAATTCTTGCTCCACTGTTTAAGGCGCTGCCCGGGACGGAACTTGATAACACGCGGCTCAGTGAGCGACTCGCCTTCGATATTGGCCATGAGCGTCTCGCGCGCTTCTTCATCGCTGATGTAACGGCTGCAGTAGACCATGCCGTTGCCGACTCGATGCTGCAGCGGAATGCGCCACTGCCAGCCGGCTTCGCGTGCGATCGAGCGCGTATACGGTATTGCCGGGCCCGTCGATTCGGTCTGCACGGCGACCGCGCTGTCGCAAGGCAGCCAGTGCGACCAGTCCTCGTAGCCGGCATGCAGTGTCTGCTCGATCAGCAAGCCACGAAAACCGGTGCAGTCGATGAACAGATCGCCTTCGATTTCTCTGCCGGACTCCAGGGTCAGCGACGTAATAAAACCAGACTCCGGGTCTGTGTTGACCTTTACAATCTTGCCCTCGATACGTTGGGTACCGCTTCTCTCGCTGAGCTTCCTCAAGAACTTTGCGTACAGCGTGGCATCAATGTGAAACGCGTAGTTGAGCCCGTTCTTCGGCAAATGGGCAAACTTGTTCTCTTCCGCGGCACGAAGCTCGAGGCAATAGTCACCGTATCCCTCGCAAGTCCTTTTCGCTTTCCGGTCAGCCAGATGTGCTGAAAACCGGCACTCCAGTGGTCGGTACCGGTATTGCCAAACGAGTGAATATAGTCTTCGTTCACATCGCGCCAGTTCTCGAAGGAGATGCCAAGCTTGAATGTCGCCTGTACGGCGGCCATGAATTCCTTTTCGTTGATCTGACACAGCTGGTTGTACTGGACGAGCGGCGGAATAGTCGCTTCGCCAACGCCAACCGTGCCGATCTCGTCGGATTCGATAAGGCTGATATCGAGGACCTTGCCCATCGTCTTCGACAACAGCGCTGCGACCATCCAGCCTGCGGTACCGCCACCGGCAATAACGACTTTCTTGATGCCTTCGCTATTCATGTTGTTCCTGTAGCTATCCTGTGTAAGTACTAACGATTCAGTTTATTCAGCAGGTCTGCCCGCAGCCTTCTCGCAGTCTGCTCGTCAACTTTCGCCAAAGGACCCCGGGCATGCTCCGGAATATGCTCGAAGGTACTTTCATCAGCGTCGAAAACATAATATTCGAAACAGGTCATGCCACACCTTACGTTGTTCCGGCGGCAGATCGCGAATGGTCATCAGAGCATGATTCAGTACGTTGACGGGCGTGCCCATGTAGCTCGGCGACTGCCGCCACCAGTAGTTTATCAGTACATTGAAGCTATCCAGGCCCTCGACGTGATGCCACCACATGCTCGGAATAAACAGTGCGTCACCGGGCTCCATCTCCGCGACCTGCGCACTCTTTAATGCCTCGCGAAATCTCGGGTATTTGTCAAAGTCCGGATTGTGAAAGTCCACCAGGCTGACCTCCTGACCAGACGGGGTAACATGCAGCGGGCCTACGTACAGGTTCTCGAGTTCTTCGGGTGGAAACAACGTAAAGCGCCTGCGGCCTACGGCGCAGCAGGCCAGGTTGTCCGGCAGGTCCCAGTGCGCGGCGATCCGAGTTCGATTGCCCAACCAGAAGTTGGCCAGCGGCGAAATGCCACCAAAATCGACGTCATTCTCAGCACGAAAACCCGGCAGACACGCGTCGATCTTCGTCGAGCCGACGTAATACGACGGCGCTTCGTCGGCGTGCTCGTACCTGAGTATCTCGGCGAGCACCTGATCGAGTTTGACCATGTCACGGTCAAAATTGAAGCCGGACATGTCATCGTTGTAGAAAAAACGACCCGTTAATCTCCGGCGGGCCATAGCCGACACCGACCGTCGCATTCGCATAGAACTTGAGGAGATATTGCGCAGCCGCAGACGCCGACTCCTGGCCCGCCTTCACGAATGGCCAGTCCGCGACCAGGCCCTTGAGCAACAGCGGCTCGATCGAGGTCAGGATCTCGGGTCGGGACTGCATCCGCCCGCACACCCTGCACCTCTTTGACTGTCCGGTCGATCTCAAGCATGCGCGTGCGGCTCACTGCTCGAGCAGCGCGTTCTTCCGGTCAATGAGATCGCGAATATTCGAGAGTGATGCAATCGCCATGTAGATAGGCACCAGGAATCCTTTTTCGTTGAGACTTGCCAGAACGTCACCGTCAAGCTCCAATAGCGCCTCTTCGTTGATCGTGTAAAAACCCATCAGCCGATTCTGCGAACCATCATTGAGCTCGATGTCGAGCGCGAACGGCTCCAGCAAGCCGTGTTCCACCAGCTCCTTGATAAACAATTCGTGGACCGGGTAACCCTCGTTGATCGTGTTCAGGACGGAGTTGATCTGCTCGAGGTACGGGCTGATACCGCCGTGAGCCAGGAACACGGCTTCTCCCTCGCTGTCGCTGATTCGTGGACTGTCCATATTGACGTGGATGACCGGCTCCTTATCGCCACTACCGGCACCTGTAGACTGCTGGAAGCCGATCAGGAACGGCTCCCGCTTTACGCTCAGTGGAATATAACTCGCGTCCCACCCCGTATCGCTCAGAAAAAGGTTTTCTTTGTCTTCGAAACCGAACATGGCGACAGCGGAATATTCTCCGGTCCCGGCATTCTTGCTGAAGAAGATCGGATAGTGCGCCTGGATGCTGCGGAATTCCCAGGAAAACGTAATCGCACACTGCACATTATCCCCGTACTGCAGCCGACCTGTGTCGTGATCACTTTGAGATCCTTGTGATCGACATTATTCAGTAATACATGGTTTGTCATGCTCGGCCTTGACGCGTGATTGTTCAGGGTGAGTGCTCATGCCCGACGGCATTCTGCCAGCGCCTATAATACTCCCGCCTCGCCTTTATGTAACAGAAAAAAGCCGCTGAAATCAGCGGCTTTTTCTCATAACAGCTGTGATGAACGCTCAGCTAAACCCCGAAACGATCTACTGAAAATCGTAGCGCGCGCCGAGCATCCATCGGGGGCCCAGAGTTGTCAGGAAACCTGTCGCGCCCGGAGTACGAACGTAACTACGAGTGTACTCGTCGGTGATGTTGATACCTTCAAGAGTAACCGTCAGCTGGTCGTTTACGTTGTAACTCACGTTTCCGTCCCACTGACCGTATGCCTCCACATACTCCGGGTTCACCTGGCCTCGACAAAGTTCCTGTTCGTCAGGTACTCGTCTCGCCAGTTGTAAGCAAGTCGTGTCGACCACTTGTCGTTCTCGAAGAACACGATCAGGTTGGCGGAATCGCTGATGCCCTCAATGGCGAACTGCTGCACGCGACACCGCCTGCATCGACCAAGGTATTGTTATACTCATCATCGGCATTGACTATCGTGTAGTTGGCACTAACCCCGAATCCGGTGTCGCCGAAGAAATGCTGCACCGCGAGTTCCCAGCCGTCGACGCCCGATTTCGCAGCATTCGTCTGGTACGTGATATCGAACACGGCCGCCGGATCCTCTCCGGCAACGCCGGCGATTGTACCCGGGAAATTACCGTCACTATCCGTACCCGTAATCGTAACTTCAGGCGTATCGGCGTAGTTTTCGAAGATGTACTGGCGAATCGCAAACGTCACCGGTGCCGCCGGTCGCAGCGTCTGCCTCGGCGAACCTTGCGCCCTGCGCCGGGTGCGGCAGATTAAAGGGCGTACCGATAACGTCCTGGTTGAAACGTAATTGTCAATTGCCTTGTCGAAGTAAGCCACGGACAAATAGCTTCCCGCGCCGTAGTACCACTCCACCGAAAGATCGATGTTGGTCGATTCCAGCGGCAGCAGTCCTGGGTCGCCCTGCGAGCCGTCCCCGCCATTTTGCCTGACCTACTCAATGTCTGGCCGCCCTGAATCTGGTCCCAGCTCGGACGCCCAATCGTCTCGCTGTAGCCGAACCGCACAATCACATCCTCGGTGAGTTCGACGTTGAAGTCCAGGCTCGGCAGCACGTAGTCGTATTTGCCCGTGAGGGTCGTGAAGCCCTGGCCCTCGTTGATCAGCGAATACTCATTTGCAGAATTCCACGTGATTGCGGTAACGACCGGCACCAGCGCGCTGGAGGTTACATCCGTTTCCTCCCAGCGAAGACCGGCCGAGAGATTGGCAGGCTTGTCGCCGATGTCAAAACTCGCGTTGAACTGCACATAGGCTGCCGTCGTCTCTTCTGTCGTACGCTTATCAACGACCGTGTCGGCTCTCGAGTCTGTAGGGCCTGTTGGCGTGACCCAGCGATCTCCTGGTACAACCACTCTCGCGGCCGCTATCGCGGCGTCAAAATTGTTCAGTCGAACGAACTCGGGAGTCACACTGCTATCGCCAGCGCCCTGGAACGCCACTGAAATATGCTGCCACATTGTCCACCCTGAACAGAGAATCGTCGTAGTCGTCCGGCGACTCGCCGGAGCCGCCCCAGCTTGCTACCTCTATTCGCGCGAACGACGACCGATTGTCGACCTCGGTCGTCATTACCCCGAAATCGAGGCTGTACGCGTCATCATCGAAGAAGTAGCTGCCGCTCAACCGCAACTGCTCCACCGAGTTAGTCGAGAGGGAAGTACGGAACGAGGAGCCGGTCGTCTGGAACTGCGACACATCGCGATGTCGTGCCTGGCGCATATTGATGCCCTGGACCGGAAAATCCTGTTCGTTAATGAAGCTTGTCGTGCCGCGATTAAAGCTGAACAATCCAATGGCGTTGTTGGTGCCGTATTGGCCAGCCGGACCGGAGTCGGACTCCGAATCATGAAAATCCAGAGCAAGCTGAGATTGTCACTGGGATCCCACGCAAGGTTGAAGCCGATCGAGTCAAGTTCATGGTTGACGCCAAAATCACCCTGGTTACCGCCGAAGTCGCCGGTGGGGTCCGGGTTGTTCGGATCATTCGGGTCCTGCACCTGGATATAGCTGGTGGGCACAGCGACGGGAGCCGTCTGTAAAGCTCGAAATAACCGTCGGACTAAAACCATTCCAGGCCGAAAGCTCGGCAAGCTGGGTCATTATTTCGTTTTCAGCGTACGTGTAATCCAGCGTCGCGGTTATCGTGTCCGTTGGAGCGAACTGCAGCACCAACTGCCCGTTTATTCTCTCGCGCTGAACATCGTTAAATGTGTAAGCGATATTCTGCGGCACCATGTAGAGGCCGTCGTGGGTCGGTTGGTGGTCGTGGTGCCGTTGGTGCCTTCCGCCGGCAGGCCAGTCCAACTGTCGTTCAGGCCGCCAAAATTCTGCCGCCAGCCGGCGCCAACACCGGCCTGGTTATAGCCGAGGTTACGCTCCTGGTAGCTCGCCGAGACGCCGACGCCAAACCTGCCGTCGGCAGACGTCGTGCTAAAAATACCGGAGATTTCCGGCGTAACGTCGTCACCGTTCTCTACCGACTCATCCATCACCAGTTTCGCGCCGACACTTGCGACCATGTCCGGATTATCCAGCGGCCGTGCCGTCTTGATATCGATCGTCGCGCCCATGCCACCACTCGGCAGGCGAGCCTGGCTGGTTTTGTAGACGTTGATTGCCGCGACGGCTTCCGACGCCAGGTTTGCAAAATCGAAGGAACGTGAAGAGCTCTCGACAGTCCCTTCGATGGTGGTACCCGGCATCTGCCGGCCGTTCAGCGTGACGAGGTTGAAGTCGGGGCCCACGCCGCGGACCGTTACGCGTGATCCTTCACCAGAGCGGAGCCACTGCTTGTGCTGCGATCGATCGACACGCCGGTAATGCGCTGCATGGACTCGGCAAGGTTCGTGTCCGGGAATTTACCGATGTCTTCGGCAATAATGCCGTCCGACACGCCCTGGGCATCCCGTTTCTGGACCATTGAGGACGTGAGGCTGCTGCGAATGCCGACAGTGACGATCTCTTCGATCACCTCGTCATCCTGCGCGTTTGCAACCGGCGAAAACGCCGTAGCGCCAAGAGCGATTGCGACGCCCGCGGCTAATGGTGTCTTACGAAATGTCGGTTTTTGCATGCTCAAGCCCCCTAGCTTGCTATCGAGAATAGTGTCGATCGATTGGTTACTTATGATTATCTTTCGCGTCCAAAAATCGTTTCATCAGAAACGGACAGCGCTGTCATTGGTTATTTTTAACGCATGGTGACAGCGCTGTCAACACTTCATTCGAAAAAAGACTCACTAACAATGCCGCGTTTGAGCGGTCGGGGTGACAGCGCTGTCAATAGCGCATACAATCTCCGGTCAAATAAACAAAATCGAACAAACACGCGTGCATAAGGCAGACGCTCTGCAGAACGGCAACTACGTCCCTCTCGTCGCCCGGACCATCGTCGACTAACTTGGACATGACTGTTGCGGCGGGAAAATCGTTCGATAGGTCTGGGGAAAATGAGCTAATGCATAAGAAGTTGAGCATTGCGCGAAAACTAACTGTCCTCTTGCTGGCAACCATGACCGCAGCCGCGTGTGCGGATTCGAATCACTACGATGATCGCAGCGAATACCTTGCGCCCAAAGCGGCCCAACCCTTGATGATCGACGGCGTGGCCGATGAAGAGATCTGGCAGCAGGCGAAGTGGCACGAACTTGACGCGGCGCTGGCTGGGCCCCGAGTACTCCGCAGAGGATTTCGAGGGCAGGTTCAAAGTCGTCTGGACCGAGAACAAGCTGTACATTCTCGGCGAATTTACCGATGACATATTGATCGATACCCACCGTGATCCGCTAGTGCAGTACTGGGATGACGATTGCCTGGAGATCTTTCTCGACGAGGACTTTTCAGGGGGCGATCATCAGTTCAATCACAATGCCTTTGCCTATCACATGTCACTGGACAACCAGGCAATTGACATTGGCACTGACAAACAGGCTCGCAATTACTCGCACCATGTCGAAAGCCGTTGGAAACAGAACGGCAACAAGATCGTCTGGGAGCTGGCGATCGACGTCTACACCGACGCCTACGTGGATGACTCTGACGCGAACACACCTGTAACCCTCACGGCCGGCAAAGTAATGGGGCTCATGGTCGCGTACTGCGATAACGACGGCAGTGAGCTGCGGGAAAATTTCATCGGCTCCGAGGTGGTCGCCGAAGGGCCGAAGGATCGCGGCTGGATCGACGCCGGCTTGTTTGGCTCGCTGGTGTTGGTCAATTAAAGAAACAATAAAAACAGTAAAACAACAATATGGGGCAACTCTTGAAAATTCAGGAAAATGAAGGCGGCACGGTGTCGGGCGAATTCATCGACATGGCCGGGGAGCGTTACTATGCGATCCACAACGTCGACAAGATGCCGCCGTTCTTTATCAGCGTCGTTTCCGATACGGACCACTGGCTGTTCATTTCGTCGGCCGGAGGGCTGACCGCCGGCCGCGTCTCTCCCGAAACGGCACTGTTTCCTTATGTCACGGTCGACAAAGTCCACGAGAGTACTTCGCATACCGGCAGCAGGACCATGCTGCATGTCAAGATGAACGGCAAGCAATGCAGTTGGGAAGCCTTCAACCGGGAACACGACGGCGATTACGACATCAGCCGCAACCTTTACAAGAATCGTTTGGGAAATAAGCTCTGCTTTGAGGAAATCAACCATGACCTGCAGTTGGCATTTCGCTACACCTGGGTCACCAGCGATAGCTTTGGCTTTGCTCGACAATGTGAATTGCAGAATCTAGGCAATCGTACCGTCAGTATCGACCTGATCGACGGTCTGCAAAACATTTTGCCGGCCGGCACACCGCGCTTTGCGCAAACCAACACCAGCAATCTCGTGGATGCGTACAAGTGGACGGAGCTCGACGAACAGACGGGGCTGGCTTTGTTTACGCTTTACTCTGGAATTACTGATCGTGCCGAGCCCTGTGAATCACTGCGAGCCAACACGGTATTTTGCCTGGGCCTTGAGGGTCAGAAAGTGCTGATTTCGTCCGATCAGCTCGGCGATTTTCGCGTCGGCAAGTTACCGCAACAGGAGGTACAACAAACGTGGCATACGTGGTGCCTACCTGGTCAGCGTCAATCTGAAGCTCGCGTCACAGGCATCGCAGCGTTGGCAGATCGTTGCCGACATGGAAAAGAGTCAGGGCCAGGTGGTCGAGTTACAACAGAAACTTGCCAGTCCGAACGACGTAGCCATGGCAATCGCCCAATCCGTCGAAAAGGGCTCTGATGCGCTGGCGCGAATCATGGCCAGCGCCGATGGCTACCAGGCCGCCGCCGAGGTCAACGTCGCCGTGCATCACTATGCCAACGTGCTGTTCAATGTTCTTCGTGGTGGCATATTCGACGATCAGTACAACATTTCGTCATGGGACTTCGTCAGCACGATCAGAAGCTTCAATCGCGATGTGTATCGGCGTAATCAGGCACTGCTGGACGGCTTGCCGGACACATTGAATCTCGCAGCGCTGCTGTCGATGGTATGGGATCACGGCGACGCTCAGCTCATTCGCCTGAGCTACGAGTACCTGCCGATCACCTTTGGCCGCCGCCACGGCGATCCAAGTCGACCGTGGAATCAGTTCGCCATCAGGTTGAAAGACGAACACGGCAACCGGCTGTTGTCTTATGAAGGCAACTGGCGGGATATCTTCCAGAACTGGGAGGCGCTGGCATTTAGCTATCCCGAGTTCGTCGAAAACATCATCGCCAAGTTCGTTAACGCGTCTACGATTGATGGCTACAACCCGTACCGAATCACCAAGGAAGGTATCGACTGGGAAGTCGAGGAACCGGACGACCCGTGGAGCTACATCGGCTATTGGGGTGATCACCAAATTATTTATTTGCAGAAGCTACTGGAGCTGTCGCAGGCGTTTCACCCAACCCGTCTCCGCGGACTGCTGGACCAACATACAACATTTCGTCATGGGACTTCGTCAGTACGATCAGAAGCTTCAATCGCGATGTGTATCAGCGTAATCAGGCACTGCTGGACGGTTTGCCGGACACGTTGAATCTCGCAGCGCTGCTGTCGATGGTATGGGATCACGGCGACGCTCAGCTCATTCGCCTGAGCTACGAGTACCTGCCGATCACCTTTGGCCGCCGCCACGGCGATCCAAGTCGACCGTGGAATCAGTTCGCCATCAGGTTGAAAGACGAACACGGCAACCGGCTGTTGTCTTATGAAGGCAACTGGCGGGATATCTTCCAGAACTGGGAGGCGCTGGCATTCAGCTATCCCGAGTTCGTCGAAAACATCATCGCCAAGTTCGTTAACGCGTCTACGATTGATGGCTACAACCCGTACCGAATCACCAAGGAAGGTATCGACTGGGAAGTCGAGGAGCCGGACGACCCGTGGAGCTACATCGGCTATTGGGGCGATCACCAGATTATTTACTTGCAGAAGCTCTGGAGCTGTCCCGGTCTTTTCATCCGGCCCGGCTCGGCAACCTGCTGAATGACTCGATCTTCTGCTATGCGAATGTGCCCTACCGGATTAGGCCGTTTGCCGCACTGCTGCAAGACCCGAAGAGCACGGTGGACTACGACGAGGCGTTAGCCGAACGGATCGAACGCCGGATCGCCGACATTGGTGCCGACGGCAAGCTCGTTCTTGATGAAGCCGGTGAGGTTTACCAGGTCAACCTGCTCGAGAAACTGCTGGTGCCGCTGCTCTGCAAGCTCAGCAATCTCGTGATCGACGGCGGTATCTGGATGAACACCCAGCGCCCGGAATGGAACGACGCCAATAACGCGCTGGTCGGCCAGGGCCTCTCCATGGTCACGTTGTATTACCTGCGTCGTTACATCCGATTCCTGCAGCAGTTGCTTGCAGCGAACGCCAGGCCATTCGAATTATCCGTAGAAGTGAGTCAGTGGTTAACCGAAACGGCGGCCGCCCTGGCGAAGGCGCGCCCGCTGCTTGACGCCAAATCGATCACCGACTCGGAACGCTACAAAGTGCTGGAAGAACTTGGCTTGGCGGCAAGCCGCTATCGCGAGCGTGTTTATGCGCAGGAGAGGTTTTCCGGCAAGGTCACACAAGACCTCGCACCGATCATAAGCATGCTGGACGATGGCCTGGCGGCGATCGATCACAGCATTGCGCGCAACAAGCGAAATGACGGGCTGTATCATGCTTACAACCTGCTCGAAGTGAAACAAAACGCCCTCGCAATCGATGCGCTTTACCCGATGCTCGAGGGCCAGGTTGCAGTGCTAAGCGCTGGGGCTGTCGCAGCGGACGAAGCTGTCGCTATTGTCGAGGCCCTGTTCGAGAGCGACGTGTACCGACCGGATCAACACTCTTTCATGCTCTATCCCGATCGCAAACTGCCGGGCTTCCTGGAAAAGAACCAGATTCCGGCGGAAAAGATAACGTCGATTCCGTTGCTCGAAAAAATGCTCGCGGGCGGTGATGAAAGAGTCGTCGTTCGCGATGCAGCCGGCTGCTACCGCTTCAATGCTGACTTCACGAACCGTGGCGAACTGAAAGCCGAGCTCGAATCACTTTCAGACGAGTACGGCGACGCAGTCGACACAGCACGCGAACCCCTGGTGGCACTATACGAGTCGGTATTCCACCACCAGGCGTTTACCGGTCGCTCGGGCGGCATGTTCGGTTTCGAGGGTTTGGGCAGCATTTACTGGCACATGGTCTCCAAGCTGTTGCTGGCCGTTCAGGAGAACTACTTCGCCGCACTGGAACAGAGACGCGATGCGGCCGTCTGCCAGCGACTTGGCGCTTTGTACTATCGTGTGCGCGAAGGTATCGGTTTCAACAAGACGCCCGCCGAGTATGGCGCGTTTCCAACGGACCCTTACTCTCACACGCCCAAGCATGCCGGAGCTAAGCAACCGGGCATGACCGGGCAAGTCAAGGAAGAAGTACTTACCCGATTCGGCGAGCTCGGTGTACGCGTCGACGGTGGCGCCGTGCGTTTTCACCCTAGCCTTCTGAGAGCGCGAGAGTTTGTGCGCGAACCCCGACAATTCCGCTTCCTGGACGTTGATGGCAACTGGCAGGAAATCGATGTGCCGGCGGCGGGGCTCGCGTTTACCTGGTGCCAGGTACCGATCGATCTACGAACTTAGACGAGGATGACGACCCTGCCCTGACTGTCACGGGCGATAACGGTGACAGAACAAACCTTCGCAGAATTGGCGCTGTCGACGAGGTCAGCGCCGAACTATTCCAACGCAGCGGACGTATCCGTCAACTCACCTTGAAATTCGGGACGAACCTGTTGCTGGCTGAGTAAGTTACTCGGCGATAAGTACGTCAAATTCAACCGCAATCGAATAAACACATTTGGCAAAGAGATAAGAATGTCTAATTACTACAAAAAAACCATGTCGCTGGCTGGCATCGATTTTTCCAATCATTCCGTCGACGATTTGCGAGCTCTTGTCCGGCAAATCCTCGAGGCGATGATTCACGGGATATGTTTCAGCCCCTACGTCGAGGGCCAGGGCCCGGGTACCGAGATCGGTGAAGCGCAAATCCGTGAGCGATTGGCGTTCGTGCAACCCTATGTTCGTTGGATACGCTCCTTCTCCTGCAAGGAAGGGCAAGAACTGATCCCCCGTATCGCTGTCGAGAATGGCCTAAAGACCATGGTTGGTGTCTGGCTGGATGACGATCGGGAGCAAAACGAGGTGGAGTTGGCCAACGCCATCGAAATAGCCAAGGCGGGCCATGCAAATATTCTCGCGGTCGGCAATGAGGTCCTCCTCCGCGGAGAATTGACCGAAGACGAACTCATTGACTACATCAATCGCGCCAAAGAGGCGGCTCCGGGCGTTGATGTCGGCTACGTCGACGCCTACTTCCTCTTCGTCAACCACCCCCGTGTGACGGAGGCCTGCGATGTCATCCTTGCCAACTGCTATCCCTTCTGGGAGGGATGCCCGGCCGAGCACTCGCTGCTCTACATGAAAGAGATGTATCGCCGCGCCGTACATGCCGCGAACGGCAAGAAGGTCATCATTAGCGAGACCGGCTGGCCCAACGTCGGCACGGCCGAAAAAGGCGCAGTGCCCTCATTCGAGAACGCCATCAAGTATTTGATCAATACCTACCAATGGGCCGAAGAAGAAGGTATCGAGATCTTCTACTTCTCGTCATTTGACGAGACCTGGAAAGTGGATGCCGAAGGTGACGTCGGCGCTTACTGGGGCATCTGGGACAAAGACGGTAATTGCAAATATGATTGATAAACTTAATGCCCATATCAGCAATGGAAGTGGCACGATACTCGAACACGGCAACGCGATTTGCTATTCCGGCTATCGCGAAGGTCAGTGCCCTGGCCGCGTTTACCCGTCCTACGACGAGGTCAAAGAGGATCTCCTGATCCTCGCGAAGAACTGGAAGTTCCTGCGGCTCTACGACAGCAGTCCTCACGCCGAAACGGTGTTGCAAGTAATCTCTGATGAAGCGCTGGACTTCAAGGTGATGCTCGGTGTGGATATGGGTGCCGAGATGAGCAATCCGCATTGCCCCTGGGGTGCAGAGTTCAGCGATGAGACGCTCGAGACCAATCGACAGGCCAACAATGACCAGGTTGATAAAGCAATCGCCTTATCGAACCGCTATCCGGATATCGTGTTCTCGTTATCGGTGGGCAACGAAGCCAGCGTCGAATGGAGCGACCACATGGTCCCCGTGAGTAACCTCATCGCGTATGTGCAGAAGATCAAGCGCGCGATCAAGCAACCTTTGACCTTCTGCGAAAACTACGTGCCCTGGACGTACAAACTGGAACCATTGGCTGCCGAGTTGGATTTCATTTCGGTGCACACCTATCCCGCCTGGGAATACCGGACAATGGAAGACGCACTCGAATACACGAAGCACAACTACCACTCTGTAGTGAATCACTACCCCGGCAAACCCGTCGTAATTACCGAAGCGGGCTGGACGACGGCTTCCAACGGCCGCGGCATCGAGCCCTGGAACGCGTCCGAGGAACTACAAGCGCGTTACTACGAACAGTTGCTCGAGTGGACGAGCGAAGAAAAGATCCTCACGTTTGTCTTCGAGGCGTTTGACGAACCGTGGAAAGGCTCTCCCGACCTGCTCGAACCTGAAAAACACTGGGGACTTTTCAACGTTGAGCGTCAGCCGAAACTGGTCATGCAAGGGATTTACGCGGAACTTCTCAGCTGATTCGCTCGAAAGAAACCCAGTCAAGTGACCGGAATACAAAGGAAATTGATTTGACAGCGCTGTCAATTCAGGTTTTAATCGTACGCAGAGTGCGAATGAGAATAATTCAAAGAAAGGCGCGTCTTGCCAATGTCCAGGCCCACTATATTTGACGTCGCCAAGGTTGCCGGCGTCTCGATAAAAACCGTATCGCGCGTCGTTAATCACGAGCCGAATGTCAGCGTGTCAACGCGGGAACGCGTCGAAAATGCCATTGAGGTTCTCAAGTACCGACCTGACCAGTCTGCGCGCAACCTGGCGAGCCATCGCTCGCATCTTATTGTCCTCGTCTATGATGACCCCGCCGCCTACGAGTTGCCTAGCTCAGGTTATATCATCAGGATGCAACAAGGCGCGCTACAGGCCTGCAGGTCGGGCGTCTCTGAATTGCTGATTCATCCCTGCAATTATCACAAGAAAAACGTGGGCGTCGAGCTCAAGTCGTTAATCGAAGAGACGCGACCGGCAGGAATCGTGCTCGCGGCGCCCCTCTCCAACATGCCGACGATAGTCCGTGCTATCGAGACAACGGGCGTGCCTTTGGTGAGACTGTCTCCTGGCAAGAAGAATCGCAAGCATCTGTCCGTGTCAACGAACGACCGCGAGGTTTGCGCCGAGATGACGCGCTACCTGGCAGGGCTTGGACACACACGAATTGCGTTCATTACAGGTGACCCACAGCACAAGGCGGTCGCTAATCGCTTTCTCGGCTATCAGGACGGCCTTAACGAAAGCGGCCTTGCATTCTCCGAGCAACTCGTCGTTGCCGGCGACAATTCGTTCGGTTCTGGCGAGGCCGGTGCCGAGAAATTGCTTAAGCGAAAACGGCCCCCGACCGCGATTTTTGCCGCAAACGACGATATGGCGGCCGGCGTTGTTCGTGCAGCGAAGCGCTTGGGATTTGTTTTGCCGGGTCAGTTATCCGTGGCGGGATTCGACGATATTAACCTCTCCCGACAGCTTGATCCTACGTTGACAACCATAAGGCAGCCGCTGGTTCGAATGGCCGAAAGGGCCGTCGCGATGCTGGTCAAAGGCAATGGTGACGATAAGGACGACGAGAGTGCGGTGGTTATTCCGTCGACAATCGAAATCCGCGAGTCCACCGGGCCGGCACCAAAGTAGGCAACGCTTGAGCCTGCGTGGTCGGCCACAACAATTATACGAACAAAAATCATTCGCAACATAGTTTGTCCACTGATATGGTTAAAGCGGCAGTCCGGAATTCTTGACGCTTTACCCCATACCACAAGCTTGTTTACCAAGCGGACGTCAGTTCGCGCCCAAAGGAAATGCCTAATGAAAAAGATCGTATTGCTTTTAGCACTGTTCGGTTTAGTACCGCTATCATTTGCCGGGGAGCCTACCGAAGACAGCTTGGACTACGGCGATTACACGTCCGTCACCCTGCAAGTCAAATCCTGGGACGCACTGGGTGAAGGCAAGTATGAGGATGCCTTGAAATACACAGAAAAATGTGCCGAGCTTTACGAAGAAGAAGCGAGAAAGATGCAAGCATCACTAAGCGCAAAACCATCAACCGATGTAGTGAACGAATACTGGGCGCTGAATGATGTAGGCACTTGCTATTTCATCAGGGGCGAAGCCTTGACGAAAATGAAAAAGAATAGCGAGGCCCTGGCTGCCTTTAAGGTCGTCAGGGATGAACTCTACTATTCACAAGCCTGGGATCCGAAAGGCTGGTATTGGGCACCGGCCGATGCGGCTTACCCAAAGATTGAAATGCTGGAAGCGAAAATTAAGACTGACTTCTAGCAAAACTGATGTATCGCATTACCATCGGTTTGATTATCGCGTTCTTGTTTGGTTCGTGCGTAGCCAGCGTACCGGGCGATCAAGACACGGCGCCTGGCTCCAGGGTGCAAGTGATCGAGCAGCCTGACGGCACCTTCACCTTGTTGCGTAATGGCGAGCCCTATTTGGTCAAGGGCGCTGGGACCGGAAGTGGAGAAGGGCTCGGAAGTGGCGATCTGAAACTGCTGGCAGCATCCGGCGGCAATTCTGTTCGAACCTGGGGAATAGCGCAGCTAGACGAGCTTGTAGACGGAAAGCCTTTTCTCGATCGCGCTCATGAGTTGGGTATTTCCGTCGCGGCTGGTTTCTGGGTTCAACATGTCCGCCATGGATTCGATTACTCAGATTCTGACAGCATCCAGCGGCAGCGGGACCGGTTGCGCGATGCCGTCCTGAAATACAGGGATCATCCGGCGCTATTGGCGTGGGGCCTGGGCAACGAAATGGAGGCCTTCGAACCCAACGTCGAGGGCGAAGTCATCTGGCGGGAGCTGAATCATCTCGCCGGTATCATCAAAGACCTGGATCCCCATCATCCTGTAATGACGGTGATCGCCGGAGCTCAGCCAGCGAAGATTGCCGGCATACTGGAGCACTACCCAAACATGGATATTCTGGGCGTGAACAGCTACAGCAGCGCGCCCATGGAGGGTCAAAGACTGGTCGGCATGGGTTGGAACGGTCCCTACATGCTGACCGAATACGGCGTAACGGGAACCTGGGAGGTGCCTGAGACACCCTGGGGCGCGCCCGTCGAGCCGGATCCGAGCACTAAAGCGGCAGAGACCTACACAGCTTACACGATGAATCGTGACAACAACGTCGGGCGGTCTTTGGGGTCCTACGTTTTCTATTGGGGGCATAAGCAGGAAGCAACCGCCACCTGGTTTGGCATGTTTTTGCCGTCGGGCGAGAAGCTACCGCGCGTTGATGCCATGGCGTACGCCTGGTCCGGAGAATGGCCGGATAATCGCGCGCCCAAACTCCAGTCCCTGGAAACGCCCGTCGCCTTCAACAAAGTCAAACCCGGTATCAGTTCGTATGCCGAAGTTAGCTGTATCGATCGTGAAGGCGACGAGCTACGTTACTTTTGGGATATTCGCTCGGAGAGTTCCGACCGAAAAATAGGCGGTGATACCGAAGCCGCTCCTCCCTCCTTTTCCGATGCGATAGAAGAAGGACACGGAACCCCTCGAATAGTGTTCAAGGCCCCGAATCTGCCTGGCGCTTATCGAGTGTTTGTGACGGCTTTTGACGGAAAAGGCGGAGCCGTCACGCATAACCTGCCGTTCTACGTCGAAAATTAGCAGCACATCTATCGAGCGAGGATTCTCCCTGACACAACAGATGCAGCTGCCAGCCTTCGTCCGTCTGCCGTAATTCAACCGGGGTCGCTTCGGCTGTTACACAAGAAGGCAACAGCGCGACGCCGACAAGCAGTAATACGACGTAACAGGTATTGAGAGTCAGGCTAGAATTCGAGGATGAAGACCAGGTCAATGTCCTCTCGGTAACCGTACCCCCACTCCGCAAAAAGGTCTCTTACGTTATCCAACGGCAGCGGCACGAGGCGCCGGAAACCAGTTACATCAGTGTAAAGGTCTTTGGCCACTAGTTCGTTCAGGCCAACTGAAGTAGCTCCGAAAAACGTCACAGTTCCGTAGAAATTGTCCAACACGGAGCGGTAGGCCTTCAGTGCCTGCGCCCGGACTATCTCATCCTTCGATACGGGATTACTGTTCGCATCAAACAGCTCGTGCAGTGCTCGTGCGGTGTACCACTGGTTTTCGCCGGACGGCCGCCTCGCAAGTGCCGTCGCCCAGAGATAAAACCGGGCTTTGGCGCCCGTGGGTCCCGGTGGAATATCTGCCAGCAGGTCGAACTTGGTCGGTCCATCCGGATCATTGACGTCAAACTCCAGGGTCGGAACGACGGCAAACGGGTTCTCCGGGTCGTTCAGTACGCACTGCTCGAGGTAAAGCCCAACATCCTCGCAGGCCAGGTTTAGCACGACATCGGTCGGAAGAATGATTCCATTGATCACAGTGCCGTCATTGCTGCTGCGTTCCTCGCAGCCGCTTAAGGCCAACAGGCCAAACAACACCGTCAGCAACCCTCTGCACAGCGCCAAATAATTCTGTTTTCGATATTCAATTGTCATAATAGTTTTTCCTCGAGCGCGCATCTTGAGGTCCTAGAACATGTAGGTGAAGTAAAAGACCGTCTGGAACAGATACTCATTCACGCCTTCCACAAAGGTGCCATCCAGCGAATTCTCATCAAGTGATCGGTACAGCGCCCGGACACCGATCCGAGTGCCGCTGCCGACCGTGGACAACGCCTGGTCCCCGCTGCCGTCAAGCACGATGGAATAATCCAGCTTGTACTGTTGGGGGAACGTGATATTGAACTGCCGCTGAAAATCGTAGGGCCCCCACGCATCCTTCTTTGCGTAGCCTTCAAGAATATGCTTGTTGCGCAATACCATTTTGCCGGACAGTTCGTAGAACTTGCGCGTGCCGCCTTCCGGCGTTCCGGTAGACTGCTGGAATCCGGTCTTGAGTTTCGCAATATATTTTGCCCTGGGATTAGGATTGAACACCATCCTGCTGGAGACCGACCAGACGTCCTCCGCCGGCAGTCCCACACCGAACGCTGCGTTTGTACCTGTCGGCACGAAGAAGAACTGGAATGAATCAGTAGGTGTCGGGTACTCGGTATAGTTACCGCCGATATTGAACGCGAATTTAGCGTCTTCCTTGTAGTCGTTGTCCCACTCGTAGAAGAATGTCTCGCCGGTCGGATCATAGGTCAGGAACACGTCAGCCGATCGCGCTTCCCGGTTGCCGAGGACTGCGAACGGGTCGTTATCGCGGTCACGCGCGCTCACGCCCGGAAAAACGACGCCACCCGGGCCAACAGATGGCAGTATGTTCGGATTCGCATGAACAAGGTTGTCACGATACATGACACGCGGATACAGCATGAAGTCGCCGAAGTTCATCATCATTCCAGCTTCGTATTCTTGTTTGTTGCCGAACGCGTTATATGGCAGGCTCACGGGATCCACCAAGCCAAAATCCCTGAGCACATCGCCGCCATCAGCAACAAGACCGGCATGATTAGCCGCAATATAAGATTTCGTACCCAACAGCGGGAAACTCAACTTCGCCCGAAAGCCGAGCGTGTCCTCGAATTCAATTGTGTCGAGAATAACGTTGCCGTCCGCGTAACGCGTGAAGGTGTCGTCCACCTTTTCGGGACTGCCGATGATGCCACCGAGTTCGAGCGTGATGTCATTCGCGAAGTCGCGCTTTGCATAGAGCGTCGTCTGGCGCGTTTGAATTTCTGTTGCGGCCGTCGCTGACGACGAATCACCTCGCCTGGCGAGATCTTCCGCGTGCATGAACGCAAACTCCGTCCTTCCCCATTTGAATTCGTACTTCAGAACGGCTTTCGGGTTCGCGCCCCAATACACTTCGGGTCCAACCAGGAGTTTCAATCCGCCCCACTTGCCCTTACCCGCAAATTCGACGCCTGACGGTGCCTTGGAATTCCAGATATCCTGACCCGCCATGTCCGTTGTTTCGCGTATCAGGCCATAGAAATCGCCCTCGTTCTTCCAGTGGTAACGGGGTGTGTGGTAGAAGGCATTAAAATCGAAATTCTCGCCCTGGAGGGTGGCATCGAAATCGTAGATTTCGACGCGCTCGCGCCCTTCGAAGTCGTCAAACGCTTCGACAAGTCCGTCGTCAACGCCTGGATTCGGACTTTCTTCTTCCGGCAGGGGCGGTCTTTCTACGAACACCCTTGTTGGTAGCCCTCGCCGACCGTACTGAATCTCAAGCGGCTCCTTGTTGGCAACATTTCCGAGGATATTTACCGTCATCTGTCCTTCGAGGTTCTCGTTCGGCTGGAAGCCGAAATCCAGGAACACCATCTGGCCATCTTCGAACTCCAGGCCATTCTCACCGTCTTCAGTGATGTCCTGGTCGTTGCCCTTGATGACCATCTCCCCCAGAAAACTACCGCCGGTAAAGCTCAGCTTCTGCTTGCGCTCCTTGTTTTCACTCTTCAGGAATCGGACCTCGCCCTTCAAGGCAAAGTAATCCATGTCCATCTCGTTGATCGTCTGATTGAATGCGGCTTTTTTGTGGGTATAAGGATCCAGGCGCCAGATTTCCGACAGCACGTCATAGGCCATTCTGGGCCGAGCCGTATACACACCATCGGAGTTCGGCGTGCCAAGAGCGGTGATGCCAAACCACTCCTCGTTCATGTTGTTCTTGCCTTCGGCCCAGTCGAACAGGTAAGCCTGGTTGGACCACGAGGCGTTGGTATCCTGGATGTCGAGGTTTTCGATCTGCAGGTATTTCCACCATTCATCCCGCCACTCGAAAACAAAACCGCCGATCGAGTTGCCTTCCTCGCCGTTGCCGGCCGCTTTGTTGTACATCTCCTGCCATTGATCTTTCAGGATAATCGCCTGCGAAACCTGGTCTTCCTCGAACGAACGCGCATTAAACGCGTCGCTACCAAACTCGAAGAACACGACGGGAAGGTCGAGCTTTTCGTTGACGTCTCTCCACAAGCCCGTGAAGCCCTTGCCGCGATAGGCATTGACGCCCAGCAGATCCATGTCCGGGCACAGTTCCGCGATCAGGTCGATATACTGGATATCGCCGTTGACGATGGTGAACGGATGATTCGGGGCGATCTTCTTGCCCGCCGCCATCACCTCGTTGAACAGGCTGTACAGGAATCTTGCCTTGGCCGTGTTTTGCTCACCCTCGGGCAGGTTTTCGATTTCGAAACTGGACCACGAAAGTCCGTAGTTGCTCTCATTACCGAAAGCGAACATCAAGACGCCCGGCGTATTCTTGTACTGCTCGACGAATTCCAGCATGTCCCGCAGCAGCGTCTCACGCGTCAAGGGGTCAGAGTAGTCGGTAAACGGCACCCACCTGCCACCAATGGTGTAGCCATAGCGTCCCATAAGCGGATTGATGACCGACATGATGCCGTGTTCCTGGTAGATATACGTCACCCACTCCGGCGGGATCATCGTGAAACTGCGAATCGCGTTGATGCCGGCTGCCCTCATCAAGCCGAACTCGTAGTCGAGCACCTTGCGGATGAAATCGTCCGACTCGCCCCAAAGGTTGTAGGAATAGTTCTGATTTCTCGGTGAGTAGCCCCACACGACGCCTTTGACATAGAAGTCTTCGCCATTGACCTGCAGTTTCCAACCGCTGTCGTCCTTCTTGGTGGTAACTACGTCCGCCGCTTGAGCACTGCTGGCAAACAAAGCAAGCAGCAGCATCGTGATGGCCAACATGCTGCAAACTTTTTTCGCGGAACTGAGGGAATTTGAATCCAACATAGCGACTACTCTTTTTTTAAGTTTGGTTTCTTGAGGAATGTCGATTAAATTCATTTTCTTCTTCGACCTCCCCTAGTTAATCGTGATAGTGACGTTGTCGAAGAAGATATCTGCACCACAGCCTTCAACACCTCCGCAACCGACCTTGAGCTGCAGTGAAACGCCACCACCGACGTCACCGCCAAGGTTCGTATTCCAGGTATAGGAGGTCCAGACATTCGGATCTGCATCCGGGGAGATTGGCCCGCCCGTATATATCTCGCCAGTTGCGCCGCCACCAGAAAATTCGGAAAAGAGCTCGACAAACACGACGCCACCAGCCCCTACCAGTGAACCACGCATATCCCACGTGACAGTGATGGGCGCATTAGGCGTAAGCGATCCGGCCTGCAGGTTGGCATTCTTGATGACGTTATCGACACCGGGATCGCCCGGCATGCGCGCAGGTATGCCAAGGTTAAGCGCGTAAGTGCCCTCAGAAGGGTTTGTGGTTACGATCGTCTGAGTTCCAGTCTGCGGGAACTGCGTCCAACCCGTAAAATCACCGGTTTCGAATCCGCCGTTAATTGCGATGTTGCCACCAGCACCACTGCCAGAGCCGCCTATTGGACCCAGTACGGCCAGGGCCACATCATCAATAAACACGTCGCCGGCTTCAGCGTTCATGTCGAACAACACACGACTATCAGCACCGCCAAAACCGGTAGTAGTTATCGTGTAAGTGAAGGTTTGCCAGTCTGTCGTCAGGGGAACGGTTTCAACAACATTCGTAAATGGAGCGACATTAAGTCCAAGACCTGCAAGCATGGTGCGCGCTACTGACGCCTTGGCTTTAAAGGTCAAAACATACGTTTCATCAGCAGTCAAAGTGACAACTTGACTTGCATTAACAAGAAACGGCTGGCCCGGATCCGGATTCGTCACAACACCCTGCAAAACCATATTGCCGCCATCGTCGACAACCGCCGCTTGCCCTATCCAGGGGGCTTGACCTGCCTCCATGTCACCGTTGGTCAGCAGTGACCCCACCACTAAGCTGACGTCGTCAATAAACACGTCGCCGGCTTCAGCGTTCATGTCGAACAACACGCGGCTATCAGCGCCACCAAACCCGGTGGCCGTTAGCGTATAGGTGTAGGCCTGCCAGTCTGTCGTCAGGGGAACCGTTTCAACAACATTCGTAAACGGAGCGACATTAAGTCCTATGCCGGCGAGCATTGTCCGCGGCACTGACGCTTTAGCCCTGAAGGTCAGCGTATAGGTTTCATCCTGGGTCAAAGTGACAACTTGACTGCCGTTGACGAGAAATGGCTGGCCCGGATCCGGATTCGTGACAAGGCCCTGCAAAACGAAATTGCCGCCATCGTCGACTACAGTTGCTTGCCCTATCCAGGGCGCTTGACCCGCCTCCATATCACCGTTAATCAGCAGTTCACCAGTACCGCTACCACCACCGGCACCGCCAGCACAACCCTCAAGGGTATCACTGCCTGTCGGACCCAGTAGTGCGAGGGCCACGTCATCAATAGACACATCGCCGGCTTCAGCGTTCATGTCGAACAACACGCGGCTGTCATCACCACCAAAACCCGTCGACATTAAGGTGCAGGTGTAGGTTTCCCACCCCGTGGTGAGCGCAACCGTATCGGCCATATTCGTAAATGGTGCAACGTTGAGGCCGATGCCCGCAATCATGCCGCGATCGACTGTAGCTTTAGCTTTGAAGGTCAGAACATATTGTTCATCAGCGACCAGACTCACGACCTGGCTGGCATTCACGAGAAACGGCTGGCCCGGGTCCGGATTGGTGACAACACCGCGTAAAACCAGGTTGCCGCCATCATCGACAACTGTCGCCTGATTGATCCAGGGATCTTGACCCGCCTCCATGTTGCCGTTGGTCAGCAGTGACCCAACCGTCAAGCTGACGTCATCGATAAACACATTGCCGGCTTCCGCGTTCATATCGAACAATATCCGGCTATCAGCACCACCGAAACCGGTAGACGTTAAAGTATAGGTGTAGGCCTGCCAGTCTGTCGTCAGGGGAACGGTTTCAACAACATTCGTAAACGGAGCGACATTAAGACCTATGCCGGCGAGCATTGTCCGCGGCACTGACGCTTTAGCCCTGAAGGTCAGCGTATAGGTTTCATCCTGGGTCAAAGCGACAACCTGACTGGCGTTAACGAGAAATGGCTGGCCCGGATCCGGATTCGTGACAAGGCCCTGCAAAACAAAATTGCCGCCATCGTCGACCACAGTTGCTTGCCCTATCCAGGGCGCTTGACCCGCCTCCATATCACCGTTGGTCAGCAGTTCAGCAGCCACCACTGCCCGGCGGCACCAGCGTGATGTCATCGAAGTAGAACGTCCAGTTGGTCGGATCGGTATCCGCGGCTCCCGCGGTACCGTTTTGGAAGATCAGCGTAAGGCCGTTAACGGTGTCCGCGAACGCCCGCAAGGATCGAAGGTCAACTCTTCCCAACCCGTTCCGCCATGGACTACCTCAACGGCGGAAGCGGGACCAGCGGGTTCCGGCTGCAACAGCACCGGTACCGTACGCTGCGACCAGACCTTCATCGTAAACGAGCTGCCCGATTCTACCGTTGTCGGCTCGATCGCCAGCGTGGCGCCGCCGAAGACGGCACCCGGGAACTTCTGCATCTGCCCGACCTGGGCGCTGGTGTTAATGCCGCTGGAATCCGGGTTGGCAATCACCGATGCGGCACCGCCCTCGAATCCGCCATCGGGACCGAAGTCGTAGGATGCCGGATCGCCTTCGAAATCAACCGGTAGCGTCGTGGCCGCACCACCGCCACCACCCGGCGGCACCAGCGTGATGTCGTCGAAGTAGAAGGTCCAGGTGGTCGGATCGGTGTCCGCCGCACCCGCGGTACCGTTATCGAAGATCAGCGTAAGGCCGGAAACGGTGCCCGACAAGCCCGGCAGGGAGAAGGTCAGCTCCTCCCAACCGGTTCCGCCATGGGCCACCTCGATGCCAGAGCCCGGACCCTGCGGTTCCGGCTGCAACAGCACCGGTACCGGGCGCTGCGACCAGACCTTCATCGTAAACGAGCTGCCCGCTTCAACCGTGGTCGGCTCGATCGCCAGCGTGGCGCCACCGAAGACCGCACCCGGGAACTTCTGCATCTGCCCAACCTGGGCGCTGGTATTGATGCCGCTCATGTCCGGGTTGGCAATCACCGACGCGGCACCGCCCTCGAATCCGCCGTCCGGCCCGAAATCGTAGGACGCCGGATCGCCTTCGAAATCAACCGGCAGTGTCGTGGCCGGGCCACCGCCACCACCGCCCATGGGGGCGGAGATGTCGTCAATGTAGAAGGTCCAGTTGTCCGGATCGCTGCCCGCATCGCCATTGGTACCATTGTCGAAAATAAACACGAAACCGGTTGTGGTACCCGAGAAATTGACGTTAAAGGTCAGCTCTTCCCAACCGGTACCACCATGCCTCACTTCATCGCCGCTGCCGGCACCGCCGCCCTCCGGCTCAAACAGCACGTTCACCGGTCGCTGTGACCAGACCTTGACCGTGAAGAAGCTGCCGGCCGGGATGTCCAGTCCGGCAGGTGGCACTACTGCCGAAAACTCCACAATCGTACCGCCGAAAGTCGCGCCGCTCGCCGCTCTGAGTTTCCGTATCTCCACGACTTTGGCACTCGGGTTGATGCCGCCCTGATCGGGGTTGTCAACGATCTGCCCTGGGGCACCCTCAAATTCGATGAAGTCAATTGTCTGGTCGCAGATATCCTCGAAGGTCAGTGCCTCGAAACAGCTGTCCGGTGAATCCGTCGAACGGCGCAGCAGGCTCGTTCTGGATTCGCTTCGCGGCCCATCGCCCTTGCCGCAACCCGCCAGAATGGCCAAATGGCAGGATAATCGTAAAAATACGGCGTAAAAGTCGCAGGGATAATAATGAATTCATAACTGGACGTCTCTAGGTAATCACGAGATTAGAAAGATGGTTGTATTTATTTGATTTATAACAGGTTATTAATTCTTCTTTTTAGACTGTTTCAGTGAGGAATCGGCCCCCCCGCTCCTCTTGATGACCTACTTATTACTTGCTCTTTAGCAAGGAATGACAGCGTTGTCAATTTGACAGCCGATTATGGCTTTCGACACCTCCTCGGACCTGTTGATCGACACTCTCTCCGGCATGACCAAACAGACCACTCATGGCGCGCCCTCATAAACTCTCACCCAGTCGACTTCCATGGTCACGGGAAAGACCGTATTCGCATTCGGCGAACCCGGTAAGTTGCCGCCGACCGCGACGTTCAGGAGGATGTGGAAAGCCTGGTTGAACGGCGCGGGGTACGCGCCCGCCGGCAAGGTCGTAGACGCTTCCGAGTACCAGCTGTTTTGCGTTGCGTAGAGGACATCGTCAACGTACCAGCGAAATTCGTCGGCGTCCCACTCGATGGCGTAGTTATGAAAATCGGCGGTAGCATCCGTCGGCACATCGCCTGAGCTGCCGCTGAAGACGTTGCTGGGAAATTCGCCGCCGTAGTGGAGTGTACCGATCACCTTGTTTTTTCCATTGACGCCGAGATTGGTAGCCTCCATAACATCGATCTCGCCGGTTGCCGCCCAGGAGCCGAGCGGGCTGTCCTGTGACAGTAACCAGAATGCCGGCCAGAGGCCCTGGCCACCGGGTAGCTTCATCCGTGCTTCAATGCGTCCATAACGGAACGCGACGCGGTCGGCCGTCGTTATGCGCGCCGACGTGTAGTTAAATCCCTCAACGGACTCCCGTTTGGCCGTGATCGTCAGCACACCGTTTGCGACTACCGCATTGTCGGCCAGGTAATACTGCTCTTCATTGTTGCCCCAACCCGGAATTCCCTCTGCCGTGCCGTCGCCGATTTGGAACAACCAGACATCCGGATCCAATGCCGCGCCGTCGAACTCGTCGCTCCAGACGAGATTCATCGGTCCTCCGGGAGTTACCTCGACGTTGTCATACACCGTAACGCCGGGACTGACATTGAGCGTCGGTCGCTCGTATTCTCCCGAGAATATCTCGACGCTGGCAAGCACTTGGCTCTCGTTTCCGTCGCTACAGGCTGAGAACAAGCCCAAGGCTGCCACTGGAAGAGCCATACGCGAAAAACATTGCGAACAAAATCTCATGGCAACCGATCCCCCGAACTTCGACACGATGCACACCGTGTCGTTTTTTTGTTGAATTCTAGTTTCTAAATAGCAACAGTTGACAGCGTTGTCAATTTTGCATCTGACAAAATCCGGGAAACTGGCGATTTGTTACAAATTGATTCATTTGGGACGCGGCCGGTCGACCGCGTCCCATATGTTCTTTTTAGGCGCCGGAGCCCTGATGGGCTGGGCGAAACCTGCGGAACCAGGCACGGGGTTTCCGATCGGCGTCGGACCTACGCTGGCTCATCCGCTGGTCACGGATCCTGTTGATCCGGTCGTCGGCAACCGCCGGCGCGGCGACGAACGATGAAATCGTGTTCATACCACCCAGGCTAAACGTGAAAGCATCACGCGCTTTCTTAGGGTTCTCAAACATGGTCAGTTCTCCTTAACGAACTATGTTCACGTTTCGTCGACCCGATTGCCCGGTTCGACGCGCGCACAATAGAGGTCCGCTGCGGCAACCACAAACGAAAAGAATTCAGCCGAGAGATGAGAAAAACTTAAGGGGATTCGGCGAAGTTCCGCACTATCCAGTCGCGCAGGAGCTGCACGCTTGCGTTCCCGGCACGGTCTTCCCTGCAAACCACGTAGTAGCTGACATCGGCTACAAGCTCTTGTTTGAAGAGCCGCACGATACTCCCCTGTTTGAACCAAAGGTCGGCCATCGGAATGGGCACCATAGCCGCGCCGATGCCGCGTTCGGCGGCACGAACCACGGCGATCATCGAGTCCAGGCGGGTCACCTTGCTGTCTTTGGGCAACTTGATGCCGGACGCTTTCGCCCACTTCTTCCAGGCCTTGGGCTGCGTCTCATAAACGATAAGCGGGAACTCGCTGACAATCTCCTTTTTCCGAACTGTCATCGCCTTCTTAAACGCCGGCGAACCTGCCGGCACCATGCGTAACGGAAACAGCAGGTTTGACGGCATGTCCTGCGGTGGCGAGCGAAACAGTCGTATAGACAAGTCCGCATCTGACGGGTGCTTCTCCGAAGACTCGTCACTGGTGCCCACCTGGATGTCAATGTCCGGATGCGCGGCCGTGAACTCGCTGAGACGCGGGACGAAGTACTCGCTCGCGAAAAACGGTTGCACAGAGATACGAATGGAGCTTCTCGCAGCGCCCTTTTTGTATCTCGCAACGACCACGTCCAGTTGTTCAATTAACGGGCTGATCTCGTTGTACAGCGACTTGCCCGACTCGGTGAGACTCAGCTCACGGCTGTTGCGATCAAAGAGCTGCTCGCCCAGCTCCTCCTCAAGACTCTTTATTTGGTGACTGACGGCAGATGCCGTAATGAACAGTTCTTCGCCAGCCGTGCGAAAGCTTTCATAGCGTGCGGCAAAACAGAAGGTTCGCAATCCGCGCAGAGAAATTCTTGGCGTACTTATCATTTTCGGTGACGGTTCGTTGGGTGGGGGCGCAACCTGAATAAGCGAGGCGCAGCTACGAAAGCAGTTGTTGGCCCAGCCAGGCCCTCAATTGGTTTCTTTTTTCGGGTGTCAGTGAACCCAGCACGTCCTCTAGGTCATCAGGCAAGTGTGCCGCCGGGTCGATATCCGTTTGGAATACAAAGTAATCGAAGAAATCTCGCCATAGCTTGCGTTGATCCGGCGGCAGCTCCGAAATAGAAAGCATGCTGGTGAGCAAACTGTGGAACGGTGAGTCCGCAGCCGTGGCCGCATCATTCCACCAGTAGTTGATGAGCACGTTGAGGCTACCGAGAGAGTCTACCGAATGCCACCAGAGAATAGGGATATAGATGGCATCGCCCGGTTCGAGATCCGCTTGTTGACAGACGTCCAGCGCCTGCTTGAAACGCGGAAAACGGGAGAAGTCGGGTTGGTGCAGATCGACCATGCTGATCGGTGAGCCGCCTGGTGTCGTCAGCAGAGGGCCAATGTACAGATTGGCGACTTGGTCGGGAGGAAACACGGTGAAACGCCTCCGACCGGCAACTACGCAAGCAACATTGCTGTAAACATCGTAATGCGTGGCAATCGTCGTCTTATTCCCTAACCACATTCGCGGGGCGACTGCTGCATCGACCAGGGAAAGGACATTCTCTCTTTCAAAACCAGGCAAGACATCCGGCACAGGGATCGCCTGCATCGCGATGGCCGGACTATTGGCATCGTCGATCAGTGAGACCAAATTATCGAGCGCGGTACTGACGGTGACGAGCTTGCGTTCGAAATTAAACCCCTGCAGGTCATCGCGATAGAAGAATCTGCCCTTGATCGAAGCAGCACCGACGGTCGCATTTGCCGCCTTCTCGCTGTCGAATCGCTTTATGTAGCGGCAGATGTGCGCCGGTGACTTGAGGCCCTCTTCGACTGCAGGCCATTTCCCCACCATCGACTTCAACACTGCTGGTTGATTGTCAGGAACTATTTCGTTTTGAAAGGTAGCGAGATCAACATTTCGCCATTCCTGGATGCTGCGAACGGATTTCGCCATACGTGTGTGCCCCTATCCCGACTCCGGCCGATACCCATGCGGACGAAGAGTTGTGGGCGGAGCATACCCTAGCAGCGCTTTGGACGACATTTGCGTTGCCGAACCGATCACCTGTCACCTGCCGCCGGAGAATACTTAAACACCTGCTTTGGCGTCCGGTCGACATTGAACAATCCCCAATGCTTCTCGGCCCCCAGTACATTATTCGGATCGCCCTTCCAAGGCTCGTCAAATGCCTCGAAGAAAAACACCGTCGTATTGGTCGCAGTTGCCCATTCTTTCAACTCACGATAGTAGCGTGCCTGGTTGGCTTCGCTGGCTCGATCGCCGAACTCAATAGCCACGCTTGCCCAGCCCGCTTCCAATATGGCAACCGGTTTACCCGGCAAGGCCGTATGCACGCCTTGCATATTTTCAATCGTGTATGCCAGCGCCTCATCGATCGTCTTCTCTTCCCAAGCGGGATAGGTATGGATGCCAAGGAAATCGAGTTCGGCCGCAAGCGGCGCGCCGTCCTGTATCCACCACTCATAATTATCCGCGACGGTGACCGGTTGATCGATCGCCGCCTTGACCTGGCGAACGTAGGCGATCACTTTCTCGAGCGGCACCATGTGGTCGTTCCATTCGACCAGCGCCTCGTTGCCCACATTGACGGCGACAACGATGTCTTCGTATTGCTGCGCGAGACTGATGCCGCGCTGCAATTCCGCAACATTTCTAAGCGTATTCTCCGCGAGTTGCTCATCGGGTATCGGTTCATCAAGCCACGCACAACCCTCGTGATTACTAATCTCTGCTTCAAGCCACATGCCCAACAGGACCTTGATGGGAAGTTGGTGTTCATGAATGAGCTTGAGAGTCGTTTGCGTGTTCTCGCCCGAGTCGTAAAGGCGGATGAGCTTGAAATCATTTGCAATCAGTATCTCGAGGTCCTCGAGAATCTCGTCGGCACTCGGATTGACCGCGCCGTCGCCGCGGTCGGGATGCTGGCCTTCCCGAAAACCGGAATAGGCAACCGCCATGACCTCTCCGGCCAGCAGCGCCTCGGGCGCCTGCTTTACGATTTGCGCTTCGATCGGTGAAGCCACTTCATCGGTTGCGGGAGCGCATCCGGCAACCAGGAGAGCGCAGACGCCAAGCAGTCTTAAAGAATTCATTTTTTGGTAATGCATCATTTATTTCACATCCGACAGATGCTTTGTGCCAGCGACAAGCACCCAGGTTTCCGAACTAACCTGCTCGCGCAGCTCCAGTAATTCCTGCAGTGCGTCGAGATCCCGGTCCGGATTCGCCGACATCATCGCCTCTGCCATCGGTACCGGGTTGAGGTGGTCCACGAAATCCACCGTACTGTAGTTGTACGGAATCGACGTTCCGATTGGCGAGACCAGGGCATACATTGCCCAACCGGATCGGTGTCCACCGTCAACCAGTGCCTGGTGTCCAGGTTTGAAAACCCGGGTTTCCATCCGCTCATACGCGTCAGGGTCGTCCGCACTCATCTTGTTGACGACGGCGAAGCGGTGCGTTTCAGGTGCTATGCCATCAACGGCCACCCACAGTTCGGTGGCTACGTGCCGGCGCGCCTGCCACGTGCTGTCCATCGCCTGCGAGAAATCACCGTCAGGATGAACGGCCTGGAATACCGTCTCGAATGACGGGTCAGCATTGAGTTGCGTCGATCCACGGTACGTCGTCACGGTGTAGTAGTCGCATTTCGAACGGTCCCCATACATCACCCGGTACAAGGACCAACTGTTTATCATTCCCTGGTTCACCCGTTCCTGGTGCATAGGTTGCCACGTGTCAGTTTCGACGCTCGAGTAGTCCGCGGCCGTCGATATCATGCAATCAACAGAAACGTAGAGCGGTGGCCGCTCTTCATCCTGCGCCAAGGTCGCAGCAGGAATCACGAATACGGTGGCCACGACTGCCATTAAGAGCATGCTTCTTGTTTTCATAACGTTCTCCCTAATGAGACCTCAAGAGAGTTCATCTCAGCGTCTCACCAGCATGGCTTCAAGCTCTTCTAACGATCGGCCCTTGGTCTCGGGCAAAACGCGCATGACGAACACGAGACCGATGACGGCGAACACGCCGTAAATAAGAAAAGTGTTCGCACTGCCAAGGTTCTCGAGTTCCCAGGGAAAAATGAAAGTCACAAGAAACGCGACGGCCGAATTGATCAGGCCGACAAACGAGATCGCCATGCCACGCACGTTATTGGGGAACAGCTCGGAGAACAGCACCCACATCACCGGTCCGATCGAGATCGCGAAACTGGCGACGAAACCGAGAATGGCGAACAGTATCAACGTTGGATTCATGTCGATGGCGCTGCTAACCAACGGTGATTCGTGAAGCTTGTACATGTCCTTGCCAATGACGGTCGACACGGCCTCACGGAAATCGACATCGCTCTCGTAAGTCGTGTCCACCACAGACACAAGCGCCGCCCGATCGATTTCTGCCGGCAGATTGTCAATCGCGTCCTGGTCCAGTGTGTAAGTCGCCGACCCAAATCCATACGCCAGCGTCAGCATGCAAATCGCAATACCTGTCATGCCGAACCCCAGCAATGGTCGTCTACCCAATTTGTCAATTAACGCCATCGCCGCGATCGTAAAGCCGAGATTGACGAGACCGACGAGTACCGCCTGCATGAAAGCCGCGTTGGTGCCGATACCGGACTGCTCGAAGATCATGGGCGAGTAAAAGAACACGGAATTGATGCCGGTTATCTGCTGCAGGATGCCAACGGATACGCCGATCGTCAGAACGAGTTTCATGGACGGATGAAACAGCGCTTTCAGGGACACACCACCTTGTTCGGCTTCCGCCTCGATGCTGTCCCTTACGGCTTGCAGGTCGATCGCCGCCTGTTCGGGGCCACTGACCTGTTCGAGGACTTCGCGCGCCTCGTCATCCCGACCGTGCATTGCAAGCCATCGCGGGCTTTCCGGCACGATCAGTAGTGCAAAGAAGTACAAGATGGCCGGCAGGGTCTCAATACCGAGCATCCACCGCCAGTTCCACTCGCCCAGGTGCAGCGCGCCGGCCCAGGCCACATCCGATTCGCCCAGCGTCAGTATCAGGTAGTTAGTGAAGAATGCCGCCGAAATACCAATGACGATATTCAGCTGGTTGAACGAGACCATGCGGCCCCGGATTTCGGCCGGCGCAATCTCCGCGATGTACATCGGTGCAATAATCAGTGCCGCGCCGACACCCAGCCCGCCGACCATGCGTGCAACAACCAGCGTGATGAAATTTGGCGCAATTGCAGAAGCGATTGCCGACACCGCGAAAAGTGCCGCGGCGATTTTCAGAACCGGTCGTCGACCGATACGATCGCTGATGGGACCGGCCACCATCATTGCCAGCGTCGCGGTCAGGGCCAGTGACGAAACCGACCAGCCAAGCTCGATTTTCGTCAATTCGAACTCGGTCTCGATAAAGCCGACGACGCCGGAGATAACCGAGGCATCGAATCCCATCAAGAAACCGCCGAGCGCAACGATAAGCGCCACCGTCGTTGTGAATCGCGTGCTTTGTTTCATTGTTGTCTTCCCGCGAATCAGTCGCTGTCGACGATTCGAAATTCCGTTCGAAGTTCGGTTTCCGAGCTGCCACCGATCCAGACGTGGAACTCGCCGGCTTCGGTCATACGTTGCATATCGCGGCCGAAGAATGCCAGGTCGTCGGTATGAAGTTGAAAGTCGACAGTAACCGCCGTGCCCGGTTCGAGACGCACGCGCTTGAACCCTTTGAGTTCCTTCACGGGCCGCGTCACATTGCCCACCAGATCTCGAACGTAAAGTTGTACCACCTCTTCCGCGGCAACATCACCCGTGTTCATGAGTTCGGCGCTGACGGTCACTGTGTCGCCAAGACCAATCTCATGCGCACTTACTTCGATGTTGCGGTATTTGAATTCGGCGTAGGAGAGACCGTGGCCGAAGGCATACAGCGGCGTGTAACCCGCGTCCAGGTGAAACGCCGTCATGCCGAACGACAGCTGCGGCGCGTGCGCATCGATGTCGTCGATGTGAACCACCGTATCCGGCGACGGCGGTTTGCCGGTGTTCTTCTGGTTGTAGTAGATGGGAATCTGGCCGACCATTCGCGGAAAGGTCGCCGGCAACTTGCCCGAAGGCGATTCGACCCCGAACAGCAGGTCCGCAATGGCCGGTCCACCCATCGTACCTGGATGCCACGCAAACAGTATGGCATCCACCTGGTCGACAATATTCGTCAAGGTCAGCGGTCTGCCCGCCAGGATGACGGCGACGACCGGCTTGCCGGTCTCCCGAATGCGCCGCACAAGTTCTGCCTGGTCGCCCGGCAGGCTGATATCTGCCCGCGAATGCGCCTCGCCGGACAGAATCGACTCCTCACCGAGAAACAGTATGACTGCGTCCGACTCGCTCGCTATTGCCACGGCCTCGTCGAATGAATCGCTAGCCCTGCTGCGAGAGTTTGCCATCGCGCGCAGGTAGCGAACATCGAGATCGTGGCCGACCAGGCTGTGGATCGCGTGCATCGGCGTGATGCTGAGTTCCGCATCGCCATCGAAGATCCACGTGCCCAGCTGTTCGTAGGGCGCGTCGGCCAGCGGCCCGATCACCGCAACCGAGCTGAGCTCTGTCGCCGAGAGCGGCAGCACGCCGTGGTCGTTCTTAAGCATCACGACGCTCTGCAGAGCCGCCTTCTTCGCCGTTTCGAGCGCTTGCTTACTGGCAATCGGCGGCAGTTCCGACGGGTTCGTGTACGGATTCTCGAAAAGTCCCAGGCGGAACTTGGCACGCAGAATGTTTGCGACCGCGGTATCGATGCTTTCGATGCTGACGCGTCCCTCTTCGACAAGCCTGGCAAGATGATTGCGGTAGGCATCGCCGTGCATTTCCATGTCGACGCCGGCCGTGACGGCTTCGAACGCGGACTCCAGGTCGTTCTCTGTCAGGCCGTGAATCTGAAGTTGCCTTACAGAGTCCCAGTCGCTGACGACGAGACCCTTGAAGCCCCATTCATCTCGCAACACCTGCCGCAGCAGAAACGCATTGGCGGTCCCCGGCACGCCATTGATGTCACTAAACGAGGTCATCAGCGAGGTCACGCCTGCATCAACCGCCGCTTTGAAAGGACGCAGGTACACGTTGCGCAGTTCGTTCTCGGGAATATTCGTGGTTGCATAGTCACGACCGCTTTCCGAGGCGCCATAGCCGGCGAAGTGTTTCGCGCAAGCCGCAATCGTGCCGCGCTTCGACAAGTCGTCTCCCTGGAAACCCCTGACCATCGCGGCGGCGAGTTCGCTTGCGAGGAACGCGTCTTCTCCAAGGCTCTCGGCAATGCGACCCCAACGCGCATCACGGGAAATATCGATCATCGGCGCAAATGTCCAGTTGATACCGACCGTCGCGGCTTCGAGCGCAGCAATGCTGGCGCCTTGCTCCACCAACGCCGGGTTCCATGTTGCCGCCTGCCCCAGCGGTATCGGCATGACCGTTTTGAAACCGTGGATAACGTCGCGGCCAACCATCAGCGGAATACCGAGCCGACTCTGTTGCACGGCGATTCGCTGCAACTCGTTGACCGTATCGACATCCACCTGATTGATCACCGAACCGACCCGTCCGGCCTCAATGGAGTCTCTCAAGTTTTCAGTGATGTCGTCGTCGGACGCGTTGCGCTGGCTCATTTGCCCGATCTTCTCGGCCAGCGTCATCTCGCCGAGCAGCGCAGCCACGCGTTGCTCGGTGCTTAGAGATCTGTTCATTTGGGTTTTCGATTGAGGCGCTCATAGTCTTATTCGAAAGCAGGCCACTGGCCGCGACCATGATGATGACCACGGAAGATACGGGGCGGAGTCTTCCCCTCATTAAGGGCAACATTGACGGCGCCACATGGTTTCAAGCCCTCCCACAGGTACGACAATCTTTACGACGGAATGCGAAGCGGTCGATGTTCGGCCTGGTTACGATGGTGCCTTAGCAACTGCTCCGTGACAGCTTGCGCAGCGCTTGGTGATGTTATGTTTATCGGAATTATTTGTTTTGTGTTGTAGCAATATTTGACAGCGCTGTCAAAGTGATGGAGGATCGCTCGGATAAAGCCGGCAAACGGGGAATAACAATAATAATGAGCCAGGAAACCCATCACGAAACGGCGCCCGAAGACAGAATTCCTTTCGCAAAGAAACTGATTTACGGCTTCGGGGCGTTCGTCAATAACATTCTCGCGGCCGCAATCGGCGGCATGATTATTGTTCTCAACCTCGGCCTCGGCATGAACCCTGCGCTGGTCGGGCTTCTCGGTGCACTGCCCCGCCTCACCGACGCGATAACCGATCCGTTGATGGGTTATATCTCGGACAACACCCGATCGCGCTGGGGTCGTCGTCGCCCCTATATTTTTGTCGGTGCAATATTCGTCGGCATCATCTATGCGTTGCTGTGGCAGTTACCCGTTGGGAAAAGCGAATCATTCTATTTCTGGTATTTCCTTTCTGGCTCGCTGATCTTCTACCTTGCGTACACTGTATACGCGACGCCATGGGTAGCGCTTGGTTACGAACTCACACCCGATTACCACGAGCGCACCCGCCTGATGGGCGTGCAGAACTTCATCGGCAATATAGCCTACATGATCTCTCCTTACTTCCTGGCGATCATGTACAGCAAGCGATTATTCGTTGACGTTGTGGAGGGTGCGGCCAGTCTGGCGATAATGATCGGCGTTGTCGTCGCCGCAATGGGCATTCTTCCCGCACTATTCCTGCGCGAGCGATTCAAGGAGGTCGCAATCGCCGAAGTCGATGAGCACAAGGAGGATGACGGCGATTTCCGGCAGTGCTCTTCTGAACGTCATCAAGGACTTCCTGCGTGGCTTCGCATTGACGCTAAAGTTCAAGCCGTTTCTCAAGCTCTGCGCCGCGACATTTCTCGTCTTCAACGGATTCATCCTGATTGCGTCTTTCCAGTCGTACGTCATTATCTACTACGTCTTTGCCGGGGACGCCGCCGAAGGGGCCGATTGGGTCGGCCACTCGGGACTCTTACAAGCCGTTTCAGCGTTGTGTGTCATCGTATTGATCACCTGGCTCGCGACAAAAATCGGTAAGCGGCGAGCATTTTTTGTTTCGACCGGAGTCTCCATGGTCGGGTTTGCGCTCAAGTGGTTCTGCTATACACCCGATAACCCCTGGCTCCTGCTTATTCCCGCCCCGCTGATGGCCTTTGGGCTCGCGGGCCTGTTCACGCTGATGCCTTCGATGATCTGCGACGTCGTTGACGCGGACGAACTCAACACCCATGAGAGGCGTGAGGGCATGTACGGCTCCATCTTTTGGTGGGTAGTGAAGCTCGGCCAGGCAGTGGCAATCGCCGGCGGTGGGATATTGCTTAACTTGACAGGTTTCGACGTCAGTTTCGGAGGGGAGCAATCTGCGCAGACGATTGTTTACATGAGACTGTTCGACGCCTTCGTGCCGTGTATTGCATCGGGCATTGCGATCTGGGCGATAGCCAGTTTCTCCATTACTGAGGAAAAAGCCTACGAGGTGCGGATGGAACTCGAAAAGAGGCGCGGCGACCCGGCCACCGCCTAGTCGCTCGTTGGCACGATTCGCACATTAAAGCCTGTCGGCTCGCGGCCGATACCCCAACTAAGGTCTGATTCTTCACATAAGGCCTCAGGAAAGGTATCCGGCACTTATTGATGCACAGTGTTTCCGAAGCGCGTCGACAACAAAAGAGTATCGCGTGCAGATCCTCGGCGAAAATACGACCGACAAAACAGCACTCCGCGAGATGCAGGACAAGATCGGCGAGCTACCCGTACTTCCCCAGGTACTCGTCAAGATCTTGCAGCTCGACCCGGCGTCGGAGGACTATTTCGAGGAGTTCGGCAAGCTGACGAAAGAGGATCCGGCGTTCGCCGTGCGAGTCATTGCGCTCGCCAATTCCGCCGCGTCCGCGCCTGCTGTGCCGGTCGCATCAATCAGGGACGCGCTGACCCGCATGGGTGCAGAAGCGATCCGAAGCCTCGTCGCCTCTCTGGCTGTGCAACGTGTATTCATGCCCACCGCCGCCCACGAAGTGCGCCTTTGGCAGCATTCGGTTTTCGCCGCTTTCGCCGCCGCCGAAATCGCGGAAATCACGCCCAATCTCGAAGTCGATCCGGCCGAGGCCTACCTTGTCGGACTGCTACACGACATCGGGCGCTTCGTAATGTTCGAGCATGCAGCGCCCAACCTGCTCAAAGTCGACGAAAGTAATTGGCACACCCCGGAGGAACTTGTAGAAGCAGACATCAAGGTCTACAACTTCACGCACAGCGAACTTGGCTACCTCGCCTGCCAGCACTGGAAATTGCCTGAAACGATTGCTGATGTTGTGCGCCAGCACCATGCGGTGCTGGACGTACAAATTTCTGGCGGTTCTGTTGATGCCACCACCCTCTGCGTCCAGGTCGCAGACCGCCTGTGTCTTTCGCTACTGCAAAGACCCGACTTCGATGAAACGGACGAGCAACTTCGCAAAGAACACATACTGAACGACTGCCTTAGAACCGAGCGGGAGCGTGAACTAATTCGGGTCGAGACTTTGGTGAACAACCTGGACCGCATTAGTCGCGACAGCAAGGACTTGTTGTCGGGCCTCGGTTTCGCCTGATGCCGCCCCTACCAAGCCGGGTCCGCATTCAGAGCGATTCGCGCGCAGTCTCGCCCTGCACGCTTGGCTGCATAGAGTGCCTGATCAGCCCGCTCGATCAGTGAATTAACGCTATCGTTGCAGCTCGCCTGTGCGAGACCGAGACTCAAGGTGATCTCGATTCGCTTATCGCCGCTATGAACGGCGTCACCGTTGATGCGCGCCCGCACACGCTCGGCGACTTCTTTGCCCCCGGCGATATCAGTGTTCTGCAGTATGAACAAAAATTCCTCTCCGCCATAGCGACATATTTCGTCGCCTGCGCGCGCAGCCGAAATCATGCGACCGGCCGCGTTTTGCAATACCTCGTCGCCGACCAGGTGGCCGTAGGCATCGTTTATTTCTTTGAAATGGTCCAGGTCCGCCATGATCACGCAAAGAGAAGATCCTTCAATTCTCGCTTGCCCAAGAGCGGCTTCCAGGCAGCGTCGGGAATAGGAATGGTTGTGCAAGTTGGTCAACCAGTCGGTTACGGCGAGCTTGCTCAGCCTGTCGCTCCTATCGCGCTCGCTCGCCAGTGACTGCTTCAGGTCAGATACCCGGGCAGAGCAATAACTTTCCGCCGCCAATGACATGTCAAGCGCAGTGATCTTCAGGATGAACTGAAGCATGGCCTGGAACTTGGCTTTATCGTCCCGTATTGCTTGCGGAATATGATCGATGATCAGACCTTGAAGCCATTGATAGGTGCATTGGTACAGGCTTTGCGGTACGCCGACGCGCTGATGCACAGCGCCGATCCGCAGCCGCTCTTCGAAGTACTCCCGCGTGCGAAAATTAATGCCAAGACCCAGAAGGTAGTGTTCCTGGCTTGCCCTCACGCGCGCCACCATCGACGGATCTTCAACGATTCGGCTGAATTCGTCTATGCCGGCCAAAGAGCCATAAAACCGATCGATGATATCGCCAAGATTCGGCGCGATGACATTGTTCTGTAATTCCTGGCCCTCAGCCTCCATGCCGGCCTGGTCGAGCTCGAGGAGACGCAAACGGTTGCCGATAGCGTTGGCGTCCAATGCACAGCGCTCGCTTAAAGGGTAATCCATACCGCAGCAACTATTCCGTGTTACGCCCAAGGTCCATTCGACATTAACTTATGCGGCCGCCTAATTGAGAAATCAATCAGGACTTGTACCTATCCTTTTGAAAAATGTGATGTTTTTCTCAGTTTAGAGCATGATTTCTCGGGCGGCGCGTTCCAAATCCGCCTCGGTGTCGACGCCGATCCCTGGCCTCACAGGGGGCACTCCAACCACGATCGTCATACCCAGCGACAACGCTCGAAGTTGTTCGAGCCGTTCGCATAGTTCGAGATCGGAAGGCTCCGCCGAAACCAGGCGCCGCAGTACACCGCAGCGATAGGCATAAATGCCATGATGATGCAGTGCAGTTTTAGCTGCGAGCGCGCTGTTTTCTGCTTCGCGCGCGTATGGAATCGCTGCGCGGCTGAAATAGATGGCGCGATTATTGACATCCCGAATGACCTTCACAACATTCGGGTTTTCGAAATCCTCGTCTGCGAGTAGCGGCGAAGCCAACGTCGCGATATCCGCCGTCGCGTCGTCCAATAGCTCCGCGCACTGATTGATCAGCATTGCCGGCATCGCGGGTTCATCACCTTGCAGATTGACGACGATCTGATCGTCGGCCCAGTCCAATAAGTCCGCGACTTCTGCGATGCGCTCTGTGCCGGAGCGATGTTGATTGCCCGTCATGCAGACGATGGCACCGAAGCCGGAAGCTACATCCGCTATGCGCTCGTCATCGGTCGCGATCACCACTTCTGTCGCACGGCTCTCAGTGCCGCGCTCAAAGACGTACCGTAGCATCGGTTTGCCGTGAATCTCGCGCAACACTTTCCCTGGCAGGCGCGTGGACGCGTGGCGCGCCGGTATGACTACCACGAAATTCGTCATGGCCCGCCCCGCCCGTCGCGGAAACGCGACTCAATTTGCTCGATTAGCGGTAACGCGAGAACGGGATCCATCTGTAATGTCACCGGGATGTACCAGAATTTGTCTTTGACGTCCTGCCTGAGTTTAACCGCATCTTTCTCGGTCATGAATATCGCGAAATCGTCGCCAAACTCAAGGTCCTGTATAACCAGCGCGGCATGATCGGCAAACGGGTGCTCGATAACCTGTATTCCCACGGCACGTAGCAGGTCGAAGAACCGGCCCGGGTTGCCGATGCCGGCAACGGCGTGCACCGTGGTCTCGGCGAAACGCTTGAGCGGCCGTGTCAGCGATCCGTTCAGTCGGCACGCTTCGGTGGCAACCAGTTCAAACGGAAGGGCATTCTGCTCTGTAACCGACAGATTTTCGCAAGCCTGCATCGGACCGTTGACCAATAGCTGGTCGACATGCGTTAGCCGATCCGCAGTTTCCCGAAGCGGTCCGGCCGGCAACAGCCGGCGATTGCCGAGCCCACGAGCGCCGTCGATGACGCAGATCTCGTAATCACGCCACAGGCGGTAGTGCTGCATTCCATCGTCGGAAATAATCACATCCACACCATCATCGACAAGCATCGCAGCAGCGCGCACTCGATCCGCGTCAACAACGACTGGACAACCACTGCGCTTTGCAAGAAGGACAGGCTCATCGCCAACGACATCGGCGGGGCTATTCGCATCGACGCGCATCGGTGAGTCCGATTTGCTGCCGCCGTAACCACGACTAACGATACCGGGCGAGAAGTTCCGCGAGCGCAACGCCTGCGCAAGCCAGATGACCGTAGGAGTCTTGCCGGTACCACCTGCCGTAATATTGCCAACCACGATAACAGGGACCGACGCGCGGTGGGTTTTCAGAAGGCCGACACGATAAAGAAAACGCCTGCCTGCTGAAACCAACCAGTACAGACCGCTAAGCGGCAACAATATCCAGGCAAACGCGGCGCCTTCGTACCAGACACGGTGAATCCATCGATAAGTAGCGCCAGCACTCACTCGTTGTCGGTCTCCGCACCGAACTGCATGTGATAGAGCGCTGCGTAATGGCCGTCCTGCTTAAGAAGCTCGGCATGCGTACCGGACTCGACGATCCGCCCTGCGTCGAGAACGATTATGCAATCGGCTTTCTCAACCGTCGATAAACGGTGTGCAATAACCAACGTGGTTCGATCTTTCATCAGTACGCTCAGCGCATCCTGAATGATGCGCTCAGATCGGGTATCGAGTGACGACGTCGCCTCGTCCAGAATCAATATCGGTGCATTCTTCAGGAGCGCGCGACCGATTGCGATGCGTTGTCGCTGACCGCCGGACAACAACACGCCTCTATCGCCCACCATCGTTTCGAAGCCGTCCGGCAAATCAGTAACAAAGTCCATCACATGTGCGGCTTCAGCGGCGCGCAACAAGTCATCGTCCGAATGCGAATTCAATTGACCGTAAGCAAGATTATTACGAATCGAGTCGTTAAACAGGACAACGTCTTGCGTGACCAGACTAATGTTACCGCGCAAGCTAGCGAGCGTCATATCCCGCACAGAGACCCCATCAATGAGAATATCGCCGGAGTCCACCTCGTAGAACCTTGGCAATAGGCTGGCCAATGTAGACTTACCGCTACCGGAATGACCAACGATTGCTAATGTCTCGCCCGGGTCGATAGAAATATTAACTCCGTCGATGACGGAGCTACCGTCCTCACCGTAAGAAAAACGTACATCTCGAAATCGAACCTCGCCCTTAACGCGAGCGATCTCTTTCGTGCCGGTGTCTTCTTCGTCTTTCTCATCCATGATTGCAAACAAACTGTCCGCGCCAGCAACGCCTCGTTGCAGCGTCGCGTTAACGTTCGTGATGCGGCGAACCGGCTGCAGCATGAGCATCATGGCTGAGAAAAATGCAATGAACTCGCCCGCACTGAGCTGATCATTGAGTGACTGTCGGCCGGCAACATAGATGACCATCGCGATACCGAGGCCGAATACAACCTGAGTAACCGCGACACCAAATGACCGGACCTGAATCAGTTTCAGATTCTGCGCTCGATTGCGTTCGTCGACATCAACCAGTCGGTCGCGCTCATACTCAAATCCGCCGAACGCTTTGACGACCCAGTTGCCACGGATCACTTCATCGGTTACCTGCGTTACTTCGCCAACAGAGTCCTGAATTCGTCCGCTGTAGCGGCGAAATGCAATACCAAGCAAGCGCACGAGAAGTGCGACGATTGGAAAGAGGATCGCAACAAAGACCGTGAGTGTCGGGCTGAAATAGATCATCACACAAAAAGCAGCGATCACGGTCAGTGTATCTCTTACAGCAATCGTGACCACGCTGGTAACCGACTCGGCAACCATCTCAACGTTATACGTCATGCGAGATAACAGCGGACCCGCGGCCTGACTATCGAAGAACTTTATGGGTAGTGTCAGGAATTTATTGAAAACCTGGCGGCGCAGGTCACTGATAACCCTTCGTCCAATCCAGCCCAACGACGATTCGGTTGCGAACCCCGATATACCTCGCAACACAAAAATCCCCATGAACGCGAACGGTATCCACCTCGCGGTTTCCAGATTTTTTGCGACGAGCGCCTCGTCGGTTAAGGGCTGCAGCAGCGCAACCAGCCCGGCTTCGATAATAGCCGTCGCGGCCATCCCCACAACTGCGATGAAACCGATCAGTTTATGAGGTGTCACGTAGTGCCATAGTCGCCCGTAGATGACGCGAACGGCAGGGTCGATGCGCTCTTTTACGGCCACAGTGTCAACTCAGTCACTCAACCGGGTCATTGACGGTGGCTATGCTGATTTGCGTAAAGCCCAGCCGTCCAGCCACGTCCATCGCCGTCACTACGTGCTGGTGTTTGGCGTTCGCATCCGCACTGATCGTCAACGGCAACTTGTTGTCGCCCGCGGAGACCTTTCGTAACGCGTTACGAATGGTCTCAGGCCGATTATTAATAAGTTCACGTCCATTGATCAGGTAAGTGCCGGTCTCGGTAATCATGATGTCGATCTGTTGCGGTGGCTCTTCGACGACGGAGGCGCTGTCGGCTTCGGGCAGGCGAATAGCAATCTGTGACTGTTTTACGAAGCTGGTGGACACCATGAAGAAGATCAGCAACAGCAACACGACGTCGATCAACGAGGTCAGGTTAACTTCGGGCTGCGTGCGCGGCCGCAGGCTGAGTTTCATGCCGCTATCCTTTCCCTGTGCGCCACAGCGGTGCCCCGGAGCATCGCATAGCTACGCCTTCTCATTGCGCCGATGCAATGCCTCAACGAGCTTGATCGCCTCTTTTTCCATATCGACAACCAGTGTGTCGATACGCGTGCGATAGTAGCGGTAGCCGATGAGCGCGGGAATCGCCACGGTAAGGCCCGCCGCCGTGGTAATGAGTGCCTCCGCAATACCGCCCGCCAATACGGTCGGATTGCCAACGCCATGTGTTGTGATCGCCGTAAAGACCTTGACCATTCCGATGACCGTGCCAAGCAATCCCAGCAGCGGAGAGACCGCGGCGACCGTGCCGAGCGTTTCGAGGTAGCGTTCAAGTTCATGCACGACATGCCGGCCCGTATCCTCAATGGCATCCTTGAGCACCGCGCGGTCTCTGTCACGATTGATGAGGCCGGCCGCCAGAATCTGACCCAGCGCCGACCCCTGGTGTAAAGACTGAATCTGTTTTTGATCCAGCTGGTCTTTCTTTACCCAGCCCCAGACCTTGCTGGTCAGGTCCTCGGGAAGTACCCGTTTCTGTTGCAAGGTCCAGTAGCGCTCGAAAATGATCCCCATCGCCACAATCGCGCAGATGATAATTGGCGCCATGAGGTAGCCGCCCGATTTTACTATCTCAACCATAGAGACCGAACCTGAGGAGGAAAAATGAAATATACAGCGACCGGGCCCAAAATTCTTGGGATACGCGTCGCTTTTTCGCCGTCAATCGACGTCGTCACGCCAGAATCGGCGGCGTTCGTGGCGGTCCAATCGCACTCGGCCAATGCCACTGTCAGCACACAGGCGCAAACTCACGGCGCCCGAGGTTGCTGTGTTCAGCACCCTGGCGCCCACGGCCTGCCAGCGCGCCACGACGGCTGCTTTCGGAAAGCCCCAGCGATTGCCGTATCCTGCCGAAACAATAGCGACGTTTGGCGAGACGGCGCTGATAAACGGTACGCTGGACGACGTGAGGCTGCCATGGTGCGGCACCACAATCGTTTCAATACTGTTCCATTGCCCGCTTTCGATGATCTCGTGTTCGGCATCGGCCTCAATATCCCCGGTCAGCAACAGGCCGTGCCGGCCCACCTCGATCAGCACGACGCAGGACGAATCATTGCCGCGCCGCGGCGTATCGGAATCGGGATGCAACAGACGGAATCGCACCTCATCAGTTGCCCAGCGTCGGCCAGTCAAACACAGGGATGACGCAAAACCTGAGTCGCGCAACGGTTCTCCGACGAGCAGTTCGCGGACATCGGCATACTCATAAATTGTGCGAACCCCGCCGCTGTGATCGATATCGGCGTGGGATACGACCAGCCAGTCAATGCGCCTGATTCCCCTGGATTTAAGAAACGGGACAATGATCTGCTCGGCGGCGCTAGCGCCACCGCGAAACGAGGGGCCTGTATCGAACAGCAAGGTACTGCTGTGCGTTTGCAGGACTGCTGCAAGCCCCTGCCCAACGTCGAGCACATGCAGGTCAACACAGCCCTTGTCCGGCGGTTGTCGGCGCATGCAACAGCAGCGCCCCGACAGCCAGCACAGCCACGTATCGGCCCGGCCATGCCCTTGGGAGCATGACCAGTAGCACGGGAAGTATCGCCACGCACAGGCCGACGCTGTTCAATGCGGCGACGGTAGTGTCCGCAAATGGCAGACGAATAGCCACCTCGATCAAGAACTCCAGTCGTTCGATAGTCGCGGCCGCAATTTGCAGTGCGATATGGCCCATGCGCCCAAAATTATCGCCCAGCGCCAAGCCGACCAGCGTAAAGGGCACCGTCAACAGACTGAACAGCGGTATCGCGATCAGGTTAACGGGCGTCGCGAGAAAGGCGACGCGGTCAAACAGCAGCACCGTCAGGGGCATGAGCCCGAAAAACAGGGATACCTGCAAGGCCACCAGCTGTCGGAGCAAGTGGCCTGCCTTGGCCATATAGCTCGCAGCGCCGGCCGCGCTTTCCTTGAAGCGTGCCCGCCAGAGCAACAGCACGACAGCTGAGAAGGACAAACTGAATCCGGGTGTCATCGTCGCAACCGGGTCCAGAATGAAGATGACGAATGCCGCGACAGCCACTATGGCGAGCGGGTCGGTTTTCCTGCGCCGAACAATTGCACCGGCGGCGACCACTAACATGAGCGACGCGCGCTGGGCAGGTACGCCAAAACCCGAGGCACCTGCATAAACGGTCGCGACGAGCACGCCGACACCGATCGCAACGATGTGGGCGTTGCCTCTCGGTCGCAGCACGACGGCGATCGCCCGGGCGAATAGAAACGCGGCGGTCGCCGCCAGTCCGATGTGCAGCCCGGAGATCGCCATCAGGTGACTGGTGCCGGAGAGCGCGTATCGATGCCATTGTTCGCGGGAAATTTGATGTCGCGCGCCGACTCCAACGGCCGCCATTACCGCGGATACCTCCGGCGACGATGCTGCCTTTGTGGCGCGAGAGACGAATTGGCGCCGAAAACCGTCAACACCGCTTTCGGTCCCGGTCTCGAGGAGACGATTGCGTTTTCCGGGAACCACGTACCCCGTCGCCTGGATCTTGTTGCGAAACATCCAGGCCTCAACGTCGAACACACCCGGGTTGCTTGCTCCCCGCGGCCGCTTCAGGCGCAGCTCAAGCTCCCACACGTCACCGATAGACGGCGCCACGGCCGGCTCGTACCAGCTCACCCTCGAGCGCGCGGGAAGTCGCGTGTCATCGATGGGCTCGACCAACATCACGACCGAGTGACTGGTCATTTTCGGAAAATCAACGATCCGAACCTGGGTCAAAAGACTATCGCCCGCAAACGTGGTGTCGAGTCGCCCGTCGACAATTTCCTGTGCGGCCGAAAGAAACAGCGCGAAGCCCAGCAAAGCGCAGCCCGGATAACGCGCTCGACGATGGGCCAGCATCAGAATCGATGCAACTAATATCAACTTGCAGAGGTCCGAGCTTAGCGGCACCCTGCTATGCTGCGCCGCAAAGCCGCCTGCAAGCAGCAACAGGCAGGCACGAATCATGAGTGGTTGACGTCGTTTTTCGCCACTCACTATGGAAACCGGACCGCGAGTCAATGCCAAGACGCTTTTTTCGGAAATTCGCCTTCAAACGCCACCACATGAGCGATCAGTGGTTCATGGCGCCGTTCCGCCACCTGCTGCAGGATCACCGCTTATGGGGCATTCGCCGCCGCTGGGTGGTGCCGGCCTTCGCGTTGGGACTGTTTATTGCGTTCCTGCCCTTTCCCGGACATACATTGATTGCCGCGCTGCTCGCGCTGGCGCTGCGCGTCAACATCCCGGTCGCGGCGGTGTCAACCTGGGTCAGTAACCCGCTAACAATGGGGCCGCTATACTACTTCGCGTACCGTCTCGGCGTGACTATTCTGGATATTCCGCCGAAGCCTTTTAGTTTCGAGCTTTCCCTTGATTGGGTCACGCACACCTTCGTCAATATCTGGCAGCCGATGCTGCTCGGCAGCGTGCTTCTGGGGAGTGCGGCCGCGCTGGTCGGTTATGTCGTTCTCGACCTCTTGTGGCGCATCTCGATCGGCAACTACAAGGCGCGTAAACAGAGTATTCGTCGCAATTCCAGGTCAGACTGAATCGCGCAGCGCACCGTCTTCCAATACGAGAATCCGATCCATCCGTTTTGCAATGGAATGATCGTGCGTCACGATCACAAGACTGGTCTGAAGTTCATCATTGAGCTCGAGCATTAGTTTCAGTACATGCTCGCCGTTGCCGGAATCGAGGTTGCCGGTAGGCTCGTCGGCGAGCACCAGCTGCGGCCGGGTTATCAACGCACGCGCAACAGCGGCACGCTGGCGCTCTCCTCCGGACAACTCGCCTGGCTTATGCGTCAATCGCTCACCAAGGCCGACTCGGCCAAGTAGTTCGCGGGCCTGTTCCAGCGCCACCGCTTTCGCTTCACGCCGTATGAGCAGCGGCATGGCAACGTTCTCTTGCGCCGTGAACTCCGGCAATAAATGATGGAATTGATAGACGAAACCGATACAGCGATTGCGCAAATCGCCTTTAGCCGCCTCGTCATTGCCCTGCATGCGTTCGCCATTAATCAGTACTTCACCCTCGTTCGGATCGTCGAGACCGCCCATGATTTGCAGCAAGGTCGTCTTGCCCGAGCCGGATGTTCCGATAATTGCGACGCGCTCCGCTGGTTGCACCGTGAGATTCACCCCACGCAGCACTTCGAGCGTCGATGCACCCTCACTGAAACGTCGCACCACGTTGCGACAGTCGAGAACCGGAGCGCCTCTGCCGGTCGATGCGTCAGTCATATCTAAGGGCCTCCGCCGGAGCTGTCCTGGCCGCGACCCAGGCTGGATAAAGTGTGGAAATCAACGCGAGTACGAGCGCCATGAGGGCAATTTTGGATACATCGCCGTAGCGTATCTCAGAGGGCAGGTCGCTGATAAAATAAACGTCTGCGGCCAGGAACTTGATGCCGAATACGGATTCAAAAAAACCGACAATCGATTCCAGGTTCAGCGCCAGCAAGACTCCAAGCACGACGCCCGCCAGTGTACCCGCGACGCCGACAATGCTGCCCTGCGTGACGAAGATCCGCAGTATACTCGACGGCCTCGCGCCGATCGTTCGCAATATAGCGATGTCTGACTGCTTGTCCTTCACGACCATGACGAGCGTCGAAACAATATTGAATGCGGCGACGGCGATGACCATTAGCAAAATTACGAACAGAATCGACTTCGTAATCTGGATCGAGCGAAAGAAATTGACATGGCGGCGCGTCCAGTCACTGACGAGCACGAGTACCCCGTGCTCGAGCGCAACTTCGCGGACGATTGCAGGTGCGTCATAGATCTCTGTTACTGCGAGGCGCACACCCGTCACTGCGTCTTTTTTGCGATACAACTTCTGGGCATCGCTGATATTGATAAACGCCAGTCGTCGATCGAATTCATACATACCGACACGATATGTGCCGCTGACCGTAAATCGTTTGGTTCTTGGGATGACTCCGGCCGGCGTCACCCTGCCCTGCGCGAGTGTCACCGTTACCTTGTCACCCACCGCGACCTTGAGCGCGTCCGCGAGTTCGACACCAAGAACGATGTTAAATGCTCCCGATTCCAGGTCGCCAAGTTGCCCGGCCTGCATCACGCCACCAACCCCGGAGACGGCGTCCTCGAGTTCCGGGTCGACACCGCGTAGCTCCGCGCCACTCAGCTCGTTTTGGAATACCAGCAGCGCCTGACCATCCACGTAAGGTGCGGCGGCGCGAACCCGGGGATTTTTCTTCGCTGTCTCGATTAACGCGGCCGAGTTCATCAGCTGGCCGTCCACGTCCTCGATGCTGGCATGCGCCGTCATCGCGAGCAGTCGGTCTTTGAGCTCGCGCTCGAAGCCATTGACGACGGACATGACAACAATCAACACCGTGACCGCAATTGCGATGCCCAACATCGAGATCGCAGAAATCATGGAAACAAAGCTGTTGCTGCTGCGTGAACGCACGTAGCGTCCACCAACCCACATTTCGAAGTGCTTACCCAATCAATTCACTCATTGTCCGCCTACTCATCGTCCACTTACTCATCGTCCACTTACTCATAGCGCAAGGCTGCCGCCGGATTAACCAATGCCGCGCGTCGCGACGGATACAACGTCGCCAGAGAGGTCAGAACAAACGCAGACACCGAAATAACAGCGACGTCCTGCCATTCCAGTTCGGACGGAATGCGGGTTACGTAATAAACGTCACCGGGCATAATCTGGAAGCCCAACGCCTGCTCGAGAAACGGCACGATAACGGGTATGTTCACGGCGAGCACGATTCCCAGCAATACGCCGATCAGCACGCCTGCCCAGCCAATCATCGCACCTTGCACGAAAAATACGCGCACGACGCCGTCCGGTCCCATGCCCAATGTACGAAGGACGGCGATGTCGGTCGTCTTGTCCGTAACAACCATGACGAGGCTTGCCACGATATTGAATGCCGCGACCCCGATGATCAGTGAGAGTATCAGCGACATCATCATCTTCTCGAGGCGGATCGCCCGGAAGTAGCTGCCGTTCTCAATCGTCCAGTCGCTCGTGCGGATGCCGTCACCCAGCCGCGACTGCAACGCGCGCGCAATGGCCGGCGCCGCCATCACGTCATCGGAACGGAATCGAACGGCGTTGACGGCATCGCCGAGGGCCTGAATTTCCGCGGCGTCGGATACGTGAACCAGCGCGAGCACGCTGTCATGATCCTGCAGCCCCGCTTCGAAAACACCGCGCAGAACGAAGCGCTCCAGCACCGGCTCCAGGGTTCCGTCGCCGACCGGGCGCGGAATGAGCAGTACCACGCCATCGCCAATTCGGGCACCCAGATCGTAAGCGAGCATTCGTCCAAGAATGATGCTGCGGCTGCCCGCCTGCAAAACATCGAGATCACCTTCGATCATGTTGATCATCTCGCCCGACAGCGGTTTCTCATAGACCGGATCCACGCCATGCACGAGAACCGCATAGAGTTCGGGGCCGGATTGAATCATTCCTTCCATCTGCACGAACGGCGCGGCGGCCGTTACGCCCGGCTCGGAACTCACCTCATCAATGAGTCGCTTCCAATCCTGGGTGACGCCGCTGACCCGGCAACGCGGCCATGAGCGGACATACTCAGCAACCGGCCGCGGAGTTCGCCTTCAAAGCCGTTCATCACCGACAGGATCACGATGAGCGCAGCGACGCCGAGGGCTATCCCGAGCAGGGATATCAGCGTGATAAAGGACACGAATCGGGTGCGCCTTTTGGCCCGGAGGTAGCGCAGCCCGACGAAGAGTTCGACAGGGTTGATCATCGGCTGGCATTAAACCACATTCATGGCGGGGCGAGTCCGCGATTCGCGGGCTCTGATCGCGCATGAGCGTGTGGGACAGGACACGGGTGGTTTGTGACACAGTTCGCATATGCAGCGCCCGGATCACTGTAAAAACCTTGTAGATCAATTGTTTTTTGGTCCGGCGAGCAATGCTATAGTCTCCGGATCGCACCCGGGAGAAGGACCAATGGCCAAACTGCGCACCGCTGCACTGATCGCCCTGTTTCTAGCCTTGTTTGGCACGGCACAGGCCGACACACTGAAAATGGACGGTATGTCCGCCGGTTCGGCCGACACACGTCCGACGCGTGGGATGACGCAGACCAGTGTCCAGTCCAAGTTCGGCAGCCCGGTCGACGTCAGGGCTCCGGTGGGTGAACCGCCGATAACGCGTTGGGAATACAAGGACTTCGTTGTGTTCTTCGAGTATGACCGCGTCATTCACGCAGTCGCCAAACGCTAGACTAAAGCAAGCTCTTTATTGAAGGGCCCGGGCCGGAAACGACCCGGGCTTTTTCGTGTCCGAGTGTCCTGCCCGATACGATGACCTCTGTGTAATAATCGCGCCCCGTTGGTTACCCGAGAAAAGACCCTGGGCCCAGGCAACGATCCTGGGCTTGCGAGAAATTCATTGAGCATTTCATTACTGATTTCCGACCCTCCCACCGTACCCGCACCCGGTTCCACGGCCGGGTGGGGCCGCCTGATAGGCGCCAGCGCGGCGTTGGCCGCGGCTGAGCTCGCCGTCTCCGTCGACAGGCCCGTGCTGATGCTGGCGGAGGATCCTCGCCACGCCGACCAGCTCGAAGCCGAGATTCGCTTTTTTGCCGGTGCCGAACTGCCTGTCGAACATTTCGTAGAGTGGGAAACGCTGCCGTGGGACAGCTTCTCGCCGCACCAGGACATCATTTCACAACGCCTGCGCGTGCTTTCCGCGCTGCCGGGCATGCGGAAAGGTATCGTCATCGCTGCGGCAAGCGTGTTGCAGCAACGCCTACCGCCAGTCGACTACGTTGCGGCCCGTTCGCTGTCACTCTCCGAGGGTCAAACCCTCAATCGCGAAGACTTTACCAATGCGCTGGTCGAGGCAGGATACTTCAGGGTCCCGCAGGTCTCGGAACACGGTGAGTTTGCGGTCCGCGGATCCCTGATCGATATTTTCCCGATGGGAACCGACGTCCCGGTTCGCATCGATTTTTTCGACAATGAGATTGAGTCGCTGCGCTACTTCACCCCGGAAACGCAGTTATCCGGCGACAAAACCACGAGCATCGACATCCTGCCCGCACGAGAAGTACCGCTGGATGCCGACGCGATTCACCAGTTTCGTGATCGCTATCGCGAGCGCTTTGAGGGACAGCCGGGGAAATCGCGTGTCTATCGCGATATTTCCGATGGCATCGCGCATGGCGGTATCGAGTATTTTCTGCCGCTATTCTTCGACGCCACAGCGACGCTCATTGACTATGTCCCGGACAATTGCGTGGTGCTGGCGCCCGCCACGCTGACGCCGCTCTTGCAGCAGTTCTGGTCGGAGGCCGCAGAGCGATACGAACTTTGCAGCCTGGATCCGGAAAGACCCATTCTCAACGTCGATGAAACGTTCTTGCCGCCCGATTTCGTCCAGCAGCAACTCAAACGGTTCTCGAACATCGGCTACTCCGCCCAGTCGCTTGCGGATGGGCAGGAAAATCTGAACCACAACACGCGCCTGCCACCCGCGATGAAAATAGAGGCGCGTTACGAAGACGCGGCGGCCTCTTTAATACAGTTCTTGCAGACCTTTGACGGCCGTGTGCTGTTTACGACAGATTCCCGCGGCCGTCGCGAACAGCTGTTCGATCTCCTGTCCGGACGCGGGCTTGATCTCGCGCGTGTCGAAACCTGGCAAGACTTCGTGAAGCTCGAACAGCGAATCGGTGTCGCGGTTGCGCCGATCGATAGCGGCGTCCTGCTCACCGGCACCAAGGTCGCGATCATCAGTGAACAACAGTTGTTCGGCGAACGCGCCAAGACGCGCCGACGCAAACGACGGAGCGACCGCGACCCCGAAACCATCATCCGCCAACTCAACGATCTTGAGCCGGGATCCCCGGTCGTCCACGAGGAATACGGGGTGGGCCGCTACCTGGGTCTAACGACTCTCGACGCCGGCGGAATAACGGCGGAATTCCTGCACCTGGAGTACGCTGACGGCGACAAGCTGTACGTCCCGGTCCATGCCCTCGATCTGATATCACGTTACACCGGCGCATCACCTGAAAACGCGCCGCTGCATCGACTTGGCAGCGATCAATGGGCGAAAGCGAAACGACGCGCGATTAAGAAGATTCGCGACGTTGCGGCGGAACTGCTGGACATCTACGCACGGCGCGCAGCGCGCCTCGGATTCAGCTTCCATTGGCCAGAAGCCGACTACCGCACATTCGAGTCCGGCTTTCCTTTCGAACTGACTGAAGACCAGGCGAGTACGATCGATGACGTCCTGAAAGACCTGGCCTCCGCTCAGGCCATGGACCGCATCGTCTGCGGTGACGTTGGTTTTGGCAAAACGGAAGTCGCCCTGCGGGCGACATTTGCCGCCGTGCACGGTGGCAAACAAGTGGCGGTGCTTGTACCAACAACGCTGCTTGCCCAGCAGCATGGAAATAATTTCCGCGACCGATTTGCAGATTGGCCAGTGCGCGTCGAGGTGCTATCGCGATTCCAGACCGCCAAGCAGGTGAAGGACATCGTTGCCGGCCTTCGATCGGGAAACGTCGACGTCGTCATCGGCACGCACCGGCTCCTGCAGCACACCAAAGATCTTCATGATGTCGGCCTTGTCATCGTCGACGAGGAACACCGCTTTGGCGTTCGGCATAAGGAAGTCATTAAGTCCCTGCGCAGCGAAATCGACATTCTGACGCTGACGGCCACACCAATCCCACGCACACTAAATATGGCGCTCGGCGGCCTGCGCGAAATGTCACTAATCACCACGCCACCGGCAGAACGACTCGCTGTTAAGACCTTCGTCTCTGAATGGAATGACGTTGTGATACGAGAAGCCTGCCTGCGTGAAATCAAGCGTGGCGGCCAGGTCTATTTCATTCACAACCGCGTCGAGGATATCGGGCGCATAGAGCAACAACTGCAGAAGCTGGTACCGGAAGCCAATATCCGCATTGGCCACGGACAGATGCCGGAACGCGAACTCGAACAGGTCATGCTCGACTTTTACCACCGACGCTTTAACGTACTGCTGTGCACGACCATCGTCGAAAGCGGAATCGATGTGCCAACCGCGAATACGATCATCATCAATCGCGCAGATCGCTTCGGCCTGGCCCAGTTACACCAGCTTCGTGGCCGCGTTGGCCGATCGCACCATCGCGCGTACGCCTACCTGTTGGCACCGCCCAAAGCCGTCATGACGGCCGATGCGATCAAGCGACTCGAGGCTATCGATTCGCTGGAAGACCTCGGTTCCGGCTTCACATTAGCCACGCACGATCTCGAGATTCGCGGCGCCGGTGAACTCCTTGGTGACACCCAGAGTGGTCAGATTCAGGAGATCGGCTTCTCGCTCTACACAGAACTGCTGGGACGCGCGGTCGATTCATTGCGATCGGGCAAGGAACCGGACCTCGAAGCGCCGCTACATGCCGGTGTCGATATCAATCTGCATATCCCTGCCCTGCTGCCCGAAGACTACGTGCCGGACGTGCATCTCCGCCTGATCTTGTACAAACGAATCTCGGCGACCGAGTCTGCCGCTGAGCTGCGAGAACTCCAGGTGGAATTAATCGATCGATTCGGCTTACTCCCGGACAGCGCGAAGAACCTCATGCGCATCGCCGCCATCAAGAAATCCGCCGCCGCGCTGGGTATTGAGAAAATCGATGCGTCGGACGGTGGGGGCTACTTCGTATTCGCCGCTCAAAGCAATATTGACCCTGTCGCGCTCATCCAATTAGTGCAAAATGACAACCGCAAGTACCGTTTGCAGGGCTCGCACCGGCTACAGATCCGTGACGATCTGTCGGACCTGGAAACACGGTTCAAAACCATAGAGAACTTGCTGCAGGACCTTGCAGTCAAAAATTAGGAATTGGCAGGAATGATGACCTTGATGCGGACACCGATAGCGCTGCTTCTGATAATGCTGCCTCTTGCGGCGACACAGGCACAGGAAGATTCCACCGACGAAGTACGGAGATCCGACGCTACACCGTCGAGATGATCATCTTCAGATACGCCCAGGCAGTGTCGGTCGGCACGGAGATTTTTCCGGCGGACAAGCCGATGGTCGAGGACCCGGGATTCGACCAGGAGCCATTGCTCACTGAGGACGAGCCGCTCGAGGAAATTCCGAGATTTTATCGCAGCATTGAGTTCGCGCCGCTTGCCGAAGACGAGTACACGATGGGCGATATCCTGGGACGGCTCGAGCGTCTCGATGTCTACGAACCGCTGATGCACTTCGGTTGGAGCCAGGCGACGTGGCCCGACGAAGAAACGCTGCCGATTGAACTTGGCACCATGGGAACACCGCCCAAGGGCCTGAATGGTAGTCTTCGTCTCTACCTGAGCCGCTATCTGCACCTCGTGGTTGACCTGCAACTTGATGCGCCCGAAGCTCGCGACAGCATGGATTCACTATCGAATTACGGCGACTACCGATCGCTCAACGAATTTGGCGATATTGGCGAACCGATCCCGGTGCGCTACCAAATCAATGAAAACCGAATTTTGAGATCCGGCGAGCTTCGTTATTTCGACCATCCGAAATTCGGTGTGCTGGCAAGAGTGACGCGCGTCGAAGATGCGCCTGAAGAAACGCCGGAAGACCTGCAGGATTCCACCGAAACCGAGTTACTCGGGTATCCCGCCGAGTAGCTCGCCCAGGAAGTCTTGGGCACTTCGCTTCTCGTTTCCCGCATCCGTCATCACGACGTCGAACGAGACGGTAACGAACTTTGATGCTTTGGATCGCGGGTGATGCAATCCAAGTTCCCTGACAGCGGTTGAAATTTGACTGGCGAATTCGCGAACGCCGTCTTCGTCCGATGCATGCGACAGAACGACGAAGCGCTCGCCACCTGGCCGTGCAACGACGTCGCTGGCGCGACGCAAACAGCGTTTTATCGCCTGCCCCGCGCGGCGCAGGCAGGAATCCGCGGCGTGCCGCCCGAACACGTCGATGTAGGCATCAAACTCGTCCAGCGTGAACGTGACCAGCGACAAGCGGCTCTTTTCCCTTGCCGCAACCGCCCAGTCGTGCTCGAAGACCTCTTCAAACGCGCGCCTGTTCAATACGCCGGTGACCGCGTCATCGCGGGATAAGTCGCGGATTCGGCGCTTGGCTTTGAGCAAAGCATGATGCATGTCCGCGGATTCCGCGGTACCAGCGCCTATGCCGGTCCGCCAGTAGGCCGCATAAAAGCGGGCCGACTCTTCGTTGGGAAGCTGCAGCGGTTTGATCGCCAGCAAATACTCGCGGCCATTGGCCTCCACCGGGAAACTGGTTTCTTGCTGCGAGCGCACCGATTCGCTGACCTCAATGGCGATGTCGCGCCCCGCAAGTCCCTCGATTACATCCGCAAAAGGCTTGTTGAGCACGTCGTCGCTACCGATGTTCTCGAACGCAGGATTCGCGAGCACAACCGGCCAGTCCGACCTGTCGATGCGTGCCACGACCAGCGGCTCGGTGGTGGCCGCGATAACCTGCTCCAGAATATTTCGATTAAGTGATTTCATCGATTCCTGATCATGCCTGTTTTAAAGACTGTCATGCGTGTCCTGGTTCAGGCATCCAGATGCAGTTCGGGGCGTTCGCTCCAGCGCGCGAACTGCCGGTTGATCGACAACCACTCGTCGCTGGCGAGCAATGTTTCGCGAAGGGGGTGGCCCGTGCCATGCAATCGTGCCAGGCGCACCAATGACAGCGGATTCGAGTAATCATTGAGCGCCGCCACGGCATGATGCGCAGCGTCGCGATCATTGCACACCAGGATCATGTCGCAGCCGGCATCCAGTGCCAGGCGTGCCCGCTTCGCCATTGAGCCATAGTCGCGGGTCGCCTTCATGCTGAGATCATCACAGAATACAGCACCGCCAAAGCCAAGCCGGGAACGCAGTTCACGTTGTATCCAATACTCGGAGAATCCGGCCGGCATTGAGTCCATCTGCTGGTAAATAATATGCGCGAGCATGACGCCCGCCAGGACGCCATTGCCGATTAGCCGTTCATAAGGCCGCATGTCGTCCAGAACAAGTCCGTACTCGCGTCGATCGATAGGCAATTTCAGATGAGAATCGGCCAATACCGCCCCATGACCTGGAAAATGCTTGCCGACCGCGGCCATACCGGCGCTGCGCAGGCCACGCGCAAAAGCACCGGCGAGTTCGCCGACCGCATCGGGCTTGCTGTGAAAGGCCCGGTTACCGATGATCTCGCTGACGCCCCAGTCCAGGTCGACGCAGGGCGCAAAACAAAGATCGATGCCCACCGAGCGCAGCTCCGAACCGATCATCCAACCGGCCTCGCGCGCAGCGCGCAGGCCGGACTCGGCATCCCGATCGTATTCCCGTCCGATGCGTCGCATCGGCGGAATCGCGGTAAATCCGTCGCGGAAGCGCTGCACGCGCCCACCTTCATGATCGACCGCAATCAATAACGGCGGACTGCGCAACGCACGTATATCCTGTACGAGGTCCGCAATCTGATCAGGGCACTCGAAGTTTCGGGAGAACAGTATCACCCCGCCCACCGCAGGCTCTCTGAGGAGATCTCTGTCGGCCGGACTCAAATGCAGTCCGTCGATGTCCAGCATCACGGGCCCTAGTGACATCCGCTGTGCCTCGCAGGTCGCAGTCACGACTTGATAAAGATACCGACCGATTCTACATGGGCTGTGTGCGGGAACATATCGATGATGCCCGCTGATTCGAGCTTGTAGCCTTTCTCGTGCACCAGGGTCCCGGCGTCTCGCGCCAACGTGCCCGGATGGCAGGAAACATAGACGATTCGGTCTGGTCCGAGGAGGTGCATTTGGCCGACAACGTCGGCAGCGCCGCTGCGAGCCGGGTCCAGCAACAAGCGATCCCAGCCTGCCTTGACCCAACTCTCGGTGCCGTCAATCTTGCTGAGATCGGCGACTCGAAACTCCGCGTTTTCCACGTCATTTCGTCGCGCATTTTCACCGGCGCGTTCGACCAGGCTCGCCTCACCCTCTACGCCCAGGACTGTCCCGGCTTTTCGAGCAAGGGGCAACGAGAAATTACCGATGCCGCAATACAGATCGAGGACACGGTCGCCGGGACGCACCTGCAATTGTTCGACGGCAAAACTCACCATGCGCTCATTGATTTCGCTATTCACCTGCACAAAGTCGATCGGCTCGAAGGCGATGGTGATGTCGAATTCGGCCAGCGAGTAGCAAAGCGGTTTGCTCATCGTCGACGGGTGAAGCAGCGTCACGGAATCCAGGCCTCCGGGCTGCAGGTAGATTCGCAGTCGTTTCTCAGTTCCAAAAGCGATCATCTCTGCTTTGTCTGCGTCGGTCGGCGGATCGAGCACGCGAAAAACCAGCGCGACGTCATTGTCCGCAACAGCAACTTCGATTTGCGGCAGACGCGCACGGATCGAGAGCCGGCCAATAAGTTCGCTCAAGGCATCGATCAGGCCATCGACGGGTTTTGCCAGTACTTCACAGCGATGCATGTCCGTTATGAACGGCGCATGGCGCTCGCGAAAGCCCACCAACGCGCGGCCTTTCGCCGGCACGTCTTTGACCGCCAGTCGCGCACGGCGACGATAGTTCCATTCCGGACCTTGCATAGGCGCAAGCCACGTATCTGGCTCAACTCGCCCAATACGCTCGAGATTGTCTCGAAGCGTCTGGTCCTTGATTTCGCGCTGGTGCTGTGGCGTTACATGCTGCAAAGAACAGCCGCCACAACGTCCGAATGCCGCACATCGCGCATCAATGCGGTCGGCGGATGCCTCGAGTACCTCAAGTAATTCGCACTCATCAAAGTTTCGACGTGACTTGCGACGAATGAACTGCACGGTCTCGCCGGCCAGCGCACCGGCAACAAACGCTTTCTTGCCATCTACGCTCGCAATGCCCCTGCCGTCGTGCGTCACGGCATCTATTCTTGCCGTTTCCGGCTCACGTCGTCGCCTCGGCACTGGTCTTCTCAGTCCGCCCAGGCGGCAAGGAACTCATTCAGGTGTGCCTGATCCATCTTCTCGAGCGTGGAGCGGACCAGCGCATACTCGCGCTGCAAATCGTTTTCATCGAGGTTGCCGCGCATCAGCTCGAAGCGCAGGTAGACAAGCCAGGTATTCAGGACATCCGTTTCACAGTAGTCCCTGATCTTCTTGATGCCGCCGTCGCGAAACGTGTCCCAGACTTTGTCACCGCTCATGCCGAGCTTCCCGGGAAAACCCAGCATGACAGCCATCTGGTCGAGGCTGGCACGACCCCTGGGCTGAAAACCGGCAATGACATCCATCAGGTCGATGTGTCGCCAGTGAAATCGGCTCAGGTAATTATTCCATTTGAAGTCCCGGTCGCCCTCGCCCATTTCCCAGTAACGCGGCGCCCGGATACCGTGCTTGAGCGCGCGGTAATGCAAAACGGGGAGATCGAAGCCACCACCGTTCCACGAGACCAGGTCCGGTGTATAGCGTTCTATACCGTCAAAGAACCGCTGTACGATCTCGGCTTCGTCAGAATCCTCGTCGCCCAGGCTCCAGACTTTGAAGGAACTCGCGGTGCGAAAGGTCACCGAAATGGCCACAATGCGCTGCTGGTGCAGGGGCAGAAAATCGGTTCCGGCGGACTGCTGGCGCTTGAACATCATCGCGGTGGCAACGTCGTCGTCGGACACACCTTCCAAGTCCCAGAAGCGACGACCAAACTCAACGTCCGGGACCGTTTCGATATCGAAAGAGAAACAATGCATCGTGTCCGCCAATCTTGTGATTAGGAATTAATCAACTATTCGTTATTGTAGCCGCAGTCTCAACAACCGCGAACGCGATGACAAGGCCGGCGTCGTCGGTAAGACTGACATGGCCACCGCCGATACCCAACCTGTCACATACTCGCCTGCCCCGCTCAGACCAAGTGACGAGCGGCCTGCCCCAGTTGTTATTCAGTATGCCAACATCGCGCAACCAGACGCCATGTGCAAATCCGGTTCCCATCGCCTTGACCGTCGCTTCCTTTCCCGCGAAGCGCATCGCGAGAAAACGAACGGGCTGCTTGCTGCGACGGAAAAGTTCGATCTCTTCGTCCATCAGGATGCGGTGCACAAAATGCTCGCCAAAGCGCTCAAGCGTTGCCTGAATTCGGGACAACTCGACGATGTCCGTGCCGACACCAAAAATCACAGCAAGGTCATCCGTCACGCGCCTCCAGCATGAGTCGTTTCATCTCGGCAACAGCCATACCCAGTCCGTCAAAAACTGCCCGCGAAATAATGGAGTGGCCGATGTTCAGCTCGACGATTTCCTCGATACGCGCAATCGCGGTTACGTTCTGATAATGCAAGCCGTGACCCGCATTGATCACGAGGCCCAGACTGTGTCCGTAGCGGGCGGCTTCCTCGATGCGCTGAAGCTCCGCCTGTTGCTCGTCACCTTCGGTCTCCGCGTATCGGCCGGTATGGAGTTCGACAACAGGGGCACCAACCGACACGGCGGCATCGAGTTGCTCCTTATCAGGATCAATGAACAGGGACACACGAATGTCGGCATTCGCCAGCTGCGCACAGGCCACGCGGATTTTGTCTTGCTGCCCATTGACGTCCAGCCCGCCCTCGGTCGTCAATTCCTCTCGCTTCTCGGGCACAAGACAACAGTCGGATGGTTGAAACTTCGCCGCGATATCGATCATTTCATCGGTAACAGCCAATTCGAGATTCATGTGTGTACGCATCACCGCCTTGATATCGTCGAGGTCACCGTCCTGAATATGACGTCGATCCTCCCGAAGATGAACCGTAATGCTGTCCGCGCCCGCACGCTCCGCAACATGTGCAGCCTCGGCCGGTCGCGGGTAGCGCGTACCGCGAGCCTCCCGCAGAGTAGCCACATGGTCGATGTTGACGCCTAGAAAAATTGGTTTCGATTCAATCACTTTCACTTTTCCGTTCACCAGGATGCGCAATTCTACCGCGATGCAACTCCATCAGCACCTTGCGACTTTTGAGCTCTTTTCCGCCGAGATGATGATTGATCGTCTCGCGCAACAGACGGCTCGCGGCGCGCACGATCTCCGGCTTGTCAAATTCCTGCGCCTGAATCGACTGGAGCACTGCGCCAGAAAAGACCATCGGGCCGTCGGACCGTTCGACGGCCACGGGTCCCTGCTCAACACGGTAGCTATAGTGCCGCTCGGGATCCAACGCCTTGTCGGCAGCCGCGTCATCGTGAAAGCTGACTGCATACCCCAGCAATCCCAGCAACCCGAGTTCAAACGAGCGTAGACAGGCGGCGACATCTGCAGTCGATACCAACGCAGAAATAACCTCGGTGTAGAGCACAAAGATCTCCGGTTGCGGATCATGACGATGCAGGAAATTCAATAACAGCTCATTGACGTAAAATGCCGAGAGCATTGCGTCGCCGCGAATTCCCATGGGTGCGCCGACGGCCTCCGCCCCGGTCAGGGTACCCAGATCGCTGCGGGCGACCCACGAGACATTGAGCGGCAGGAAAGGTCGCAAGACGCCTGCAAGGCGTGATTTCGAGCTCCGGCTGCCGCGCGCCACCAGCGCGATTTTTCCATGGTCGCGCGTGACAATATCGAGTATCTGGGAAGAGTCCCGAAACGGCCTGTGATGCAGGACGTAGGCCGGTTGCTGCTGAACACGCCTGGGAGCTGTCATTGGAACCAACGGAGACTACGGCACATCGTAGCCAAGACTGAGCAAGTCCTTTTCGTTGTCCGCCCAATTGTCTTTCACCTTGACCCAGAGCTCCAGATACACCGGCCTTTGCAGCTGCTCGGCGATCTCCAGCCGTGCCGCCCGCCCGACTTTCTTCAAAATGCCGCCGTTCTTACCTACTACGATGCCTTTTTGACTGTCTCGCTCCACCCAAATAACGGCGTTGATGGTGACGCCGCGTTCTTCTGTCAGGAAGCGCTCAACCTGCACCGTTAATCCGTAGGGCAACTCCTGGTGCAGCAACAAGGTCAGCTTCTCGCGTATGACCTCGGCCGCGTGAAAGTCGGCGCTGCGATCCGTATGCATCTCGGCAGGAAACAGTGGCGGCGATTCGGGCAGAAACTCCGGAATCAGCGTCATGAGTTGATCAAGATTGTCGAGTTTGTGCGCCGAGATCGGGACGATCTGTGCGAAGTCCTGTCGCGCCGCCATGGTTGCCAGTGCATCGAGCAGCTTTTCCTTCGGATGCACCTTGTCCACTTTGTTTAGCAGCGCGATGACGGGCGCGCGACAGGTCTTCAGTCGCCTCAACACGTCTTCATCTTCGCTCGTCCAATGCGTTGCATCGGTGACGAATAACACCAGGTCTGCATCTGCAAGCGCATTTGCTGCCGTTCGATTCATGACACGATTCATTGCTTTGCCCGCATTGCGATGCAGACCCGGTGTGTCGACGAAAATAATCTGAGCATCGGGCGTCGTATGAACGGCGAGTATGCGGTGACGTGTGGTCTGTGGCTTGGCGGTGACAATACTGACTTTGCGACCCATCACTGCGTTGATGAGCGTCGATTTGCCGACGTTGGGACGACCGATGACTGCCACCATTCCGCAACGATGCTCGCTCATGTGCGCTCTTCGAGGAGTTTTTCCAGCATGAGTGCTGCCGCCTTTTGTTCGGCCTTGCGTCGTGTTGTCGATTGGCCGCAGGTCACATCCGATATCGCCGTAACGGTGCAGTTGACTTCGAATCGCTGCTTGTGCGCCTTGCCGGTCACGTTTGCGAGATCATAGACAGGCAGGCCCAAGCCCCGCGATTGCAGCCACTCCTGCAAGCGGGTCTTTGGGTCGCGCAGATCCTCTGCGTCGGGAAGCTCGGCCAGGCGTGTCTCAAATACACGTTCGATCATTCGTTTCGCCGCGTCAATGCCGCTATCCAGGAAAACAGCACCGAATATTGCCTCCAGCGCATCCGCGAGTATCGATTCACGACGATGTCCGCCAGTCTTCTGCTCGCCGCTGCCAAGAATCAGGTACTCGCCAACGCCAAGTTGCGCAGCAAGTTGCGCAAGCGATGTATCTTTGACAAGTGACGAGCGCAGTTTGCTGAGGTCTCCTTCGGTCGCCGCAGGACGCACTTTGAAGAGCGCCTCGGAAATAACGAAATCCAGCACCGCGTCGCCAAGAAATTCCAGCCGCTCGTTGTTACGGCCCGTCGCACTTCTGTGAGTCAAGGCCTGGTTGAATAACCCGACATCTTCAAATTGATATTGCAGCGTTTTGTAGAGCCAGCGCTCCGCCTTTTCCAATGTACTCGCTCTTGTGGCCGGTCGAGAATTCTCACCGACCGAAGGTTATCCTATTTGCGAATGATGGCCCGTTTGTCGAAATCGACCAGAAAGGAGATATTTCCGATGAAGTCGGCCTTGTGCGAATAGGTGGCAGAAACTTCAAATCCACCGTCAACCACCTTAATCTCGACCTCTTTGGCATTGATGACGCCAACACTATCAATATCAAATCGCCGCGAAATAGATTTTCGAATCGAAGCTTTGGTCGGACCGGCCCCGTCTAATTCCTCCTGAACACCCGAAATGACGCTGGCTACTTTCATGTAGTTCAGGTAAACCGGGGTCAACCGAATACCCGCAAATGCGAATAGTCCGACGAATCCAACGAGTATGATCACACCAAGCGTCGTCATGCCCGATTGACGGTGCATGGACTGGTGCTTCTCCAGGGGCTTAAGGGACATACCGATTTCTCCGTTCAGAATCTGCATCAACGCGTAAGTATCGCATTTCAGCTTAGCGCTATATTATCGGCGAAATAAGTGACTGGTACCACATTATTGAATTTTCATACCAATGCGCGCCCAATCGGGTAAGTGCCATGGGACGAAATGCATCCAGATTCTCACGGCCTCGCCGACCAGGTACTTTTCCGGAATGGCACCGATGAAGCGGCTGTCCCTGCTCCGATCACGATTGTCACCCATGACGAAATAGTGACCTTCCGGCACGCGGTAACTTCCATCGCGCGTCGAGAACTGTGGATTGGTGATGAGGATGTCGTGTAGACGACCATCGAGATCCTCCACGAAAACCGGCGCCTCGAATGACGCATCCTTGCCGCGCTCCAGGCTCACGGTTTCCCCGTTGATCGTCAGCCGCTGCCGTTGATAGACGACTTCGTCTCCGGGCAATCCGATAACGCGCTTGATGTAGTTAATGCTCGGATCTGACGGCAGGCGGAATACGATCACGTCACCGCGTTGCGGACTGCCCGTATCAATCACTTTTGTTTCGGTCACCGGCAGGCGCAAGCCGTACGCAAATTTTTGCACGAAAATAAAATCACCTTCCAGCAGAGTCGGCATCATGGAACCCGATGGAATGCGAAACGGCTCGAAAATAAACGACCGAATAATGAGAACAAACAACAGAACCGGAAAAAACGATCGCGCGTATTCGACCAGCGTCTGCAGCGGCCCGGGCGCCTGGCGGTCGTCGCCCTCACTTGTCTTCCAAAAGACTTTATCAAGCACCATTATGATGCCGGAAAGTAAGGTCAGTGCCGTAAGAATCAACGCAAGATTAATAATCAAAACATCCACTCACTTTTCAACTCGTAAAACGGCAAGAAATGCTTCCTGCGGAATCTCAACAGAACCCACCTGTTTCATTCGCTTCTTGCCCGCCTTTTGCTTCTCAAGCAACTTGCGCTTTCTCGATACATCGCCACCATAGCACTTCGCCGTCACGTTTTTTCGCAGCGCCTTCACGGTACTGCGCGCGATGACCTGACTGCCAATTGCGGCTTGAATAGCAACGTCAAACATTTGACGAGGTATCAATTCTCGCATTTTTTCGACAAGATCGCGGCCCCTGTTCTTCACTTTATCGCGATGCACGATGATGGAAAGCGCGTCCACACGTTCTCTGTTTATCAGCAAGTCCAGCCGTACCAGCTGCGCCGGCTCAAAACGCTCGAAGTGGTAATCGAACGATGCGAAGCCGCGGCTGACGGACTTCAAGCGGTCGAAGAAATCGAGCACGACCTCGGACAGAGGCATCTCGTACTCGAGCGATACCTGGCCGCCAAGGTAACGCATCTGTTTCTGAACACCACGTTTGTCAATGCAAAGCTTGATGACGGCACCAACGAATTTCTCTGGAACCAGAATATTTGCCGTGATGATTGGCTCGCGGAGTTCCTCAATCTCGTTCGCCGGTGGCAACTTGGCCGGATTGTCGACCTGCAGTGTTTCGCCAGTCGTCGTAACGACCTCGAAAACCACCGTCGGTGCAGTGGTGATTAATTCGAGATCGTATTCACGTTCCAAACGCTGTTGCACGATCTCCATATGCAGCATGCCGAGAAAACCGCAGCGAAAACCAAAACCGAGGGCGGCCGACGTCTCTGGCTCAAAATGCAGTGCGGCATCGTTAAGGCGGAGTTTTTGCAGCGCTTCGCGAAAGGCTTCGTAATCTTCTGAGCTAATTGGAAACAGGCCGGAGAAGACACGTGGCTGGACCTGCATGAACCCTGGCAGGGGCTTCTCGCACGGCCTGCGCGTTGCGGTCAAAGTATCACCAACCGGGGCACCATAGATGTCCTTGATGCCGGCAATGACAAAACCGACTTCACCGGTTCTCAGTTCCTTCCGATCAAGCATTTTTGGTGTGAACACGCCGACTCGATCCGCCGAGTAGGAAATGCCGGTAGACATGACCGTAATCTTTTCGCCCTTCGCCAGACTGCCGCTCATAACGCGCACCAACGACACGACGCCGACGTAGTTATCGAACCAGGAATCAATGATCAACGCCTGTAGTGGTCCTTCTGGTTCACCCTGCGGTGGCGGGATGAGTGCAACAATCTCGTTGAGAAGTTCGGGAATACCAGCACCCGTTTTCGCGCTGACGCGTAAAGCGTCCTGCGCGCCGATTCCGATAATATCTTCGATCTCCGCGACGACCTTATCCGGGTCCGCAGCGGGCAGATCGATTTTGTTAAGAACCGGCAATACTTCAAGACCCTGGTCGATCGCCGTCATGCAATTGGCGACACTTTGCGCCTCAACGCCCTGAGCGGCATCGACAACCAGCAGCGCACCCTCACAGGCAGCAAGCGAGCGTGACACTTCATAGGAAAAATCCACATGCCCGGGAGTGTCGATAAAATTAAGCTGATACTCGTTGCCATCCTCGGCGACAAAGGGCAGCGATACGCTTTGTGCCTTGATCGTGATGCCCCGCTCACGCTCAAGGTCCATGGTATCGAGTACTTGCGCCTCCATCTCTCGTTCGGCCAACCCGCCGCAAAGCTGGATAAAACGATCAGCCAGCGTCGACTTGCCGTGATCGATATGGGCGATGATTGAAAAGTTGCGAATATGCTTCATGAGACTCGGGAACGGGGCGCGAAAAGCGCGCCCATGCGCCAATTTAGCGGCGAAGTATACCGGGCTTCGGGCCGCTTGTTGCGCATCATTCGCCGGGGGTTTCCGACAATGACTCCAACAGCACGGAAATGGCCCCTAGATCCAGTGGATACTCGGAAATCAGACGGTCCTGGTATTCCACCACCGGGACGCGAATATCGTACTTGGCACGCCAATCGGGGCGCGTATCGATGTCGCAAACCTCGACGACCAGCCGTCCGCCGAGCAGCGGCAGAAGTTCCTCGATAAGAATCTCGCACAAGTGACAGCCCTGCCGACTAAAAACGCGAAGACTGGGCACTCAGGACCCCACGCGGCCGTGTTGAACCGCGATTCGTTCGATCACGGTCGGTGTGAATTGGCGCAGGCAATTGGCCTTGCGCAGTCGAAAACGCGCAAAAAGCAGGCCGGCGACGATTCCGCCCAATGCGGCTAACGCGGCATCCAGGTCACCGAGATCTGCCGAATAAGCCAGCGCCGCCGCGACAATCGCCGAGACAAGAGGGACACCATAAACGATCAGCGAAGCCTGCAGCAGATTTCTTGGCTCAAGCTCGATTCGCACCTCATCGCCTTCGCTCACCGTCAAACCGGCGCCAATGAGCGCTTCCACGCGCCGACTCCCTGTCGTCCCACCGAGAAGTCCGGCCCCGCAGCCCTTGCCTGCTGCACAGCGCGCACATTGAACCGTCGTATCGACCTCAACCAGCGCGTACGGAGAGAGTTCCGAGTGCTGGACGGAAATGATTCGGCCGCGTGGATGTTCCATAGCAGGAGTTTACAGCAGTAGCGATCCGCGCCCCGCATGCTCCGAAAAGGCGCGCCTCAGGGGGCACGCATGGTTGTCGCAATTTGCTCGACGGTCATCGCCGGAACTTTGCCGACCGCGGTGACATGATGATCCCCGACAATTGCGCTGTAGGCATTCGAGCCACCAACGTTGGACTCGCCTTGCGAGTCACCCTCTTCGAGCCGTGCCACGAACACAGACACATTGGCTAATCCGTCACTATAAAGAATATGCGTTACATACTGATCGCCGTCGCTCATCCGCTCCTCGTGTGTCGAAATCGCGCGAAATCCCTGCGGCAAATCCGCACTCACCCACTCGGTCTCGACGGAACGAGTCACGTGGGGGTTCGACTGGTTAACCCAGCGATAATTCTCCGTACTGTAGGACGGCGCCAGCGCACTGGCGTGAATCTCCTTGTTGATGCTGATTTCGGCAAACTTGATCTGCTCAATCGCTGTGCCGTCCGTGCCAATCAATTGTGTTTGTAGCGGGAAGCCGGTTTCAATATCCAGCCAGATGCGGTAACCGTATCGATAGCCGTCGTGCGGCCGAATTGCCAACAGGTTGGCTTGCCGACCTGCCACGCGGTCTTCACGAACGATGGACACGTCATACTCGCTTCCAAAACGAATGTCCCTTGACGGCAACGTCGAAAACAATGTTGATTGATCATCCCACTCTTCGACCAGCACCGATTTTCGGTCGGGCAGAATACAGTGCACTTCGTTGCCGTTGCGAATGATTTCAAGTCCATTCCCTTCCTGGGCAATGACCTTTTCTCGAATCACCCCATCAGCGAACGTGTGCACGACTTTGAGCGCTTCGGCTTCGCCCCCGCGAATTCGAATCACCGTTCCCTCGTAGCTGGTCTTCTTCACCGCGTCGCCCATTCGATCCAGCCAAACGCTCGGATCGCTCGAATCGGCCAGCGCTGCAGCCAACCCCGCAAGCGAGGCAACCAAAAGGATCGACCGGGCAAGCGTCTGTCGTCGCAGAAATAGCATCAAGGTTGCGTCGGCTGTTCTTCAGCGTCCGCGGCCGGCACCATTTCCTCGTCGCGAGCCGGTTCCTGCAGCGTCTCTTCACTCAGTCGTAAAGAGACGAACCGGGAGTTGATGCCGTTTGCGCCAAATTCCGTCGCGGTCGCGCTGTGGCTCAGGTAGTACTGTCGAAGTTGTTCGTCGAGCTGCTGCGGGACGGTGTAGCCGGCGTCCGTCTCCGCAAGAGACCCCTCCAGCGTCCCCGCGTCGGTTTCGTCAACACTCGTCGTCTGCTGCAACCCGAAAATAGCGAGAAGCGCAACGGTCGCGGCAACCGCGGCACCCACCAGCGGGCGAATTGCACGCGTCGGCGGTGATCCTGCTGCTGCAATCACGTCTTCCAAAGGCTTTTCGTCGATTTCCGCCGACACCCGTTCATGGATTCGATCAACGCCTGGCACAGAGGTTTCGCCTCGAAGCGCCCGCCCGATAGCCAGATATTCTGCAACCTTGTGTCTGAGGTCAGCATCCTGGCCCATTCGCCTCAGCAGCAAATCGGCCTCATTATCCGGAAGTTCTCCATCCACAAACGCCGAGATTTGCATTCGTATTGCGTCATTCATACTTCACCCGCATGGGCCTTTCGGCCTTCTTTATCGTGTGAGCGACCCGATCTTCTTACTGATCGCATCACGTGCTCTGAAAATTCTTGACCGCACAGTCCCTACGGGACACTCCATTGTCTGTGCGATTTCCTCGTAACTCATGCCTTCCAGCTCTCTCAAGATGATCGCGGTTCGCAAATCCTCCGGGAGCCCGGCAATGGCATTCTCAATGGTTTCCTTCAATTCATTACTTAGCGTGATGGCCTCGGGAGTGTCCGTCTCCTTCAGCTGGGCGTGCAGGTCATACTGGTCCGGATCCTGAAAATCCAGATCTACGTTCATCGGTCGCCGACGCTGGGCTGCGAGATGATTCTTCGCAGTATTCACCGCTATTCGGTACATCCAGGTGTAAAAGGCGCTGTCGCCGCGAAATCGGGGTAGCGCGCGGTAAGCCTTAATGAATGCTTCCTGAGTAATGTCCAAAGCCAGTTCCGGATCTCGCACATATCGCATGACCAGATTCACAATCTTGTGCTGGTACTTGAGCACCAATAGGTCAAACGCACCTTTGTCTCCTCGCTGGACCCGTTTGACCAGTTTCTTGTCTGACGACTGATTGGACATTTAGGCGCGCCCGCCCAAACGTCCGCGCAAGCAGTCAACTCCGGGATAGACCGGCCGGAGATCGATAAGTTCTCGGATATCTGCCCTATTCATCATCGTTTTGTGACACCGTTCCATTTACGGTCGGCAGATCGCGCCCCATGCCCGAATTGTTCGTTGTTTTTCCTGACCTTAAGCATGTTAGCAGCTTCAACGAGTCCCTCCAATGTGCCGCCAGATAACCTGCAGACGACGCCAATCCTTGCTTTCACGGCAATTTCCCCTGATGAGTTCCGCGCAATGGTGACCCTGCTCAGTCTTGCAACGAATCCAGGCAACCGTTCGCAGTACGACGCTTCCCGGCAAAAGTCGTGCCGCCTGCCAGTTTCCGTCGGGATCCAGCAGCGAAAGTCCACCGCCCTCGGTCACGCGCAAACGACAGCAACGCGCAAATCCACGGCTCAACCTCAAGAACTCCCACAGAGAGAGAAGCAGCCAGCCGCTGCTGCCAAGCATTTTCGCGGCCGGATGCAGCGGCGTCGCGAGGATCAGCGCGACGCCCACCGCGTGCAGGACGATCCCGGCCAGCAATACCGTTCGGCGCAGCGCGACTTCAGGATAGAGTTCGGCTGAGTATGTGCTCGATGACACGCGCGATCGGCTCCGATTGGTGCGTTTGCCGCTGCAACAAGTAGCCGTTCAGCTCAGGGTCGGCAAGTGCCAAAACGGCCTCAAATGCCGCCTTTTCGGCATCATCCGCCAGTGGATATCGCTCCTGAAGGTAGCCAAGCAGCAGCTCGTCGAGTTCGCGCATTCCGCGACGGCACTGCCAGCGGAGCCTGGATTCGTTGCTCATTGGCCCAAGTCTCGTAGGAGCGCGCCCCAGCGCGCGACATTGACGATGCATGAATCGCGCGCTGGAGCGCGCTCCTACATCCTAGTATTTTCGCTCCGCAAGCATCTTCTTGGTTTCGGCGATGGCTTTCGCCGGGTTGAGTCCTTTCGGACACGTCTGCGTGCAGTTCATGATCGTATGACAACGATACAGGCGGAACGGATCCTCAAGTTCATCGAGCCTCTCTCCGGTCGCATCATCGCGACTGTCGACCAGCCAGCGGTATGCAGCGAGCAAAGCGGCAGGGCCCAAATAACGATCACTATTCCACCAGTAACTCGGACAACTCGTGGAGCAGCACGCGCACAGAATGCAGGCAGATGGATCGTTGATAAGCTCCTGATCTTCTTTGCTCTGCAGGCGCTCCTGATCCGGCGGCGGTGGCGTGCGTGACTGCAGCCACGGCTTGATCGACGCGTACTGAGCGTAAAAATTGGTGAGATCGCCGACCAGGTCTTTAACCACCGGCAGGTGCGGCAGAGGATAGATCTTGACGTCGCCTTTCACGCTATCGATCGAGCGCGTGCAGGCTAATGTATTGCCGCCATCGATGTTCATTGCGCAGGAACCGCAGATGCCCTCTCGACACGAGCGACGAAACGTCAGGGTCGGATCGATCTCGTTCTTGATCTTGATCAGAGCGTCGAGAACCATTGGACCGCAACTATCGAGATCAACTTCGTACGTATCGAGGCGCGGATTATCGCCGGTACTCGGATCGTAACGATACACGGCGAAACGACGCACGTTGGACGACCCGTTGGCAACGGCATAGTGCTTGCCCTTGGTTATTCGAGAATTCTTGGGGAGTCGGAATTCAGCCACAATCATTCGTCCCTGGATGATTAATAGACACGCGCTTTTGGCTCGACATAGTCGACCTCGTCGGTAAGGGTCTGGGCATGAACGGGGCGATAATCGAAACAGACATCGCCAACGCCACCAACCCACACCAACGTATGTTTCATCCAGTTATCGTCATCACGATCCGGATAATCCTCTCGGGCATGCGCGCCACGACTTTCCAGCCGGTTCGCGGCGGATTCGATGGTGGCCGTGGCATTCAGCAGCAGGTTCTCAAGTTCCATTGTTTCTACGAGGTCGGTATTCCAAACGAGTGAGCGGTCACTCACCGCGACATCGTCGAAACTGGCGAACGTCTTCCTCAGCAGTTTGAGCCCTTCATCCAGCACCTCGCCTGTGCGGAATACCGCTGCATGATCTTGCATGACCTTTTGCATTTCCAGCCTGATTTCGGACGTGCGCCGGCTACCCTTCGCATTGCGTAGCTTGTCGATGCGCGCAACACTGTTTTGGCCAGCGTCAGTCGCCAGCGGCTTGTGGCGTTCGCCGGGCGTCATTTCGCGCGCACAGAAATGCGCGGCCGCGCGACCGAAAACAACCAGGTCCAGCAGCGAATTGGAGCCAAGACGATTCGCACCGTGCACGGAAACGCATGCCGCCTCACCGACGGCCATCAGGCCCGGCACGACGGATTCGGGGTCACCGTCTTTCAGAGTTGTCACCTGGCCGTTGAAATTCGCCGGGATGCCACCCATGTTGTAGTGCACGGTCGGCAAAACCGGGATTGGCTGTTTGGTGACGTCAACGCCTGCAAATATGCGTGCCGACTCCGCGATACCGGGAAGTCGCTCTTCGATAACCTCCGGCCCGAGGTGTTCGAGGTGCAGATGGATATGATCATTTTCGGAGCCAACGCCGCGGCCTTCCCGAATCTCAATGGTCATCGACCGACTGACCACGTCACGCGATGCAAGGTCCTTGGCGTTCGGCGCGTAACGTTCCATAAAGCGCTCGCCGTCGGAATTCGTCAGGTAGCCGCCCTCGCCTCGCACGCCTTCGGTGATCAGGCAGCCCGCGCCGTAGATGCCGGTCGGGTGGAACTGCACGAATTCCATGTCCTGGGCCGGGAGACCGGCGCGTAATACCATGGCACTGCCGTCACCTGTGCAGGTATGCGCCGACGTGCAGGAGAAATAGGAACGACCATAGCCGCCGGTTGCCAGAATGACCTGGTGTGAACGGAAACGATGCAGGCGGCCGCTCGCCAGGTCGATTGCGACCACGCCTCGGCAAGCGCCGTCTTCCATGATCAGGTCGACTGCGAAGTACTCGATATAGAACTCGGCATCATGCTTGAGTGACTGCTGATACAGGGTGTGCAACATGGCGTGACCCGTACGGTCAGCCGCGGCGCAGGTTCGTTGCGCAGTTCCCTCACCGAATCGCGTCGTCATACCGCCGAACGGACGTTGGTAGATTTTACCGTCCTCAGTTCGGGAGAATGGTACGCCGTAATGCTCCAGTTCGATCACGGCATCGGGTGCTTCCTTGCACATGTATTCGATGGCATCCTGGTCGCCGAGCCAATCGGAACCCTTGACCGTATCGTACATATGCCAGCGCCAGTCATCCTCGCCCATGTTGCCGAGCGCGGCACTAATTCCTCCTTGCGCCGCAACCGTGTGGCTACGCGTCGGGAACACTTTCGTTATGCACGCCGTGTTGAAGCCGGCCTCTGCCAGCCCGAACGTTGCGCGAAGGCCGGCGCCGCCGGCGCCGATGACAACGACGTCATAACTGTGATCAATGAATTCGTAGTCGCTCATGCGTTGAGTCCGATTTTCAAAACAGCGAATGCCGCGGCCGCCGCGAGGAGAACGTGCGCGAAGCGGGACATTATCAATGCGATTATCTTTACGGCCGGCGCATGCACATAGTCTTCAATCACGACCTGGATGCCGAGGTAAGAGTGGTACGCAAGCGTTGCCGAGAGCAGCAGTAATAGAATGCTGTTGATGGGGCGCCCGACGAATGAAACAGTTTCAGCATGGCTGAATCCGGACATCGTCGCCAGGCAATAAGCGAACCAGACACCGAGAAACAACAACGCGATTGCGGAAACACGCTGGCCCCACCAGTGCGAGGTGCCGTCTTTGGCGGTACCCAGACCCAAAACCCGACCCAGCGGGGACCTGAGGCTCATGAGGCCACCCACCAGAACGCCGCCGTCAACACGATGGCGCCAATCAGAACCACCCAGGACGATCGGTTAGCCTCCTCGATCTCCATTCCGCGGCCGGTGTCCCACAACAGGTGTCGCGCGCCGTTGGCGAGATGGTAGAAAAAAGCAAATGACCAGCCGATCAGCAACAGCTTGCCGACGAGCGAACCCATAACGGACTCAAACACGCTATAGGCTTCCGGTCCCGACGCCGCATCGAACAGCCAGGCGACCAGCACAATGAACCCTAGCGACAGGGCGATGCCGGTCATCCGATGCAGGATGGACAGAACCATGGTGATGGGCCAGCGGTAAATCGAAATGTGGGGTGACAGTGGCCTGCCGTGATTGCTCATGCGTTTGCTTCTTCTTGAGATTAACTGCCGGTTGCGGCGCCGTGTATTATCCGCAATGGATTCCTAAAAATCGATACACCGGCCCGCTTTTTCCCAATCGCCATAACGTGTTGGGTCCAGGCCGCCTCGTCCGCCGATTTCTTTAGGCTGATCCGACGTTTCAGACGCGGTATTATTCGCTTTCGCGTCGTCGTTGGAAATGACCACTTCCGCCTCGTCTTTGGTGTCAGGTGAGCTCATTCCGAGAGTATGCCAGACGCATGGACAGGCTGCAGTACCCGGAATTGCATAGATACAAATGAACACACTTGCGACCATCAACGTTACCGGACCTGACGCCTTTGCGTTCCTGCAGGGGCAGCTCACGAACGATCTTCATCGACTGGATGCCGAAGCCGAGATTCTTGCGGCGTGGTGCAGCCCCAAAGGCCGCGTAATCTGGTTCGGAACCGTCAGGGCTATCGAATCCGGATTCGCGCTGTCGGCACCCGCCGAAACCGCCGCAGACATTGTCAAGCGCCTGACAGTCTTCAGGTTCCGCTCAAAGGTCGATTTCGACGTCGTAGATGAGGGCATTACCGTCGATCCGGAATTCCTGGTTCAAAATGGCTATGCCTATATCGGCGCAGCTCAGGCCGAGCAATTCACGCCGCACATGTTGAATCTCGACCTGATAGACGCGATTAATTTCGATAAGGGCTGCTACACCGGCCAGGAAATCGTTGCCCGCACGCACTACAAGGGCGCCACCAAACGACGCACGCTGCGCTTTGAAAGCGAATTGCCCGTCGACGGTTGGCGACAAAGTAAACGACGGCAAACGCGACATCGGTGAAGTGCTCAACGTCGCCGGCACCGAGCTGTTGGCCGTTATTCCGGTCGATAAAGCCGACGACGCGCTCACAGTTAATGGTGTCAAACTAACTCACCATGCCCTGCCGTACATGATCGAGGGCAGCTAGGGGTCTGCCGCTACCACCTCTTGTTCTCAATGTAGTGTCGACGGACCGGCCCCGATTGGATTATCGGCTACACGGGAACGGGGTCACCACCCGGAATGCGGTGCCGCGGCGAGATCGTGCGTCTGTAGGAGCGCGCCCCGGCGCGCGAAGCGAATGCGGCGGTCGCCAGACCGCTTGGGTGGTCGGCCGCTGGGGCGGCCTCCTACAGGGAAACGGCCGCTGGCATTGTCCCCTTTATGGGGAGGCGGCCTCCTACAGGTGCAGGATTTGTAGGAGCACGCCTCTAATCGAATACTTCGGGTCGCATGTGCGGGAACAACAGCACATCCCGAATCGACGGTGAGTCGGTGAAGAGCATGACCAACCTGTCGATACCGATACCGATACCCGTGGTTGGCGGCATGCCGTACTCCAGCGCCCGGATGTAGTCGTGGTCATAGGCCATGGCCTCGTCGTCGCCGGCTTCCCGATTTTCGACCTGAGCCCGGAAACGCTCCGCCTGGACTTCTGGATCATTGAGCTCCGAAAAACCATTGGCGATTTCTCGCCCGGCGATAAACAGCTCAAAACGATCGGTGACGAAGGGGTCCGCGTCATTCTGGCGTGACAATGGCGACACTTCGGTCGGGTACTGCGTAACGAAAGTCGGTTCGCGGAGTTGGTGCTCGCCGGTTGCATCGAATATTTCAGTTTGCAGCTTGCCGGGGCCGTCATTGTCTTTAACCGGGATGCCGAGCTTGTCGCAAACCTCGACGAGATAATCCCGGTCGCGAACGCGCGACATGTCGAAGTCGGGGTTGTATGTCGCAATTGCTTCTTCGACAGTCAGCCGTTTGAAGGGCTTGCCGAAGTCGTATTCCTCACCCTGGTACTTGACGATGGTAGTACCCAGTATCGCCTCCGACATGCCATGCAGCATGGCTTCGGTCATGTCCATCCAATCGTTGTAATCGGCATAGGCGCGATAGGCTTCCATCATCGTGAATTCGGGATTGTGTTGCGTGGACACTCCCTCGTTGCGGAAGTTGCGGTTGATCTCGTAGACACGCTCGAAGCCGCCAACGATGAGTCGTTTCAGATTCAGTTCGGGCGCAATGCGCAGATACAGCAACATGTCCAATGCGTTGTGGTGTGTCGTAAACGGTCGGGCAAGCGCACCACCCGGCGTCGTCTGCATCATCGGCGTCTCGACTTCCAGAAAATCCGCGGCTTCGAGGAAGGACCGCATATACGTGATAATTTGCGAGCGCTTGCGAAACACATCGCGACTGGGCTCGTTGATAATCAGGTCGACATAACGTTGCCGGTACCGGGTCTCCTGGTCGGCCAGGCCATGAAACTTTTCCGGCAACGGGCGCAGCGATTTGGTCAGTAGGCGGACTGAGTCCGCCATGACCGTCAACTCGCCGGTCTGCGTCCTGAACAACTCACCGCTCGCGCCGACAATATCGCCCACATCCCACTTCTTGAATGCCTGGTAGACGCCCTCCGGCAATCGATCACGCTCGAGTCGAAGCTGAATCTGTCCCGTGCGATCCTGCAGCTTGACGAAACTCGCCTTACCCATGACGCGTTTCGCCATCATTCGACCCGAGACAGCAACCGCAACGTGTTCCTCACGCAACGCATCATCGTCATGCGAGTCGAACGTCTGATGCAGCTCCTCGGCAACCGAGTTGCGTCGAAAGTCATTCGGGTAGGCGTTGCCTTGCTCACGCAGCGCATTGAGCTTTGCGCGCCTTTCGACGATAAGCTTGTTCTCGTCGGGCCTGTTTTCTGTCGACTTAGGGTCGTTGTTTGGCTTGTTGTTACTCAATTCAAAGTCCCTGCTTTAGGCTTGCCTCGATGAAGGCATCCAGCCCCCCGTCGAGCACAGCCTGAGTGTTACCGGTTTCGACGCCGGTACGCAAATCCTTGATGCGGCTCTGATCCAGGACGTAGGAGCGAATCTGACTGCCCCAACCAACATCGGCCTTGCTCTCTTCCACGACTGACGCCTCGGCCCGCCGCTTTTGCATTTCAAGTTCGTAAAGTTTCGCTTTGAGCTGATTCATCGCCGTTGCCTTGTTCTTGTGCTGCGATCGGTCGTTTTGACACTGCACCACCGTATTTGTGGGCAGATGCGTAATGCGAACAGCCGACTCTGTCCGGTTTACGTGCTGCCCGCCGGCCCCGCTCGCCCGGTAAACATCGATACGTAAGTCTGACGGATCAATTTCTATGTCGATCTCGTCGTCGACCTCGGGCGAAACGAAAACGGATGCAAAGGACGTGTGCCGGCGGTTGCCTGAGTCGAATGGTGACTTACGCACAAGTCGATGAACGCCCGTTTCGGTCCTCAGCCAGCCGTACGCATACTCGCCGACCAGGTGTAAGGTCGCGCTCTTGATGCCCGCCACCTCGCCTGCGGAGGCCTCTATCACCTCCGCTTTGAAGCCGTGCGCTTCAGCCCAGCGCAAGTACATGCGCAGCAGCATCTCTGCCCAGTCCTGCGCTTCGGTACCACCGGCGCCGGACTGGATGTCGACATAGGCACTGTTCGCGTCCATCTCACCGGAAAACATGCGGCGAAACTCGAGCCCTGCCAATTGCTGTTCAAATTTCTGCAGGTCTTTCACAACTTCATCGACAGTGGCGCTGTCGTCCTCTTCCTCGGCCAGCGCCAGCAAGTCGGCCGCCTCAACCAAGCCTGTCGACATCGCCTCGAGATTGACAACGATCTGTTCAAGCTTGGAGCGCTCCTGGCCCAGCGCCTGGGCACGGGCGGGGTCGTTCCAGATATCCGGCTGTTCAAGCTCGCGCTGAACCTCGGTCAGGCGCTCCGCTTTGGCCTCGTAGTCAAAGATACCTCCTCAGCGCATCAGAGCGCTCCGTGAGGTCGACTATGGTTTCTTTGATCGGGTTGGTTTCCATCGGTACAGCTTCGCCGGAAAAGGGCGCGATCTTATCACGCAGCGCCCGCGTGCAAAGGGGCAATTTGCTCGACAACCAATTGCGGGTTCTCGATACCTCTGAATTCATTGACGTCAAGCTTGAACGCAAGCTGTACAACGCCGCGGTAGGCGGGACCTGCCTGGTTGAATGCGATAGCGTCGATTACATTGCCACCGTCCGCCGGGCGCACCCGCATCTTCAGGTGATTTTCGCCAACCGTACGTTGCTCAACTACGGCAAAATCGCCGCTCCACACTGGTTCGGGAAAACCGGAACCCCAGGGGCCCGCATCGCGCAACGATCGGGCAAATCCGATGTTGAACGCGGATCCCGGAAGGGCTCCGTCGGTAACGATCGCACCACTGAAGTCCGCGTCCGGATACAGCCGGCCCATTTGCTCGGCAGCGACGCGCTTGAACTCGGTCAGTCCCGATTCGGCAATAGAGAGACCAGCCGCCATTGCGTGTCCCCCAAACTTCTCGATGAGGCCCGGCCTTACCGTCGATACGGCCTCGAGTAGGTCGCGAATGTGCACCCCTTGAATAGATCGTGCCGATCCTTTGAGGGTTTCGTCGCTCTCGCGCGCAAAAGCAATGACGGGCCGATGACAACGCTCGCGAACACGTGCTGCAATCAGGCCGACGATGCCCTGATGCCAGGACTCGTCATAGACACAGACGCATGACGGCCAGCGTTCCGCACCTAACTTGTCGACATAAGAGAATGCCTGTTCGCGCATGTTTGATTCGATGTCACGCCGTTCGCTGTTGATATGGTCGAGCATCCTCGCGTATTCGCCCGCCGTCTCATCGTCGTCCGTCAACAAACACTCGATGCCAACCGAAATATCTTCGAGCCGCCCGGCGGCATTAATCCGTGGACCGACCGCGAAGCCGAGATCTGTACTGACACAACGCGCCATCTGCCTGCCTGATTGCTGCAGCAAGGCCTTGATACCGGGTACCGTGCGCCCAGCCCGAATTCGAGTGAGTCCCTGCTGGACGAGGATCCGGTTGTTGTGGTCCAGCGGCACGACGTCGGCCACTGTGCCCAGCGCGACGAGATCGAGGTACTTTGCCGGTACCTTGGCAGCGCCCGCTGCACCTTGCTCTTCCAGAAGGCGGCCAATCCGGGCAACCAGGTAGAAAGCCACGCCGACGCCAGCAAGGTTTCGGCTGGGAAACGAGCTGCCTTTCAGGTTGGGGTTGAGGATCGTTGCCGCGCCCGGTAGCTCATCGCCGGGCAGGTGATGGTCCGTCACCAGGACCTGCATGCCGAGGTCGTTCGCCTCCTGCACTCCCTCCACGCTGGACACGCCGTTGTCCACAGTGATGAGCAGCGCGGGCTTTCGCTCTGCCGCAACACGGACGATTTCCCTGGACAGCCCATAGCCGTATTCGAAGCGGTTAGGCACAAGATAATCGACATCCGTGAAACCAAACTCGCGCAGGCACCGAATGACCAGTGCTGTGCTCGTTGCGCCGTCGACGTCGTAGTCGCCGACGATAATGATCCGCTTGCCACGATTGGCAATGACAAGTTCAGCTGCGTCGTCGATGTTCTCGAGCGCACTAACCGGTGCAAGACGCGCAAGACTGTAGTCGAGTTCGTCGAGAACCGTCAGCCCTCGCATTGCATAGAGGCGCGCGTGCAGCGGGTCAATGCCGCCAAATTGTTCGATCACGGCCCGGCTCGGCAATGGTCTGGAGATGATGGGTCTGGGTGCTTTCACGGTTGTCTCTTAGTCGAGAAGATTGGCGTCACGACGCCAGAATCGCAGCCGGTGCGAACGCGTTACGTCAGCTCGAAGCCCGTCCCGAAACAATAGAGTAAGTTGGTTCAGGCGCTTTTCGCGCAAGGCAGCGCGCAGTTGCCGCAGGCAGTCCTCGAGGAATACCGTATCGTCCGCCTGATCCGGGGCAACGGCGACAAAATCCGTCCGCTGACCAGCGTCGATGCATTCGGCAATGCTCCCGGGCCAGAGCTTGGCCACAGCATTCGCGCTATCCCAATAGCCCAGCAATAGTGGATCGTTGGCGAACAGCCGCGGCTGCGGTCGCGTCTGGCGCGGCGGCGCGAGGCCACCGCCCCACAACCACAACGAGTTAACCGGTTGTTGCCCAGCCGCAATTCGGCGTTGATTGACCTCATGGTCGTGCAGCGACATCTCGATCTCGCTGAGGAGGTTGCGGTAGGTCGCTGCGTCTTCACCTTCCGGCAGGTAGTCGCTCGGCACCTTCTGATCGACGAGGTAGGGCGGTACTCTCGCTGTAGAGAGCGGGTTTTCCGCGCGCAGGTAGCCGCTGTTACCCAAACGGATAAAACCAAACCGCTGTTCGTCCCCGAGCGTTTCCTGCAGATGCTGAATCAACGCGCCAAAATCGCTGGGCGGCATTTGTATCGACGGCGACGCATGCAGGCACAGATGGTCGAGCCTCGGTTCCAGGTAGACCGGGTCCGCGGCTGCAATCCAGACGGTCGGTCGCTCACCGGTCTGGCCCCACATCCTGAGCGCAGCCAGGCCCTCGTCCGGATACGGGAGGTCCAACACGCCGACAATCATCTCCAGCAGCTCCCTATTCCCGGGCACCCGGCGGAGGTCCGATTGCGCGAGCCAGGCTCGCAAAGATCTATCCTGCAGGCGCCCGCCCGACACTGGTGGCAGCACCACCACTGCCGCAGAATTGTCGTATGATGCGTTCACAATGAAGCGTCGATGTTAAGGGATGCGCCTTTGAAGTTCACAAGAGAAACGACCGCTACTTTGACGATACAGCGCGTCACCGCGTCCGGCATTACGGTCAATGGCGAACCTTACGCGCAAAGCATCGCGTTGACACCCGACGAGGTGTTTGCAAATTGGGAAGCAAAACCCGTGGCAGACCTCGCCGATACCGATTTCGAACCCCTGCTCGAGACCGCCCCCGAAATCATCCTGCTCGGCACCGGCCCGACCAATATCTTCCCGCCGCGTGAATTGATGTTCGCATTCGCGCGCCGAGGTATCGGACTGGAATGCATGGATACCGCCGCGGCCGCGCGCACCTTCAACGTATTGGCAACCGAGGGCCGGCAGGTAGCGGCTGTGCTGTATCTCTAGCGAACTGCCGACACAACCGTTCAATCGAGTAGCAAGTCACTCGAAATACCGTTGCTTTCCATCATTTCGCGCAGGTTTTTCAGCGCATCGAGCTGAATCTGACGAACGCGTTCGCGGGTTACTCCGATCTCATCGCCGATCTGCTCCAGCGTTGCCCGCCGGCAACCATGCAGGCCGAAGCGCCGCTCTACGACCGCGCGTTGCATCTCGCCAAGCGCATATACCCAGCGCTCGACGATTTCGTGGACATCGTCTTTTTGTGCGCAACGAGACGGCTCGGCGTCGCGTTTTGCATGCAGACGTTCGACCGGCCCGCCCTCGCCTTTGAACGGGTCGCGCAGCGTAACACGCTGATGCAAGGCCATCAGGCGTTCGACGTCGTCTGGTGTTTTATCGCGCGCAGACGCGATCTCGGCAATCGTCGGTTCGCGATCCAGCACCTCACGCAAGCGTCTGGCTGTTCTGAGGCAGGAATTGATGTCCTTGATAATATGTATCGGCAGTCGCACCGTGCGCGACTGGTTCATGATGCCGCGCTCAATGGTCTGACGAATCCACCAGGTGGCGTATGTGGAAAATCGAAAACCGCGCTCGGGGTCAAACTTCTCGACGGCGTGGATCAGCCCAAGGTTGCCTTCCTCGATCAGGTCCAGAAACGGCAGGCCGCGCTTGTTGTAACGGCGAGCTATCGTGACGACAAGCCGCAGGTTGCTCTCGATCATGCGCTGACGAGCCGATTCATCGCCGCGCTGGGCCCGCCGCGCGAGTTCTTTTTCCTGGTCCGCTGTCAGGAGTGGCGAGACTCCTATCTCGTCGAGGTACTGGCGCGTCGGATCGAGCAGCTGTCCCAATGTTCACCCCTTCGCAAGTAGCGATGCGCGTCCACCAGGTGTCAGTCGAATTATCTCGGCGGCAACCACTGCCGCGGATTCACCGGCTGGCCGTTGCGCCTGATTTCAAAGTGCAGTCGCGGCTTGCGTTCCGGACCCTCGCCCATGGTCGCTATGCGCTGGCCTTTTTTTATCTGTTCGCCTTCTTTGACCAGCAGCGACGCGTTGTAACCGTAGGCACTCAGGTACGTGTCGTTATGCTTAATAATAATAAGCTCGCCGTAGCCGATCAGTCCACCGCCCGCGTAGACCACACGCCCCGACGCCGCAGCAGTAATGGGCTGGCCTTCCTTGCCGTTGATCAGAACACCGGTGCCAGTGCCGGGTTTCGCGCCAAATTCGACGCTGATTCGCCCGTTCGTCGGCCAGCCCCAGGCAGGCATGGGCTGTGCCGGGATATCCGGCAGGGGTCTCGGCGCAGGGGTCGTACGAGTTCGATTGGCGGCCGTGGATCGGGATCCGGCAGCCGGGGTCAACCGCAGTACCTGACCCGGGTAGATCAGCGAGCCGTCACCGAGCCGATTCCAGCGTGCGATGTCAGTCGGATCCTTACCGTAGCGCCAGGAGATTGAAAACAGGGTCTCACCGCGGCGCACGATGTGTGATTGCGACGTTTCCTGCCATCGGCTGCTACTGCACGATGCGAGCAGGACGACAGCACACACAATGCCTGCAATCCGCGATGTCATTGACCCCGCATCATTAGCCAGGCAATCAGCACGATTGCGACCACCACCACGGCCCAACCGATCCTCTCGATATGCCGGGATAAGGTACTCTCGAACTTCTGCCCGCCGGCACGCACCAGTCCGGCCACAAGAAAAAAGCGCGCCGCGCGCCCGACCAGGGAGGCGATGAAGAAGCCAGGCAGGCTCAGCGCGGCCACGCCGGCAGCAATCGTGAAGACCTTGTACGGAATGGGTGAAAAACCGGCGACGAACACCACCACGACACCGTACTCGTCAAACCAGCGTCGGCTGGTTTCATAGGCCTCCCAATAATGCGACTGCCGGAGCCACGGCTCGATGGCCTCGAACATCGCGTAGCCGATGGCGTACCCCGCCAGGCCTCCGGCCACTGACATCAGGGTTGCGATCAGGGCGTAGCGCGCCCAGCGATCGCGGTCGGCGAGACACATTGGCGCCAACATCACGTCAACGGGAATCGGGAAAAACGACGACTCTGCAAAACTCATCGCACCGAGGTAGCGCTCGGCATGCGGGTGTCTCGACCAGGATAAAACTCGCTCGTAAAGCGGCGCAAACAACGTCATGTCAGACTTCCGGTCGGAAAATTAATAAAGAATATACTTTCATAAAACCTCATATACTACTGATAAATATAATCTTAATTGCCCTTCACCAGGGGCACGAAACTAACAAGACCCAGGGACACCTGCTCGTAGTGGTCGTCGCGATTCATGACCATCGTGAGCTCCTGTCGCCCTGGCGGGCCGACCGGGATAACCAGTCGGCCACCGGGCGCGAGTTGTTGAAGCAACTTTCCGGGAATCTCAGATGCGGCGGCGGTGACAATAATTCCGTCGTATGGACCGTATTTGCGCCAGCCCTCCCAGCCGTCTCCGAGGCGAAATCGCACGTTGTAAATATCGAGGTCACGCAGGCGCTGCTGAGTCTTTCTCAATAGCTCGCGGATTCGTTCCACGGTAAAGATCGTTTTCACGAGCGGCGCGAGTATGGCGGTCTGGTATCCGCAACCGGTGCCTATCTCGAGTACCGACTCACCCAGGAACCCGTCCAGCAATGCCTCGGTCATTCGCGCAACAACGTAGGGCTGGCTGATCGTCTGTCCCCGGCCGATGGGCAACGCCGTGTCCTCGTAGGAGCGGCTCTCGAGCGCCTCATCGACGAACAGGTGCCGTGGCACGTTTCGAATCTGCTCGAGGACGGGAGCTGATTGAATGCCGGATTCCCTGAGGCGCTCGACAAGCCTGTCGCGTGTTCGCTTCGAGGTCATGCCGATGCCTTGTATGCCGCCCCGCGGATCGATCATTGCTTCAGCCACTCTGCAATACCCGCCACGGCCTCGTGCCGGGTCAGATCCACCCTGAGCGGCGTCACGGAAGCGGCTCCCAGCTCAATTGCATGGAAATCCGTACCGTCGCCCGCGTCCTGGCCGGCCCCAGCGGGACCGACCCAGTAGATAGGGCGTCCATACGGGTCGCTGTCTTTCAGGATCTGCTCCGACTTGTGGCGAAAACCCAGCCGGGTTGCGCGGATTCCGTTTAGCTCGTGATACGGCCGATCAGGGACATTGACGTTCAGCACGACGTCCGGCTCGAGCCCGGCGCGCTCAATCTTTTGCACCAGCTCCGAGGCGACGCGCGCCGCCGTGTCGAAATGATCCAGCTGATGGCCAACCAACGACACGGCAATAGTCGGCAAGCCGAGGAACCGCCCTTCCAGTGCCGCCGCGACCGTTCCCGAGTAAATCACGTCATCCCCGAGATTCGCGCCGTGATTGATCCCCGAGACCACCAGATCCGGTTCGTGGTCCAGGAAACCCGTCAGGGCAAGGTGCACGCAGTCGGACGGCGTTCCATCCACGCGATAGCGATTCCGGGACACTTTCGCGACACGCAGCGGTCTATCGAGGGTCAGCGAACTACTCGCTGCGGAGCGATTGCGATCGGGCGCTACCACAACCACGTCCGCGACGCGCTCAAGGGCCTCAGTCAGGGCGATGATTCCGGTGGCGAGATACCCGTCGTCGTTACTTACGAGGATTTTCATGCTTTGTTTTTGACGAGCGCACTCTTTTGGATTGGTAGATGGCGACGCGCTCACTATACTCAATGTTTACCAGCCGCCATAGCCTCGTAGAGCACGCCGTGACAGACAATGACCATGACAATGACGAATTTCGTCGCGCGTTTTCGGATGCACGGCCGCTAAGCGTCGAAGAACGCGTTCCGGAAATAAGACCCAAGCCAAAACCCAGGGCGCGATTTTCGAAAGCAGACGAGCGTGCGGCCCTGCAAGAGAGCTTGCGTGACGATATCAATACGATCGAGCATGGCTACGGCGCCGCCTTGAGTTTTCAGCGTGCCTCGGTCGGACGACGAACCATGCGGAAGCTCGCGCGTGGTGGCTTCAGCGTGCAAGCGGAGATCGATTTGCACGGGATGACGGTCGCCGAAGCGAAGCCAAGGCTTGCCGACTTTGTTGACTACAACGCGATGCGGGGAAATCTTTGCGTGCGCATCGTGCATGGAAAGGGGCTGGGCTCGGGAAACCGCGGGCCCGTGCTCAAGAACGCGGTCAATCGATGGCTCAGAAAGTGGGACAGCGTATTGGCATTCGTATCCACGCCGCAGGTCGATGGCGGCACCGGTGCCCTCTATGTGCTGCTACAACGCGTTTAGCGACACATCGGACTCATCACTAAATCGCATTCGAGACGTTGGCGATTTCTCGCAGTACCGACGTCGCGAACGCGCCGCGCCCCAATGCGAAATCGAGGACGAGTGAATCATCGGCGGCGGCCCATTCGAGGTCTGCAACGCGTAACCTCAAACTCCGGTTGGCTGGTTTTACCCGCGCGTTGGTCAGTGCGGCGAGCCAGCTCTCATGTGCAGCAGAGACACCCGATACGGATGAGCCGTCACCGTACAAAGGGCCCGCAGGATGAAGATCCATTTGCTCGCAACGGCGGACCAGATCATCATCCAGCGCACTTGCCGTGAACACACTGCCTGATCCATCCAGGTTCGCCACGTCGCCTTCCAGGAGCCGATTCCAGTTGCCTGCGCGGACGCGTGCATCGAGGAATTGATTGAACAGATAGGAGCGTGCGGCCGAGATGGCGAAGCTGCGCTTGTGGCGCGGCAGCTTCTTGCCCCTGGCCCAGTCGTCCGCAAGCGCTACATTTCCCCCGCCTCGACCGAATCGCTGCTCGCCAAAGTAATTTGGGACGCCGGATGCGGCGATAACGGCGAGCCGCTCGTTCAGCTCATCGCGGTGCGGCAGCGCACCGCGCAACACGATCCGAAAGCGATTGCCCATGTGCGCGCCGCGGCGCAGCTTTCGACTATGGCGCTGCAGGTCGAGAACCCGGACCCCCTCATGCTCCAGCCGGCTCCAATCCGGTGAGTGCCATCGCGGCACGCTGAACCATTGCCGTGTCACCGCATGGCGGTCCTTGAGGCCGGCGTAACCAACGTCTCGTGCCGGAACGTCGGCGTGCTGGGCCAGTTGCCTCGATACCCACTCCGTGTTGGCATTCGTTTTTTCGACGAACAGGTAGTCGTGTTCGCCGTCACTATTGAACTCGAATCCAAGTTCTTCGGTTACGTCGAATTCACCGGCCTCTGATCGTATGACGGCAGAAAACAACGGGGCCCCGTGCGCACGGGCCCAGTCTGGCAAGGACATCGGGAGTTCCTAGTGTCGTTTGTCGGCGACCGGCACGACCTGGTAAAAAGTCTCTTGCTTGCCAATCATGCCCAAATCGGTCCGAGCGCGTTCTTCGGCCGCGTCTCTGCCCTTCTTCAGATTGATCACCTCGGCATCGAGGGCGGAGTTTCGAGCGCGCAATGTCTCATTGAGCGCACGTTGCTCGGCAACTGCGGTTCGCAGGTTCATTGTCTTCCGGTAACCGTCGTCGGAGAACCAGACCTTGGCCTGAAGACCAAGTCCGGCGATTCCCAGCACTACCAGTAGCACGCGTGTTCGAAACAAACGATAACCCCAAGTACGTTGTTGTAGCGTTTCCTAACTCACCTTGACGGAAAACGCGTCACGAGCCGCAAAACCCGCATCAGTCCCCAATTCCTCTTCGATGCGTAGCAGCTGATTGTACTTCGCGATTCGATCCGACCGCGATAAAGAACCAGTCTTAATCTGCGTGGCCGCGGTGCCAACCGCAATGTCGGCAATCGTGCTGTCCGAGGTTTCGCCCGAGCGATGCGAGATCACCGCGGTGTAGCCCGCCTCGTCTGCCATAGTAATTGCATCAAGAGTTTCACTTAAGGTACCGATTTGGTTGGGTTTTATCAATATAGAATTTGCTATTTTTTCGTTAATGCCGCGACTCAGGATCTTGGTGTTAGTGACGAACAGGTCGTCACCCACCAGCTGAACCCGATCGGCCAGGGCGTCCGTGTGCACGCGCCAGCCCTCCCAGTCACTCTCGTCCATACCGTCTTCGATCGAGATGATCGGATAGCTGTCGGCCAGCTCGGCCAGAAATGCGCTAAAACCGGCCGCATCAAACTTGCGCCCTTCCGACTCGAGGTCGTAAACACCGTCCCTGTAGAATTCGGAACTGGCGACGTCAAGGCCGAGAAGGATGTCATCACCGGCGCTGAATCCTGCTTTCTCGATCGCCGTCATGATCGTATCCAGCGCGGCCTTGTTCGAGGGCAAATTCGGCGCGAAACCGCCTTCGTCGCCAACCGCGGTATTCAGCCCCTGTCCCCGGAGAACACTTTTCAAGCTGTGGAACACCTCGACGCCGTAGCGCAGGGCTTCGGCGAAGTTGGGCGCCCCTACGGGTAAGATCATGAACTCCTGGATATCGACACTGTTGTCGGCGTGCGCGCCGCCGTTGATGATATTCATCATCGGCACCGGCATCGTCGTGCCGGGCCCCAGGTGACGGAACAGCGATATCCCTTTCGACGCCGCTTCGGCTTTTGCCGCTGCCAACGAGATCGCCAGTATCGCATTGGCCCCCAAGCGTCCCTTGTTTTCAGTGCCATCCAGGTCGATCATGCGCTGATCAAGCGCACGCTGATCGTCGAGATCAACGCCCAACAATGCATCGCGAAGCTCGCCATTGATGTTGGCGACTGCTTTCCGCACGCCTTTCCCGAGATATCGCGCCTTGTCGCCGTCGCGTAACTCCACGGCCTCTCGTGTACCGGTCGAGGCGCCCGACGGAACGGCCGCGCGAGCGTGGGCGCCGTCAGCGAGTGTGACATCTGCCTCTACCGTCGGATTGCCGCGTGAGTCCAGAATCTCACGACCACGTATATCGCTTATTTTGATCATTGTTACTCCGAGTCAGGTACCCCGAGGCCAAATTCTGCCTCGAGGAAGTCGCTTTGTTTGACGCTCTCGTCGATTGACACAAGCGTTTCGAGTAGTTGTTTCATTTGTCCCAACGGCCAGGCGTTAGGACCATCACTGAGTGCGTTTGAAGGGTCCGGATGCGTTTCCATAAAAAGCCCGGCGATACCGGCAGCAGTTGCCGCCCGTGCCAGCACCGGTATGAATTCACGCTGGCCGCCAGAGGATGAGCCCTGGCCGCCCGGGAGCTGAACCGAGTGCGTTGCATCAAACACGACGGGGCAGCCGGTGCCACGCAATATCGCGAGACTGCGCATGTCCGAAACCAGGTTGTTGTAGCCGAATGAGAAGCCGCGTTCGCAAACCATAATGTCGCTGTTGCCGGTCGATTTCGCTTTGTCGACGACATTCTGCATTTCCCATGGCGACAGGAACTGGCCTTTCTTGATGTTGACCGGTTTTCCCGCGGCGGCTGTTTTCAGGATGAAGTTCGTCTGCCGACACAGAAACGCGGGTGTCTGCAAGACGTCGACGACGTCGGCTACTTCGCCCATCGGCGTGTCTTCATGAACATCGGTGAGGATCGGCAGCCCGAGCTGTTTTTTAACCTCGCTCAAGATTCGCAGGCCTTCCTCCATGCCTGGCCCTCGAAATCCGTCGCGTGAGCTGCGGTTGGCCTTGTCGAACGACGACTTATAAATGAATGGGATATTCAGGTCGCCGCAAATCTCTTTGAGTGCGCCAGCCGTATCCAGAGTCATCTGTTCACTTTCAACTACGCAGGTTCCGGCGATCAGAAAGAACGGCCGTTCATTACCTGCATCGAACCCGCAAAGATTCATGCCTCGGCCGCCTCCGGCATCTCGCCTTCTCCGTGGCGGCGAACGGCTGCGATAAAGCTCTTGAACAACGGATGGCCGTCGCGCGGGTTGGACGTGAACTCCGGATGAAACTGGCTGGCAAGAAACCACGGATGCCCCGGCAGCTCGACCATTTCGACGAGGTCGTCAACCGATAATCCGGAAAAACGCAAGCCGGCTTCCGACAGCCGCTCTCGATAGTTGTTATTTACCTCGTAGCGGTGGCGGTGTCGCTCCTCGATACTCGTATTACCGTAACTCCGCGCCGCAAGAGACCCCTCGGCAAGCGAAATCTGCTGCGCGCCAAGGCGCATGGTGCCACCCAGTTCGGAATCCTCATTGCGCTGCTCGGTACCGCCGGTCTGGTCCTGCCATTCCGTGATAAGGCCAACCACGGGATGCGGCGTGTTCTTTTCAAATTCGGTGCTCATGGCACCTTCCAGCCCCGCCAGGTTGCGGGCCGCCTCGATTACCGCCACCTGCATACCGAGACAAATGCCGAGATACGGGATACCGGCTTCGCGCGCAAAACGAACCGTCTCAATCTTGCCCTCGATTCCACGATCGCCGAACCCGCCAGGTACGACGATGCCGTCCATATTCTTCAGGCAATCAACGCCATTGTCTTCGATGTCTTTCGACTCGATGAAGTGAATGTTGACCTTGGTCTTCGTGTGAATGCCACCGTGCTGAAGCGCCTCAACCAGCGAAATATAGGAGTCCTTCAGGTCCATGTACTTGCCGACCATGGCGACATCAACCTCGAAGCCAGGATTCTGCTTCGCCTCGACGATCGCATCCCATTCGCTCAGGTCGGCTTCCGGCAGGTCAAGTCCGAGTTGTTTCGAGACGATGTCATCCAAACCCTGCTCGTGCATCATCGCCGGAATCTTATACAGGTCGTCCGCATCGTAGGCCGAAATGACGGCCTTTTCCTGAACGTTGGTAAACAACGCGATCTTGCGACGTTGCTCATCGGGCAGCGGCTGTTCCGAACGGCAGACCAGAATGTCAGGTTGAATACCGATCGATCGCAGCTCTTTGACCGAGTGCTGTGTCGGCTTCGTCTTGATTTCGGAAGACGTCGAGATGAACGGCACCAGCGTCAGGTGCACGTAAACAACACGGTCGTGCCCGAGTTCCACGCCCATCTGACGTATGGCCTCGAGGAATGGCAGCGATTCGATATCGCCGACCGTACCGCCGATCTCGACCAAACAAATGTCGGCGTCTCCCGCGCCAAGCTCGATACTGCGCTTGATCTCGTCCGTGATGTGCGGAATGACCTGTACTGTCGCGCCGAGGTATTCGCCACGACGTTCCTTGCGTATCACGCTTTCGTAGATGCGCCCGGTCGTGTAATTACTGTGCCGCCCGCCATGCGCTGTGCGAACGAATCGCTCGTAGTGTCCCAGATCGAGATCCGTCTCGGTGCCATCGTGCGTGACAAATACCTCGCCATGTTGAAACGGGCTCATGGTGCCGGGGTCGACATTGATGTAGGGATCCAGCTTGATCATGCTGATCGTCAGACCCCGCGCCTCGAGAATGGCGCCGAGGCAGGCCGACGTGATTCCCTTCCCTAATGAAGAGACCACACCGCCGGTAATAAAAACATACGATGTCATGTGTGAACCCGAGGTCAATGGCGCATGAATTTCGCGGAAAGCGAGAAACAAGAAAGGGCTGGATCGAAAGCACTGCAAGGCCCGCAATGTGCTTTCTTCCAACCCTTCGAATTCCGCGCCGTCGTTGGACTGCAGACGGTTTTAAACGTTATCAGATACCCATCGGTGACACAATGACTGAACGCAGGAGCACATGGCTCAATGCAATGCCGGACGGTCCTTCCATCGCACCGCAACGCCGGGTTCGCCGACCGCCTCGCTCGCCAGCCAGAGGTCGCCGACCGCGACAAGCTCGTCGCCGGCATAGACCAGTGGCAGCCGATCGCGCATCCAGGGGACCACGCCCTCTTCTTGAAGTAGTTTCTTCAGTTTCCGCGTATGTGATTGACCTAAAGGCTGAAATTCCTCGCCACCATGACGAAATCGAACCTGAATATCACGCGTCCAGAGGCGCTCCGACAGCCCGCGCGCCGCGCCGCGAACGAACTGCAAAACGCCGAGCCCGGTCCCCAATGGCACATCGTCGGATGACACCTCAATGGCTGCGGGCGATTCGATGAGCTTCTCCGGCAACAGGTACAGTCCATTGCGATAGCGCCGCACGGCGGCACCGGGCCAACTCACCAGTGGCTGCGCATCCCGGCGCGCGGGTATAACTTCATTGATAACGCGTGAGAGCTGCATTGCCGTCGGCGTCGACAACCCGAGATTCCGCAATGCGTAGCGCAAGAGATTCCTTTGTCGCGCAGCAGACAGATCCAGCAATCCGTCAATCGGCAGCCGATCGGGCTGGCCGCCCAGGGCCAGGAGATCGATTTCGGCAAGGTTCGCAAGCAGTTGCGATGCCTCCGCCGCATGGCCGGCGCTGCGCTGCAAACGCGCCGAGATATCCGTCCATCGCGACCTGAGCCTTGGCACAATATCGTGCCTTAAGAAATTGCGATCAAATCGGCGATCGACGTTGGAAGGATCCTCCAGCCATTGCAGGCCTTCTTGCTCGGCATATTCGAGCATGTCGTCGCGACCTGTCTCCAGCAGCGGTCGCGCAAGCCAGCCGGGGCCAAATCTGCGAATGGCACCGATGCCGGCGATGCCCATCGGGCCGCTGCCGCGTATGAGATTAAGCAGCAACGTCTCCGCCTGGTCTTCTCGATGATGCGCACTGATCAGCCAGTCGCCGAATCGCAACTCCGCATGCAATGCGGTATACCGCGCATCCCGTGCCGAGGCTTCCGGTCCTTTGCCCGACTCCAACTGGACGGTCACAGATCGGCAGAGGTAGTCGATGCCCAGCTCTTCGGCGATTGTCCCGCAGTGCTCACTCCAGGCGCCCGAGTCGTCCTGGAGCCCGTGATCGACGTGGATCGCGAGCAGGGGAACGCCCCGCTCCGCCTGCAGTGACGCAAGTGCATGCAGGAGAACCGTCGAGTCGAGGCCACCGCTGAACGCGATGACATACCTGGAGGGCTTGCCTGCGACGGCTTCAAGTTCTCCTAGCTTGCGTCGCAGAGTCCCGGCGCTTAGGGTCACGCCTCTTTGTACTGACCGAAGCCGGCGAGACGCTGCTGTCGTTGCTCGAGTAGGAGCTCGATTGACAGACCGTCAAGCTCATCAAGACTTTTCAAGATAGCGTTTCGAATGACCTCTGCCATCTCCTTCGGATTACGATGCGCACCTCCGAGAGGCTCGGAAAGAACCTCGTCGACCAGGCCGAATTCATTGAGGCTCGGGGCCGTGATTCGCATGGCCTCTGCGGCGACCTCTGCCTTCTCGGCGCTCTTCCAGAGTATCGAGGCGCAGCCTTCCGGCGAAATAACCGAATAGATCGCGTACTGCAACATCAACAGGCGGTCACCAACACCGATCGCGAGTGCCCCACCGGAGCCGCCTTCGCCGATCACGACGCTGATAATCTGTGTTTTTAACGCGGCCATCAGGTAAAGGCTCTGCGCGATCGCCTCGCTTTGCCCGCGTTCTTCCGCACCAACGCCGGGGTAGGCACCGGGCGTATCGATGAAAGTGACAACGGGTAGTGAGAACTTTTCCGCAAGACGCATCAATCGTTGTGCCTTACGATAACCTTCCGGTTTGGGCATGCCGTAGTTGCGGCGAACACGCTCCTTGGTGTCACGGCCTTTTTGGTGGCCGATAAACATGACGGGTCGCCCGTCAATTCGACCGACGCCGCCGATCACAGCCGGATCGTCCGCGTACATCCGGTCGCCGTGAAGCTCTTGAAAGTCCGGCGCTATCATCTGAAGGTAGTCCATCGTGTATGGCCGGGATTCGTGCCGCGCGACGCGCGCAACCTGCCAGGGACTTAGCTTCGAGAAGATGCTTTTTGTCAGCGCCTCGCTCTTGCTCTTGAGACGCCCAACCTCCTCATTGATGTTGATTTCCGAATCGTCGCCAACGTAGCGTAACTCTTCGATCTTCGCCTCAAGCTCGGCGATTGGTTGCTCGAAATCCAGAAATTTTAGATCCATGAATCTGAGATTACATTATTTCGCGGCCGGGCGCGTACAGTAAGCGGACATTATTGTTGCCCAAAAGCTCAGTCAGCTTATCGCGCAATTCGCGGCTTGGACGTACCGCCCACTCCGGACCCAGCGACAAACGAGCCGTCGCGCTGTCGCCAACATATCGAACGGAGACGTCGCAGCTGCCCTCGCGAAACGGCAACAACAGGTCGTGTAATTTGACCAGCAACTGCTCACCATGACCGTTAGGCGCCAGGCTCAGGACCATGCTCTTCGCCCTGGATTCGATCACGCGGTCAATGTGCAAGACGTTCTTCGCGTTGATAGTCCAGCTACCGACGAAATCGTCATAGCGCAGTCCGCCCGAAATGACGACGATTTCATCTTTCACAAGCAGATGCCGGAACTCCTGGAAAGCCTCGTTGAACAGGCTGATTTCCATGCGCCCGGTATCGTCATCCAGCACGATGCTCACGCGATTGCCGCGCTTTCGAACATCGACAATAAGCCCGGCGACCGTCGCCTCCCGGCGCGGCTGTGCATAATTGCGCGCACCTTTATTATTTTGTGGCGGTGGCTCCGCCGTGATGTCTGCGAGTCGGCCGTCGGCAAAGAACCCGGCATCATTACGGACCGCATCGAAGGGGTGCCCTGTCAGGTAAAGCCCGAGGGCCTCCTTCTCATTACTGAGCAAGATGTGATCTTGCCACTCAGCGAGCCGCACGGGCGCTGAAGTTTCAATTTCCGCCGCCGGCGTTTCAAGGCCGAACATATCGTTCTGACCGGCCGCCGCGGCTTTGGCCTGCTGATCCGCGCTGCGCAGCGCTTCCGGAACCTGATGCATAAGGCTACGACGGGACTCACCAAAACCGTCCATCGCGCCGGACTTAACCATGGCTTCTAGCGCCCGACGATTGATCTTGTCGTGATCGACACGCCGACAGAATTCCACGAGGCTGACGAAGGGGCCGTTGGCCTCGCGCTCTTCGATTAATGAGTCGATCGCCGCATGGCCAACGCCCTTGATCGCACCGAGGCCGTACAAAATCGTGTGGTCATCTGAAACGCTAAACTGAAACGACGACTTGTTGATATCAGGCGCCATCAGCTTGAGACCGAGCTGTCGACAATCATCCTTGAGCGTCACCAGTCGATCGGTATTCTGTAAATCGGCGCTCATCACCGCGGCCATAAAGGCGGCCGGGTAGTGCGCTTTCAGGTACGCGGTCTGATAGGACAACACGGCGTAGGCGGCCGAATGCGATTTGTTGAAGCCGTAACCCGCGAATTTCTCCATCAGGTCGAATATGCGTGTCGCCGTCACGCCCGAAACACCACGCTCTGTCGCCCCTTCGACGAAAATTTCTCGCTGCTTGGCCATTTCCTCGGGCTTCTTTTTGCCCATCGCCCGACGCAACAAGTCAGCGCCGCCGAGCGTATATCCCGCAAGCACCTGCGCAATTTGCATGACCTGCTCCTGGTACAGGATCACCCCATAAGTTTCCTCAAGCACCGGCTTCAAGTCGGGATGAAGATAGTCGATGTCCGCCTTGTTTGACGCGTGCTTTCGCGTCATGAAGTCATCGACCATGCCGGACTGCAGCGGCCCGGGGCGGAACAAAGCGACCAATGCCACCAGATCACCAAACTGGTCCGGTCGCAAGCGCTTTATCAGATCCCGCATTCCGTTCGACTCGAGCTGGAATATCGCGGCTGTCTGCGAGCTTCGCAACAGCTCAAATGTCTTCGCATCACGCGTTGGGATGCGAGTGATATCGAGTTTCCGATCAGGGTATGTCTTGTTGATAATGCGCACGGCCCATTCGATGATCGTCAACGTCTTCAAACCCAGGAAGTCGAATTTTACGAGGCCAACCGCTTCGACATCGTCTTTGTCGAGTTGCGTCACGACATTGGTACCACCCTCCTCACAGTAGAGTGGCGCAAAATCGGTCAATGCGCCGGGCGAAATGACGACACCGCCCGCGTGCTTACCCGCGTTGCGGACCAGGCCTTCAAGCGACTTGGCGAGATCAATTATCGCCGCGACCTCTTCATCGTCGCGATACATCGACGCCAGTTCGTCAGACTGTTCGAGCGCCTTTTCGAGCGTAATACCGATCTCGAACGGCACCTGCTTGGCGATTCGGTCAACGAAGCCGTAGGGCTGCCCCAGGACCCGACCGGTATCCCGGATAACCGCTTTGGCAGCCATCGTGCCGAAGGTAATGATTTGTGAAACACGCTCACGCCCGTATCTCTGCGCGACGTAGTCAATAACGTCGTCACGACCTTCCATGCAAAAATCGATGTCAAAGTCCGGCATCGATACACGCTCGGGATTCAGGAATCGTTCGAACAGGAGATCGTGTTCCAGCGGATCCAGGGCGGTTATTCCCAGCACCCACGCCACCAACGAACCGGCGCCCGAACCACGACCTGGTCCAACCGGCACGTTGTTTTCGCGCGCCCAGCGAATGAAGTCCGCCACGATCAGAAAATAACCGGGGAACCCCATCGCCTGAATGACGCCGAGTTCGATATCGAGTCGCGCGAAGTAAGGTGCGCTCAATACATCCCTGTCTTTCTCAGGAACACCGTCGTTTTCGAACTTGGTCGCCAGTGCCGATTCCAGACCACGCCGCGCCTCGACTTCGAGAAACGCCGATTCAGTTTGTCCGTCTGGAACGGGGAAGGCCGGCAGAACACTGTTTCCGAGCTGCAAATCGAGATTGCAGCGGCGGGCGATCTCTACCGTGTTTTCCAGCGCCGCGGGCACATCCGCAAACAGCTCGGCCATTTCCTCTGGCGACTTCAGATATTGATTCTCGCTATACAGTCGCGGCCGATCGACGTCGGCAAGGCCTCGCCCATCATGAATGCAAACACGTGCTTCGTGAGCGTTAAAGTCGTCCCTGCTCAAGAATCTGACGTCGTTCGTGGCAACCACAGGAACGTTCTTTTCGCTCGCAAGCGCCAGGCTCGCCCGCACACAATCTTCTTCTGCGGGACGCCCTGTTCGAATGAGCTCCAGATAGAATCGGTCAGGGAATATGCTCTGCCAGCCTTCCAGCAAGTCGGCCGCTGTCAACAGATGACCGCCATGCAACGCGTGTCCAATGTCGCCGCGTGGGCCTCCCGACAATGCAATCAGGCCCTTGCAACTTTCTTCAGTCATCCACGCTCGCCGCGCCATCGGGAGTCCGCGGACCTGCCCTTCGAGATAACTGCGCGTCACGAGTTCCGACAACTTCCGATAGCCTGCGTTGTCTTGGCACAGCAGCAACAGTGTGAACGGTCGATCGGGCTCTTCGTCATTCATGATACGAAGGTCGAGCCCGATGAGCGGTTTCACTCCGGCGGCAATCGCCTTGCGGTAAAACTTCACGAGGCCGAATAGATTGTTCTGATCAGTCAATGCAACAGCCGGCATCCCCAGCGACGCGCAACGTTTCATCAGCTCCGGAATTCGCACGGTACTGTCCACGAGCGAATACTCGGTATGCAGGTGGAGATGAACGAAAGCAGGTGCCTTCATGACGCTGTTTTCACCGGGGCAAAGGTAAATCTGTGTTCGCGACATGGACCGAATTCACGCAGTCGGGCCCTGTGCACCTTCGTGCCGTAGCCTTTGTGACGTGCAAATTCATAGCAAGGATATAGCCTGTCAAGTTCAATCATGATCCGGTCACGCGTCGTCTTGGCGATAATCGACGCCGCGCTTATTTCCGCAATACTGCCATCGCCGCCAACAATCGCTTCGCCCGGTAGCCGTCGCGAACCAAATCGAAGGTCCGGAAGTCGATTGCCGTCTACCTTTACGCCGCCGGGCGTAATCCACAATCCCAGGATCGCACGCCGCATAGCCAACAGAGTCGCAGCAAGAATATTGAGCGCATCAATTTCCGCCGGATCCGCCCACGCAACGGACCAGGCCAAAGCTCGCTGGCGAATTTCGCTCGCGAGCACCTCGCGACGTTCGGCCGTCAGCTTCTTCGAGTCCGCCACGCCAACAATGGGCCTGTCCGGATGCAAGATCACAGCGGCGGCGGCAACGGGACCCGCAAGGGGGCCGCGACCCGCCTCGTCAACCCCTGCCACGAGCCCTCTCATTTCAAACAATTTCGCCTGCCGCATGGATAGCCTGGTGTGCCAGCTCGAAAACCGCATCGGCGGCGCGCTGGTCTGCATCAAGCGCCAGCTCGTTACGCAGTTTAGCAAATTCGCTACTGATGGTACGCCTGCGTTCCGGGTCGTCCAACATCGCCGTGACGGCGTCTGCTATTGCCGCCGGTTGCGCGTCCCCCTGCATGAATTCCGGCACCAATGGCGTCGGTGTCAGCAGGTTCGGCAGCGTGTAGTGATCCAGTTTTACGAGGCGCAATCCGATAGCGATGGCGTAACTAACGGGCGCCACCCTATACGTCGCAATCGTTGGCTTTCCGAGTAGCGCCGACTCAAGCGCCGCGGTGCCCGATGCGAGCAACACCACATCGGCCGCCGTCATTGCCGATTCCGAGTCGCCATCGAGCAACAGGAACCGGTCTGAAACGCCGGCTTCCTCCAGCTGTTGCTCGAACATGCCGCGCAATGCGGGTGTCGCGAGCGGCGTGACAAACCGAATGCCCGGTCGTGCCGCCGCCAGGAGCCTCGCTGTGTTTGCCAGGAGTGCGCCCAGTCGGGCAACTTCGCCTTTGCGGCTGCCCGGCAGGATGGCAACCACCTCACCCGCTCCGAGTCCGAGCGTGTTTCGCGCCCGGTCAGAATCCACATGAGTGGGCGCGCTGTCGGCTTTGGGGTGGCCGACAAAAACGGACTCGACTCCATGGGCGTCATACAACGGCTTTTCGAAGGGCAGGATACAGAGAACCTTGTTCGCAGCTGCTTTGACCTTCTTGATACGCCCTTTTCGCCAAGCCCAGACCGACGGGCTCACATAGTGCACCGTCTTGACTCCAGCTTTACGAAGTCTCTTCTCAAGTCCGAGATTGAAATCAGGCGCGTCGATGCCAACGAATACGTCCGGCGGCAATGCTTGCCAACGCCTGAAGAGTTGTTTTCGCAGGCGCAGCAGACGCGGGATATGCGCCAGCGGTTCTACGAGGCCCATGACGGCAAGGGACTCCGCGGGCTCCCACTGTTCGCAGCCCGCCGCGAGCATTGCCGGTCCGGCGACGCCCTCGAACCTTGCGTTCGGGTCGCGTTCGCGCAGTGCTCGAATCAGTCCTGCACCCAGCAGGTCGCCGGAGGCTTCACCAGCAACCAGGCCGATCCTCATCCACAAGTCCTAACGAACCAGGCCGCGCTCGGATGAGCGGAGCGATTCCAGGAACAGGCCTAACTCAGGTTGTTTCGTGCTGAGTTCGGCAATTTCATCGATCGCCTCAGACAGTTTCTTGCCTTTCCTGAATGTCAGGCGATACGCGTTCTTAATGTTACGAATCTGGTCCGCCGAAAACTCGCGGCGCTTCAAACCTTCGCTGTTTATTCCGCGAGCCACCGCCGGTTGGCCGGACACTATCGTGTATGCGGGGACGTCACGGTTTACCCCCGCGTACATTCCCAGAAACGCGTGCGCGCCGATGCGGCAGAACTGGTGGGCACCGGAAAAACCGCCGCAGATAACCCAGTCCCCGACTTGTACATGCCCGGCAAGGGTCGTGTTATTTGCCAAGATTGTCTTGCTGCCGACGACACAATCGTGGGCAATGTGCACGTAGGCCATAATCCAGTTGTCATCGCCAATAGTCGTTTCGCCCCTGTCCTGAACCGTACCGCGGCTGATCGTGCAAAACTCGCGAATCGTATTGCGGTCGCCGACAATCAATCGCGTAGGTTCGTTCGCATACTTCTTGTCCTGCGGGTCATCTCCGATCGAGGCGAATTGGTAAATGTGATTGTCTGTGCCTATCGTCGTCGGACCATTAATAACAACATGGCTGTCGATGACCGTGCCGGCGGCGACCTCGACATCATCGCCAATCACAACGTAAGGCCCAACCTTGACATCGTTCGCTATGTTGGCTTTGTCAGAAATTACAGCTGTCGGATGAATCATTGCATTTGAATCCATGGATAAGCAGAAGCTACTTGCCGCCGCCCTCCAGTTTTTTAACCCGTTCGATTAGAGCACCTAAGCGCCGAAACCTGGCAAGCTGCCTCGCCCAACTTTTTGCTTCAGCCGCAGGGAAACTGGCTGCATAGGTACCGGGAGTTGTGACGTCTTTTGAGAGGAACGTCATCGCAGCAACAGTGACGTCATCACAAATCGTGATATGACCGACCGCACCGGACCTTCCAGCAAACATGCAGCGCTTGCCTATAACCGTGCTGCCCGCGATCGCCGTTCTAGCCGCCATCGCCGTGTGTGCGCCCACATGGACGTTGTGTCCAATCATGCAAAGGTTATCGATACGCACACCGTCCTCGACGACCGTATCGTCCAGCGCGCCACAATCCACGGTCGTATTGGCGCCAATCTCGACATCATCGCCGATTCGGACGCCACCCAGCTGCGGTACTTTGACCCAGCCCTGCGGCGTCATTGCATTGCCAAACCCATCGGCGCCGATCACGACGCCCGGATGAAAGCGGCCACGAGCCCCGATTTTTACGCTGCGCGCCAGCGTCACATTGGCAATCAGCTGGCAGTCGTCGCCAACCTTGCAGTCCGGGCCTATGACCGTGCCGGGCCCCAAGTATACATTTTGACCGATCTCGGAGCGGTCTCCGACAATGACGTGCGCCGCGATATGCGCGCTTGCTGCGATGTTTGCGGATGGCGCAATGACCGCCGACGCATGCACGCCGGGCTCGAAGATGGGCGGCGGACATACGACAGTACACATGCGCGCGTAGCAGGCGTAAGGGTCATCGTGGATTATCGCTGCCACGGGAGACGCGGCTGCATCCGCTGCTCGCAATATTACCGCAGCGGCCTTCGTCGCCGAAAGCTGCCCTTTGAAAGCGGCATTGGAAAGGAAGCTCAGCGAATCCGGTTTCGCACTCGATAATGACGCAACGCCATTTATGACAACATCGGGATCACCGATCAGCTCACAGCCGAATTGCGTGGCGAGCTCTCCAAGGCTGATCGGCATATGGCTGCAAGCCTCCCTTGGTTCTGAAGTCGGCCTAGCGCGCGCTCGTCGCCTGATGATTCGCTTCGACGACGCGCAATACTGCTTCGGTAATATTCACGGCATTGCTGGCAAACAGGACCCCATCACCCACAATCAGGTCATAGCCCTGTTGCTGGGCGTAGTCCTGAACTTCTTTGAGCATTGCACGCTGCAGAACTCCATACTCTTCGTTTTGGCGAAGATTCAGGTCTTCGCGAAACTCGTTCTGCAACCGTGAAACCTCGCGCTGCAGATCGCGGAGATCTTTTTCCGCATTACGACGCTCGGTCTCGCCCATAACGGCAAAGTCTTTCTGCGCTTTGGCGGTCAGTTCTTCGAATTCTTTTTGCTTGGCCAGGAACTCTCTCTGACGCGGAGCGAATTCTTCCTGTAGTGCATCCATGGCAATCTTTGTCTGCGGTGCCCGCTCGATTAGCGCCGGCAAACTGACGACGCCAATTTTCAAATCCTGCGCCGCCGCCGGTAGCACAAATGCACAAACCAACGCCACACCCAATCCTGCTTTAACCAATTGTCGCTTAACAAAACTCATAAACTTTCCATTCCTTAAAACGCCTGTCCAATGGAGAACTGGAATCGTTCCAGCTCGTCTCCGTAATATCTGTCATTCCCGCCGTAAGCATTCAACGGGTATGCGTAACTGAATCGGAAGAGGCCCAATGGAGCCAGCCACTGTACGCCTATTCCTACCGATGTGCGTAATTCGTCAAGATCGGGTTCATACGTAATCGGACTGCCAAGCTTGTCCGTAAAAGCAACTTCACCGGTGTTAAACACGTTACCGACATCGTAAAACAAGCTCGCTCGCGCCTGGCTGGCCCATTTATCCGGAAGCGGGAGTATAAGCTCTAGCTGACTTGCAACCAATACGTTACCGCCATACGGGCGGCCGAAGCTGTCGCGCGGCCCCAGGTAGGACTCCTTGAAGCCCCTGACCGACTGCGGCCCGCCACCATAGAACTGCTTGTACGGCGGTAGTGCGGTGGTGTCTCCGATCCCCTCACCCATACCCACTTCGGAATTGAAGCGCAGTACCCACTTGGAGGTGATCGGGAAGTACTTCGTAAAACTGTATCGCGCCTGGTAGTACTCGACGTCACTGCCGGGCACTGTCATCGACAGAAACAGCTGTTGTCGGGTGCCCCGGTTGGCAAACAGGGAACGGTTTCGGCTGTCATATGTCCAGCCGGCTATCATCTCGAGCGTATCAAATTCCGTACCGAAAAAGGTCAGGCCGTTACCGACATCCTGGATGAACTGATTGCCGTTGTTGGCCACCCAGTCCTGAGCTTGCTGTGTACTGTTTGTCGATGACAACAGCTCGGAGTGCTGGAAGGTCGCTCCGAGCGATATCGACTGGTACTCCGAGATTGGGTAGCCGTAGTCAACGGTTAGCCCGGCGCTGGTCGTCGAAAAATCGGACGCCGCTGACGTAAACTGAGTGATGTCCCTGTAGTTGACACTCACGGTACGGCGGATACCGTCCATAGATCTGTAGGGATCCGTATGCGACAAACTGTAGAGCTTCTGGAAACGGCCAGAATTGAGTTCGAGCGCGACGCGGTTGCCACTGCCAAGGAAGTTCGTGTGAACAATGCTGCCGTTGAGTATCAACTTCTGCGACTCGGAGTAACCAACACCACCCGAGAACTGGCCTGGCATTCGATACTCGAGATCAAAATCAACGTCAACCAGATCCGGGCTTCCGGGAACCGGTGAATTATTGACTTCCGCTTTTTCGATGTAAGGCAGACGCTGTAAACGAACTTTCGAGCGATCAATCAGCGAATTTGAAAGGTATGAGCCTTCCATCTGCCGCATCTCACGTCTCAACACCTCGTCATCCACCTGGTCGACGCCGTTGAAGCTGATGCGTCGGACGTAAACACGGTTCTGAGCGTTCACGTAGAACGTTACCGCCGCCTCTTTCTTTTCATGATCCAATTCTGGCACGGGCTCGATTTCTGCGTTCGCGTAACCCTCCTCACCCAGGCGGAAAGCCATCAGCTCGGTGGTCTGAGTCAACGCACGCTGGTTATAGACGGCACCCGGTTGCGTGAGAATCAGACCGCGGAGAAAAGCTTCGGGAATGACCATCTCACCGACGAGTTTCACATCAGAGATCGTATAGAGATCGCCTTCGCTAATTCCGATCGTCACGAATATGTCTTTCTTATTCGGTGATATGGCTACCTGCGTAGATTCGATTTTGAAATCGGCGTAGCCGCGATCCATATAGAAGGAACGCAAGATCTCCAGGTCCCCTTCCAGCGCTTCTTTGGCGTAACGATCGTCCTGGCGGATCCAGGAAAGCCAGTTCGCCGTATCCAGCGTGAAGTCCTGCACGAATTTCCTTATCGTCAAAGGTCTCATTACCGACGATGTTCACCTGACGTATTTTCGCCCGGTCACCCTCCTTGACCGTGACTTTCACCTGTACAGTGTTGTTAGGTCGCTCCTTGATTTCGGTAGCGATAGCAACGCCATACTTGCCCCGATCGTAATACTGCTCGCGCAGGAACATCTCGACATTGTCGAGAACCGAACGGTCAAATGTCCGGCCCCTTGCGAGTCCGACATTGCGAAGAGACTCCATCAGGTCCTCTGTCTTGATGTCCTTGTTGCCATCGATCTCGAAGCTCTCGATTGACGGTCGCTCCACCACGACAATAATGAGCGTGTCACCATCACGACGCATCTCGATGTTGTCGAACAGACCCTGGAGGTAAAGTGCACTGATCGCTTCGCCGATACGATTCTTGTCTACGGTGTCACCGATGTTGACGGGCAAATAGTTGAACACCGTACCTTCGGATATACGCTGCAGACCCTCGACTCGCATATCTTTGACAACGAATTCCGCTGCGGCCCACGTCGTCATCGGTAGCATCATCAACAATGCGAAAAATGTCTGTCTCATCTGCAATGTATTTCCGCCTGTCCCGGTCAACCCAGGATTCTCGCTATATCGTTATAGAAAGCGAAGCTCATCAATAAGAGCAGCGCGAAAATCCCTGCTTGCTGTCCAAGCATTTGTGCACGTTCGGTCATCGGGCTGCCTTTGATCATCTCGATGACCTGGTACACAATCTGGCCACCATCGAGCACCGGGATCGGCAGAAGATTGAGGACGCCAAGACTAATACTGACCACGGCCAGAAAACCCAAGAAATACTTCGCACCGCGTTGCGCGGACTCCCCTGCGATCTGACCGATGTTTATCGGTCCGCTGATATTTTTCACTGACACGTCACCGGTTACCATCCGGCTGAGCATTCGTACGGTAAAGACTGTGGACGCCCAGGTCTTGTTGGCGGCCTCCCGGAGTGACTGCAGCGGCGTGAAACTGCGGAGATAGTAGTAGTCGGACGACGCTTGCGGCAAACTGATGCCCAGCAGGCCGCGCTTCTCACCATCGACCTCCTGCTCGCCGAGCAACACGTCAACGGTTGCCGTTCGCCCATCGCGCACGTATTCGACCGACACCTGCTGATTAGCGAGTGGCGCTACGACGGCAACCAGATCACTGAATGTCGTGGTGCGTTCACCGTCTACAGAATGAATTCGGTCACCAACACTGAGACCGGCCGATTCGGCGGCACCGCCTTCGGACAACGCCCCAATCTCCGCCGGCGGCTGCCAGACCTGGAATCCCAGTCCGTCGAACAGCAGGCCAGGCTCGGTCAGGCGGGTTCGATCGTCACCCACGTTGATAACGACTGAGCGCTCGCGACCCTGTTCATTCTCCAGCGTCAGCGGCACGCGGCCATCGACGACCATGTTGTTCAAGATCTCGACGAGCGTCGATTCCCAGTCCATCGTCGCGACGTTGCCAACAGCGACGATCTTGTCGCCAAAGGCCAGCCCGGCTTTATCTGCGTAGGACCCTGGTGTCACATCGCCAACGGCCGGCTTGAGTGCCATAACGCCGCCAGCCAACAACAACCAGTACGCGAGCACGGCAAAGACGAAATTGAATGCCGGTCCTGCCAGCAAGACCGCGATGCGTGCTGGAATTGGGCGATGGTTGAATGCGCGACCCTCATCTTGAGGGTCTACCGGTCCGTCACGGCTATCAAGAAAACGCACATAACCGCCCAGAGGAATCGCGGAGACACAGTACTCAGTCTCGTCCTCGCCGGAAATTCGCGTCCAGACCGGCTTACCGAAACCAATCGAAAATCGCAGCACTTTCATTCCGGTCCAGCGACCTACAATGTAATGGCCAAACTCGTGCACCGCGACCAGGATGCTGATCGCAGCGATGAATGCCAGGATACTGATGATTGCACTACCCATATCTAGCCATAATTCCCAACTTGGTCATGCACTTGCGGTGCAGGCGCAGATTCAGCAGCGAGCCGTGGTTGCCCTGTGCTTTGTGACTGTCGCAACCCGCCGCAGTTCCTCCGGGTTGTCGCAACAGAGTAGTTGCCAGACGATGAATGCACGATGAACATATCATTAAACCAGCCCCAGCCAGACCAGACCGAGCGCAAACAAGGGCGCTGCGGCGGCGACACTGTCGACTCGATCGAGAACACCACCGTGACCCGGAAACAGTTTGCCGCTGTCCTTCACGCCCGCCGTGCGCTTGAACATACTGACGGTCAGGTCACCAACGATGGATAATGCGGCGACGGCAAGACAGAACGGCAGCAATACAGCCAGGTTCGTGTCGGTCCAATACGCGGCGCCTACTGTCAACAGCGCAACGAGGAGCAATCCCCCCAACACGCCCTCCCAGGTCTTCCCCGGGCTGATGCTCGGCGCCAGTTTCACGCGTCCGAACTGCTTACCGGCAAAATAGGCGCCCACATCTGCGGCCCAGACGATCAACAGGGCCAACAGCAAGACCACCGGCCCGATACGGTAAAGATTAATGAGTGCCACGAACATCGGTACAAGCACGAGTATTCCGCCCACCCAGCGAATCGAACGCGGGTATCGGCGTTGGAAAAAACAGGGTCCATAAGAAAGCAGCGAACCACCAGACGAACGCGATTCGCAGAATCGGATCAGAGGAATCCGGCAAGAACGTATAAGACACTGCAACCAGGCCCGCGATGACAGTCACAAATACCCAGCGAAGCGACGAACCCGACAGGCCCAAAAACCCCGACCATTCCCATGCGCCTGCGAGCACCACTACGGCAATTACCAGCTCTGCGACGTCGGCAGGAACGACGAACAGCACCACACCCAAAGCCACGAGCGAGATGACCGCCGTAACTATCCTGGTCTTCAGCATCCTGTCGCCACCACTTGCTCGCCGGTGTGCCCAAAGCGCCGTTGTTTCCGTGCAAAATACTCGATCGCATTGTCAAACTGCTGCGCGTCAAATTCCGGCCACAGGACATCTGTAAACCACAATTCCGCATAGGCGATGTTCCACAACAGGAAATTGCTAATGCGTTGCTCCCCGCCAGTGCGTATCAACAAGTCCGGTTCCGGGCAGCCTGCCAGCTGCATCTCAGACGCTAACGTCGCCTCCTCGATGTCATCAACACTGATCTCGCCGCTCGCGACTTTCGCGGCGACACGCTTTGTCGCCGCGACGATATCCCAGCGCCCTCCGTAGGCCACCGCGATGTTGAGCAGCAACCCCGTGTTTTGGTCGGTTTTTTCTTCAGCCGCGGCAAATCTCTTCACAATTCCCGGCTGCAAGAGTTCCCTGGCACCGATAAGCCGCAACCTCACATTATTACGATGCAGTTCGTCCACTTCCCGTCGCAGTGCCTCGACAAACAGAGTCATGAGGCTTCGCACCTCGTCCTTCGGCCTGCCCCAGTTCTCGCTGCTGAAGGCAAATAAAGTCAGGACTTCAACGCCATGCCTCGCGGCCGCCTCGACCGTCGAGCGTACCGACTTGATGCCTGCCCGGTGACCGGCGTGCCGAGGTTTCTGCCTGGCACGCGCCCACCGCCCGTTTCCATCCATAATGACGGCGACGTGTCTCGGTACCTTTTTCTGATGTGTGTTCACTGTGTCTTGCTGATGGTTCCAGGCCAGTCAGACCTCCATCAGCTCCGCTTCTTTTTCCGCAAGAACCTTGTCGATTTCCGCGACGTACTTGTCGGTAATGCCTTGAATCTCGACTTCGGCGCGACGCTCGTCATCTTCGCCGATCATCTTTTCCTTGAGGAGTTCCTTAATATCGTGCAAGGCGTCGCGGCGTATGTTTCGCACCGCGATTCGCCCGCCTTCTGCCTCCTGGCGCACTACCCGGATCATGTCTTTACGTCGCTCTTCCGTTAAGGCGGGCAACGGCACACGAATAACCGTGCCTGCGGACGACGGGTTCAGACCCAAATCGGACCCCATAATCGCCTTCTCGATCATCTTTACCATGTCTTTTTCCCATGGCGTTATAATCAGTGTTCTGGAGTCTTCGACCCCGACATTCGAGACCTGGTTGAGAGGCACCTGGCTGCCGTAGTACTCAACCGTAATATGATCAAGCAGGCTAGTGTGTGCGCGGCCGGTCCGAATCTTGGTCAGGTCCTGTTGCAATGAACCAACGCTCTTTGCCATCCGCGCGCCGGCGTCTTTTTTGATTTCATCCAACACGATTAGTGCCCTCTTCTGCTACTCATGTTTTGTGAGTCCCGTTTAGCCAATGCCGCGGCGCAGGTCAGGCAGTGACCAGAGTGCCGATCTTGGCCCCGGCTATAGCCTGTACGAGTGCGTCACGACGGGTAAGGTCAAATACGCGCAACGGAATGTTATTGTCGCGACACATCACAATTGCTGTCGCATCCATGACCGACAGCTTGTCCGCGAGGACCTGGTCATAGGAAACAGTTTCATAACGTTTGGCGTCCGCATTGGTCATTGGGTCATCGTCGTAGACACCATCGACCTTGGTGGCTTTGAGCAAAACGTCGGCTCCGATTTCAATCGCCCTCAGGCTCGCTGCCGTGTCGGTCGTGAAGAACGGATTGCCCGTACCGGCGGCAAGAATGACAACTCGGCCTTTCTCGAGATGCCGTACAGCCCGACGACGAATGTAATCTTCGCAAACGTCATGGATCTGCAAAGCGGACATCACACGCGCAAAGACATCGAGAGATTCGAGCGCATCTTGAATGGCCAGCGCGTTCATCACTGTCGCGAGCATTCCCATGTAATCGCCCGTGACACGGTCCATTCCAGCGCGGGCAAGACCCGCGCCGCGGAAAATATTGCCGCCGCCAATAACGATGGCGATCTCTACACCGGATTTTCGTGCCGTCGCAACTTCCGCGGCGATGCGCTGAATGACTTTGGGCTCGATACCGTAATCCAACTCTCCCATCAGTGCCTCACCGCTGAGCTTCAGCAGTACACGACCATACTGACCGGCAGAATCATTCATGCAGCGCCCTCTTGGATGTCAATGCCGGAACCCCGGCGGCGTCCGATTCTAGCGTATTTTGGATGCAAGGTCTCCACTAAAATCAAAGGCTTAAGCTAGGTTTCTCAAGCGGTGCCTTTCACCTGTGCCATCACTTCTTCGACGAAATTGTCCTCTTTCTTCTCGATGCCCTCGCCGACTTCGAATCGGACGAAGGAAACCACGTTGGCGCCCGCATCTTTCAACAGCTTGCCGACAGAAATATCGGGGTCCTTTACGAAAGGTTGGCCGACCAAAGTGATTTCTTTCAGAAACTTTTTAACTCGTCCGGAAACCATCTTTTCGATGATCTCCGCCGGCTTGCCAGAAGCGGCCGCCTGCTCCGAAAAGATCCGGCGCTCTCGATCCAGCGTCTCCGCCGGCACCTGTTTTTCATCAATACAGACAGGATTGGTCGCTGCGATGTGCATGGCAATGTCACGCGCCAATTCATCGTCGCCACCTTCGAGCGCGACAACAGCACCGATGCGAGCACCGTGTGTGTAGTGTCCGATCGGACCACTGCCACTTACGATCGATACGCGACGAACTGAAATATTCTCACCGACCTTTGTGACCAGCTCGGTGCGCGCCTGTTCGACGGTTATTGAGCCGTCAATCGGCTGCGAAGCCAGCGCCGTAACGTCGGTCGTGTCGGAAGCCAGTGCGGCCGAAGCAACGCCCTCTGCGAAGCTGACGAAATTCTCGTCCTTCGCTACAAAGTCAGTCTCGGAATTGATCTCCGCAATAACGGCTTTGCCGCCGTCAATGCCGACCACGACGCGACCATCGGCAGCGACTCGGCTGGCCTTCTTGTCGGCCTTGGCCTGTCCCGACTTTCGCAGTTCTTCCGCAGCGGCGTCGATATCACCATCGGTCGTAACCAGCGCCTTCTTGCATTCCATCATGCCAGCGCCGGTGCGCTCGCGAAGTTCCTTCACCATGGATGCTGTGATCGTCATAGCCTATTCTCCCGCATTCTCGTCAGGAGCCTCGGGCTCTGCTTTTTTCGTAGGCGCGGCATCCGGCTTTGTCTCTGCCTTGGGCTTGGTCTCTGCCTTGGGCTTGGTCTCTGCCTTGGGCTTTGTCTCTGCCTTGGGCTTGGTCTCTGCCTTGGGCTTTGTCTCTGCCTTGGGCTTTGTCTCTGCCTTGGGCTTTGTCTCTGCCTCGGGCTTTCGTCTCTGCCTTGGGTTTTGCCTCTGCCTCAGGCTTTGCCTCTTCGCCGGCTTTCGACTCCACATTTTTCTCAGCTTTGACGTCTGATTTCGCCTCGGGCTCAGAGGTCTTGTCAGCCTTAGCCTTAGCTTCCGGCTCAGCCTTGGCTTCGGTTTCAGCTTTGGCTTCCGGCTCAGCGTTCTTAACCGACGCCTTTTTCTTTACCGTGGCCTTCTTGGCGGTTTTCTTTTTGGTCGCTTTCTTCTTGGCCCGAGTCTTTTTCGGCTTGCCGTGCTCGTCGAGCTCAACGAACTCGTCCTCACCAAGAGCGACTTCCGGAATCGAAGCCCTGCCGTCAAGCACGGCGTCAGCGATCAGGCCTGAGTACAACTCAATGGCGCGCATCGCATCGTCATTGCCAGGAATAATGTAGTCAACACCCTCTGGCGAGCAGTTTGTGTCGACGATAGCAACCACGGGAATTCCGAGTTTCTTGGCTTCGCGGATCGCGATGTCCTCATGATCGACGTCAACGACAAACAGGACATCGGGGAGTGAGCGCATCGTCTTGATCCCACCGAGGCTGCGTTCGAGCTTTTCCTGCTCACGACTGAGACCAAGAATTTCTTTCTTGGTCAGTCCTTCGAAGCCGTCTTCGTCGGCCATCTGTTCGAGCGTCATTAGACGCTTCACAGACTGACGAATGGTCTTGTAATTTGTCAGCATGCCACCGAGCCACCGCTGACAAACAAACGGCATCTCGCAACGCCGGGCATGACTCTGAACAGCCTCACGTGCGGCGCGTTTGGTACCAACGAATAGCACGGTGCCACCGTCGGCGACGGTCGCTTTCACGAACGCGCCCGCTTCTCGCGCCAGTGGCAAGCTCTTCTCAAGATTGATGATGTGGATTTTGTTACGTTCACCAAAGATGAAAGGTGCCATCTTTGGGTTCCAGTAACGGGTCTGATGACCAAAATGCACGCCAGCCTCTAGCATCTGGCGCATGGTTACGTCTGCCATTTATAGTTCTCCGGGTTAGGCCTCCGCATACCCCATCCCGCAACCCCTTTTTTTAGGGCACCCAGCAGGACGTGACGGTATACGTGTGAAGTTTTTGCTGCCGGTGGCAACTAGTTGCTACCGACGCGCGCGCTTTATACCATAGCGGACCGCGCCCAACAACGCGGAATTTTGGAATTATTGGGGTCGAACCGCGATTTTCCCGCGCGGGCTAAAGTAGCCAGTGCGAGGTGTTGAAAAATCGCGGTTCGACCCCTGTTCATGTTTAGTGAGATGTGATGACAGTTACGATCAAAAACGAGGAACAACGCGACAAAATGCGCGTCTCGGGGCGCTTGGCCTCCGAGGTCCTGGATATGATCAGGGATTATGTAAAGCCCGGGGTCAAAACTGAAGAACTGGACCGTATTTGCCACCAGTACATCACGGAAGTGCAGCAGGCCATCCCGGCGCCACTGAACTACCGCGGGTTTCCGAAATCGATCTGCACGTCAGTCAACCACGTCGTTTGCCACGGCATTCCGGGTGACAAAACGCTCAAATCGGGCGATGCGCTGAATATCGACGTGACCGTGATCAAGGACGGCTTCCATGGCGACACCAGCCGCATGTTCTTCGTGGGCAAGCCCAATATTCAGGCACAGCGATTGTCGGATATTGCTTTTGAAAGCATGTGGTTAGGCATCCAGGAGCTAGGCCCCGGCAAACACCTCGGCGACGTCGGAGCAGCGGTGCAAAAGCACGTCGAGAAGAACCGGTTCTCTGTGGTACGCGAGTACTGTGGTCATGGCATCGGCCAGGTTTTTCACGAGGATCCGCAGGTTCTGCACTACGGTAAGGCCGGAACGGGCATGGAGTTGCGCGAAGGAATGACGCTGACCGTAGAGCCCATGGTCAACGCCGGCAAGGCAAACGTAAAGCTGCTGCCTGACGGTTGGACCGTGGTGACCAAAGACCATAGCTTGTCGGCTCAATGGGAACATACCGTTCTGATCACGAATGAAGGCTATGAGGTCCTGACGCTTGGCGCAGACGATCGTCTATAATTCAATAAGTTACGGCGAGATCCGCGCGGCATTGGCCGCGTCCGGCGATGACCTGAAGGCACGTTTCGAAGCTGGAGAATCGGTCGTCGAGCTCGTTCACGCACGGGCGGCCGTCATCGATGAACAGTTGATCAAACTCTGGCGGCAGGACGTCGAGGCGTCCGGCGCTGCGCTGGTTGCAGTCGGCGGTTATGGACGCGGCGAATTGCACCCGTATTCCGACGTCGACGTCATGGTATTGCTGCCAGACGAGCTGCCTCCGGGCGCCGAGGACGCACTGTCGGCTTTCGTGACAGCGCTATGGGATATCGGCCTCGAAATCGGCCACAGCGTGCGCACGATTGCACAATGTTTTGAGCAGGCCAGCAAAGACCTGACTGTCGCAACGACCCTTATGGAAGCACGGCTGCTGGCCGGCCCCGCCGACCTGTTCGACGCGATGCAGAAAATCATCGCCCCGGACAGGATGTGGCCGTCGACCGAATTCTTTGCCGAAAAACGCAAGGAGCAGATCGCCCGGCACCATCGCTACCACGACACCGCCTACAACCTCGAACCCAACGTGAAAGGTAGTCCGGGAGGCCTTCGCGATATCCAGATGATCGGCTGGGTCGCCAAGCGCCATTTTGGCGCAGCGACGCTGGCGGAGCTGGTGGACCACAGTTTCCTGACACCCGGTCAGCTCATTCGACTCGAGGAGGGCCAGGCATTTCTGTGGCGCATACGCTTCGGCCTTCACGTCCTTACCGGGCGTCGTGAAGACCGCCTGTTGTTCGATCATCAGATCAAGCTCGCGCATCTGCTGGGCTATGAGGACGCAAGCTATACCCTGGCCGTTGAGCAACTCATGCAGCGCTATTACCGCACGGTCATGGAGCTGAGCCGCCTCAATGAAATGTTGCTGCAGCTGTTTGAAGAGGCCATCCTGATGGACCCGGAAGCGGCCCCCGAGCCGCTGAATCATCACTTCCAGATCAAGAATGGCTATCTGCAGACCGTTCACGAGCGAGTTTTCAAGGAAGACCCATCGGCGCTGCTGGAGCTCTTCCTGATGCTGCAGCAAAACCCGAACATTCGGGGTGTCAGTGCTTTCACGATCGGCTCGATCAAGCGCAATCTTCACCTGATTGACGATGAATTCCGCCAGAACCCGCGCAACCATCGTCTATTTCTGAGCATCCTGCGCGCGCCCGAGGGCGTCACTCACGGGCTGCGGCGTATGAATCTCTACGGCGTACTCGGCCTGTATATCCCATCCTTCGGCCGAATTGTCGGGCGCATGCAATACGACCTGTTTCACGCCTATACAGTGGACGAACACACCTTGTTCGTCGTCAGCAATCTGCGGCGCTTCGCCCTTGCCCGGTTCAACGATGAGTTCCCGCATTGCAGCAGAATCATGCAGGCACTGGAGAAACCCGAAATCCTTTACCTCGGCGGGCTGTTCCACGACATCGCGAAGGGGCGCGGCGGTGATCATTCGGAACTAGGTGCGGTCGACGCGGCGGCATTCTGCCTCGAACACGGTCTTAGCAAATACGAGGCCGGCGTCGTCGCCTGGCTGGTAAGACATCACCTGATACTGTCAACCACGGCGCAGAAAAAAGACATCGGCGATCCGGACGTCATCAACGAGTTCGCAACTACGGTCGGTGACCCGCTACATCTCGATTACCTTTATTTGCTCACCATTGCCGATATTCGCGGTACGGATCCGAAACTCTGGAATTCTTGGAAGGCACAGCTATTCCGTGACCTCTATGAGCTTACACGGCGCGCGATGCGCCGCGGTTTGGAAAATCCGATCGATCGCGAACAGCTGATACTCGAGAAGCAAACGAGTGCCCGGGAAATACTTCTCGACAATGGCGTCTCCGAAGCCGAGATAGACGATGTCTGGCAGTTAATGAACGCAAACTACTTCCTGCGCCACCGTAGCAACGAAATCGCCTGGCATACGGAATGGTTGGCAAACTCAGACACAGAGTGCGACGTCGGGTTGGTTGACGTGCGACGCCGTGAAAGCGGCGATGGTGTGGAAGCAGTTCTATACACCCCGTGGGCAAATCGGACATTTGCTCATGCAACCGCCGTGCTGGACGAACTCGGCATGACTATCATGGATGCGCGGGTCGTTCCGCTCGAGAAGGGTTACAGCATAGATTCATTCGTATTCATGGAATTGGATGATCGCGTCGAAATCGATGAGGCTCGGATCAGTAAGATCCGACGATTGCTGACGCGTGTGTTGACGACGCCTGAGGACAGCGACGTTACCGTGACACGCACGTTGCCACGGCAGGCCCGCATGTTCACGACGAAAACGACCGTTGATTTCGGCCCCAGTTCGTCCAACGACACTACTGTTCTGGAAATCGTGGCGGCCGACAGGCCGGGATTGCTCAGCGAGATTGGCCGCGTCTTTATCGAACAGTTCGTTGATATCGAAGCTGCGAAAATAATGACGATCGGTGAAAAGGCCGAGGACGTCTTCTATATCCGACACGAGTCCGGAAGACCGCTCGACGAAGACGCACAGGCAGAATTGAGGGAAGCGCTGCTGAATCGGCTCGATGACAATTAGCAAGGCGGAGAGACTTACGCCATATTGTCGACTCTTTGCGAACCTCTCGGACAGGACCCTGAAATGCAAGCACTAGAACAGACTATCGAACAGGCTTTCGACAATCGGGCAAAGGGTTTTGCCGACAAGGCATCTGTTACCGCGGCGGTTGCGGACGCTATTCAACTGCTCGACGCAGGCGAAGCGCGTGTCGCGGAGCCCAGTGACGACGGCTGGCACGTCAACCAGTGGCTGAAAAAGGCGGTGCTGCTGAGTTTCGCCCTGGCCGATAATAAGGTTCTGGAGAGCGGACACACCCGGTTCTTTGACAAAGTGCCGATGAAGTACGCGGACTACACGGCAGAGCAATTCGCGGCAGACGGCGTACGCGTCGTACCGGATGCCGTGGTTCGTCGTGGTGCCTATGTCGCCCCAGACGTTGTACTGATGCCGAGCTTTGTGAATATAGGGGCCTACGTCGACAGTAGCACCATGGTCGATACTTGGGCGACCGTCGGCAGCTGCGCACAGATCGGCAAGAACGTGCACCTGTCGGGCGGTGTTGGCATTGGTGGCGTACTTGAGCCCATACAGGCCGGCCCTACCATCATCGAAGACGATTGTTTCGTCGGCGCCAGATCGGAGGTTGTCGAAGGCGTGGTCGTGGAGAAAGGCTCGGTCATCTCGATGGGTGTCTACCTGGGTCAAAGCACACGAATCTACAACCGCGAGACCGGCGAAATCAGCTACGGACGAATACCGGCCGGGTCCGTCGTTGTCTCTGGTAACTTGCCTTCAGCTGACGGAAAATACTCGCTGTACTGCGCGGTCATTGTGAAACAAGTCGATGCGAAAACGCGCGCCAAAACCGGATTGAATGATCTCTTGAGAAACCTGGACTAGACTACGACGATGCTGACGGTATACGGAATTATGAGTTGCGACACTTGCCGGAAAGCTCGCAAGTATTTCGCGGAGCATGACATCAATTTTCGTTTTCATGACGTCCGCGAAGAAGGGCTGGATATCCAGATGCTGGAGAGGTGGTCGGCAGCGCATCGATTGGAAAAAGTTGCTCAACAAGCAAAGCTTGAGTTGGCGCAAGATTCCCGAAGTCGACCGCAACGATATGGACAAGGATAAGGCATTTGCGCTAATGATCGATCGCCCGACGCTGTTGAAACGCCCGGTGCTCGAATCAGACGCGTTCCTTGCCGTGGGTTTTTCGGAAAAGCGCTTCGCCGATTTCTGGACAGGAAAATAGTCGTAGTAAGTACAACGACGCCTTCGCTCAGTCTCTCCCTCAGCCGATTCGGCCCGTGATGTAATCCTCGGTGAGCTTGTGCTGTGGATTCGTAAATATCTTGTCCGTGCTATCCACCTCGACCAGCAGTCCAAGATGGAAATAGGCAACACGTTTGGAAACGCGCGCTGCCTGCTGCATTGAGTGCGTCACGATCACGATCGCATAGTCTTCGCAAAGCTCATCCATGAGGTCTTCGATTCGCGCAGTCGCAATCGGGTCCAGTGCCGAGCAGGGCTCGTCCATGAGAATGATCTCGGGATTCACGGCTATGGTGCGGGCAATACAAAGTCGCTGCTGTTGACCACCGGAAAGGCTGGTGCCCGGCTCGTCCATTCGGTCTTTGACTTCCTTCAAGAGTCCCGCCCGATCCAGGCTCGTATGGACTATGTGGTCGAGTTCGGCTCGATCGCCTGCAAGACCGTGAATACGCGGCCCGTAAGCGACGTTATCGTAGATGCTCTTTGGAAACGGATTCGGCTTTTGAAAGACCATCCCGACCCGAGCTCGCAACGCGACCGGATCCTGTTCCTTGCGATAGATATCTTTGCCGTCGAGAGTAATCGTGCCGGTGACACGCGCCGTCTCAATGGTGTCATTCATGCGGTTGAGACAACGCAGGAATGTCGACTTGCCACACCCGGAAGGACCGATCAGCGCGATGACTTCTTTTTTGGCAATCTCCAACGTGACATGCTGTATGGCGTGATTGTCTCCGTAGTAGACGTTGACATCGTCCGCAACCATGAACGGTTCATCGCAAGTTACGGTGCCGACCGTCTTGCCGCCAAGTTCAGTTCTCTGCCCGGCAATATCGGGAAGAACAACTCCACTGCCCACTTCAGAGCGCCTGTCTCCGTTCGGTACAGGCGCTTGCGGTGGTGGATTGTCAATTATTGTTTTTGTCATGGCCGTCATTGTCATACAGGTTACCTCGCAGCTCAAACGCTACGCCTACCATTTGCGCTCCATCCGTTTTCTCATTATGACAGCGGCGAGATTCATCAATAGAAGAAAGCCGAGCAAAACGATAATTGCGGCTGAAGTACGTTCAGCAAATGCGCGTTCCGGGCTGTCTGCCCAAAGATAGATCTGAACCGGCAGCGCGGTCGCCGGATCGGTAAAACTGCCGGGTACATCGACGATGAACGCGACCATGCCGATCATGAGCAACGGCGCCGACTCACCGAGCGCGCGGCTCATACCGATGATCGCACCGGTTAGCATGCCGGGCATTGCCAGCGGCAAAACGTGATGAAACACGACCTGCATTTTTGATGCGCCCAAGCCAAGTGCTGCCTCACGAATCGATGGTGGCACAGCCTGAATTGCCGCTCTTGAAGCAATGATAATGACGGGAAGCGTCAGCAACGTGAGTACCAGCCCACCGACTAGCGGCGCTGAACGTGGCAACGACATCCAGTTGATGAAGACCGCCAATCCCAGCAGTCCGAACACGATCGAGGGGACTGCAGCAAGGTTGTTAATGTTGACCTCGATGAGATCTGACCAGCGATTTTTCGGTGCAAACTCCTCGAGGTAAATCGCCGCTGCCACGCCAATCGGGAAAGACAGCGATATTGTGACCAGGAGCATATAGAAAGAGCCCATGATCGCACCCTTGATTCCAGATAATTCCGGTTCGCGTGAATCGCCGTTGCTGAACAACGCAGTGTTGAACTGAGAACGCACTCGCCCATTGTCCTGAAGCGCAGTCACCCAGGCTATCTGTTTATCGGATAATGTCCGTAACGCCTCATCGAGGTTTGCGTCGATATTGCCCTTGATCAGCATGTCCACGTTTGAGGAGGCAGGAACCCATAGGGTCTGCGTGGTGCCCACGACATCCGGATCCTTTTCGACCAGGGCGCGCAACTGGTAGGCAGCGCCAACACTGACAAGGCGGTAAAGCTGTCGCCGGTCACCACGGCTAATCACATCGGGAAACTGCGCACGCAATCCATTGCGAACGAGGCCATCGAAATCGGCATATTCGAGATCGAACTCTCCACCAGGTGCGATCACCTCAGCATCGAGTTCGATGTCGAGCTTCACGAACGTCTGTTTGAACGCCGTCGATCCCTTGACGATCAGACTCGCGAAGAAGACGGCCAGAAACAAGATGCCAACCGCCGTAGCAAGAATTCCGACCAATCGAAACAGGGTTTCTTTTCGACGACGTCTCGCCATTCCGGCTTCGACTTTTTCACGCGTTGTCAGTTTTTCGTTCATCGAAGCCACGATCAGTCGTACTGCTCACGGTACTTGCGCACAACGCTCAAGCCAAGCACATTCAGGCACAAGGTCACCACGAATAGCATCAGCCCCAGCGCGAACGCCGCCAACGTTTTTGCGCTATCGAATTCCTGGTCTCCGACCAGCAAAGTCACAATTTGCACGGTAACCGTCGTTACGGCTTCAAACGGATTAGCGGTCAAGTTAGCCGACAATCCCGCGGCCATTACAACAATCATCGTCTCGCCAATGGCCCTGGAAACCGCTAGCAAAATACCGCCCACGATCCCGGGCAATGCTGCGGGCAAGATGACCTTGATCATTGTCTCTGCGCGCGTCGATCCAAGACCGAGCGCACCGTCGCGCATGGACGTCGGTACGGCGTTGATGGCATCGTCGGACAAAGACGACACCAGTGGGATGATCATGATGCCCATGACGAGTCCAGCGGCCAAGGCACTTTCCGAAGCCACCTCCAGTCCGACGGATTCTCCGGCGCGGCGTATCCAGGGCGCAACGGTCAGGGCGGCGAAAAAGCCATAGACGACGGTCGGAATGCCGGCCAGTATCTCGAGCAATGGCTTCGCAATGCCCCGAACGCGCGTTGAAGAGTATTCGGCCAGGTAAATGGCTGTCATCAGGCCGACCGGGACAGCAACGAACATTGCGATGCCGGTGATTAGCAGCGTGCCGGTAAACAAAGGAACCGCACCGAAACTCCCGGAAGAGCCCACCTGGTCGGCACGAATAGCGGTCTGCGGACTCCAGTTCAACCCAAATAGGAATTCCGAGATTGGTACTTTCTGGAAGAAACGAATGGCTTCGAAAAGCACGGACAGCACGATACCGATCGTTGTGAATATTGCGATGCTCGAAGCCGCGATTAACAACCATCGGACGACATTCTCCACCCGGTTGCGTGCACGCAGGTCCGGCTGAATTCGTCGCCATGCCCCGACTGCGCCGAGACCGGCCACGCCGATGGCGAGAACCGCAAGTAATTGTCGACTCTTGGCGATGTAAGCGTTGTACGTTGCAGCCGCGTCCTGAAGCACGACATCGACATCCACACTAACGACATCGCCCGCTGCCAGGTTTGTAATGTTGTTAAGTAGGAGATTTAGCTCACCGGCCGACACTGACCGATACGATTCGGGCAAGCCGTCGACGAGTAATGCGACGACCAATTGAGGCTCAACCGCTAGCCAGACAAGGAGCAGTAACAAAGCCGGCAGCCCGCACCAGATTGCCACGTAGTACCCGTAGTAACCGGGCAACGAATGCAGTGCAGTTCCATGTCCTGGCCCGCCCACGGTAGCCAGCGAGCGCGTGCGTCCGAAGTAGAACGCCGCGACCGACATGAACACAAGCAACAGAATTAGTGTCGTATTTTGCATAGAAATGCTTTATTAAATAGCGGGCTTCCTGAACAAACTAAGGCGACCCCTGTTGGGGCCGCCGCCGAGTTGGATCTTCGGGATTCGGTTACTCGCTCGCCAACGACAGCGGCGTCAGGTCGCGAACAGCGGCGGCTACCTCGCCACGTTCTTCGTCGGGCATTGGGATCAAGCCACGATCCGAGAGATATCCCTCCTCGCCCCAGGCACGCTCGCTCGTGAATTCGCGCAGGTATCCACGCAGACCCGGAATGACGTCAACGTGCGCTTTCTTTACGTAAAAATACAGCGGACGGGACACAGGATAATCGCCGTCAGCGATCGCATCGAATGTTGGTGCAAACCCGTCCACCATGGCGCCTTTAACCTTCTCCATGTTCTGGTCGAGAAAGCTAAAGCCGAATATGCCAAACGCATTCGGATTCGCTTGCAGCTTCTGTACGATGAGGTTGTCGTTCTCACCAGCCTCGACGAACACACCGTCCTCGCGGATGGTATGACAAATCGCCTTGTAGCGATTCTTGTCGGTCTTCTTGAGTGCCGCAATCCACGCAACGGATTTGCAGCCTCCCTCCATGGCAAGCTCGACAAATGCGTCACGTGTTCCGGATGTCGGTGGTGGCCCGAGCACTTCGATGCGGGCGGCGGGTAATGCCGGGTTTACGTCCGCCCAGGTCTTGTAAGGATTCTCAACCAGTTCCCCTTCGACTTCGCCCGGAACTTCCTTGGCCAGGGCCATGAAGATGTCGGCGCGAGTCAGGTTAACAGACTCGCCGCCAATCGCGTTTGCGATGACAATTCCGTCGTAACCGATCTTAACCTCGACGATATCAGTGACGCCTTTTGCCGCGCATGTATCGACTTCCGATTTCTTGATGGCGCGTGAGGAGTTCGCCACGTCCGGGTAGTCAACGCCAACACCATCACAGAACAACTTGATGCCGCCACCCGATCCGGTCGACTCGACCTTCGGCGTTTTGAATTCGCTGCCGCGACCGAATCGTTCGGCAACGACCGTAGCAAACGGATAGACTGTCGACGATCCGACGATATAGACGTAGTCTCTGCCCGATTGGGCGAGCGCGCCAGCCGAGATCGACAGTCCGAGGACCGCGATGAGGGAAAGCGAAATTGGTTTCTTGTGGATGATCACTCTGAATTACTCCAACTGATGAAGATCTTGGCGCAAAGCTTAGCGATGGATTGTTACCGATTTGTTGCAGATAACGTCCAATAATTGTCGACGGGAATTAAGCCTAAGATCCACGTTTCATTATATTTTTCATCTAGTTAAGGCACCTTGTTCAAGCGATGACTGACCACAGCAATGAACCCGTAATTGACCTTCTGTGCGAGCTTATCCGTCGCGCGTCGGTTACGCCCGATGATGCCGGTTGCCAGCAGGTACTCGCCGAGCGCTTGACGCGACTCGGGTTTGAGTGCGAGACGCTGCAATTCAATGAGGTGACGAACCTCTGGGCCCGGCGCGGCACTGCGTCGCCACTACTGTGTTTTGCTGGCCATACCGACGTCGTGCCGCCTGGCAATGAAAAGGAATGGCGCAGCCCGCCGTTCGAACCGACTTTCGAGGACCAGCTCATCTATGGGCGCGGATCAGCCGATATGAAAAGTGGCCTCGCCGCCATGATCGTCGCACTTGAAAACTTCCTCGACGCGCATCCCGACCACAATGGCAGCCTGGCACTGTTGATCACGAGCGATGAGGAAGGCCGCGCAAGGGACGGCACGCTCAAAGTCGTGGAGGCATTGCAGGATCGTAATGAACACATCGACTGGTGTGTACTCGGAGAGCCATCCAGCCAGCACACGATAGGCGACATGGTACGCGTCGGACGTCGCGGTTCGTTGAGCGGCATGCTAACGGTGCAAGGCGTTCAGGGTCACGTTGCGTTTCCGCAGCATGCCGATAATCCGATTCGCCGTTTCGCGCCGGTCCTCGCCGAATTGCACCAGATCCAGTGGGACGATGGCAACGAACACTTCCCGCCCACCAGCTTCCAGGTTGTCGATATCAAGGCCGGAATCGGTGCGCCAAACGTGACGCCGGGCGAACTTAGCGCGCGCTTCAACTTCCGCTATTCGACGGAATGGACACACGAGTCCCTACAGAGAAAAGTCGAGAGTGTCTTTGATGCACATGACATCCGTTATGAACTGAACTGGCACTTGTCCGGAAAACCGTTCCTGACCGAGCCGGGCAGACTCATCGACGCGGTCTCGCAAGCGATCGCCGAGGAGACCGGCAATCCGCCGGAGCTGTCAACGGGCGGCGGCACGTCGGATGGCCGGTTTATTTCGCCCGCAGGGACCGACGTGGTGGAACTCGGGCCTGTTAATGCTTCGATTCACAAGATCGACGAACACGTGAAAATTGACGACGTCATCGCGCTGACACGCATATACGAACGCATAATGCGGCTAATGCTTCTCTGACCCGCCACCGTGTAGGAGGCCGCCCCAGCGGCCGACAATCCAAGCGGTCTGGCGACCGCCGCTTTCGCTTCGCGCGCTGGGCGCGCTCCTACAGACGCACGACGGGTCAGCGGCAGGAAGCAGCGATTGGGGCACTCACCGCCGCGGCCCCCAATCGACGCCCCGACTTTGAATGGTGGGTAGTTGGTGGCTCAGGCTTTTCGCAGGTTGTTCCAGATGCCGGCGATGCCGAGTCCGCCAAGCCCGATAATGACCCAGGTCGGCATTGACAGGCCGAGCAATCGCCAAACTACGTCGGCGCATTCGCCCGAACCTTTTAAAATAACGCTAACCGCGTCAAAAAGCGCAAAATTTTCCATGATGTAATCGAAGCCGGGCCCACACGACGGAACCTTGTCTTTGGGCAAGTTTTGCAGGTGTACGTGCCAACTGGCAACACCAACACCAAAACCTGCCGCCAGGAACACAAGCCCAGCGTACACCCGCGCGCCTATTGCTCCCGGATTGTGCAGTGTGGCAAACAGGAAAACCGCGCCGAGAGTGATCGTCGCGATGCGTTGAAACACGCACAGCGGACACGGTTCAAGCAGCAGCACGTATTGTGCGTAGAGTGCAAAGCCCATCATGCCGGTACAGGCAACAAATCCCGCCAGGTTGAGCAGGCGCCTATCAGGTATGTTCATCTATTTTGGACTGGAGGTTATTTCGTTCGCGTCGGATTCGAGAGTATGGCGCACATCCCGTCCCTGCACCATATAGATGACATATTCACAAATGTTCTTTGCGTGGTCACCGATGCGTTCGAGTGAACGTGCCGCCCACGTGACGTTCATGACGCGTTTGATCGACCGCGGATCCTCCATCATGAAAGTGATGCACTGGCGCGTAATAGCCTCGTATTCCTCGTCAACGTGCTCATCTTCTCTGACAGTTTCAAGGGCCTCTTCAACGTCGAGCCTGGCGAACGCATTCATCGCGTCGCGAACCATGTGCGCAACGTGATTGCCCAGCGTTTTAAGTTCCCGATAGGAATCAGGCGGCCTGTCCATGGCCGCCAGCTTCGATGCCAGAAAGCCGATCTTCTCGGCCTCGTCACCAATGCGTTCCAAATCGGTGATAGTCTTGATGATCGCAACGATAAGTCGAAGGTCACTGGCGGCAGGCGCGCGGGTTGCAAGAATCCGGCCGCACTCCTCGTCGATATCGACCTCGAGATTGTTGACCTTGTAGTCATCGTGGGCAACCTGCAGGCCCAACTCGCTATCGCCACTCACAATCGCTGCGATGGCCTGCGACAACTGCGATTCGACAAGTCCACCCATCGCCAGCACGCTGCTGCGAAGATCTTCTATGTCCTTGTTGTAGCGTCGCGATATATGGTCATTCAAGTCAGAAGCTTCCATTGTTCAAGGCGTCCAGACGTCCGAGACCTATCTATAATCACTTGAATTCGAACTCAAGGTCAAGGTTGCTCTCTACTTCCATTTCCACTGTGTATCGATCATCAACCGGTTGTAGTCGCTCTTGCTGCCCGAGCTCAAGCCTGTCTCGTTAATGAAATACTGAGCGCCTATCGACCAGTTCTTGTTGACGCCGTAGTTCAGCTGCAGGAAGTGACCTTTGTTATCAGTTCCGCCACCGGCGAAGTCCGAATCTGTCAACAGTCCGAGCATGGAGTCGGCTTCTTTGTCAGCATAGAGATACGAGAACTGCATCTGACCTCGATCCTTGGCCTGGCCTATCCGGGTGCCGGCTGTCCAACCCGTATCGTTGTCAGAAGTATCGCTATTATTCACGTAATCAACAAAGACGACGGTCGGCCAATCGCCGACGTTAAAGGAGGCTTCGGCGAATACTTGCGTCAGCAAGTAGTCGTAAAGGTAGGCACAATCGGTATCGGGCGTGCTGCCGCATGGGAGGCCGCCGGGTTCGACGGCCGAATTGCCGAAATAGTCACCTGAATCAGCAGGATCGCCGAACGTCGTGCTCTCGCCCTTCGTCTTGATCGAGTAGTAGCCAATGCCACCTTTGACCTTTGCGCCGCCAATCTCGCCTGCAGCACCAAATTGAGTTCCCCAGCTGAAGGAGTCGTTGCCCGTCCTGCTGTCGCTCTCCAGATAGGTGCCCGTCGCATTTGCGAAGAACCAGTCGCGCTTGTAGGTGAGTGCGATACCTTCCGGCGTCCAGTCTCCGTCCCACATCAGCGGCTGCTTCCCTACTCTGAGTAACGGGTTTTTGAACTTTCCACCAAGAATATGCAGGCCATCTGTCACCTTCCAGTCTACGTACGCCAGGTTCAAAACGATCGGTTTCGATGAACCGCCACCACCCAGTGTCTGGTTGGTCGACACCGGATCATCGCCGCCGGTGGCGAGGCCGAATCCGACCTCTACATCGTCTGCCAGATCGGCGCGAATATTGGTACGTGCACGAATTCGGTTGCGCCGGCGAGTCGGGCTGCCCTCGGGATCGATCCTCTCATAGCGGTAACGGAAGTCACCGTCCAGGCGAATTCGGTCGGACCAGGAATCCGTAGGCACGGAGAACTCCATTTCCTGAACTTCGGTCACGCTGGTCTGCACGTTAGCAATAGCCGTTGCAGCCTGGTCCTGCGCGTTCCTCAATTCCGCGTTTTCTTCGGCGAGCTCTTCGAGCCGCTGCGACACCGCCGCAAGCTGCTCGCGCAGCTGCTCGAAGTCTGCGTCGCTGACCGCGGCAAACGCCGTTGGCGAAGCGACAAAGTTGGCAGCCAACACCAGGACAAGAATTCGTTTCATTTCGTACTCCGGGGATTATGGTGAGGAACCTGCAAGCCCCAATTGTCAGACGGGCTTGCAGGTTGCCGGCAACCGCCAATCGTCACAGTCGATTGCGCGTGGAGGATTCTGCCGTGGGTTCGTTACAGAATTGTTACAAAACCGTAATCCTGGATTCTCGGATTAGCGCGCAATTGAGGGGTCTCAACGGCCGCTTGCGAGGGAAATCGGAGGCTCGACCACGACCCGCTCCGCCGGGAAGTGGCAGCGAAATTCACTGCCGACACTCGCCTCGCTCGTGACAATAAGTTCCGCGTCATGACGCGCCAATACATGCTTGACGATCGCAAGCCCAAGACCGATGCCACCGTCCTCACGGCTGCGGCCCTTGTCAACACGGAAAAAGCGCTCCGTCAGACGCGGGATGTACTCCGGATCGATACCCTCGCCGGTGTCTGTAACAACAAGATCGGCGCCGTCCTCTCCGGTGCGCCAGCTGATCGTGATTTCGCCATCGGGCGGCGTGTAGCGAATCGCGTTGGACAGAAGATTGACGATAACGGTCTCGATTTCGGCACTGTTTCCGTGAAGTTTCGCAGTGGACCCTGCGTCAACCGTCACGCGCGCAACGTTGGCATGCCCTCCCAGTGCCTGTGTTGTCGCCTCGATCAAGTTCAGTACATCAACCGGCTGGTCCGATTTCGCCGGACCAGCGCTCTCGAGCCGGGACAATTCCAACAACTCGCCCAGAATCTGTCGCATGCGCTCTGCCTGCCCCCGCATCTGGGAAACAGGTTTGTCCCAGGCCGCGGGCATGTCCTGGTCATCTGCAAGGACATCGAGGTAACCGCTAATTACCGTAAGCGGCGAGCGCAGTTCATGCGAAGCGTTCGCAACAAAGTCTCGCCGCATCTTGCTCAACCTGATGCGTTCCGTAACGTCGCGCAATAAGAGCAGTTTCTGGTCCGCACCATAGGGCACAACGCGGCAATTCAACCAGTTGCCGTCGTTGACCGGAGACGGAATTTCAATGGTCGACTTGTAATCTTCAGACTGCAGGAGCTCGACCAGGCCGGGATCCCGCAGGATATTGTCAACGCGCTGGCCGCGATCTTTCTTACGCTTGAGGCCGGCCAGCTGTTTGGCAGCCCGGTTGCACGTAACGATTTCGTTATCAGTATCCAGAATTACGGCGCCATCCGGCATCGCGTTCGTCGACTTTCGAACTTCCCGAAGCAACATGCGGTAGTTCTGCTTGCGCCGGGCTGCGCGTTCATTTTCGAAACGAAATCTCGAGAACATCTGCTCCCAAATGCCTTCGCCATCACGAAAATGATCGAAATTGCCGGTTCTGAGCGCCCGCTCAAAACTCAACAATTGTCGCACCTGCCAGACCAACGCGACCAGCGCGGCCACGAGCAGACCCCAGTCCGGATGTCCATAAAGCCATCCGATTCCCGCTCCGGCACCGAGCAGCAACGCCAGCCCAATCAGAAATCTTCGTGCAGAGTCAGACATCAAACTAGGCGCTCAAAACGTCGCGCGTCGAGAATCGATAACCGGCTCCGCGCACGGTCTGTATGTAAGCATCGGCACTTTCCTTCGACAGCGCCTTGCGCAAACGTCGGATGTGGACATCAACGGTGCGTTCTTCGACGTAAACATTGGCACCCCAGACCCGATCGAGTAATTGCGTGCGGCTGTAGACTCGATCCGGATGTGTTAACAAGAACTGCAGCAGCCGGTATTCTGTTGGCCCAAGTTTAACCTCCTTGCCGGCTGCGAGAACACGGTGCCCAGCGGAGTCCAGTTCGAGTACACCTGCACTGATGGATGCTTCCGTTGCCGGCCCGCCCCTGCGCATGACGGCCTGGATGCGTGCGACCAGCTCACGCGGTGAGAACGGCTTCGTGATGTAGTCGTCGGCGCCGCCCTCAAGTCCCGATACTTTGTCGGTTTCTTCGGCACGGGCCGTCAGCATGATGATGGCGAGGTCGTCGTAGTCTTTGTCGCGCTTCAACATGCGCGTCAGCTCCAGGCCACTGCTGTCCGGGAGCATCCAGTCGATCAACGCGAGATCGGGCCGTTCGTCCGCGAGCAGCTGCCGCGCCGTGCGGCTGTCGCCCGCCTCCAGCGTTTCGAACCCGGCTCGCGTGAGGTGGAACGCAATCATTTCGCGAATCGGCTGTTCGTCTTCAACGATAAGTATTTTGTGAGCGGCCATGCTGGCTCTCGGACGACCTAAGGGAGCATTTCCTTGTGCAACCCCGCATTTCAACAGCAGTATATTACAGAACTGTTACGACCGGCCCTCAGGATGGTTTTTCTGCGACCTTGTTTCGTAAATAGGCAGGCATGATGTCTTTCGGGTCAATGAATTTTCCAACCTGCAGCGAATTCGCACCCAATGGCAACAGGAAGCGGGCTCGTGGGTGTAGCAGGGCAAGGCGTTCCTTAATGAGCGACTCGTTGAGGGCAGCAAGTTCCGGATAACGTTGCCAACCGAAGCCGGCCGCGACACGGCCCGCGGCATCGCTTCCCTCCAGCTCCCCAATGACTGTCTGGCCGTGCAAGCGCTCAGAGAAGACCGGTTCTGGAAGATCGGCATCGCCGCGGCGGTATGCGCCGAGGTAGACCTCGTTCATGTGCGCGTCCTGGGCGATGATAGCTTCGTTCGCGTCGGTCTCTGCGAAAACCTGCGCAGCGACAGCGGCCAGCGACGAGACCGGTACGACGCTTAAGCCAGCACCGTATGCCAGGCCTTGCGCAACGGACGCGGCGATGCGCATGCCAATGAACGAACCAGGACCGTTGCCGAGCACGATAGCGTCAAGGTCGGCCACGACAACGTCGGCATCCGTCAAAACGCTGCGTATCATCGGAGTCAGCAGTCGCGTGTGCTCGCGCGCCTGTTCTTCGTGGCGCTCAAACACGGTCGATCCGACCTGCAACGCGACGCTGCAGGCAAGCGACGATGTGTCGATCGCCAGCAGCTTCAAGCCACTTTGCCCTTGCGCTCGTGCGCGGCGAGGAAACTCGACACTTCGTTCAGCGCCGACGTCTTGGGCATTGGTTCCAGGCATTGCAGAAATATTTTGCCGTAGCGCTTGCTCGAAATGCGTGGATCACAAAGCACGATGACGCCGAAGTCGTTCTGATCCCGTAACAGACGACCCGCACCCTGTTTCAGCGAGAGCGCCGCGAGGGGCAGCTGGTGGTCCATAAACCCGTTGCCGCCCTGGCGACGAAGGAATTCCAACCTGGCCATCATCAGGGGGTCGGCGGGCGATGCAAAAGGCAGTTTGTCGATAGCGACGACGCTTAGCGCCTGTCCGCGAACGTCGACGCCCTCCCAAAAACTGCCGGTACCCAGCAAGACCGCGTCACCGTGCTTGCGAAACCGCCGCAAGAGGTCGTCGCGCGGCGCATCGCCCTGCACCAGCAATATGCGACCACCGAGGCTGGACCTGTGTGTCTGGAACCACTTTCTCGCATTGTTCAATGCGCGGTGGCTGGTAAACAGGCAGAACATGCCACCCGTCGTAAAGTCGAGCAACGGCGTCGTCGCCTGCAACATCGCATCGGTATGACCCGGATCGGACGGCTGCGGCATGCCTTCGGGCAGGTAAATGAGGCCGTTCTGCTGGATGTTGTAGGGGCTCGGAAACGTGAGGCCCGAAACATTGGCGAGCCCCATACGCGATCCGAACAGCGAGAAATCCTCGCCGACGGCCAGCGTCGCCGACGTGAAAATCCACGCCTGAAAGCCATTGTCGATGAGTCCGTTGAGTTTCGTCGACACATCGAGCGGGGTCAGGTTCAGACGTACACTGCGTGGATTGACCTCCAGCCAGCGCAATCCATCCCAAGCGTCATCGCTCAACAACATTGCGAGCCGTTCGGCGGCGCCGGCAAGCTGTTCATGCAGCTTCTCCAGTTCGATGGTCGCATCGCCGAGTTCGACGACGGCTATTTGCACATCATGAAGCGCGTGCCGAAGCGCATCGAGCGGCTCGCGAATTTCCGGCATGACCTCACTGAGTTCGTGCCGACCTTCTTTGCGAGGGGCCTCGGCGCGCAGCACGCGCACGGCGGTCTGCAACGCATCGATGCGGCGGTGCAATTCGGGTTGGGAAAAGGACAGTGTCGCAGCTCGCGATTCTTCCACCAGTCTTTCCAATTCGCGGCTGCCGAGCGATACGCCAAAAAACTGCACGGCCAGGTCCGGTACCTGGTGCGCCTCATCCAGAATAATCGCCTCGGCACCGGGCAGGAACTCGACGAAACCCTCCTCTTTCATCGCCAGATCGGCCAGCAGCAGATGATGGTTGACCACAACCAGGTCAGCCTCCTGCGCTGCTCGCCGTGCTTTGACGACATGACATTTCGAGTATTCCGGGCACTTCTGTCCAAGACAATTGTCCGCGGTCGACGTTACCAGCGGCCAGACCGCGGAATCCTCGGCAACTTCGATAAGTTCTGCGCGATCTCCGCTGTCGGTGCGGTAACGCCACTGGCGAACTTCGTTCAGGTCATCAGCCAGTGATGTCGCGATGTCGCTGACCTGGTCGACGCGCTGCAAGCACAGGTAATTCGCCCGGCCTTTGAGCAACGCGGTTTTTACCGGCCGTCCTACGGCCTTGCTGATCAAGGGGAGATCGCGGTGATAAAGCTGATCCTGGAGCGCTTTCGTGCCGGTGCTGATAATCGTCTTTCGGCCACTCAGGAGCGCCGGCAGCAGGTACGCGAATGTTTTGCCCGTGCCCGTGCCCGCTTCGACGACGAGCTTGTCCGAATTAGCGATGGCCTCAGCAACCGCCTCGGCCATCCACGCCTGGCCGGCACGTGGCTGGAATCCGGGCAACAATTCTTTCAGGGGGCTTTTATCGCCAAAAAATTCGGTCAAATTTGTCACGGCCGAAAGATTACACGGTTATTCTCGCGCTGGCTGCATGGAATTGTGTCGAATACACGGCAAAAGCGGCTGTTAGCGCTGGCCGGCAATCGCTTTGAGCAAGCGTTGGTCGGCCTTTATCGAGAACCTCAGGAACGGTCCGGCGGCCGTGTAGCGGGCCTGCTCAAAATCTTTGTCATCAAAGCCTGTGAAATTGTAACCGAGCGTCAACCACATATTTCGGCCGACGTTGTAACCCACATCGACGCCGAAGCCATAGTCCATGACACTGGATTGGTAGGAGTGGTAAATGCTGGTATTGACGCCCGCGTCCCAGCGATCATTGAACCCGTGGCGGTAGTCGAGACCGACCAGATCCGTGTAGCCCGTGTAACCGTCGCCATCAAATTCGCTGTGAACGTATTTGAACGCATACTGCAGCGACAGTTGTGACGCCGCACTAATCCGACGGTTGGCGTTGAAGTTGTTGATAAGGCGCCAGCTCTGCTGCTCGTCAGTCGATGTCGCCGCACGGTCGAAAACGAGATCGATTCGGTCGAGGAAAGACCATTTGCTATCCGCCATACGGTACGCCCAGCCCAACTTCAGATTGGCCTGATTGAGTTCATTACCTAGAATATTTTCCGCCTGAAACACTGTCAGGCCTGCGGAGAGACCATGACCAACATTCGGCTGCCGGTACCAACCCATCAGCATTGAAATGCGGTCCTCGGAGTCCGAGTCTCGCATTTCCAGGCGGGCGTTGGCGCTCCACAATTCCGACGTGTACATCGCGCCCGCATAGGCAGCCATGAAATCTTCGTTCAACGATCCCGAAGACAATTCGCGGTTTGGGTCGAATTGCCGCGCATCCGAATCGATGAGCGTTTTCGCGCGGTCGACACCGACATCAATGATCCAGTTTTCATTGAGCTGAAAACCCTGGATGAGTCCAAGATTGGCAAACAGCCGGGGTCCGAATTCGGTCTCCTCATTGGTCAGGAACGAGTTGACTTGTGCGCGGCTCCACGGTGTGGCGCGAACGCCCAGGCGTGTCATGGTTGCATCGAGGTCTCGCCCTTGAGCGTCTTCAATCTCCGCTACTACATCAACGCCGTCGGCTACCCGATAGTCCGCCCCTGCAACGAATCGTGACGGAAAGTCTGTATTGCTCGCGTCCGCACCGATCGCAGTGCTGCCATCGACACGAAGATTCACCTTGTTGTCAAACACTTTTTTCGATAGTCCGAGTTCGACAAGATCGCTCGTGTTTGTCTCTCCGTCATCAAATTTGTCTTCGGCATGGGACAAGCCAAAACGCGCTGTGAAGTCGTCCCGGTTGTAACGAAGCAAGCCACGCGCAACATTTCGAATCGCATCGTTCTGCAAGTTTTGCTGCCAACCGGCCTCGCCTTCGAATGCAAATTGTTCGCCCATTTTGGCGCGCGCATCCACGCCAACGCGCCGAATGCCAAGCTCTGCCGCACTCTGGTAGCCCACGCCAAAGTCATCATCGACCTCACTGATAAAGGCGCGAACATCGACCGTGTCGCCATTATGTTCCAGTTCAACGCGATGCGCCGAACCGTCCTTGTCGACACCAGCGACGCTTGCGTTCGAGTTTGCGACTTCCGCTTTCAGAACCGTTTGATCATTTACCTGCCAACGGAGGTCCACGCCAGTCAGCTCTGCTTCGGCACCCTGCGTCGAGTCATTGATATGACTAATACCGACCTCTACGGAATTATCGTCGAATCGAACGGAGCCGCGGCCGCCGGCGACCACGTCATCCGTACCCGCGGCGACTGACTCATACTCAACAACGATATAGACGGGATTGAAATCGAGGTCACGACTTGGAATCGGCTTCTTGAAGTACAAGGTCCCGTCGAGCGTGTCGAGATTGTAGTCGAGAAATCTCGCCTGCGTCTGAGTACTCAACACCACGCCTGAGTCGAAACGATCTCGCACTTCGATGCGCACGAGCTCACTGTTCGCGATAATCGGCGCGTTGCTAAGGCGATACAACCCCGACGTGCCATCGCCACGGATTTCGTCGCGATTGAATGACTGGTCCGTCTCCGCGGCGAAAACCGTGTAGCCGACATTGCTGCCACGATACTCACTCTTGAGGCCGTTGAAGCGACGTTGGTAGCGCGTGAGCTCGGTAACGGACAAGCCAGTGTCGAAGTCACCAAACAAAGCGTAGAACTGCTGACGTTCGATCTTCACATACAGTTTGCGCTGGCTGGCGGCCTCGAAGCGTTGTTCGCTGACGTCGGCATACAGAGAATAGTAAGCGTTGGGATCGATGACCGTGTCGAAGCGATCACGAGTAAGGTCGCGATCGCGCGCGGAATCAACAGCGAGCGTAAGGAGGTATTCGCCTTTTATGGATCCTTTCGCAAAGAACGCGACGCGGCCCTCGTCGTAGTAGCCGTCCTCGTGACCGGCATCCAGCGCCGCAGCAGTGTTGTCGGACAATGTATTGTAGCCAGCCGTGCCTTCGGCGAAGCCGACGAGAATCCAGTCACGTGCGGCAGGTTTGAGCCATGCGCGCACCTCTTGCTCACGATAATTCTCGAATGGCAAGACAACCGTAACCTCGCCGGTCTGCGTCGTCGGCGCTAAATCAATGTAGGCAACACCATCAGAACCAACCCGGTACGATGCGTTGCGGGTTCCGATTTCAACCAGGGAGTTCTTGCGGTCGTTTTCTTCGTCCCAAGCGGAACGATAGGGCGCTTCGACCCGGAATCGACCAACAACGCCCGCACGTGCAGGCTTGTTGCTGCGATCGAACAATCGGAGTGCGATTACCGGCTGGGTCTGACCATCGGCGACCAGCGTCGATAGTTCTTCGACGAATTCAGCGCGAATCGGTCCGCCACTGAAGTGGATGGTGCGCCGTATGCCTTTCGCTTTACTGCCGTCCGCGTTGCGTATGACCGCCCGCAGCTCGTTCGCACCGTCAACGAGATCGATACCGGCCCAGCGAGTTACAGCAACAGTCCCCGATGCGTTCTTCGCCTCGCCCGCGAAGTTGAGCTTGCTGACGGGTACACCATTCAGTGTTAGCTCAACGGATTGCCCGGGTTCGTGCTGAATCGACACTTTTGTCGCCGGAATGGCCGGCGCGAAACCTTTTTCAGGCAGCAACATCGCATAGCCCTTGCGCAGAGACTCAAGCGGCGGCTCTTTCTGCGACGACGGCATACCGGATTCTTCATTGACGTGCTCGCGACGATTGCGAGCCTTTTTCATTCCCGGAATCCCACCAACTGTCGGGGTTTCCTTGGTGCCGCTGAACTCCTGCGTTACCTCGAGGAACGAAGGTTGTGCCGGTCGGATGCCGTTGATGACCAACTCGACGCGGCGGTTTTTCTGTCGACCGGCAGCGGTCGCATTGTCTGCAACAGGGTCATCGGGGCCACGACCTTCAACCTGAATACCGTCACGGATGATATCCAGTGCGTCCGCGATGTAGTGAGGCCGCCGAAGTTGCACGCGCGCGTGCCAGCGCATAATTGTCTGCGAAAATATGTCGATTGTGCGGACTGATTCGTTGGCTGTCCGTATGGCCGACCGCCGACAGCTGTATCTCGCGCACGCCCTGCCACTCCGAAACCAGTCTATCGAGTTGCTCTTTGTCGCGCGGCGACAGTGCGTCCGACAAGACATCGAACTTCAGGTCGAGGACGTAGCCAGCTTTTTCAAGCGTCGCTGGTTCGCGAATCATTTTTGTCTCGACGACAGGCGTTTTCTGCTTCACCTCCATCGGCGTATCGAAATTCGCAAGGGCTTTGGTAACGAGTTCACCATCGACATCATCTTCGATGGTCGCGAGGAAACTTACTTTGCTTGCCCAATTGCCGAACTTGCCGTCCAGTGCCATGGAAACGGACGGTCCGACTATGTCCGGCTCACCAACGGATGCGCCGTCTATTTTGAGCGTGCCCGGCTGATACGCGACACCGTCGGGCAACACGATCATCAAGCTGATGTTTTCGATCTCGACATTGCCAACACCATTGAGCGTCAGGTTGTACGCAACTCGCTCAGTGCTATCTGTACCGGCGTTACGCATTTCGATATCGATGCGGCCTTCCGGGCGCGGCTTGCGACGTAGATAGAAATCGGCGCGTTTGAGACTGCCCCGTGTCAGTTTGACGAACTGCGAATCTGCACGGCCCGCGTATCCTGGCGTATCCGCGCAGCCAATGACGTCGAAGTAATCGGGAACAGTAAACGTGTCCAGCTGCGCGACGTGCGTTTCCGGTGTCAGGCCTTCAAAGTGATAGCGACCACCCTCGTCCGTTACTGCGTAACGGCCGTCTTCGAGATAGACGCGAACGTTGCCCACGCCCTGCTCTTCGCCGAACGTCTCCTGGCTGCAGTCCGCCTCCAGAACTCGACCCACAAGTGTTGCGGTCGTGCGAAACAGGTCCTCGGCAAGACGTATGCGTGCCGTCGACTCATTCGATATCAGACCGCCAGCCGCGAACGCCGTAGCCGTGTTCACGAGTTCCTGGTTACGCTGGCCGCCGACAACTTCGACGACATAGACAATTTGTGTTCGCCCGGCGACAGGAAGCGTAGTAACGAAAAACTCCAGTGCGCTGTGGTCGGGACTAATAGCCGGATCGGGCGCATCTGCCCCGTCGATCCTCACCGAGCCTGGTACAAAGCGCAGGCCGGGCGGCAGCCGGTCGACAATCCTGATTTCGTTGGCGACGCCTGTGGACGAAGCGTTCTCCAGGAGTAACTCGTAACGCACGAAGTCACCCAGTGAGGCAACCGTCGTCATGGTTCTTTTTTGCAGGAACAATGCCGACGATAGCGGATCCAGCGGAATATCGATTGCGATCGAAAGCTCGCCCGATTTTGTGAACGCATTACCGAAAGATGCGGGGCTCAAGAGGTACGGTGCGCCAGGCAGATTCTGCAAGTCGGCAGTTGATGCTGAGGATGGCGCAATGTAGGTCGCCGGTGGTGTGACCACCATTCGGTAATCACCGTCGGGAACGACAGGGAAGCGGTACTCGCCGGGACCGAAGACGTAAGAGGTGCCAGAACTGTCGGTAACAGTGTCACCACTGACGATCGATGAGGGAAATTGGCTTACGCCGTCGTTTCCGTACACAGTCGCCGGCAAACCGGACACCGCATCTACGATCTCGATCGTCGCGCCACTGACCACAGTTCCGGTTCTCGACTCGAACACTCGTTGCACCGGGTCCAGTTGCGCATCGGCCTGTGCGGTATCCGATGGGTCTGCGGGATCGGCATAGTTAACGCTAATTCCTGTATTTGAAGCGCCTTGCAGAATGCAGTCGCCCGATACAGCCGCTCCGGATCCCAACGGGACGTAGCCGGCAAATACGCCGGTGTCGAGCCCGGTTTCCGCTAGTTGAACTGTCTCGGTATCGCCGCTCGCGATGTTGGTCGCCGTGACTACCGCGTAGTCGATAACCTGGTAATCCAGGTTTTGATCAGTATCGACGAGCCGTATGAAGGCCGATTCGCCGATGTTGTACGAAGATGTCGCACTAATGTCCTGCACCAGACCCGGATCGATCGTTGTTCCACCAACCAATGTTGGATCGGCGAGAGTGACATACGCGCCACCTTGCAGGCAGGCGGCAGGACCCGCCGTCTCCTGGTTCTCGCCTGCCCCACCCCCAACGATACGAGTGAAGCGTACGCTCGCAGGACTGCGGACAACCGCGGTAACGACGGAAACCTCGTTACTCAGGACAGTCGCTACCTGGCCGGCGAGGTTGAGGTGCTCAAGCGAAGCCTGGTTGGAAATGACGGCTCCGGGTGGGCTGGCGAATGCCGCTCCCGACATCATGAACGACACAAGAAAAGTGGCCAGAAAAACCCGCAGAATAGTGTTACAGGAACGCCAGACGTGCCTCGGGGGAAGCTGTTGCTCCCCCCGAGAGTTGGCTTTTACACGGTCACAAGGATTTCGCCCAGGTGGCTCGGCCCCGTGTGCGGTCAGACGCAGGTCACTCAGAAGAGTGACCTGCCGTCCGGCCGAAGTGTATCGTCCATTGAACACCGTGATCTTGCTTTGACTGCTTTACGAAGTAGTCGAACCCGACTATCGGATCTTCGCGCGGAACTTCACAGTCAGCGTTGTAGACGTTGCAGGCGATACCGGTGCAGTGAGCGTCAGATTTCTGAATGTCGCAACGGCACCCTGTAGCACTGCCGATCTCTCGCAGTCGCTACCCGCCGTCGTCAAAAATTCACAATAAGACGTAGCCGTATCATTGACAATCTCGGCATCTGACGTTGACCCATCGTAGGTGAGCAACTCAAGGTCGAGCTCGTCTACCAGGTCATCGCTGATGGCGACACCCGTTGCATCCGCCGATCCACTGTTCACAATGGTGATCGTGTACTCAATTGTTGCGCCGGGAATCGCCGGACCGCCACCATCGACCGTGTAACCCTTCGTAATCGCGAGCGACGCAGCGGTAACGAGGAAACCATCAATTGCTGCTTCAACTCCGTCGTTGCCAGCATCTGCAGCGACGCTTTCCATCGTCAGAATGCCATCGGGCACCGTGTAGTCGATCACTCCGGCAGCAGAGCTACCCGGCTCCCTGGCTGTCGCTGTGAGTTGAACGCCCGAGACGTCGGCGTCTACCAGGTTCAGCACCAAATTCGCATCGCCCCAGGCGCGAATTCGAATAGATTGATCCGCCAGAAGGGTATCGACAAACTGAGGATCTGTCTGCGTCGGATCGGCGTCGGCTACTCGATCAGGACTGACCGCAAATTGAATATTGTCCAGGTCTACGTTGTCTGTCCCACTACCAACTGCGCCACCCGTCATATGCGCAAGCGCGAGAGCGAAATCGAGGTCCGCGTTGCTGGTATTGGTCAGCGTGAAATCGACCCAGGCATCCTGCTCACCCGGAGAGATGTCTTCAAGGTTAGTATCGATCGGCACCAACGTGAAGTCGACGCGACGATCTACCTTGAACGTCACAGACGCCGTCTCCTCCGGTTGGGCTACGCTACCGACCTCGTAATTTACCTTGGCTTCGTTGAGGATATCGAAACCGGCGGTTGTTCCTGCAGCCATGGCCTGCTGCCCGAGCAACAATGCGGTAACTGCCGCACTGATCCTCAACATCAAGCCTATCTTTCCATTTAATAGTTTCATCACGGTACTCCTTACCTTTTTTGCAGAGACCGGCAATCCGCCGGGCAGGTCAATACGAACACCAAAACGGAACCTGCAATCCGCTTTGCCCAAACGAAAGCTTGCGAAAAAACCGCAAGCCTTATTTCAAATTCCTTATTCCAGAACGGCGGCGAAGCGCGCGATACCCTGCGCTCCGACTTTGAGGTCGTTCTGCATCACCCAGCGGACGTGGGTGAAATCCTCGCCCCGTGCGCCACGCACCTCGCCGTCCTCGACGATCGTCAACTCGTTCGCGGCCGCAAATGTCACTCCACCGTCAACCGAGAACTGAATGTCCATGCCCGGACCGAACGCCGAGCCATCGACGTACATCAGGTCTTCAGCAATAGGGTTCGTAATTACGACATTGTCAGCGACCTCGGCACTCACATTCGAGAACGTGATCGTGTAGAACACGCTTTCGCCGGGCACAACGACTTCGGCTGCAACCAATCGTGTCTCTGACTCTCCGGCCTCATTTACAATGACCTCCTCTTTCTGTACGGTCGTTTGTACGTCGAGGTGTCCTTGTTCTGCGCCAGTGCTACTGCACCCAAACATCAAAAAGATTGCGCTCATCAAGAAATTTCATAACAGCTCCTCGCCGAAGTAGCTTTTCGCTCAAAAAACTCGTTAGTCAATGACTACCTGGAAGACGAGGACCTGTGGTCCGCTTGCCGACGTAAGGTCACCCAAACGAACGACAACTGATGGCGTGCCGGCGGCATCAATCTCGCCGGCATCGGCGTCAATCGCATCGGATATCGCAGTACCGTTCAGGGTGATACTGCCCGGCACAAAAGTGGTAAACGTGGGAATCGCATCGCGCACGATACTTGCCGCCGCCGTGCCTGCGCTCGTGACATTGACGGTGATTGTGTAGGTTAGCGTTGCTCCCGGAATAGCCTCGCTGCCGCCAAATTGATCGCTGACAAGCTGCGCTTTGACAATGTCTAACAGCACATCGGAGACCAGGTACTCACCGGTGTCGAGTGCCTCGCCACTTGTGGAACCGATCACAGCGTTGGCGCCGCCATCGCCTTGCCCGGCAAAAACGGTGCCAGGAGCGCCTGTACCGGTTGCCGAAGTCGCGGTCAGCTCACTGCGACCGGTTTGACTGTTCAGAACGCTGCCCGGAATGTCATTGACCAGAAAGACGCTGACGGACTCGTCCGCCAATAGATCGGGATCGTTTGTGCCGGGTGTATACGGCTGATCGGCAGCGTTAAAGTCGCCGCTGCCGTCGGTATCGAAGTAAATCGCCGGAACAGCCTCGGTTGGGTCAAAATCGTCGCCGGCGATGAGGTTGTCAATTGACAGTTGAAAAGTCTCGCTGCCATTTCCCGTGTTGGTTACCAGGAATAGCAATGCACGGCCGGTTTCGCCTGGAGCTACCAGTGTTTGCGGACTCTGCAACGTTACCGTGACGTTGATACGTTCGGCGACAGCGATCGTTGTAGTGTTGGATTGAAGTGTTAGAGGCGTGCCCGCGAGGTCGAAATCGACAACCGCCGTGTTTTCGATGACTGTGCCTACCGCGGTACCGACGGCACCTGCCGGGCTACTGACCGCACAACACAAACATAAGAAAGTGACGCGCCGCATCCATGCGAATACCGACGCAAACTTCGAGTCTGCCGTTTCCAAGGTTCATTCCTTACAAGGCAACGTACTGGCGCGTTGCCCGGCGCCTGCTCGCTCTCATTGCGAGACATGCGGGAACTCTTATGGAAAATCAGATCGGCCGCATTGATTTCGGCGATTATGTTGTCAATTTGTGATTCGCCTCTCACTTTTGCCGTGAAGCGGCTCACAGTCTGACCGACTGTCACAACGCGTAATTGGCGATAGATTACTGCCGCTAATGCGTTCATTTTGTCAGGTGATCGAGGGCGCTGTTACCCTCAGGATTCGAATAGGCCTCAACCAGGACGATTGATCGAGAGCTTCTTCATCTTCGAGCGCAGGGTGCTCGGAGGTATGCCCAATTTCGCCGCGGCTCCGTAACCACCGGAAATCTTCCACTTCGCATCTTCGAGCACAGCGACGATATGTTCTCGTTCGATCAGCTTCAGGTCTGAAATAGGCGCCGGTCCTTCAAGCTGCCGATCTTCGCCTGCTCCTGAAACCAGGCGCGCGGCGAGATTCAGAACCGGCCCGGTCGACGAGATCAAGGCGCGTTGCACGATACCTTCCAGTTCCCGAACATTGCCGGGCCAATCATAACGACGTAGTTGATCCATCATTTCAGCAGACATTTCGGTCACTTCTCGCCCGAGGCGGGGAGCGTGCATCGCTACAAAGTGCTGCGCCAGCAAGTCGATGTCATCACCGCGGTCTCTCAACGCGGGCAAGACAATTGGAAAAGTGTTGATTCGATAGTACAGGTCCGACCGAAACTCACCGAGTCGCACCGCTTCCGCCAGATCCCGGTTAGTCGCCACAACCAGTCGGACATCGACCTTGATTGTCTTGCCGCCCCCCAGCCGATCAAACTCGCCCTCCTGCAAAACTCGCAGGAGTTTCGCCTGAAGTTCAATGGGGATTTCACCAATCTCATCGAGAAACAAGGTGCTCCCATGGGCGAGATCGAAGCGCCCGCGCTTGGCACCATCTGCACCTGTAAACGCGCCCTTTTCATGCCCAAACAATTCGCTTTCAATGAGATTTGCCGGCAGGGCCGCGCAGTTCACCTTCACCAGTGGCCTGTCGCAGCGGTCGCTGAGTTCGTGAATTGCCCGCGCAATCAATTCCTTGCCGGTACCTGTTTCGCCCATGATCAATACGGGCGTCTTTGTCGGCGCAACCTGCTCGACGAGCTGCAGGCTGCGAAGCACCGCTTCACTGCGGCCAATAATCTCGTCAAATCCGTGTGTCAGTTCGATCTCCTGCCGCAGGTACACGTTTTCGGCCTCGAGCCGCTCCTTTGCCCCTTTCAATTGACCCATCGCATCGTCAAGCGCACGACGTGATTTCAGGCGCAGGACGTAATTCGCAAAAAGCTCGGCAAAAACGGTCAGGTCCTCTACGTCCTGATCGCTCCAGTCTTTTTGCTGATGCAAACGTCCGCATGTCATGCCGCCAACAGTCTGACCGCCGACCACCATGGGCAAAGCCAGAAAGGACTTGAGATCGAACTTCTGCAAATTGGCTCCATCGATTTTGAAGTCTTCGGCCATGTTCGCAACATCATTGATTCGAACCGGCTGGAACGCTTTGAGCCGCGCACCGAACTCGGGAAACTGATCCATCGGTACGGGCCCGAACGCATTACCGTCCGGACCCCAGGCATAAGCGATCGATGCTACGTCGGATTCCGCATCCAGCCAGAATAGGGTCGATCTATCCGCGCCGACAAAGTCGCAAACGGACCGCATGCAACTTTCGACAATGTCGTCGGCTTCCTCATCCGGCGCCATGACCAGGCGCGAAGACACCGTCGCGACCAGCGCCTGGAACTTGCGCCGCTGTGCAAGCGCCTCCCGGGTCTGACGCAATACGGTGATGTTACTTTCGACCGCCCACATGCGATGTAACAAGCCGCTACGGATAATGCCCACCATGTTGATCTTCAGCGATCGACGCTCACCATTGGGTGCCACGTATTCCTGGTCGTAATTATCCAGCCGGTAGTCGTTACTGATAAACGTCTTGAAGTAGGCCTCGTGGGATGCCGTGTCCTTGGCGCTCTCCAGGTCGCCCAGGCAGTCGCCTATGACCTCAGAAGGATCATCGACGCCGATCTCCCTCGCGAAGATAACGTTGCAGTCCTGAAGAACCGCGTCGTAACTGCGCTTGATCTGTTCAGCAACCGGCAGCTTGATCGGCATCGGCGGATCGAATCGGTAGCAATAGACTGAATTTGACGTGCTGTCGAACAGGTAGCGAAATCGCTCCTCTGCCTGGTATTCGAAATACTTGGAGACTTCGAGTTCGCGCCGCGTGTCGAGAATCTCTGCCTCGATGTGTTTCCGCGTTAGCAGCGCAAGCAACACGCCGATCGCCACCATTGAAAAACCGGCTAGCGACAGCAGCAAGTGAATGCGCTCCACCGAAAAGTAAGTGGAGGTGAGCGTATGCACGATCTCCAGGTCGGCACGATGCGCCATTTCGTAGCCGATTTCCCACATGTGGGCAAGGAGCGCCAGCGACAGTCCGGTAACGATTAGCAGGCCACCGTGCGCCTTAAGCCTTTCTTTTAGAAGACTCCGAGAGGCGGCATACAGGAACATGCCGGTAATAAGTGCGATGAGGCCGAGGTCGACGATACTAAAGACCAGGTCCAGGCTTCCCCCATCAATCACCGGGATGTTCCTCGCTGGCCGACAGGCGTGTAATTCGCGCAAGAGAACGCGGCTCTGCCGCTTCTGAGAAGGATTCTTACCGACCGATCGCTCATATCGCCCAATTGTGTTCGGTTGTCGTAAGTAAAGCCTTTGTTCATCAATCTTTTAGCATCAACGATTGGAAAAAGTCACGATATTTCGTGACTTTGTCGAGATGTCGCGACTTTGCGACGAAAAGCGATTTTCCTTCGGCAACTCAATAACTTATGCAAACCCCTGAAATACCGGAGAAAAATCTGCGAGTAGCGGACTTTAATCGCATTTGGCACGGAATCTGCAATATATGGGCCGTATCGCTCACAAAAATAATATTTGTCGCTGCTGCGCAACTGAACTAACGCAATTCTGGGGAGAACGAACGGTGCAAGAAATCGAAAAAGCCATCAATCTGGTTTTGATTACCGATGATCAGGGACGCGCTTCGATCCTGCGCGGCATGATGGAGAAGTTCGGCATCAACGGCGTCATTCGCCGAATAAATCCGGGCGAAAATGCCATTCATTGTGCCCGCAAATCCGGCTCGTATCGTGAAAAGTCGTTGCCCGATCTGATTTTTTTCGACTTCACGGATCCCGACGAGAAGAGCATCGCTGTCCTTCGTGAAATTGCGTTTGGCGATGAGCGAGCACGCGTTCCCGTTGTACTGTTGACAAGCAGCGACTCACTGGACTTACTGGACAACGGCAGCGTGAGTGACCCAACGGCCATCATGTTTTCGCCGACCAGTCTGCCGTCATTTATTGGCAAAATGAAGAATGGCAAGCGCTGCGCCTTTTTCAGGGCGCTCAATACGCTTTACCAATATGGGCCGATACTCGTGCGGCTACCTGAAACGGCACGTCGTTACGATCATAGCCCGATGGCACTATCAGCCTGACAAACGCGGTCTGCGAACGGGTTGCTATCGGGGCGACAGCAACTATCGCAGACGCGCTGTCAAGTCGACAACTCGTGAAGCTTCCGAAAGGCTGGTTACCCCGACGAGCACATGTCGGATGGCATCTTCTGCAAGGCCCTTGAATCCGGCCTCGATTACATACCGGGTGATGTCACGGCGTGGCGCGGCGCGAGCAATCATTTCGTCAAGGTCCTCGTCTATTCTGAGCACCTCAAATATTCCGATGCGTCCTTTGTAGCCGAGGAAGTTGCATTCCGTGCAAGCACCCTCCCGATAAAGCCGCAACGCTTTCGGAGTATTGACGCCGAGTAACTGGCGTTCCACCTTCTCCGGCACATAGGGTTGCTTGCAATTGCTGCACAACTTTCGAACGAGACGTTGCGAAACGATACCGATAATATTGCCAGCCATGATTTCAGGATTGACCCCGGAGCCCAGGAGTCGTGTTAGCGCAGCGATCGCCGAGCTGGCTTGTAACGTCGCGATGACCTGGCGGCCTGTCAACGCCGCGCGGAAGACCAAATCAGCGGTGTCTCGGTCACCCAGTTCGCCCACCAGCATGACGTCCGCATCCTGACGAATCATGGATTCGATCCTCTTCGCGCAGCTGCGTCCTTCACCTGGCCCCAACGAAGCCTGCCGGATCATCGTCATCCGGTACTTGACCGGGTCCTCGAGAGTCATAATGCTGACTGACTCATCACTCCGATAGCTCAGCACGGAGCAGACGGTTGTCGCCTTACCGCTGTCCGGGGCTCCGGCAACGATAATCAGGCCCTCGGGACGAGCCATCATCAGACGCAGCGTCGTCAGAGCATCGCTTTCGAGACCCAGGTTCTCGAGAGGCACGATATCCCTGTCGGGTTCCAGTATTCTCGCGACGATACTCTCACCTTGTGTTGTTGCCTGACACGCGATGCGAAACTCAAACAGGCGCGTGCCGAGCTGTAATGAGAATCGCCCTTCCATAGCAGGAGCATCCTCTGCCGTCTTTATCCTGGCCATTGACCGAAGTCGCACTACCATGGCCGTCCAGTAGTCTCGATGTACTGACATCATTTGCCGCAGTACGCCATCGATTCTGTAACGCACGCGAAGGAACCCGTATTCAGGTTCGAAGTGCACGACGGAGGCATCGTGCTTGACGGCGTCGATGAGAATTGCGTCTATCAGTCGGGTCAACGGGTGACCGGATGCCTCGTTTCCAACGGCATCATTCAGCACGCCGGTTTCGTCGGCGTCGATTTCTCGCAGAATGCCAGGGATAGACAACTCGTATTCGTAGAACCTCCGGATTGCGGATTTGATGTCGACTGCACTTGCGATCGTGGTCGCGATGTCAATGCCGCCATCCAGAAGTGCAGAAATCTCATCGATGGCAACAACGCCGACGCTGTCTGTCACCGCGAGCGTTAACAGCCGAGCGTTCGCGTCAAAGTCGATCGGTACCACGCTGTGACGATGCGCGACATTCTTCGGCACCATTGCGAGCGCGTGCCGATCGGGAACCACTGCGCGCAGGTCAATCGAGCCCTCCCCGAGCAATTCTCCGAGTGTATCGCGGAGCACCCCCTCACTGAGCATGCCGAGCCTCACGAGTGTTCGGCCCAGAGGCTCGTCGTGGCTCTGTTTCTCTCGTAACGCAATTTGCAGCTGGTCTTCGCTGATGAGGCCGGCCGCAAGCAGGCGTTGAACAAGGGACACGCTGGGTTCCGTATCTCGTATGGCACGCACCGACGTCATCGTAATTAACCCGTCCCTTTAAAGTCTGCAACGACTAGCAGCCACCGCCCTTCTCGAAGGACGCAGACCTACTCACAAGTTATCGGCGTCGGGCCAAAGGACTTGAGTGCATATCAAATTGACTAAAGATCAACCGGCATCAGCCGCTACGGAACAGTAAGAAAAGGCTCCGGAGCCAGCTTCGTGCATGGATCTGTATCAACGACGACGAAAGCCAGCGATCCTCCAACGACGCTGCGACAAAACGTATTCCGCGCACTCGAAACGGCGCAAGGCGACTCTGGAATCAGCCGGGCTGTCGACGTATTTCTCGTAGCGCTGATCGCGGGCAGCGTGATCGCGGTGATTCTCGAATCGATGCCATCGATGGAAGCCCGGTATTCGAGAGCGCTGTCGATTTTCGAGATAATCACGGTTGGCGTGTTTACGGTGGAATACCTGCTTCGCATTTGGAGCTCCGTTGAACAGGAGTCGGAAGCAGGTAACTCGCCGCTTCAGGCACGACTTCATTACATGACCTCGTTTCACGCGATCATTGATATCGTTGCGATCCTGCCCTTCTATCTGCTCGTTTTCGGTCTTGCCGGCAGCGTCGACATGCGTTTTCTTCGGGCTGTGCGCCTGTTGCGCGTTTTGAAACTCACACGATACTCCGCCGCCATGAACATGGTCTTCATCACGTTTCGCGAAAATGGTCGTGCACTTTCAGCAGCGTTTCTTATCCTGCTTACAGTTATGCTCCTTGCCGCGTCGGGGATGTATTACTTCGAGCGCGAGTCGCAGCCCGACGATTTCGGAAGCATTCCTGCCGCCATGTGGTGGGCGTTCGCGACACTAACGACCGTTGGCTATGGCGACGTGACGCCCATTACCGTCGGCGGCAAAATTTTCGGCGCGTTGATCACCGTTGTTGGTATCGGCATGGTGGCTCTTCCGACCAGTATCCTTGCCAGCGGCTACACTCAGCAGCTGCAGGTCAGCACAGCAGTATATGAAGGCAAGGCGGCAGAGGCGCTCGATGACGGCGTCCTGAGCGACGACGAAGTTCGTGACCTGGAGGCGCTTCGTATTGACCTCGGACTCGGCAAGCACACCGCCAGTCAGATTCTGGATGAAGGACGGGTTCGGCGAGCACTCAGCCAACACGATGTCTGCCCGCATTGCAGGCAAGCGCTCAATCCCGACTGATTCACGCTCTAATTAGTGAGATTTACGCTCTGATTAGTGAACAGGCTTCTTTGGCGTGTTGAGCTCGTAGCGGCGTATCTTCTCCACCAGTGTGGTCCGCCCGACGCCGAGCAATTCCGACGCACGCTGCACGACGCCGTCGGATTCAATCAGCGCCTGGTGAATCATGTCCTGTTCGATTTTCGCCAGGTATTGTTTCAGGTCCAGGCCGCCGCTCGGGAGATTTACGTGTACGCCACCGGATACCGCGGTCAGACGGCTGCTCAGCACTTCGGTCCCGTCTGGCGTGCCCTCCTGACGTTCGACGATCGGCCAAGGCAAATCACGGGCTTTGACCACGCCGTTGGGTTTCACCACGACCAGCCGCTCGATCAGGTTCGCGAGTTCGCGGACGTTGCCTGGCCATGAGTATTCCTCAAGAATTTTCATCGCATTACGCGCAATTTGCAGTGTTACCGATTCTTCGGCACACAAGCGGCGAATGAACTCATCCACGAGCGGCGCGATATCTGCCGTTCGCTCGCGCAAGGGCGTAATCTCGATCGGGAAGACGCTGAGCCGGTAATAAAGGTCCTCACGAAATTTACCGGCTTCGATACGTTTCGGCAGATCGCGATGCGTTGCGGCAACGAGTCGCACGTCGACCGGAATACTGTCGGCGCTGCCAACCCGTTCGATTACGCGCTCTTCAAGGACGCGAAGCAGTTTCACCTGCATGACCGTCGGCATGTCGCCGATCTCATCCAGGAAAAACGTGCCGCCTTTCGCCTGTTCGAAGCGGCCGGCGCGCGCGCTGACGGCGCCGGTGAAAGCGCCACGCTCGTGGCCAAATAGCTCGCTTTCCAGCAGGCTCTCGGGAATCGCGCCGCAATTGACGGCAACAAAAGGTCCCTTGCGCCCGGATCGCTCATGAATTTGACGGGCAACGACCTCTTTGCCGGTGCCCGATTCGCCGGTAATGAGCACCGTTGCGAGCGATGGCGCGACCTGCTCGATCAAGCGTCGAACGAGCTCCGTGTCAGGGCTGTTACCAATTAGCTGGGTACCGCGCGGCTTGGGATCGGAGTGGTCTGTTTGATGATAAGAGGCACGAATATCAGCGAGAACTTCACCTAACGCGTCAAGTCGAACGGGATAATTCAGCGAGTGCAACCGCGCCCAGGGATATTCCTTATGGAGATCGCTGCTGATCATTCGTCGTTATCCTCCGTGATCATAACAATGGGGATATTGGGATCGAGTTCGCCGATGTCATGAACGACCGCGCGAATATCTTTGTCAGTGAGATCAGGGCCGATGAACACAGCTTCGAGGCGACTATCGCCGATTTGCTGCTGCCATTTCGTCGGGGTCGACGTGCAGACGTGCGGTGCGTCCATGAACTCGATCAGCTCTTTCAGGTTCTCGGCCGCAGACCCGGTGCGATTCACGACCATTATCATGCTGTCGGCGCTGTTCAAGTCATGCCCTTCCCGATTGCCTTCGTTGATGGTCAATGCACCGCGCTGACGATATCGCGGTCGGCGAACTGCCTCTCTTTAATGTTTGTTTCTATTAACTTTCCAAGCGTTCCAACCGAATATGAAGCTTTTCGATCCACATACAGTAGCTCTAACAGCAATAAGCATAATAATAGGCGTAAAAACCCATATTCGGAACCGCTATGTACAGTTAATTCTATATATGGTCTTTTTTTCTTATTGTTGCGACATTTTTTTGACAAATCGGCACTCGAAATCGCATTCGCGCCAGGGTGCGACGAGAGACAGCTCTAAAGAACCCGCCCCCGAGGCCGATTAATTCCTTTATGGATCTCGTTTCGAAGATTTTCGGTTCACGATCGAACTCGCCTGAAAGCAAAGAGCCAGTTCCTGTCGAGTCGATAGCCGACGGTGCTCTGGATACGCTTGGCAGCGTCATTCGGGTCATGGGCGATGAGTCCTTTCCGCTGGAACAAGACATCGATCCCGCGGTCTTTCCGGCAATGTGCGCTGATTTCGCACGCCATGTCGAAAACGGTGCTGCGGTCCCCTCTTTCGATATCCCTCAGTCACAGAATGGTGCTCGTCAGTGGGAACGTGTTCGACGATTTTTTGCAGACCGTCGTCACGCTGAAAAATCCTTCGTCACAGAGCGTCTGCAGGACTATAGGGGTGTCGTTGATGATCTTGTAACGGGTCTTCGCGATATCGGCCAACGCGACAAGACAACGGAAACCAATATCCGCAAGTGCCTGCACATGATCGAAGACGCGGTAGCTACGGGGGTCGTGCCGCAAATCAAAGCCGCCCTGTCGCAGACCGTATCCCAGGTCAACGAGACATTTACACTGCAAAAACAAGCGTATGAACAGCAGTTGCAGGAACTGAACGACCGAATGTCGAGCCTTCGCCAGGACCTCGTTGCGGCACGCGAGGAGATGAAACGCGATGCGCTGACCGATGCGTATAACCGCGGCGCGTTCGATTCTGCAATCGCTCAAAGTGTGAATACGCATTTCATCATGCAGCAACCCGTGACGCTGCTAATGGTCGACCTCGACAACTTCAAGCAGATCAATGACAACCATGGGCACTCTGCCGGCGATGAAGTGCTGCGCGCCGTTGGTGACTGTCTCGCCCGATCTTTCATTCGCAAGAGCGACTTCGTCGCGCGCTACGGCGGTGACGAGTTTGCCGTAATTCTGACAGACACGCCGGCTCGACATTGTGACCCGCTGATCCAGCGATTCCTGGAGCACGCGCGGCAGATTCGCGTCACATCTGCGCCGGACGAAGCGCTGGTTGCCTGCTCTGCGGGCTACACGGAAATCACCGAAGGGGATACCGTCGCGGAATTCGTCAAGCGCGCCGACCAGGCGCTGTACAAGGCCAAAGGCCTGGGCCGCAACCGCGCGGTTTTCCTGCCGACTACTGACGACAGCGAATAAACCGAATACGGGCCGCATTGGCCTAAAGTGACGGGCAAATCTGCCGATAAAGACTTAAGAGACGATTTCTGTCTGATCCCAGGGAACGGAGGGACACACTTTGGATTTGGCGACACTTATCGGCCTGATCGGCGCATTCGGTATCGTACTGACGTCAATCATGCTGGGTGGTTCTGCCGGCACGTTCGTGAATACGCCGTCACTCCTGGTAGTGCTGGGCGGAACCGTGCTCGTGACGATGATGAAATTCAGCCTCGGCAAGTTCGCCGGTGCTGCGTCCATTGCAGTGAAAGCCTTCCTCTACAAGCCTGCGAATCCTGAAGAACTGATCGAAGAATCGGTGGAATTGGCAAAAGCCGCTCGCCAGGGTGGCCTGCTTGCGCTTGAAGACCGCGAAATAAGCGACGAATTCATGAAGACGGGGCTGGGTCTGCTCATTGACGGCCACCCGGCCGACACCGTGCGTTCCATGCTGCAGAAAGACCTCAACGAGACCCTGAAACGACACAGCGATGGGCAGGATATTTTCAAAGCGATCGGTGATGTCGGACCGGCGATGGGAATGATCGGTACCCTGATTGGCCTGGTGCAGATGCTATCGAACATGGACGACCCGAAGCAGATTGGCCCGGCAATGGCTGTCGCGCTGCTGACCACGCTTTACGGCGCCATCCTCGCTAACATGTTCGCCTTGCCAATCGCGGACAAGCTGGCCGTCAGAAGCCGTGAGGAAAACACCAGCAAGACCCTGATCATAGACGCACTGTTGAGCATCCAGGGCGGCCAGAACCCGCGCATCATAGCGGCTATGCTGGAGGCCTACCTGCCACGATCCAAACGTGCCGAAGAGGATAGCGAAGCCTGACCGGCTTCGCGTAATGACCGATGTCTGACGGTGCCCCCCAGAAAGCAGAAAGTGCTGGCGTTCCGGCGTGGGTAATGACGTTTGCCGATCTGATGACCCTGCTGATGTGTTTCTTCGTCCTGTTGCTGGCCTTTTCCGAGATGGACGCCGCCAAGTTCAAGCAACTGTCGGGATCGATGAAAGACGCCTTCGGTGTCCAGGCAGAGATCGAAGTAAGGACGATACCGAAGGGTACCAGCGTAGTTGCCCAGGAATTCAGTCCCGGAAGACCCGACCCGACCGCGCTCCCTACAGTGCGCCAGCACACGGTGGACTCGAACCGCAATACGCTCGACGCGCTCGAGCGCGAAGTGAAGGAAATCGAGGAAGCACGCAAGCATGCGAAGCGACTGCGCCTCGCCCTGAAGGAAGAACTGAACAAGGGCGATATCTCGATCCAGACGGAGGGCATGAAGGTCATCATCCATATTATGGAGAACGCGTCCTTCGAGTCCGGAATGGCGGACCTGCGTACGGCCTTCAGACCGGCGCTGGCCAAGATCGCCGACCTGATTGATAACAACAGCGGCGAAGTGACGATCTCCGGGCATACCGACAACGTGCCGATTTCCAATGAACGATTTCGCTCCAACTGGGATCTTTCAACCTCTCGCGCCGTCTCCGTGGCGCACGAACTGTTACAAGTCTCAAAGCTCAGCCCGGAAAACATCATCGTTACCGGACATGCGGACACCCGCCCTCGCGCGCCCAACGACAGCAACGAAAACCGGGCGAAGAATCGACGGGTTGACATCGCTATCGTGCGCGGCAAGGAAATCGATGAATACCGCACAATGAGTATCACAGCAGCGTCCGCAGAAGCCGACGCAAACGAGGAACTGGAACCATGACGAACGGACAAGAGAACAGACGCTCCTTTCGAATCAGTGAATCTGCCTATGTGAAGTACGAGCTTATTGACGAAGCCGCGTTTCAGAACGGCATCGAGCACTATAAACTCGCGCTCGGCATCAGCGACGGTGCGCAGGCAAAGCTGGTCGACATCGAGGCTCGCCTCAGCGAAGCAATGTACTTGCTGAGCGCTGAGTACGGCAAGGTCGGTAAGTGCATGACCCTGCTCAATGACAAGATCAATATCATTGTGGATCAGCTTCCGTCTCTACGTGAAACAAAGTTGAGCCTGGCAAAAACTCCGCCGCAAACGTGCGACGTCAGTGCTGACGGCTTGGTCTTCTCGAGCAAGCGGCCACTCTCTGTCGGGGACAAGCTCTATATCCAGTTCATGCTGTCTGCCGACAACCGCTATGTTGAGACGTTTTGCCGGGTCGTTCGGCTGGATGATCCACCCGATACCAGTGGACAAGATCTGCCCTACGGTATTGCGGTTGAGTTCCTGAATTTGCCCGCGGCGCAGCGCGAAATCCTCATACAACACATGTTCAGCCGCGAGTCGGAGACATTGCGAATGCGTCGCCTGGAAATGGACGAAATGTAGGGGCAATATCCCCGGCATCTCTTCAAGTAAATAACTGCTGCATCGATTTCAGCTTTTCTCTGTAAGCCAGCATTACATCTGCTGCGGCTTTCTCATCGACCCCCAGCTTTCGGCACGACGAATTTTCCGCGAACACCGTGCTGAGCTTCTCCTGGTTACCGTCGACGAGCAACTTTGCCACGTACATCACGTCCGCAAGTGTTGCTGCTGATCCTGCGTCATCGTCAACGTAGCTTGCCGGATCCGCCGATTCGGCGACAGCATCTGGAAAACCCCACGATTCGATAATGCTCTTGGTCACCTGCGGATTCCACTCATCCATGACCCGCTGTAAAGACTGCGGATCACCCAGCAATTCCGGGAAATCCCCGGCCTTGGTAAGAATGTACAGCTTACCCACTTCGTGCATCAGGCCGCACAAGTACGCCGTCTCGTGATTCAAATTGCTGCGCTGCTCTGCAACCGCATGCGCCATGCTGGATAGCTTCATACCTCTGGCCCAAACCGCACGAAATTGATTCGATGCCTTGTCCTTCTTGTCAGAATGATGAAGTTGTTTCATAGCCATTGACATGGCGGTATTGCGTACAACCTCGAAGCCGAGCCTGCCAATGGCGCCGTCCAGCGTGTCGATCTTGATGTTTGCACGGTTGTAATACGCGGAATTGGAGTAAACGAAGAGCTTCGATACCAGTACCGGATCCACGCTGATCGCCTGGCTCACGAGCGCAAAGTCGCAGTCATCTTTCTCGAGCAAGGCGCGAATCTTCAGCACGACGTCAGGCAACGACGGCAAAATGATATCGCCGTTGTCGAGCTCGAGCGCAAGAAGGCTTACGAACCTGAATTCATCCGTCTTATCCATGACTTTTTGAGCTTCCTTAGACAACCTAATGTGGCCTGGCGGTCGCTGAGGCCCTTCCATGCAGTTTCTGCATCAGGCGCGCCTCGCCGAAATTTAGCCCGCAGTTACGCGTCAGGTCTTCGACGCTTGCGCCCGATCTCGCCATCCGGACAGCGTTTTCGATCGGCAGGTTGCGCTCGGCGGGAGGGCTTTGTTGTGGCGCCTTCATGTCCATAATCTTGACAGTCCGCTGCAACTCGCCCAGCCGCTTTTCGAGGCGCTTCGTTGCTATAACCTGCGCACGAACCTCGTCGTCATGGGATTCGCCAAGCGCCGAGCCTGTCGGGCTATCCCAGAACTCCTCGATACGTTTCCACCGGCGCTCGAAACGGACCACCGCAACGCACGCGATAGCAAGCAGGACTGCGTTTGATGCAATCAGCACATACAAATAATAGGTTTCAGATGTCATGGTCATACACGCTCGTCAATTGTGGGTTTGCGTTCCCCGTCGTTGTCGTCCTTGTCCTCTTTGTCCTTCGGATCATATTTCGGTTTTTGCCGACGATCCGTCTGTCTATCCTTCTGCGCAGGTTGCACCGGCTTGACGGGATACGCGGGTGTAATGTGCTTGATGCCTGAAATATAGTCGGCCATGTCGAGGCTCCTCTAACTCCAGCGCTTCGCCGCGGCCCGAAGACGCATTACCGCTTGACCGTGGATCTGGCAGACACGCGACTCTGAAACGTCGAGTACCGCGCCTATTTCCTTGAGGTTCAACTCCTGTTCGTAGTAAAGCGACAGCACGAGTCGTTCGCGCTCGGGAAGCGTATCGATTGACTCTGCCAGTTGAGCCCGAAATTGTGATTGGTACAGCTCCTGGTCCGGCAGGGGCGAGTCGGACGATGGCGGTTTGCGTTGCAAGGTGGGCTCTTCGAGCGCCTCCTCAAAACTAAACAGACGGCTACCCGCGCTGTCCGCCAGGATCTTGTGGTACTCGTCTATCGAGACACCCATTCTTTCCGCGATTTCCTCGGAGCTGGCCGCTCGACCGGTTTCGCCCTCGATCGCGTTTATGGCATCGGTCACTTGTCGGTACTTATGGTGAACGGATCGAGGCGTCCAGTCGTGTTTGCGGATATCGTCAAGCATTGCGCCACGGATACGAATTCCGGCATAGGTTTCAAAACTGGCGCCGCGTGATGCGTCAAAATTTCCCGCCGCTTCAAGCAGTCCTACCATGCCGGACTGCATGAGGTCATTGACGTCGACAGTTGATGGCAGGCGTGCGGCTAGATGATGAGCGATCCGCTTCACCAGGTCGACGTGCTGCATGACCAGGTCACCGTCTGAGTACTCATTACGTTTCACGACGTTACTGTATGTGTTCATGCGACCGCTCCCTTGCGATGCCGGGTTCGCCATCAGCAAACGTTCAAGAAAGAACTCGATCCCGCCGCTGGCTTCCCGCGCCGCTGGCAATGTATCGATGCTCGCGGCTATTTCCTGAAAAGCGGCGCCGGACGTGCTTCTTGGGTACGCATCAACCACCGCCCTTTGCTCCTGAACGGCCCTGACGAGGTAGTCGTCTCGCGGGACGTCGCCAAGATGCCGCAGAACGACATCGAGATAAGCGTCCGTCACGCGCGACAGTTTTCGAAACAGCTTATGACCATCGCGGGCTCTGCGACTTTGATTGGTGACGATCTGGAATCGGGAAATACCGTAGTGTTGGCTAAAGACTTTAATGAGCGCATACGCATCGGTCAGCGCGGCGGGCTCGTCGCAAACAACGACGATGGGGTGCTGTCCAGCCTGTACGAACCGCGCCACTTTTGGGGAGATGCCCGCGGCCGTGTCGACGATCATCACCTCTGGCTGATTCGTCAATTCGCTAAACGCCTGGATGATGCCGGCCTGTGCCGCTGGTGGGAGGTCGGTCATGCAGAGGTTGCCGGACGACGCAGGCACGATGCGAATGTTTCCCGGGCCCGGAAGAATTGTGCTTTGCAGGTCCGCGTCACCATTAACGACGTGCGACAGATTAAACCGCGGTTGCAGACCCAGTAACACGTCGACATTGGCAAGGCTCAGGTCTGCGTCCAGCAGACACGTATTGCGGCCGCGATTTCCCAGAGCAATCGCGACGTTGCAGGCAACGTTTGTCTTGCCAACGCCGCCTTTGCCGCTGCAAACGGCGAGAACCTTGACCGGTTTGCGTTTCATGAACCGCTTGAGGTTTGATTGTTGAGTATTACTGGACATGGGCAAACTTCTGTTTTGAGTATTCTTCAGCCATGGTGCGTTCATCTACGCGCGGTTGACTGGCTTCCATGCATTCGACCGCCTGATTAACCAGCCACAGCTTCTTGCGCGCCGCAGAGTGGAGGTCGTCCGGGATTCGCTGGCCATCGGAAAACCAGGCCGCCGGCAGTTCGTTGCGGATCAGCGCGCTCATGACACATCCGAGCTGCGCAGCCTCGTCAATCTTCGTAACGATGCAACCCTCCAACGGCACCTTGTTGAATTCGCGGATCGTCTCGTCTAATGCGGCTTCCTGAGTTGCTGCAGACAGCGTCAAGTAGAACTTGACCCGATCCGCGTTGCGCCCGTAGGCGGCAAGACGGCTCGAGAGATCGCGATCGCGCTGGCTGCGGCCTTCGGTATCAATCAAGACCAGTTTCTTGTCCTTGAGTCGCGTCAGAGTTTCTGACAGTTCGTCAAAACTCGTCGCCGAATAAACCTTCGCGCCAATAATGTTTGCGAAGGCGCTCAGGTGTTCTTTCGCGCCAATGCGGTAGGAGTCCGCACTAATGAGCGCAATATCGTCCGACCAGTTGTCCATCGCGAATCGTGAAGCAATTTTTGCAATGGTGGTCGTCTTCCCGACACCGGTCGGGCCAATCAGCGCGATCGTCCCACCCTTCTGCAAAAGGTCGTCTTCGACGACTGGCAGGGTCTGCGCCAGCGCCGTCAGCGGCGCACTCCAGAGGCTCTTAACGTCGTCTGTCGGTTCGAGACGATCGATGATGATATTCGCGATATCCGGCGCCAGGCCAAGCCGCGAGAGGTTGCGCAGAATCTGGGCGCGCAGAGGAAAACGCCGCGAAGCGTCCTTCCAGACGAGACCGGACAATTGCGTCTCGAGAAGTCCGCGCATCGAGGACAAGTCATTTTGCATTTGGCGAAATTCATCGTCCGCGACTGGCTGTTGCGTCAACTCGGCGGAGACGATTTGCACCGATGATGGTGGCACTGACGATTCGGTCACTGGTGCCACATCATCTTCCGCGATTTGGGCCAGCACATCGCTGTCGAGAGCCTCATTGGCGTCCGGCGCGCCACCCATTGCCTGCCGAACCAACGCCTCGTCATAGTCAATCGCCGCAATCACTTCGATACCGTCGTCGACACGCCGGTTTGACAAGATCACCGCGTCGGGACCCTGGTCCTCACGCACTCGGCGCAACACGTGTCGCATGTCCTTATCCAAATATCGTTTGATTTTCACCGTCATTCCTCATTTGTTTACTCGCTCGTTTCCTTGATTTTTCGCTCTTTCAACCCTTGCTCTTCCTTAAAAACTCTCAAACCGCGATCAACTCACGGCCGCAATCATCTGTATCCGTTTATCGTCCGGCACCTCGTTGTAGGCGAGGACGTGCAGGTTGCGAATGTTGCGCATCATGCGAGACATCCACGGCCGTATTTGTGGCGCGACCAGCAACACTGCCGGTTCGCCCGCGATTTCCTGGCTCTGTGCCCTGTCCGTCAGTGTCTGATGCAGCCGTTCAACCATTGCCGGTTCCAATCCAATATTTCCGCCTTCCTGTGCTGACTCATTCAAGATTCGTTCCAACTCTGGCTCCAGCGTCAAAACGGGCAGCTCAGACCGCGTCCCTGCTACGTTGTGGACGATCGAGCGTCCCAGCGCGACGCGCGCCGCGGCCGACAAAACGTCGGGATCCTGACTGCGCGAACCGTGCTCCGCCAAGGTTTCGGCGATCTTGCGGATGTTGCGGAGTGGGATGTGCTCTTCGAGCAGGTTCTGCAGCACGCGCGTGATGACGCTCATGGGCAGCAGTTTCGGAGTCAGCTCTTCGACCAGCTTCGGCGAGGCAGACGCCAGCCGGTCCATGAGTTGCTGGCATTCCTCGTGTCCCAGGAGCTCTTGTGCGTTGTTCTGCAGGAGCTGGCTGAGGTGGGTAGCCACGACCGTCGATGGATCGACCACGGTGTAACCGAGCATCTGCGCTTCCTCGCGCTGCGACCCTTCGATCCAGTAGGCCTCTAGCCCGAATGCCGGGTCCTTGGTCGCGATGCCATTGATCTTGCCGAATACCTGGCCTGGATTGATCGCGAGATCCTTGTCGATGTGTACTTCGCTTTCGCCAATCGATACACCCGCCAGGGAAATCCGGTACCCGTTGGGCGCCAGGTCCAGGTTGTCGCGTATGTGCACGGGTGACACCAGGAATCCGAGTTCTTCGGTGAGCTTCTTGCGAACACCCTTTATCCTGCCGACCAGCGGCCCGTTGCGCTGCGAATCAACAAGCGGGATAAGACGATAACCCACTTCCAGGCCAACAAGATCTACAGGATCGACATCCTGCCAGCTCAAGTCCGGCAGTATCGAATCGGGGTCAACCGGCCGCACTTCCGGTTCCGGTGCCGCTTTGCGTTTTCGCGATATCCGGATGGCGCCGAAGGCGCAAAGCCCGGCAAGACTCAGGAAAGCGAAGTTTGGCATACCTGGAATCAGCCCCAGGATACCGACGATGGCACCGGTAACGATCAGCGCACGCGGATCCTCGAAAAGTTGGTCGGAAATCTGCTGGCGCATATCCTGCGAGCGGGTAACGCGCGTAACGATAATGGCGACGGCGGTCGACAACAGTAATGATGGGATCTGGGCCACCAGGCCGTCGCCAATGGTCAGCAAGGTATAGTTGTGTACGGCCTCTGACAACGACAGGTCGTGTTGCGACGTGCCGATAATCAGCCCACCGATGATGTTGATAAACAGAATCAGTATGGCGGCAATGGCATCACCGCGGACAAACTTGCTCGCACCGTCCATCGAGCCGTAGAGATCCGCCTCCTCGCCGATTTCCTGCCGGCGCAGACGCGCTTCGTCCTGGTCGATAACACCGGCATTCAGGTCGGCATCGATCGCCATTTGTTTGCCCGGCATCGCGTCGAGTGTGAATCTCGCCGAAACCTCGGATACGCGACCGGCGCCCTTTGTCACAACCACAAAGTTGATGATGACGAGGATGCCGAAGATGACCAGGCCAACCGCGTAGTTGCCACCAACGACGAACTCGCCGAAGGCTTCGATCACCTTGCCGGCGGCCGCCGTACCACTGTGACCGTTAATGAGGACGACGCGCGTTGATGCAATATTGAGTGCCAATCGTAACAACGTTACGACCAGAAGAATCGTCGGGAACACGCCGAAGTCCAGCGGCCGTTTGATGTAAACCGTCGTCAGCAGAATGCCGAGCGATAGCGCGATGTTAAACGTGAACAGCACATCGAGAGCCAGCGGCGGCAACGGAATCATCATCATCGCCAACATGGCAAGCACGAGAAACGGCAAGCCAAGGCCGTGGGCAATATCCGTCAGGTAACCACTTGTTGTTTCATTCGCCATTACTACTCACTCATCCTGACCGTCGCGGTCCTGGAAACTCGTCTTCATCGATATCGGGCACAGGCGGCTCGAGCCGACGCTGTCCGGGTCTTAGTGTTTCGTTGAGCTGATAGATGTAGGCGAGAATTTGCGCAACGGCGGTATAAAGTCTTGCCGGTATTTCGTCGCCTATTTCGGTCGTGCGGAACAGAACCCGCGCCAAAGGTGGCGCCGAGAACAATGGCACGCCGTGTTCCTCCGCAACCTCGCGGATACGTTTGGCAATGAGGTCTTTGCCTTTCGCAATGACTTTCGGTGCGCCCATCCTGTTATCGTCATATTTCAGCGCGACGGCAAAGTGCGTCGGGTTGGTAATAACAACATCGGCCGTTGGCAGTTCTTCCATCATCCGGCGCGTTGCGATTTGCTGCTGCAGCGCCCTGACTCGCGCTTTCACTTCGGGTCGACCTTCTGTTTCCTTGTATTCGTCTTTTACCTGCTGGCGCGTCATTCGAAGTTTCTTTTCGTACTGCCATAGTTGAAACGGCACATCGAAAGCGGCGATAACAAGGAGACCCAGGCTAACGACCAACAATGAAACGGCGCATAGCTGTAATGAATCACGAATGGCCTGGCCGATGGGCTCTCTTCCTAGTGACAGGAGGTCCTCTGTCGAGTACCAGAGCCACGACACACCGATCACAGCAACCAACGAAAACTTGGCCAAAGCTTTGACAAGCTCGTTCAAACCGTTGGCGCCGAAGACGCGCTTGAGGCCTTTCAGAGGATTCAGCCGCTCGACCTTGAAAGCCGCTGCTTTCAGGCTGAATGACCAGCCGCCAATCAGGGCGGCACTCAGAAACACGGCACACAAGAGAACAAAGGCGAGCGGCGCCAGGCTCAGAAACATCTTGGAGGCGATTTGTGCAAATGCGGGAACCAGGTACCGATCGTCCATCAGCATATCGCGCTCTATCGAAAAGCCGCTGGCGAACGCGCCCGCCAGGTCGCGGCCCATTGAGCCAGACATAAGAAGCAACGCGCCGGCGCCTGACAGCATCACACCGGTCATCGTCAGTTCACGCGATCGTGGAACGTCGCCCTTCTTGCGAGCGTCCTCGCGACGTTTTGGCGTCGCTTGTTCGGTACGATCCTGTTGCGCTTCTTCAGCCACTCTTTGCCTGCTCCATTGACATCACGTCGCTCACATTTCAAGCAATTGCGAAATCTTCAAAATCGAAAGTTCGATGAACGACACCACGTTCTCGACCAGTGCTCCCATGTTTAGAAAAATGACCACGAAGCCCAGTAACATGGTGACGGGGAAACCCACCGCGAACAGGTTCAGCGTCGGTGCGGCACGACTCATGATTCCGAAGGACAGGTTCACGATCAGCAATGCCGTCACCGCCGGCAGCGCGATCTTCATCGCGAAAATGAAGAGTTGAGCCGTCCAGACCAGCAGCTCGGAAAGCACCGGCAGCGTCAGGCCGCCCTTGGCTATCGGCCAGGCCCGAAAGCTGTCGGCCAACAGTGAAATCATCGCCAGATGCCCGTCCAGCGACAGGAAGATGAGCATCGACAGCATCAGGAACAGCTGTCCAAGTACCGGAACGCTTACCCCGCGCGCCCTGTCCAAGAAGACGGCGAAGCCGAGACCCATGCTCATAGCGATCACCTGCGCCCCCAGCGCGATCGCGTCGAAGACAAGCTGCACTAAGAATCCCAATGCGACGCCGATTGCGATCTCCTGAATCATCGTGACCAGACCCGCCGCACTCAACACATCCTGAGTCACCGCAGGTGGCACGATCGGTGCGATAGCTATCGTCAATACAATGGCCAGCAACAGCCGTACCCGAACCGGAGTGAAGCTGCCGCCGATCAATGGCATCACCATCAGGAATGCACCAATCCGAACGAATGGCCAGATGTATATCGCCAGCGTTTCGATTATCGGGGCTATTGCGATCTCGATATTCACGTTCTTGACTCACTAACATCTCTCAATCCTTTCTCGCTGTTCACGAGATCAGGGAAGGAATTTGCTCCATCAGTTGGCGCGTATAATTCACAATGACGCTGAGCATCCAGGGTCCCGAGACGACCAGCGCCATCACCAGGACCAGAAGTTTTGGAATGAAGCTCAAGGTCATTTCGTTAATTTGTGTGGCGGCCTGAATCATGCCGACAAACAGTCCGACAGCAAGCGCCGAACCCAGCAAGGGAGCTGCGATCATGATCGTCACCCAAAGTGCTTGCTGGCCGATTGTGGTTACTGTTTCCGGTGTCATTTTCGGGATCCTTAGGTGTAGAAACTCGATGCGAGCGTTCCGAGCAGCAACGCCCAGCCGTCAACCATCACGAACAACATGATTTTGAAGGGCAGGGAAATCAGCATGGGCGACAGCATCATCATGCCCATCGACATGAGCACGCTGGAAACAACGAGATCGATTATCAGGAAGGGAATGAATACGAGGAAGCCGATCTGGAACGCCGTTTTGAGTTCACTCACCATGAAACTCGGGACCACTATCGTAAAAGGCACCTGATCGACAGACGTAATGTCGGTAAGCCCGGCGATCGTCGTAAACAACTGCAGGTCGCTATCGCGTGTCTGGTCGAGCATGAAACGACGCAGCGGTTGTATACCGCTTGACAACGCCTCCGGCGCCGATATTTCGCCGTTTATATAGGGGGTTGCCGCGTTTTCATGGATGTCGCTGATAACCGGCGACATGACAAAAAATGTAAGAAACAGCGCGATGCCGAGCAGCACCTGATTCGGCGGCGTTTGGGCCGTTCCAAGAGCCTGCCGGAGAATAGAAAGAACGATGATGATACGAACAAATGCGCTCGTCGACAGGACAGCGGCCGGCAACAATGTCAGCAGCGTCATCAGCACCAGTATCTGGATACTCAGCGTATAGCTTTGTCCTTGCGTAGCGTCGGCAGCCAGCGCAAGCGGTGCGGTCTGTGCATCCGCTGTTGCGCAGGCGAAACTCAGGGCGGCGATCAGGAACAACCACCTCACTTGCCTATCTCCTGAACAGCCGACCGCAGCCGGTTGGCAAAGCCGACAGGTGTGTCAGCCTTGCTCGGAACGACGACTGGCGTATCAAAAACGTGCAGCGTCTGAACTGCAGTCGAAGTCATGCCAACCAGTAATTGCTGGTCAGCGACTTCGACAACGAGCAAACGTTCTTTGGGACCCAGTGCTCGGGTTGCCACAATGTTAATGACGTCATTGTTGCCGCCGCCGACAAAGCGCGATCTCGAGTACAACCAGCCGAGAATGACAATGGCCGCGACGACGACGAGCATACTTACGCCCATATTCAGGATATCGCCGCCACCCAGGCCCGGTGTCGCGGGCAGCGACGGGGTTGCGTCGGTAGCAAGCGTGACAGCCTTCGAATTTAGAATCTCGCGAAGCATCAAGGCACCCTAGTGCAGCTGCTCGATGCGCTCGACTGGCGTCACTACGTCGGTCAGGCGCACCCCGTACTGGTCGTCGACAACAACGATTTCGCCATGCGCGATCAGCGTGCCATTAACAAGCACGTCCATCGGTGCTCCCGCGTCCTGATCGAGCGCGATCACGGAACCTTCGACCAGCGATACGAGATCCCGAATGGAAATGTCGGTGGATCCCACGCGCAGCGAAACGTCGACCGGAATATCGAGAACCAGGTCGAGGTTTACGTCAGCGCGAGCGCCTTCTGCGGTCTTGTTACCTTCCTTGAGCTCTTCGGGCGAAAACTGCGGTGCGTCCGATGTTGCTTCGGCCGTTTGCTCGTTGGGTTCGTTGCCGGGTGTCGGCGTATCACTTTCCATCGTCGAAATTCCTCTTCGTTACTTACTGTGCGCGGCCGGTGATCCGGGTTCGGACTCCAGCCAGTTGATGGCTTCTACCGCGTATCGGCCGTCGTGAATGCCGAAGCGACCGGCCAGAACGGGTACATTGCGAGCGCTCACTGTGCCTTCTCGCGGGTTGCCGATATTGATGACGTCACCCGGTACAAGGTCGGCGACAGCGCGCAAGGTCATGCGCGTGTGACCGACATCGGATGAAATTTTCACAATCGAATCCGTCACTCGGGAACGCAGGGAACGTTGCCATCGCGAATCTTCAGCCGCGTTGCGATCGCGTTTTTGCCCTTCAAAAACCGGCAGCAGCGACGCAACCGTGGTCACGGGCCAAAAAACGGAAAAAGCCTGCTGTTTTTCACCAAATTCCAGGCTGAAATCGCAGCTGATGATCGAGTCGCCGCCATCCACGCTATCAATCACGCCGGAGCTCAGGTGTGTGCCGGCCATTTCCGGAGCGAACTTCTCTAAAGGTGCCCAGACTTCAGCAATCACCGAGAGCACCGCTTCGCCAAATAGCGCTGCAACGCTCATTTCTCCAGGGGTAAAGAACTCCGGGTTATGATTCGCCGTCTCATCGCTCTGGCCCCCAAAGAAAGTCTCGACGAGATTTCCGACAGTCTTGGCGCCAAGGTTGATGAACGCGGATCCGTCGAGCGGCTTGGGCGAAAATTCGACAATGAGCGCCAGACCTTCGTTATTCTCGCAGGCCTCGCTGTAGGTACAGCTCGTCGTGCCGATCAGGCTAACCAGCGAGTCTACGTTCAGAAGAGCCTCCACCTGCTTGCTCATGCGGCCGGCGAACTGTCGGTTGAGGCTTTGCAGGCGCGGATAGCTATTGGTCTTGATTCTCGAGCGCGGACCTATTTCGAACGGCGTGACCTCTGCGTAGGTCGGTCCCTTGTTCGAATGCACTTCGATTTCGCCACTCGACATGCCATCAAGCAACGCGCCCTTTTCATCTTCGGTGAGGATGGGATCAGACATCGCCGGGCGCCTTACTGAATGACCAGAGCCGTGAAATACACAGCTTCAACACCGGGTTCGCCGATTTTCTGGGTCATCACATTCTGAATCTCGGTAAGACCGTCGGCCAGCATCTTCTCTTTGCCATCGCGGGTTGTGACTTCTTCGTAATTGGCGCCGCTGTAAAGGAGAATCAGGCTGTTGCGAATTACGGGTGCGTGCTCGCGCACGGAGTTGAGAACGGTCTGGTCACGCGCCATCACTTCCATCGTGATTTGCATGAAATGCGAATCACCGACGCTATCTTTGAAGTTCACGACCAGCGGCGGATGCAGGCTGGTGTAGAGCGCGGGCCCGTCGGCCGGACCGACTTCTTCGACGGCCGCATCACCCTCGGGTGGCGCTTCGCCGCCGAAAAAAGTCATGCCACCGAAGACGCCGGCTGCCAACAGGGCAAGGCCGATACCGGCGAACATGAGCTTTTTCATCATGCCACCGCCGGAACTGGCGGCGACTTCTGTGTCGTTGTCTTCCTCAGCCATCACTTACTCCCATGTGTACTAACTGGGATAATGCAAGTGCCATGCCAAGCTTATTCTGATACCGCTTTCTTTATATTTTTCAGTTATTTATGAAGATAATGAAGATTCGATCCAACCGCCGCAGTCCGTCGGAAAACCGTCGCTTATCAAGGCTCCGCCGCGTCGTCTCCGGGATCTGTCAGTTTTTTGACGTTCCAGTGTCCTGTCCGATGTGTCGCATGATTTCAGAGCCGACTGGACACTAGGCAAACGTATCAACCAGCCCGTTCGTCGTCGTCACCCGACGTGCCGATTGGGGGTCCGTGTCTATGCCCGCCTCTTGCGACTCTTCCGAGGAATGGTTCGATACCTGGCGGTCCGTTCCGTCGTGCCCGTTGCCCTCGCCCACGCCGCGATCGCTAACATCCGCCTGCCCCAAGGACAGTCCGTTTTCGGCCAGCATTTCGCGGAGTCGTGGCAACGCTTGTTCGATCGCCTCTCGAGTCACGGCATGCTGCGCATGGAAAGTCACGTTCGTGGCACCGTCGTCAACAGAGACCTGGACCCTGAGCGGCCCGAGCTCAGCTGGCGTCAGGCGGATTTCCGCCGTTTTGAGCTGATTACCGGCCATCATCAGGACCCGCTCGCCAAGCTGGTTTCCCCAGGCCGAATCCCGCACCGACGTACCTATAAGATCGGTCGTCTGTTGCGTGAGGCCGGCATACGTTACATCAAGGGAAGCGGCGGCCGTTGGTGCCGTTGTCAGCGGCGCCTGTGAAAACTGTGTATTGAGCTGCGCTTGCAGCGTCTGCCCCGGTTGCGGCGCCAGTACACGCGGCTGGAGGGATTCCATGCGCGCTTCAGAAAGACCTTCGGCACGCTGCAGTGCCGTAAGGTCCAGCTGCCTCGTTGCATCGGCCAGGGCCATTCGTTCCGGCGATTCAGCAACGGGGCTCGTCAACGCGATCGGCGCTGTTCTGCTTTGCGGCTCGCCGAGCTGGCCACGTTCGCGCAAACCGATACTCGCAGCCGGCGTAGCAACAACTTTGTCAGTCGACGCGAGGGGACTGGCCTCACGCGCGGTAATTGCGAGACTCGTTAGAGTCGGCCGAGCGGTGGCGTTCGGCCCACTATCGAGCCTGATAGAAGAATCAACCGCGCCGCTGAGCACGCCGGGCGCGGTTGATTCGGTCCGAGCAGGGTCTGCGACGGCCGACGTCGACAAAAGCGGCACGGCGACGACACCTGGTATCGGTGATGACGCGGTCAACGATTCCGCGGCAGCCGCCGCGTCAAGCTGTGGATAGAGAACCGGGGTCTCCAGAACAAGCTCAGGCAGGTCTGTAAGGGCTGCCATATTGCCCTCCATGCCCTGGCCGGGCGAAAGCTTGATGAGTCCGGGGTCAATTTTCGGTGCCGGCAGGATCTCCGTCGCAAGCTGGGTCGCGTTCCAGGTCCGCCAGGATCGGCAAGCCGCTGCCGCTTTGTGGCAATAATTCGCCGCCCGACTCGTCGGGCAGCGTCGACGCATCAGCACGCAGCCGCAATAGATCCCCAAAGCCCGATTCCACCTCGCCACCAGCGCCAGGTAACGGCGATCCTGACGTTGCGTAAGTGTTGTCGAGCAATTCGACGGATGAAAGTTGCAGATTCAGTGTCGGTAGCATGCGGATTCCTCTCCGATAAACATTGGTCCTGCCTAAGTAATAGCAAGATACATGCCAGATCTTGAGGCAGCTGCGAGGACCTGGTGTCCTGTCCGGTTCGGCCGCATAGGACACTAGGCCGCGGTCACTCATCGTCCAGAAAGGCAGCCTGGCTGTTTGGTAACTCATCGAGCTGCTTCTGCTCCTGCCTGGCCTCTTGAACCCGTTCCTCAATCCTGTACTTTTCGAGAACGCGCTCCAGAGACTCCAGTCGTTGCCGCTTCGCGATCCAGCGTTTCCGATGTGTCTCCAGCATGCGCTCGCTGTCTCGCACGATTTGCTGCTGCGCTCTGACCGCCGTATCGAGGCGATGGAGAAAACTCTGGTAATCCTGCCAGTGCGCCGAACTCACGTTTGACGCGGTCGTGCTTTTCTTTGCGTAGTTGTGTCGAAACGCGTTGAGCTCACCGAGCTGATCCAGCTGTTCCTCCAGATGCTGCCGGGATCGACCGGCCATCTGTCCGAGGCGGCGTTCCTCCGCGGCGACGAGGCTCGCGATTTTCCCAATCTTACGGGAACGGCTCTTCATGCTCTCCCGGTTCCTTCACCGGCGCCGCGTCAAACAGTTCGCGAAGTTGAGCCAGGCTCCTTGCCGAATCAACGCTCTGGTTCTGATGTTGTCGCAGAAACTCAATGATCGAAGGCCACAAGGCTATCGCTTCATCGAGCTGCGCATTCGACCCCGGCTGGTACGCGCCAACCGCCACAAGATCCCGGTTCTCCTGGTACGTTGAGTAGACTTGCCGAAAGCGTGACACGAGCTGCTGCTGCGTGTCGGACGAAAATTGGTTCATCGCCCGACTGACGGAAGACTCGATATCGACCGCCGGATAGATACCGGCGTCCGCCATACTGCGCGAGAGCACGATGTGGCCATCCAGAATGGCTCGTGCCGCATCCGCAATGGGGTCGTTATGGTCATCGCCCTCGGCCAGCACGGTGTAAATAGCGGTGATCGAACCCCCGCCTTCCGAGCCGTTGCCGGCACGCTCCACGAGTTGCGGCAGCTTCGCGAATACCGAGGGTGGATACCCCTTGGTCGCCGGAGGCTCGCCGATCGCCAGCGCGATCTCACGCTGCGCCTGCGCAAAGCGCGTCAGCGAATCCATCAGCAACAGGACGTTTTGCCCCTGGTCCCGAAAATGCTCCGCGATGGCGGCCGTTAACCACGCGCCGTGCATCCGCATCAAAGGAGTGTCATCCGCTGGCGTGGCGACAACCACGGCGCGCTTCATGCCCTCGGGCCCCAGTGAGTGATCAATAAATTCCTGCACTTCCCGGCCGCGTTCGCCGACCAGTCCAACAACCACGACATCGGCCTCCGTATTTCGCGTCATCATGCTGAGCAGCATGCTCTTGCCGACACCGCTGCCGGCAAACAGGCCCATGCGCTGTCCACGTCCGATTGACAACAGGGAGTTAATCGAGCGAATACCAACATCAAGCTGTGAGCGAATCGGCTTGCGCTTCAGCGGGTTGATCGTCTCGCCCATCAATGACACGGTCTTGCCGCGCGCAATGGGCTTGCCGCCGTCGAGGGGATTGCCCCGACCATCCAGCACCCGGCCCAGCAGTTCGTCTCCAACGATGACTTCAGGTGACCCAGAGATTGGAATGACCCGCGCGTTGGGCGAAACACCGCGCATGTCCGCGACCGGCATGAGAAACAGGCGCTCACCTGAAAATCCAACAACCTCGGTTTCGACGTGCCGCCCATCGGCAGCGACGACATCACATCGCCCCCCCAATGCGGCGTGACAGCCTTCGGCTTCCATCGCGAGACCCACCGTGCGACGCAACACACCTTCGACGACCAGGCCCGGGCTTTCGTCATACGCACGATCGAGAAACGCACCCAATCGCAAGGAACGCTCAAGGTTACGATCAGGGTCGGGACCGACGAATACTGGATTCTCCTCAGTCATTCGCGGCGCTCATCACCGAGTGTGGCGTTTATCACCGCCTGTAATCGGGCTTCCGTGGTCGCATCAATTTGCGAATTTTCCGTCGTAATCCGGCAGCCACCGTGTGCGATCAACGGATCCTCAACGATGCTCCACGCCGGCTCGCCTTCCGCCGGCGACAGGGTCTCACGAACCAGGGAAGCGTCCTCGGGATGAAGATGAACCTGCACACTGCGACTCGCAATTGGCAGCAGCTGTATCGCTTCTCTGACGACGCCAATTACATGACTCGGATTGATTCGTATCTCTCGACGGAACAACTGCTTGACGATCGCGATCGAGAGTTCGACCAGCTGTTTTTCGACCGAATCGTCCAGCTGATCGAACGGCTTGCTCAAGGCAAGCAGCAGTTGGTCAAAGCGGGCCGCACGTTGCCGGACCGCCTGTTCTCCGGCTTGCAGCCCGTGGGCATGTCCTTTTTGCCAGGCCTCTTCGTAAGCATCTTTCTGCAGTTCCTCAAGCCGGCCGGCGGTCAGGTAGCCCTTACCCGCAGGACCATCAATCGATGGCACGTCCCAGGTTGTCGGTGTCTTTACGGCGGAATCCTCAGACATATTCCTCGCCGCCCTGGCCTAGATTAATGTCACCGGAATCTGCGAGCCGTCGCGCAATGTCCAGGATCTCTTTCTGCGACTGTTCGACGTCGCTGAGTTTGATCGGCCCTTTCGCATCCATATCCTCACGCAACAACGTTGCCGCGCGCTTCGACATGTTGCCCAGGATCTTGTCACTGATCGACGGATCACAGCCCTTCAACGCCACGACCAGCAGTTCATTGGAAATTTCGCGTAGCAGTGCCTGGATGCCGCGGTCGTCGACTTCGAGCAACGTCTCGAAGACGAACATCATGTCCTGAATGCGCTGCGACAACTCCTCATTCTTTTCCTTGATCTGCTCCAGCAGCTGCTCGCCACGGTCGGGTTTGAGTGCGTTGACAATGCCGGCCGCCACTTTGTCGCCACCCACCTTGCGCGTAATGCCGCGGCCCGCGTCCGCCGACTTGTTGGCGATCAGGTTTTCTATTTCGGCCAGGGCACTTTGCTGAATGTCGGTCAGGCGTGCGACGCGCATGACGATATCGGCGCGCATCTCGTCCGGCAGTTTCTCGATCACCTCGGCGGCCTGCCCGCTGTCGAGATAGGCCAGCACGATTGCAATAATTTGCGGGTGCTCGTCCTGAATGATGTCGACCACTTCCCTCGAGCTCATCCATTTCAACGCGTCCAGTCCTTTCGCATCGTCGCCTGATACGATACGTTCGATAAACGCATTTGCCTTGCTGGCGCCGAAAGCATTCCCGAGCAACTTTCTTACATAGTTTTCAGTATCTACGCCGAGCGCCGTTTGATCCTCAACATCCAGGATGAAAATATCGAGAATCTTGTCGGCGTCATTTCGGCTGACGCTCTTCAGTGTCGCCATTGCGGTTCCGAGCCGGTGGACTTCATTGGCTTCCATGTACTTAAGGACTTCCGCGGCTTCTTTCTCGCCCAGTGTCATCAGCAATAGAGCCGCTTTCTCGGTACCGCTCATGGCATCGGCGAGGTCACTCATCGGTCGATACCCATTTCTTGACGACCTGCGCGACACGCGCAGGATCATTGCCGGTTATGTTCTTCGCGGCAGCAACTTTTTCATCGTAGTTCGGACCTGCGAGCGCCGCGGCACCGCCGGCAGTAAGCTGCGCAGACCCGTCGCCGCCGGCGAAATCGCCCGTACGTCCGAGGTACTCACCCGATGCCGATGCACCACCTGAAACGACGCCGCGCAACATCGGGCGAACGATGCCGAAAGCGATGGCCAGCACCAGAATGGCACCCAGAACCTGCTTGACCACGTCGCGCAATTCGGGCCGCTCCCACAATGCCGGCGCTGGAGCTTCCTCGAGCGGCGCTGCCGCCAGGAAGGTCTCGTTGAGCACGATAACCGAGTCTCCACGATTTTCATCGAAGCCGACCGCTTCTTTGACAAGCGCTGTATATCGTTCGACATCCAGATCGCCCGGGGCCGACTGTGCGTCCTCGCCTTCGACAGGCGTGTTATCAATGAGGACTGCCACCGACAGCTTGCGAATGGCGCCGGAATTGGGTCGCGTGTGGCGGATCGTGCGATCGACCTCGTAGTTTCTGACACTGCTGCGAGATGAATTCTTCGGTTCGATCTGCTGCGATTCCGAAGCAATACTGTTGGGATCAATGCCGGTGGCCTCCGGCGGCTGATTGCTTAGCGCGCCTGGGATGCCACCGACCAATGCGGCGACCCCGGTGGTCTGGTCCTCACTGAGCTGCTCACTGCGAACCACCGCGCGCGCCGGATCGAATGACTCTCGCGTTTCCTCGGTGTAAGTGAAATCAATGTCGGCGACGACTTCGGCGCGGATACGACCTGCGCCCACCAATGGCGTCAGCAGGTCTTCGATGCGTTTCTTGTAGGTCTCTTCGAGGCGTCGTGAATACTTGAACTGCGTCGCTGCCTGCGCGCCGGCGGCCTGCTCATCTCCAGCACTAAGCAATCGACCATGCTGATCAATGAGCGTAACGTCGCTGGCGACGAGGTTGGGCACGCTCGAGGCGACAAGGTGCACGATGGCAGATGCCTGGTCGGATTCCAGCACGCGACCACCAAATAATTGCAGCAGGACGGACGCGCTCGCGCCCTTGTTGTCGCGAATAAAAGCAGTCTGCTTGGGCAAAGCCAGATGCACGCGCGCCTCCCTGACGGCGCCGATCGACGCAATAGTGCGAGCCAACTCTGCCTCGAGGGCATGCTGGTAGCGCGCGCTTTCCATGAACTGGCTGACACCGAAACTCGACTGTTCCTGCATCAACTCCATGCCGGCGGAGGCACTCTGCGGCAAGCCCATTGATGCGAGCTGCAAGCGCGCATCGTGCAGCTGCGACTCGGCGACCATCACACTGCCGTTTCCGGACAGCTTGTAGTCGATATCGGCAGACTGCAGCGCCTGGCTAACCTCGGCGGCCTCCGCTGTGCTCATGTCGGAATAAAGTTGCGTGAATTGCGGCGTTTGAGACCATAGAACGACGGCAAATCCGGCGGCGACTGCGCCGGCCACGCCAATCAATGACAGCACCTGCCGTACCGCTGGTATACGCATCACACCGGCGAGGTTTAGCTGACTTGACGGGACGCCGGTTGATTCAATTAGTGTTCCAGTTTCCATGATTTCTTAAGTAATCCCTGTATTTCCCGATCGACCGACGACTACACCGGCATATTCATAATGTCCTGGTAAGCGGACACGAGCTTGTTCCTGACTTCCGTCACCGCGGTAAACGACAGACTCGCTTTTTGGGACGCGATCATGACTTCAGCCAGGCTCTTGTCCGTGGTGCCGTTGACGAAACCGACTTTCAAATCACTGGCCTGCTGTTGCGCATCGTTTACCGCGTTTATCGTTGTCTTGAGCATGTCGCCGAAGTTGTTGGCCGGCGGCGCTGCGGGCGTCTGGGTTGGCTGCAGTTCGCGACCAAGGGTACGAATCTGACTCAACAGGTGATTGGCATTGATCTCATTCATGACCTTTCTCCGGGTATGGCAACGCCCTCTTCTCTCATGCGGGCGAGCTTGTAACGCAGTGACCGGGCGCTGATTCCCAGCGCTGCCGCGACGTCGCTGCGCTTACCGTTGTGCGCGCTCATCGCGTCAATGATTAATTGGTACTCGCGATTTCGGAGCCCCTGGTTGAGATCCCCGTCCGACGGATCTGTCGCACCGCATTGCTCGACTGCAAGGTCCGACGCATAGATCACGGAGCCGCTCGACATAATCAGTGACCGTTGTATAAGGTTCTCGAGTTCGCGAACGTTGCCCGGCCAGTCGTGTGCCAGCAGTGCGTCCCGGGCACAGGTTGACAGTGTCAATGCGCTGTTGCCATGACGTTGCAACGCCATTTCGGCCAGCGGCAATATGTCATCGGGACGGTCCTTTAAGGCTGGGATGTGCAGCGGAAAGACGTTAAGCCGGTAATAAAGATCCTCGCGAAACTGTCCGTCAGCAACGCACTTTCGGAGGTCGCGGTTTGTCGTGGCGAGTATGCGAACATTGAGCGGAATAACTTTTCGACCGCCGATACGCTCAACCTCTTTTTCCTGAATTACTCGCAGCAGCTTGGCCTGGAGACCCAGGTCCATTTCGGATATTTCGTCGAGCAACAAGGTGCCGCCCTCAGCCTGTTCGAATTTTCCGGCATGCGCGCCTGTCGCACCCGTAAACGCACCTTTCTCATAGCCAAACAAGACAGCTTCAAGCATCGTTTCGGGGATCGCCGCGCAGTTGATGGGAACGAAAGGTTCGTCGCTGCGTGGCGATTGGTCGTGAATATAGCGCGCGAAAATCTCTTTTCCGCAGCCACTCGGGCCATTGATCGTGACGCTGACCTGGGTGCCGGCCACACGACGAGCAACTTGCAACAGCTCCAGCGTCGCTGCGTCCGCGGCTATTGGGCTGTCACCCGCTTGAGGTGCCTTGATGTACTTGCTAACGATCGACTTGAGATCATCGGCTTCGAACGGCTTGACGAGGTAGTCTGCTGCGCCTTTTCGCATCACCTCAACAGCGCTTTCGATCGTGCCATATGCCGTCATGAGCACGGCCGGCAAGGTTGGGTGCCGCTCACGAATCCTGGCCAGCAACGTTACGCCGTCCATCGGCTCCATTTGCAGGTCGCTCACGACGAGTCCGACGAGGGCACTGTCGATTATTTCGAGTGCAGCGGGTCCGCTGTCGGCTGTTAGCACGGGTTGAGTGTCGCTGTGCAGCGTATCGAACAACGCCTCTCTCAGGTTCGCGTCGTCCTCAACGATCAATACGGCCGGCTGCGTCATGAGTCGTCCTTGTCGGCGCCGTCGACGGGCACCCGAATCGTGAAACACGTTCCGAGCTCCGAGGTTGACACGGTGACGTCACCGCCATGAGCCGTCGCAACGGCTTTTACAACGGAGAGGCCGAGACCGGTTCCCTGCGGGCGCGTCGTAAAAAACGGGTCGAACAACTTGGTGCGTATATCATCGGGTACGCCGGGACCATCGTCGGTTACGCACAGATGAATCGAATCATCGAAACGGTGCCCGTGCAGCAGGATATTGGCCTTGCCTTTGCCGGCCTGATCGGCATTCGTGATGAGATTTAGTAACGCCCCCTTGAGTGCGTCATTATTGCCGGCAATCGTAAGGTCCTTGTCCGTTACCGACACACTCAGATTGGTCTTTTCGCCAAGCTGTTCCTGGATGGTCCGCCCGACGTCATGCAGCAAACCGCCAACCTCGAGCCTTTGCTGCGATTGGCGTGCACCCGCGGCAAATCCGAGCATGTCGTTGACCATGCGTTTCAGGTCATGCAATCCGGTGGTGATCTTGTCAGCGATACGCTCGCGTTCTTGCGTGCTGCGATCCAGCTGACCGGCATACAACATGGCGGAGGCAAGAGGCGTGCGGACCTGGTGGGCGAACTCCGCTGTCATTTCGCCAATCGCGGTCAAACGCTCGTTGCGTTGTCGAAGCTCGGACATGCGACGGCTTTCCGTCACGTCCGCCAGCAGCAGGACTTCACCAGCCTCACTCTTTAGCGGCCGACGCGAAAGGCTGAGCCAGCGGCCATCGCGGAGCTGAATATTGCCGTCTTCACTGCCACCATCGCGCACTTCGCGCCTGACGATGGCCGCCCAGGAACAGCCGATCAAGGGTTGATTCAACAATGCACTTGCCTGGCTGTTTTGCTGGCGAACGATGCCGGCGCCGTCGATCACCAGGATGGCGCCCGGCAGCGTCTCCAGCAGTTCCGACAAGCGGCGACCGAGGCGCTCTTTCTTGACGAGTTCGGTCAGGCGGGCCGACTGCTCTTGTCGAAGCTGGCGCGTCAGAGATTCAACCGTATCCTGCAGGTCCCGGTACGACTCTTCGAGCAAACCGGACTGTTGGTTGAATATCTCAAACGCGTTGTGCAGTTCTTCTGCATTCAGCGACGTGGTGGCCAAAACGACTCTCCATTGCATTAAAGCTATCTCTGCAACGGAAAATGCAAGTAGCGTGCCAGAACTACTTTTATTTATTTTTCAACTAGTTAAGGGGTTTTGGGGAGGTGAAACAGCGTCAAAATTCTGACATTCCGCGGTCAGTGACGGATTTCAGACGATGGCCGGCGGCTGAAGCGGCACCTAGCCGATGTTGTATTTGCCGATCTTTTCGACGAGCGTCGTGCGACGCATATTGAGCAGGCGTGCCGCCTTGGCGACGACACCGTTGGAAACCTGCATGGCCTGCTCGATGAGGTCCTGCTCGAGCGACTGCAGGCTTTCCTTCAGATTGGCGTTCGTCAATTGCAGCGCTTCGGATACCGGGTTCGCGGGAGCGTCCTCCGCTTTGCGTGCCTCGCAGTACTTTGCCGGCAGATCCTGCACCTCGATGATGCCTTCCGGCTTGATAATCGCCAGGCGTTCGACGAGATTGCTCAGCTCGCGGATGTTGCCCGGCCAGCTGTAGTTGGCAAGAACCTCGGCAGCCTCAGGGCTGACACGCAGGTCGCCGTGCTGCTCGCCACGATGAGCGATCAACAACTCTTTGAGCAGCTGCGGCAGGTCCGATACGCGTTTGTACAGGGGCGGCATTTCGATGGGAAACACGTTCAGGCGATAGAATAGATCTTCACGAAACTCACCGTCTTTGACCGCTTTTGGCAGGTCCTTGTGGGTTGCCGCGATGATGCGTACGTCGCAGCGTTGCGTCTTGCCACTGCCGACGCGCTCAAAGGTCCGTTCCTGCAACACTCGCAGCAACTTCACCTGCATGTCGACACTCATATCGCCGATTTCGTCGAGGAATAACGTGCCGCCTTCGGCCAGCTCGAAGCGACCCGTGCGCGCACTGATGGCCCCCGTGAACGCGCCCTTTTGGTGGCCGAACAGCTCGCTTTCCAGCAAATCTGCCGGAATTGCGCCGCAGTTAATCGGCACGAACGGCTTGTCCGCGCGATCAGAGAGGTCATGGATAGTCCGCGCAACCAGTTCCTTGCCGGTGCCCGACTGCCCGGTTACCAGGACATTGGTGTCGAAATCGGCAACCTGTTCGATCAGTTGTCGCACGGCCCGTATCGGGTGCGAGGTACCCGTAATACGATGCCGGCGCTCATGTCCCTGGTAACGCTCGGCACGACCCAGCAGGTGCTTGAGCTGCGAGCGTTTGAGGGGCAAGTCGAGGGCCCAGTTTGGCCCGGTTTCGAGTTTCGCGTCGCTGGAAAGGCACAGGAACGGCAATCCAGGGTGCATTTCGCGAATCTGGCTCGCCGTTTTAACGATGTCTTCATCGCCATCACTGTCGATGATCACCGCGGCGACGCCATCGTGGTCACTGATGGAAGCCGACGATTCGGCAATGATTGGATCGTAGTGAAGAAACTTGAGTCGGTGGCTCAACTCCGACGCGTGTTGCAGATTGGCGTCGAGTACCAGAACTTTTGCGCGGCTATCATTGCCGGTTACCATGCCTGTCCCCAATAGTGGAATGGATAATCTATGGGTGGAGCATAAACCCCTGAATTGGCTGCATTTGTGACTCAAGTCACAAATAAGGGCTTTTTAACGTAATTCGTAGGCCTTCTTGGCGACCTGGCCACGACGCAGCTCGGCAAGCTTGCCAGAGACCGTCTGCCGAGCCTGTTGGGCGCCGACAGCGATTTTTTCAGTACTCCGTTGCACCGCGAGCAGGACCGCACGGCGCTCGGACTCGGGTACGTGCATTACGGCCACGCGCAGCCGTACCGCGATTTCCTCGATTCGCTGCCAGTCTCCAGCGGCAGCGAGTGCTTCCATCTGTTCGGCCATTTGCAGAACCATCGATTCTGGCGTTTCATCAAGTGCGGCTTGGCTGGCTACCATGCTGATACTCCTCGAGGCGTCGGGCTAGACCTCATCGGCAATTGCGTCCCACGCTTCCTTGAGCTCTCTCAAGAGTCCGGCGACTTCTTCGAGAATGGACTCATCGTTCTGCAGATTGGCCTCAAGCAAGCGTCGCATCATGTACGCGTAAAGCGCGTCGAAGTTCTCGGACATGCGCTGATCCGCCTTGTGATTGAGACTCGCCTGAAGTCCGTTAATGATGCTGATCGCATCGGAGATGTTGTTACCCTTCTCGGCGATGTTGCCCTCTTTCATCTGCGAGCGAGCCAGACCTATCTTGGCGAGTGCGCGTTCCATCATCAGTTGTATCAACCGATGCGGAGATGCATCCTCAACCCGGCTCTGTGTGTCTAACTGCTGATACGCCTTGGCGGCCGGGTGCGGTGCGGGAGAGTACATTTGTTCGTCCTTTAAGTAGGTTTACTGTCCGGGCCTTTCGGCACCCGGTAAGTTGTCAAGTTGCTGGGCCAGGAAGTTACTGGTCGATCCCAGTTGCGCAAGCAGCGAGTCGAGCGCGTTGAACTGCCGCAGCAGGCGTGTCTCGAGCGATGCCAGCCTTTCATTGAGTGAATCACGCTCGTCGCCGTAACCTTCGATCTGTGTTTGCAAGCCCGTGCTACGCGTCTCGATAATGCCGTCGCTCTTCAGGAAATTGTCGGCGAGGTCGTAAAGCCGCACTGCGAAACCGTCGGTCGCCGAGAAGAGTTGACCAAACTTGACGAAGTCCTCGGCGAGAACATCAGATAAGCGGGCATCGTCAATCGAGATCGTGCCGTTAAGCTGCGTTTCTATGCCGACTTCAGCGAGCGTGCCAAATGGTGCGTTGATGTCGTCGACCGTCGTGCTCAATTCGCGACGAACCTGATCACGGATTCCTCGCACGGTGGCATCGCCCAGCAACGGCGCAGCCGCGCCGGACTCCGCGTCGTAGTCGGTCAGAGAATCCAGCGTACTGACGAGCGCGTTGTAGCTCGCCACAAAGTCCTCAACCAGCCCGCGTGCCGCGGACTCGTCGTTCTCAACGGTGAGTTTTTCGGTTCCACCCTGCATGCTGGCCAGAAGGTCAATGCTGACTCCCTGAATGGCGCCTGCGATGGTATTCGTGCTGCTGGCGACGTCGAGTCCGTCGATTCGCACGAGCGCATCCTGTCCGGCGATCGACTCGGTCAGTGAATTCAGACCATTACCGGGATCGTATTCGAGCGCGCTGAGCCCGCCATCACCACCGCTTTGCGTCAACGTGATTGCATTCGCGAGACCTGTTTTGTCTGCGGTCAGGATCAAATAGCTACCGCTATCCGCGTTCACGATCGTCGCTGAGAGACCTGGATTGTCAATTGACGCATTTATGGCGTCGCGAATTCCGGACAAGGTGTTGTTTTCGGCAGTGATATCTATGGTCGCCGATTCCGCGCCCAGGCTGATGACCATGGATCCGGTGCCGACAACGGTATCGGCATCCGTAAACGCACCCGAGGTCAGTTTCTGCGACTGAGCGAGCTGCACGACCTCGAGGTCATACTGCGCGGGCAGCGCGTCCGTGCCGGCTGTTGGGAAAAATACGTCTTCGTTGCCGGAGATCGCGCGCCGGCTGAGAAACTTGTCGGCCGACTTCATCGCATCGAGCTTGTCACGGAAGTCCGATAGTGCAGACTTCAGACTGCCGAAAGCAGAAAGCTTGGACTGCGCTTTCGCCTCGTTTTGTCCGATCCTAAGCTCCACCGGTTGGCCCTCCGCGGCAACCAAACTCTGCACGATTCCCGCGATGTCCAGTCCGGACCCGATTCCTGTCGATACTATGCTGGCCATATCACTATTCCAGATTGTCCTAAATCAGTAACTACAGAAAACAAACTACAAGAAACGTGCCAAAAGCAGCTGATGTCGACATCCAGGCGCTTACGCCATGGCGTCATACAGCCGCATGTACATATCGCCGCTACCTGACACGCCGAATTGCGCTTTCTCGGGCGGAATTTCTCGAATAATCTCCCCGGTGTCGCGATCGAGGACCTGAATCACGGAACGTCCGTTGTTCATATCGACCTTGAAACGCAAATCCCGGCCTATCGACTGGCTGGCGACATTGAGCTTCGCCGCCAACGCTTCGAGGTCGGGCTTTTCTCTGGCCGGGGCCGGCGATTCCTTGCCGGTTTCTGGCGCGGTCTTGCCGCCCGGCGACACCTGCTCGGCCTTGGGTTGCAGCGCCTGAAAAGCACCCGTTGCGTTCGATATTGTCTGTAAGTCTTGGTTTGACATTGTCGTCCTCCCCAAATCCTTAATCAGGCAGCTTCCTTGCCACCCGATTAAGGGGGATTACTTGCCGTACCGTTACTGCAGCAGGCTCAAAGCGAGCTGCGGCTGTGCATTAGCCTGTGACAGTACGGCAACGCCGGCCTGTTGCAGGATCTGTGCTTTTGTCAATGCTGCCGTTTCTGCGGCAAAGTCGGCGTCCTGAATACGACCACGTGAGGCCGCCAGGTTCTCGCTAACTGTCTGCAAGTTGACAATCGTAGACTCGAAACGGTTCTGGATAGCGCCCAGGTTACCGCGCAGTCCATTGACGTCGTTCAATGCAGAGTCGATTCGAGCAATCGCAAGTTCGCATTTGCAACAGTGTCAACACCTAAGACCTGCCAGTGTCGTCGCTGCTGCTGACTGCTTCAGCAGCCGTCGTAATGCCGCCAAGACCGGTCGAAGCTGTTCCGCCACCACCGGTGTCGACCTCGGCAACTGCAACACCAGCTTCGTCAGACAGAATTTGAATCTCGCCGCTATCTTAACGAATGCCGAACACCATGATATTCGCGTTGTTGATCGCAGTCGAACTGATTCGCACCGATCGAGCTCAATGGCTACAACGCAACCGTACCGTACGTTGCGCAGCAGCATCAGCTGAAGTCAGTTTCACCAACAGCGTTCTGGATCCGAGTCCGTGCCGAGAGCCACGCCTTCGTCCGTCACTGTATTGACCGTACCGATCGCGGCTGCCGTACACGTCTGTCGTCAAGCTGACGCGATGGTCTCGCCGACGTTTGCGCCAACCTGGAAGGTTGCCGTACCAAATGAACCGTCGAGGACTTTGACGCCGTTGAAGCTGGTTTGCTTCGCAATGCGGTCGACCTCAGCGAGACGCTCGGTTACTTCAGCGTTGAGTGCTGCACGATCCGAAGAAGAGTTCGTAGCGTTGACCGACTGAACGGCCAATTCACGAATTCGCTGCAAGTTGTTGGTCAGCTCGCCAAGCGCGCTCTCAGCCGTCTGAGACAGTGAAATACCGTCAGAGGCGTTTCGAACAGCCTGGTTAAGACCACGGATCTGCGTGGTGAAGCGCTCGGAGATCGCGAGACCTGCCGCATCATCCTTCGCGCTATTGATTCGCAGGCCTGTAGACAGCCGTTCCAGAGACTGGTTTAGCAAACCTTGCGAACGATTCAAGTTCCGTTGCGCATTGAGCGAAGCAACGTTCGTATTAATCGTCTGTGCCATTGTAATAACTCCTGATTATCAAAAAGTCCCGGTCTGCTATTGCTGCCGGAAGTGACTTGACGGCCGCGATATCCATTCAAGACCACCGTACAGAGGGGTTATCGGTTGTTGGAGGCAGACCTTTAGGCTTTATTCAGGAATTCGATGCGAAATGGCGAATAGCGCACCGACCGGTGCTCGCAAAACTTTAGCGAAAATTGCAGAAATTGTGACGCAGTTTGGTAATCAGGGGCTTCCAGGTCTGGACCCGGCCCTTAGATAAGAGAAGCCAATCAACGTCCTTAGAAATAGTTGAAAAGGGACAGCGACTGCGTGCGTATAAAAGACTGCTGAGCGGCTTCCAGCGTCGTAACCTCCAGACTCAGGCGCGACAATGCTTCCGCGTAATCCAGATCTTCGATGCTGGCCAGCGTTTCACGATAGTTCAATGCGAACGCACCGTTGCTGTCCACCTGATTCTCGATGGCCGCAAGACGGGAACCGACCTGGATGCGCACATCCAGAATATTACCGATGGCCTGGTCAATATTCTGCAAAGCCGTATTGATGCCGTTATTTACAACTGCCTGCGAGGCAGCATCGGTTCCGCCCTGCTCCAGAGTGGAGGCCAATTGATCCACCATCGAGAAAACGTCCTGGTAGGCGCTCGGTGATATCGAGAACTCATCACCGCCGCGGGCTCGCCATTCAGCGAGAATTCGATGCCACGGAAGGCCAGCGTATCCCCGGGCTGGAATGTCCCCGACGAGACGACAGCGGCTGAAGCGTCCAACACTTCGTAGCTGGTCGAATCGATAAAGCGAACGGTGTATTGGCCCTGGTCCCAAATGCTCGGATCCGTGACACTGCCCGGGCCGAGGATGCCGGTGCCACTGTTGCCGACGATCGCGGCAGTCGAGAATGAACCATTGCCATTTCGAATATTGAAGAAAACGGCCGCGCCGGAGTCGCCGTCGGCGACCTGTCGGCCCTCGCCAATCTGGATGTAGCGTTGTCCCTGGTCGCCGTTGTACTCGAATGCCGCTCCCATGCGAGTCACCGGTGTCGTCGAATCAAGATTCCCGGAGAACAGGTAACTGCCATTGCCGTCTTTCTGATTCGCGATCTGCACCAGCTGGTCGAGATTCTGTCGCATCTCGATGGCGATCAATCGGCGCGACTCATTGCTTTGCGTCGCGTTGTTCGCCTGCAGGGCCAACTCGCGAACCCGTTGCAGCACGTTGTTGACCGAACCAAGTGACGATTCTTCCTGCGCGAGGCGGCCGTTAACAATGTTTGCATTGCGATCGAACTGCTCGAGACGACCTATCGATTCGCGAATTTCGAGTGCTCGTGCCGCCGCCAGCGGATCATCGGACGGCGTCAGGATGCGCCGGCCGCTGGATATTTGTCGTTGCGTCTGGTCAAGCGCGGTCTGCAGACGCTGCATTGCCGAGAGGCCGCTGGAATACGCACCACTAGTCGAAACTCGCATCGTTATCTCCTCGTCGCAGCGATCAAACTGTCAAACATCGTGCTCACGACCGCGACAACCTGCGCCACGGCCTGGTAAGCCTGCTGATACTTGATCAGGTTTGCTGCTTCCTCATCGAGGTTAACGCCCGACGTCGCCGAAACTGCAGCTTCCGCATTCGAAAGCACGACCCCTTGCGCATCGAGACTGCCCTGGATTTGATGCGTCATTGCCCCGACGCCCGATACCAGGCGGCCGTAGCTCTCATTGATGCTGACCGTCCCGCCGTCCAGCAAGCCTGCCGATTGTATGTCCGCCATCAGAAGGCCGTTGCTATTGTCACCGGAGGCACCGTAGTTCGGCTCGATCGTAAATTGGTCTCCGACCGAGGGCGCCCCGCTGATCGAAACCGAGCTGCCGTTTATGACGATCGGGTCCCCATCCGTATACGCGAAGCTGCCGGCGCCATTGATGCTGTACGTAGTGGGACTGGTGAACTCGATCACCGAGCTCGTCAGTAAGCCCGGATCGTTGCGGTCGACGACAACAGCAGCATTGATCGTTGCATCGCCAATGTTGCCCTGCGAAATCGAGGCGCGCGTCGGCGCCGCCATGGCAATCGACTGTGCGTCAGCTACGACGCTGCGTATCGAACCCGCCGTATTCTGTCCGGTTTGAACCAGCAACCGATCACCGGCGACCGGCGCGCCGCCGACAACGATGTTGATGCCGTCACCAACGAATGGGTCGGCAGCGGTTCCGGTGCCACTTAACGGAATGACTTCGCTCGTGTCGGCACGCGATAGACTGTACGCAGCGCCATCGAATTCGAGCACATAATCGGCGCCCGTCAGCGAACCGAGATCGCTGACCGCGACGCTCGCCGTTCCCGACCCGCTGTTTTGGTTCGAGTAAAGGACGGTAGGTGGCGCGACGCTGAACAGGTCGCCACCCAGGTTGCCGCGCAAGTCCATGCCCGACGCATTTTGTTCGTTCATGCTTGACGCGAATGCAATTGCCGTCTGTCCCAGCGACTGCCGTGCGGGATCGAGAATTCGCGAACGAAACTCGAGCAGGCCCCCGAGGCTGCCGCCCGTCGACGACGTATCGAGCGGCGTACTACCTGCCGACCCCTGGTAGGCAACCTCCATGCGAGTAAGATCGAACTCACTGCCACTGACGGTAAGCTGGCGAGCGTCGCTGGCAGTGACAAGCGACTGGCCAGCGCCAATAAAGACGGTCATCGTGCCGTCGTCCTGCAGCGTCGTTGCGACGGAAACCTGCCCCGATAGCTCCAGAACCAGGGCGTCACGCGCATCCAGCAAATCATTGGGCGGCGTCGTGCCGTTGTTCGCCAGGGCGATCTGCCCATTGACGGAAGCAATTGATGTCGCGATTCGATTGATGTCATCGACGGCAAGCGCCAGTCGGCCGTTCACCTCGTTCTCAAGCTCGCCGAGCCGCGCATCCAGTGACTGGAATCGGCTGGCCACGCCTTCTGCTTCGCCCATAAGGGCTTGCCGGGTCGAAATCGACGACGGATCGTTGGCCAGATCCTGTACCGAATTGAAATACGATTGCAGACCTGTATTCAGACCGGTGTCCGGGTCGGCGAGTAAGGTATCAATGCGGCTCGACAAGTTATTGAGCGCGTCGAATCGCGCAAAGCCGGTCATCGACGAGCGCAGCTGGTCCGTTTGCAGGCCGTCGTACATGCGCCGGATTGTCGATATCTGTGTGCCACCGCCCAGGTACGTATTCCCCTGGCCGCCCCCGACGCGCGCCGAAAAATCGGCAACCTGCCGGCTGTAGCCGGGCGTGTTTGCGTTTGCGATGTTATGGCTGGTTACCTGCAGCGCACGTTGAAACGCCCGCATGCCGGTAAGACTGATATTTAGTGCATCTGGCATCGATTTCCCCTGCTATCCATCGCTTGATCTATTGCGCATGCAGCGACAGTTGAGCCTTTATCGGCGCAACCACGGAATTCTTTAGCGCGCGCATCACAGATTGCATCGTCGGACTGTTGAGAACACGGGTCAGCTTGTCGGCGTACTTCGGATCGGTCGCATAACCGGCCGACTGCAGCGCGTTTGCGAAGCCGGCAACATCATCGCCATGGCCGCTGACCGCGCTGTAGCGCGGGTTGTCGGTCAGAAACTCGGTGTAATCATTGAATACTGCCGCGACATTACCGTACGAACGAAACTGCGCTTTCTGCGGTCGCGGTACACCGTTCTCAAACTCCAGCGTCTGCCGCGAAACCTGGTCGCCTCGCCAGCCCCCGCCTGCCTTGATGCCAAACAGATTGAAACTACTGTCGCCGTTCGTATCGGGCATGACATGGGCTCCCCAACCAGTTTCCAGCGCCGCCTGCGCAACGATAGCTTCGGGGGCAACGTTCAGCCGACGACCGGCCCTCTCCGCATGCGGCCAAATATCACGCACGAACGCCTTTGGATCGGACCAGGCCGGCTTGTCATTCACCGGCGCTGGCGAATGCGAAGGCGTTGCGGAAACCGATGGTGGCACGGCTTGCAATGGCACTGCGGTCTGCAACTGAACCGGTGAGTGCAGTGGCACTGCCGTATGGTTGCGCGCGACGTTGGTCAAAGGGAAGTCTCTGTCCGGCCTGAACGTTTTCTCCGCCTCGCCACCGCCGAGCTGGCGTACCAGCATGTCCGCCAGACCCACTCCCTTGCCGCTCGCCATCTCGAGCGCCAGCTGCTGGTCCATCATGCCCTGGTACATCTCCTGTTGATCACTGTTACCCAAAATCGGATCGCCGAGCGACGCCTCGCGCATGTTTTTCAGCATCGTCTGCAGAAACAGTGCTTCAAACTGACTCGCAACTTCACGCAACGCCGCCGGATCGTTTTGATCGGCGGCAGCGCGCAACCCGGTGAACTGGTTGAAGTCGGTGATCGTCGCGGTCATCTCGCTTTTCCTGGGCCCTCTAGATCACGATGAGCTCGGCGCGCAATGCACCGGCCTGTTTCAGCGCTTCGAGAATCGCGACCAGGTCTCCGGGCGCGGCACCGACCCGGTTAACTGCACGCACGATTTCGTCGAGACTCGTGCCCGGCTCGAACAGGAACATGCTCGCCTCTTCCTGAGAAATGCTGACATCAGAATCCGTCCCCGTAACGGTCTCGCCGGTTCTGCCGAATGGCGCGGTCGGCTGACTCACGAACGGCGATTCACTGATGGTTACTACCAGTGAACCGTGCGACACGGCGGCCGGAGTGACGCGAACGTTGTCGCCAATCACGACCGTGCCGGTGCGCGAGTTAACAATGACACGTGCCTGGACAGCGCCGGGCTTCACTTCAAGCGTTTGCAGCGCCGACACAAAGGCGGTGCGCTGCGACGAATCGGCCGGAGCCCGAACACGCACGGATACCGCGTCCATCGACTCCGCCATGCCTGGCCCCATCGTCTGGTTGATCTGCTCGGCCAGGCGCTTCGACGTCGTGAAGTCGGGAACGTGCAGGTTGAGAACAACGGCTTCGCTGGTCAAAAAATCACTGGGCACTTCACGCTCGACCGTCGCACCGTTGGGAATACGCCCGGCGCTCGGAATGTTGACAGTTACTTTGGAGCCATCATTTCCCGACGCACCGAAGCCGCCGACGACGAGATTGCCCTGCGCAACTGCATACACATTGCCATCCGCGCCTCGCATCGGAGCCATCAGCAGTGCACCGCCGCGAAGACTCTTGGCGTTTCCGATCGACGAGACGGTGACGTCGATAGTCTGGCCCGGCTTGGCAAAGGGCGGCAGGTCCGCGTGCACCGTTACGGCGGCGACGTTCTTCAGCTGCAGGCTGACACCGGGCGGAATCGTGACGCCAAACTGGGTCAACATGTTGAGGATGCTCTGCACGGTGAATGGCGTCTGCGTCGTCTGATCGCCTGTCCCATTCAAACCAACAACCAGGCCGTAACCGGTTAGTTGGTTATTGCGCACCCCGGCAATGCTGGCAAGGTCTTTGACACGATCTGCCATCGCCTGCTCTGCGAGAAAAGCAACAAGGAACAATGTAACGAGAACGGCATGCTTCATCGTGACGCGCGTCTTGTAAGTAATGTGCATTCGATCGTCCTCCGACTAATACGGGTGGAATACGGAGTTAAAGAACCGTGAAATCAGACCCATGCGATTTGCGGCGGCAAGCACGCCTTTGCTGCTGTAAGTGATTTGTGCATCGGCAATCCGATAGGACTGCAGGGAGTTGTCCGGCTCGATGTCGTCCGGTCGAATAATGCCGGACAGGCGAATAAACTCGCGGCCCTGGTTCAGGGTGACCCATTTCTCGCCGCGAATACGCAGATTTCCGTTCGGCATGCGCTGGACGACAGTAACCGTGATATCACCCAGCAAGCTGTTGCTCTGGCTGCTCGATCCCGCGCCATCGAATGACGAGTCACCGCTCAGAGATCCGTCGAATAACGGCGTGCCGTCCTTCGTTATGGGTCGTCCGAAAATAGTTGGATTGCCAAGTGACGCCTCGGTCGCTTTCGAGGTAGACGTTTGCGAGTTCTTGCTGGCGTTCGTCTGTTCCTTGAGTCGCACGGTCAGGATGTCACCGACACGCGTTGCCTTGCGATCTTCGAACAAGCGGATATCCGAGCCATTGTTGTAGATGGATCCCGTGGTTGGCGGCTCGTACACAGGCTCCGCGGGCCACGGCGGATCGTAGCTTTCCTCGAAGACATCGACTGATGCGCAGCCCGTGCTCAGCATTGCGAGAGACGCGATGAGAATCAGTTTATTGCAGTGACAGATCATGAACGTTCCTTAGAGGTTGTTGTTGATGTACTGCATCATTTGGTCGTTAGTGGAGATTGCTTTCGAGTTCATCTCGTAAGCACGCTGTGTCTCGATCATGCTCACCAGCTCAGATACCACGTTGACGTTCGAACCTTCGAGCGCGCCCTGGTTTAGCAGTCCAAGGCCATTCTGACCGGGTGTGCCGGGCTGTGGCGTACCGCTGGCAGCGGATTCGATGTAGAGATTTTCGCCAACGGGCTGCAGCCCGACAGGATTAATGAAGTCAACGATCTCGAGGCTGCCAACCTGGGTTGGCGAGGCCTGGCCGGCGAGCTTTACAGACACGGTTCCGTCCAGGCCAATCGTTATCGACTGCGCCTGATCCGGAATCGTGATGCCGGGCGCGATCGTATAACCACTCGAGGTCACCATCTCACCCTGGTCGTTAAGCTGGAACGTGCCGTCGCGTGTATAGGCGGGTTCGCCGTCCGGTTTCAACACCTGGAAGAAGCCGCGACCATTAATCGCAACGTCCATCGCGTTGTCAGTTTGCAGCACGCTGCCCTGCGTAAACAGTTTCTCAGTCGCCACGACGCGCACGCCTGTGCCAAGGTGCATACCCGATGGCAGCAGCGTGTCCTGCGAAGTCTGACCGCCTGCCTGGCGAACCGTCTGGTAAAGAAGGTCTTCAAACACGGCCCTGCCTTGCTTGAATCCCGTGGTGTTGACGTTTGCCAGGTTATTGGACACGACGGCCATGCGCGTTTGCTGCGCATCCAGTCCCGTCTTTGCAACCCATAAAGCCTGATTCATCGATTTCTCCTTTGCAGCGCGTCCGGCTATCCGAGGCGCATCATTTGTGCCGCCGCGTCGGCGTTTTCTTCAGATTTCTTGATGACATTGATCTGCATCTCGTACTGGCGCGCGAGCTCGATCATATTGACGAGCGTCTTGGCGACATTCACATTGCTTTGTTCAAGTGCACCGGACATCACCGACACACTGGCATCGGCATCCGCAATCTCGCCCTCGGGCATGCGTAACAGGCCGTCTGACCCTTTCTCCAACATCGACACGTCGGGATTCACAAGCTTGATCCGATCAACGATCGCGAGCGTCTCGGGGCCCTGCCCGAGCGGCTGCACGGAGATGCTTCCATCACCGCCGATCAGCAAGCTGCTGTTCGGTGGAATCGCGACGGGTCCGCCGTTGCCCATGACGAGATGGCCAGCGCCGGTCGAAAGCAATCCGCCGGCTTCGACGCGAAGGTCGCCGGCACGGGTATATGCCTCACTGCCGTCGGGCGCCTGTACGGCGATAAAGCCGTCGCCCTGGACTGCGACATCGAGATCCCGGCCGGTAGTGGCAATCGGCCCTTGAGATAAATCCGTTCCGTACGATTCAACAACGGGGTTGATGCGGCTCTCGATACCCGGACCGTCGATAGGCACCGAACTAAACGAGTGCAGGTCGGCGCGGAAGCCGGTCGTCGAGACGTTGGCGAGATTGTTACTGTTGATGGTCTGCGCATACTCCGTCTGCTTGGCGCCGGTCATCGCGAGAAAAATCATTTCATCCATTATCGAATCTCAGTTGCTGGTTAGCTAATCCGCTTAGCGGATATTGATTACCGTCTGCGTGATGGTGTCGGCGGTCGAAATTGCCTGGGCGTTCGCCTGGAAATTTCGCTGCGCAGTGATCATATTCACGAGCTGCGCGGTCAGGTCGACGTTCGAGGCCTCAAGGGCACCCGACTGAATGTTGCCGAACGATGCGGTACCGGCCTCACCCAGCAATGCGTCACCGGACTGGAACGATTCGCCCCAGGTGGTATCGCCGAGTTGTTGCAGACCCTGTGGATTGACGAAGTTCGCCAGCGCAAGTTTGCCGAGCGATGTCGACTGCCCATTGGTGAACCGTGCAAACACTATACCCTCGGCGTCAACGCTGACGCCGGTCAGGCGGCCTGTCGTAAAACCGTCCTGGGACAGGGAGTTAACACCGAAGGCATCGCCGAACTGAGTTGCCGTGCCGAAATCGAGGCCCATGACGATATCCGATGCGCCCGTGCCCGGCGTGTACGCGCCGAGTGGCATGAGGCCGCCCGCGGGCGAGTTCAAGCTGCCGTCCGGATTGAATACAACGGGTGTCGCACCCGCTACCGCGTTGCCGTCAATTTGTATTTCGGTATTCCACGTATTCGGTACGGCATCCTTGATGAAGTAAACCGTCGCGGTATGCGCCGCGCCGAGTGAGTCATAGACCGTGACCGATGTTGTGTGGTTGAAGCTGCTCGGGTCAGTCGGATCGAAAACCGGGTTCGCCGGTATGGGCGCATCCGCCGGCAGGTTAATACCGAAGGCCGCGCGTGTCGTCGCCGCCGGCGGGTTGGCGCCGATTGTCAGTTGCAGATCGACCGGCGTACCCGTATTGAAGAATCCACTGCCCGCATAAGGATAAGACTGTAGCCTCGCAGCCCTGTGCATTTGTCACAAAACCTTGTTATCCACACCGAAGGCGCCAGCGCGCTGTAACTACGGGCGCCGTTGTCGCTAATCACGAAGAAGCCTTCGCCACCAATTGCGAGATCGAGAGCATTGTCCGTGAAGTCGATATTGCCCTGTATGAACTGCTGGGCGATCGCCGACAGGCGCACGCCGCTGCCGGCGGCACTTGAACTGACGCTCTGCGTGCCCACGGCGAATACTTCGCTGAATTGCGCGCGTGACGATTTGAATCCTGTCGTATTGACGTTCGCGACGTTATTCGCGGTAACGCCGAGGTCGGCGGATGCGGCGTTCAGTCCACTGAGTGCTATTGCAAATGGCATATCTTTCTCCTGGCAAAAATTCGTTTTCTACAGTGCGTAGCTGTGTGTTATCCAATAATCTGGTAGATCTGGCCGAGCGGCATCTGCTGCCCGCCGGCGAGGTTTAGAGTCAGGCCACCGCCGAACTGGCCAAGCGTGACGCTTTGAACTTCGGCCTCAATGACGGTCGGCGCGCTTTCAATATTGGTGCCGCGAATAACGCGAGCTGACACCTGGTATTGCCCGCTGTCAGCGCGTTTTCCCGACGAGTCAACTCCGTCCCAGGAAAAACGCACCATGCCCGGCGGCTGCTGGCCGAGGTTTAGCCGTTGCACGAGTTCGCCGGAGCGGTTCGTAATATCGATCTGCACGTTGCCGGCACTCGATTCGAGTTCCAGCCCGCCTTTGAGTGAGGCGCCGTCATTGAGTGAACCGACGTCGCTTACGGCCAGCACGGAACGACCGACAAGTCCGGCTGCCTGCAGCGCCTGGTTGTCCTGCATCGATCCGGCCAGGCCACTGAACGCGGTATTCAAGGATGAAATTCCGTTAACCGTGCTGAACTGGGCCAGCTGGCCAAGAAACTCACCGTTATCCATGGGCTCAAAGGGATCCTGATTCTGAAACTGGGAAATCATCAGCGTCAGGAAATCTTCCTGCCCAAGGTTGTCGCGCGCCTCCTTCTCCGGCGGCGGCGCAAAATTCTGAAAAGTGTCAATCGGTCCCAGCGTTGTCATGTCATAGCCTCTGTAAAGAATCAGCGTCCAAGCGACAGGGTCTGCAACAGCAAATCCTTGGTCGTATTGATCATTTCCACGTTGTTCTTGTAAGAACGCGACGCGGACATCATGTTGACCATCTCTTCGACAGTATTGACGTTCGTCGCGTACACGTTGCCGTCCGCATCCGCCTCCGGATGATCGGGTTGATAACGCAGTTGCAGTGGCGCGGCGCTGTCAACAACACCGTCGAGACGCACACCGGCAACACCGTTCTGGTTGGCGAGGGACGCGCCAAAGGTAGAGAACACCGGCTGCTTCGCTCGGTACACCTTGTCAGGATCACCGCTAACACTACCCGCGTTCGCGAGGTTGCTTGCCGTGACATTCATGCGCACCGACTGCGCGTTCATCGCGCTGCCGGCGACATCAAAAACATTGAATAGAGACATTACTCACCTCCCTTGATTGCCATGCGTAGCGTGCGAATCGAGCCGTCCAGAAACGCGAGACTCGCGCGATACTGCAAGGCGTTCTCGGCAAATTGCGCCTGTTCCACATCCATGCTCACGGTATTTCCGTCGAGAGAAGACTGCGTCGGGACGCGATACATTGTCCTCGCGCCCTGGTTTGACGTGCCCCACGCCTGCTTATGCAGGTCGCTGGTCGTGGTCATGCTGATGCTCTGCTGTCGCGCACCCTTGAGCGCCTGACCGAAATCGAGGTCACGCGCCTTGTAATTAGGCGTATCGGCATTTGCGATATTCGACGACAGCACCTCGTTTCGGTTCGCTCGAAACGAGAGGGCTCGTTCGTATTGTGCTAACGCAGGTATTTCCATTGCTACAATTCCTGGAATTCAAGTTCCTGCAAATCTCTATGCAAGGCGTGTGCCAACTCGGAACAGCGCGTTGCTAAAGGAAGCCTGGCATCGGCCGATACCATTTCGATGACCCGTTCTTTGGCCATCGCGGCAAGACCTTGCCGCTCGCCGGCAGTTTCCTGCAGCCCCGCAACAGCCCTGTCAGCAAAGCTGGCATGGCATTTGCACCGCTATCTGTAGAGAGTTTTTAGTGCGGCACGAATTGGCAACGCCGCGAATACCCCAGCCTGCGGCAAAACGTTGCCAGCACTGGCGTAGCAGACAGGAGAACGAGCAGACAATGTCGGGATGCATTTCAACAATCGTCGGTAATTTGACGGCCGGTAGCATCGGGCGACACGAATTCGACGCCCGCCGGGTCGCTGCGGTCGGCGTCATCCTATTGTTGTCGCTCGGCGCCAGCGCTGCCGACTCTCCGCCGCAATGGCAGCCGACCGAGAGTATCGCGGCCGCCGCGGAGGCCTACGTTCGTGGCAGGATCGGCCGAAAGGCCGAGCGCACAACCGTACAGGCCGGCACACTCGATTCTCGTCATCGACTCGCGTTCTGCAGCAAGGACCTCGAGCCTTTCCTGCGGCGCGGCGCCAAGATCGACGTCAGAACCATCGTTGGCGTGAGGTGCACCGGGGAAAAACCCTGGAAAGTGTATCTGCCCGTCGAGGTCATCGTCACGGACACGGTAATGGTGGCCAGCCGCACGCTGCCGCGCGGCCATAAGCTCACGGCCGACGACCTCGTGGTTGAGCAGCGCGACGTTTCCCGTTTGCTGTCGGGCTACATCTCCAATCCCAAGGGTATCGTGGGGCAGCGGCTCAAGGCCCAGCTAATCGCCGGCCGGATTCTGACCCCCGCGATGCTACAAGTCGATATCGCGGTCAAGCGCGGCCAGACCGTCACGCTGACCATCGCAAGTGGCGGCATCAACATTCAGATGAGAGGCAAAGCCCTCATGGACGGCGCTATCGACCAGCGTATCCGGGTGGAGAACACGAAATCCGGACGCATCGTCGAGGGCATCGTCCGCTCCCGGGAGCACGTCGAGGTTCTGGTGGGGGCAAACAACCAAATTTTCCACGCGAAGCCTAAAGTATCGCCATCGGTGGCCGATATAAGGTCTAGCAACAATGATCGTTGAGGTTAATACGTTATGACAAACAGGATCGGTCCCATGGATCACGGAACACTGGGCAAGATAGGCGGCAAGGTCGACGAGGCCGGAACCAGCAGCAAGGTTTCGAAGGACTCGACTGCGCCCGACAAGGCATCTGTTGACGCCCGGTCGGCGACAGACACCGTCAACCTGACCAGCGATGCCAAACTGCTCGAACGGCTGGACAAGACACTCGCTGCGTTGCCGGCAGTCGACAGCGCCCGCGTGGCCGAGATCAAATCGGCTATCGAGAATGGCGACTATCAGATTGATTCCGACGCCATCGCCGAAGCGATGATTCGGCTCGACCGTTCATTTGGCGAATAACGGTGTCTCGCCCATCTCCCGCTGAAGCCCGCTCGCAGATCGTCGACATCATCGATGAGAGCATTTTACAGGCACTGGATTTGAGTGATTCGCTCGAAGAAGAGCGCGTTGCCCTGGAGTGTCAGGATACAGACGCGCTTCATGCCGTCGTGGTCAGCAAGAACGAGCGCGCGGAAAAACTCGGCGACCTGGATCGTAAGCGCGGCGCGCTCTGCCAGGAATGGGGATTTACCCCCGGACCCGATCAGATGGACGACCTCATAAGCTGGTGCGACGACAACCATGCTATCGGCAGTCGTTGGGCAGAACTCATGCGTATCGCCGCCGCAGGCAACACGCTTAATCTGACGAACGGCGCGATTATTCGTCTCCGCCAGCAACAGTTTGAAACCAGCCTTTCTGTACTCCGCGGTGTTACACCCGGATCCGATACCTACGGCCGCAACGGCGAGGAATCCGGCGACTTCAGCCGACGTTCCCTCGCTGAGGCCTGATCTTACATTGTGAAGCAAGGACACTGAGCTATGTTAATTGTGAGCCGAAAAGACGCCGAATCCATCGAGATCCGCCCCGGTGACGACATTGATCCAAGCATGACGCTGGGTGATTTGTTCAGCGGCGGGCCAATCGAAATCACGATATTTTCCTCGAACAACAATCGAGTGAAGATGGGCGTGCAGGCGCCCTCGCAACTCTGTATCTGGCGCAAGAAAGCCGCCGCAGCCTGACGGCGGACGGCAGTCCCACCGCTTGACGCGACGTGCCCCAGGCGAACCTCGCTTGAAACGTTCGGGACGCCTCCTGTTCGATACGATGAAATTCTCGACGCAATCGCTGATACCGGTACTGGCAATCGCAGCCGCCTGCGGTGGCTCGGGATCGACCGACACGAGCCCGTCACAAGCGACGAGTAGTGGCGGCCAGGCTTACGTATTGCCCAGCGACGTGGCCATTCTTGCCAAGGCCTACGACAACGACTATAGCGTCCCGGACGGCTTTTATATCGATGCGCGCGCCGAAACGACTCGCAGTTACACCGTTCACCATGTCCTCGACGAATCCAGCTCTTTCGAGATCTGCAGCGACGATCTCGTCGAAGCGCAGGGCCTGGAGGACGCTGACAACCGCTCTCGCGCCGTGAATGGCTACTACGTCACATCCCATGAAACCGAGCGGTATTTCGAGTTCGTCCGAGAACTGGCCTACACAGAAAGCGTTGGCAATATCACCGACATAACGTCACCCGGCTACGCCCGAATCTTCAAGTGCAGTTACACGAATCGCGACGGCGTGGACCGCAGCCTCCTCAACGGTTATTCGGGCCGAATCAACACGGCCCGCCTGAACGCAGCCACATTGCGCGAATTTACCGAGTACCTGTGGCAGTTTCGCTTCTTTAATGCGTCGCGAAAGAAGGTTATCGACAGTTACGGAACATCAGGACCGTCGACCCTGCAACACGTCCTGCTATTGGCCTTTGTGGTCAATCAAGGCGCGGACAATTGCGACCGTGTCGACGTCGTGCGATGGCGCTTTAGCGCTGACGCGGCCAGCGGCGAGGTTGCGAAGCAATTCGACATCCTGCACAGCTTCGAGGCGACCCTGGCGGCAGGTATCCCGACGCTCTGCCAATAATCATTCGCGTCACCGGCGCCAACAACAAATGTGACTAGCACCTACCGGTATTCACATACTGCATTCGGGCGCCGTACGCGTATAATTACAAGAGAAACTTTAGCTCTCCGTCCTTTTTTATCCACGCCAACGCCATTTAACAGAGATTTCCCAAATGACAAGCAAGCTCGCCGCTTTGCAATCCTGGGTAGACCAGGTCGCAAGCCAGACACAGCCCGATAATATCCGCTGGTGCTCCGGTTCTGAAGAGGAGTACCAGGAACTCGTCGAGCAGATGCTCGCCGACGGCACTCTGACGAAACTCAATGAAGAAACCTACCCCAACTGTTACCTGCATCGATCAGACCCGAATGACGTCGCGCGTGTCGAGCACCTGACCTACGTGTGCACAAACACACAGGAAGAAGCGGGCCAGAACAACAACTGGATGAGTCCCGCCGACGGTCGCGCGAAAATGGATGAACTCTTCGACGGCTGTATGCGCGGACGGACGATGTATGTCATTCCTTACTGCATGGGCCCGATTGGCTCACGGTTTTCGCGCTGCGGCGTCGAGATTACCGATAGCCCCTATGTCGTTATCAACATGAAACTGATGACCCGAATGGGTGATCCGGCGCTGGAGCGTATCGAAAGAGAGGGTACTTTCGTCAAGGGGCTGCACTCTATCGGCGAACTTGACCCCGACCGGCGTTTCATCATGCACTTCCCCGACGAACTTTCGATCATGAGCTTCGGCTCCGGCTATGGCGGCAACGCGTTGCTGGGCAAGAAATGTCACGCGCTTCGTATCGCGAGCCACCAGGCACGCGAAGAAGGCTGGCTTGCCGAGCATATGTTGATCGTCGGGCTGGAGAGTCCGGAAGGCACGGTGCATTACATCGCCTGTGCGTTCCCGTCAGCCTGCGGCAAGACCAACCTCGCGATGCTGATTCCGCCGGAAGAGTTGCATGACTGGAAAGTCTGGACGCTCGGCGACGACATTGCGTGGTTGCACCCGGACGATACCGGCAAGCTGCGGGCGATCAACCCGGAATCGGGTTACTTCGGCGTCGTGCCGGGCACCAATCCGAAGACCAACAAGAATGCCTACGACATGATCACGCACGACACGATATTCACCAACGTCGCCACTACGGAAGACAATGAACCATGGTGGGAAGGCAAGCAGGACGGTACACCGGTGAAGGACTGGCAGGGCCGTGACTACGACCCGGCCAACGGCCCGGCTGCGCACCCGAATTCACGCTTCACTGTCGCCGCGACCAACAACCCGAGCTACTCTATCCTGGCGGATGATCCGGAAGGCGTACCCATTGCCGCTATCGTCTTTGGCGGCCGACGCAAGAATGTCGCCCCGTTGGTGTACGAAGCGAAAAGCTGGGAGCACGGTGTTCTGGTCGGCGCCGGCACGGCCTCCGAGACAACCGCCGCCATGGTCGGCGACGTCGGCGTTATCAGGCGCGACCCGATGGCCATGAAACCGTTCTGCGGCTACAACTTTGCTGACTACTGGGCGCACTGGCTATCCCTGAAGTACCGAGTCGAACACCTGCCCAAGATCTTCCACGTCAACTGGTTCCGACAAAACGAGGACGGCGATTTCCTATGGCCCGGTTTTGGCGAAAATCTCCGCGTACTTCAGTGGATTATCGATCGCTGCGAACATCGTGCCGACGCCAGGGAGACGGCAATCGGCTATCTGCCGCACGTTGCCGATCTGGACACCGTGGGTCTGGATATCAGCCTGGGCGCCATGGAGACGCTGACATCGGTAGACTCAAAGCAGTGCCACGACGAGATGATCTCGCTCGGCGAATACTTTGAAGGCTACGGCGACCGCACGCCTCGCGAGTTGATGAGGCAGCAACAACAGGTTCTCGACGCGCTCAGCCACGAACTCGCGAAAGCGTCGTAGCCGAAACCCTGTAGGAGCGCGCTCCAGCGCGCGACCTGCCCGGGGAACGGATCGCGCGCTGGCATTGTCCCCTTCATGGGGAGGAGCGCTCCTACGTTATTCGATTGTCTTGTAGTAAATAGCCAAGGCGGAGCCCGCCGGCTCGGCCCTGCCAAGACCGATCGTGCCTTCGGTCCCAAGCTCCGTGGAGTCGCGACGCACGAATTTCTCGTTACCTTGCAGGTTCTGCAAGAAAGTGCCGTTGGTGCTTTGGTCGATCAGCATGAACTTGCCGCGTCGCATTTCGATCTTGGCATGAATCCTGGATATCAGGTTGCCCTTGACGACCAGGTCGTTGTCGTCGGCGCGACCCATGTTGATCGCCTTGCGCTGATCCGAAACCTCTACGGTCGTATCGCGGAAATTGAGCAATAATTTGGACGCCTTACGCTGGTTTTCCCATTCGATCGTGGGCAGCATATTGGTCGCTTCGTCCGGCTGCCAGACGAGTTCAAAAAGCGCGACCTCGTCAATACGCCCACGGACGGTGGCGACGTCGATCTGGCGGGCCTGATTCCTGAGTTCCGGGCTCATTTGTTCGACGGTGAAACCCGAGACCACGATCTGCCGGGCTTTTGCCTGCGACGTCATGCGATTCGCGGTATGCACGGCTGCGCCGAAGATGTCGTTTTGTTCCTGAACGACAGGACCATAGTGACAGCCAATCCGGATCGAGACAGGGATACCGTCGTCTTTCTTCGTCTCCGTCGTAATCCGTGACTGCATCATCACGGACGCACCCATGGCCTCGTCGACCGTCTCAAACGTCGACATAACCTCGTCGCCAATCGTCTTGATGACGGTACCGTTGAACTGGTAGGTCGCGTCTTTCATGACGTCCAGGCACAGCGCGACGGTCTCGCTGGCCTTGGTATCACCAAACTTGTCGTACAGCTGTGTGCTACCGACGACATCGGCGAACACGATCGCGACTTCAAGGTCTCTAGCCATAACTTAACTTACAACTTCCTGCGCCAACCAACTAATAATACTACTATTTCTCAGCGACTATGTATGCTATCCAGGCAAGATCTGCCTCACCTTTTTCATTGGGCGTGAACTCGCCGTTGCCGTCACCGTCTTCATCTTCACCCTCCCAATAGACCGTCGCCTTGCGGAAACCCGCCTCCAGCAACAGTTCACGAAGCTCGGGCGCCGACCAGAGGCGCCACTCGTAGGTGAATGCCTTCTTGATCTTCGAGCCATCCTTGAACCTGAAGTCGATGTGGCAGCGAATGTAGTTGGTGACCGGGTGGAACTCGGCTTGATGCCAGATGTAGGTAAAACCGTGCTTCTTGTGCTTGGTCTTCTCGCGCGTCTCTTCCTGGGCCTCGGGACCACCGAACAGATCACAAAAGAACACGCCGTCGTCTTTGATCGCATCATAGGCGCGTTTAAAGTACGCACGCAGCGTGTCGCGCGTGTCGAAGATGAAAAAGCTGAAATTGAACGCCACCAGCAGATCGACTTTTGGCGTCTCGACCGTCATAACGTCTGACTCGATCAGGCTGACACGCGCCTGGTCTTCGGTATCCAGTCTGGCGACGCGGTGCTTGCGCCCCCAGTCCAATACGGGCGGGTAGATGTCGACGCCGATCGCCTGGTACTCGGCGCCCTGTCGCACCCACTGACAGGAAGCGCTGGCAGTGCCGCAGAAATCTTCCCGGAACAGGTAAGCCGTGCGTCCCGTCAGCGACTGAAACGTGGCTTGGAGAAACTCGATTTCATTTTCGACATTTTGAACCGACTGTTCGTACAGCTCATGGATATCAGCTTTTTCAGCCATCGTGGGGTGCTTGAGTTTTTTCGAGGATTTGGCGCTCATTTGTCGGCTCTGTTCCCTTAAGTGAGTTCCCGGCGTCGGGCCGAGCATTGTACGTGGCTACGCGGCGATAGGCATAGCGTTAACTGCGTTTATCAGCACTTCGATTCCGGCATCCGGCCGGTGCGCGTGTTCACTAATATAACGTCGCCATGCTCTTGCGCCCGGCTGGCCTGCATACAGTCCCAACATGTGACGCGTCACGCGATGCAGTGGCTCACCGGCGGCTATCACCGATTCGACGTAAGGCAGCATGGCATGAACCAGCTCATGGCGGACGGGCAACGTCCAGCCCGGGTTGAAGTGATGTTCGAGCTCGGCCAGGAAATACGGCTGGTGGTAAGCCTGCCGACCTATCATTGCGCCGTCGACATGTTGGAGTGCGGCGTCAACTTGCTCGATATCGGTCAGTCCGCCGTTGATGACGACCTCAAGTTCCGGGAAGTCACGCTTGAGCCTGTAGACCCGATCGTAGTTCAAGGGCGGAATCGAACGATTGTCTTTTGGGCTGAGTCCCTCGAGGACAGCGATTCGGGCGTGTACGACAAACTTCCGGCATCCCTCCGCGGCGATCCGGTCGACGAATCGATACAGGAACTCGTCATTGTCATCGTTGTCGATCCCGATGCGGGTCTTCACGGTTACCGGGACCATGGTCTCGGCTTGCATCGCATTCAGGCACTCCGCGACGGTCTCCGGATGTGCCATCAGGCAGGCGCCGAACTGGCCGCTCTGCACGCGGTCGCTCGGACAGCCGACGTTGATATTGATCTCGTCATAGCCATACGCAGCCGCTTTTCGCGTCGCGCTCGCCATCCACTCGGGATTGCTGCCGCCCAGCTGCAGCGCGACGGGATGCTCCTCTTCGTTGAATCTTAAGAAACGGTCCGCGTCCCCATGGTGAATGGCGGCGGCCGTGACCATCTCGGTATACAGGAACGCCGACGGCGACAAGAGCCGAAAAAAATAACGGCAATGCCGGTCGGTCCAATCCATCA
>CAVXCW010000029.1:100000-141130 GCA_963760325.1 uncultured Gammaproteobacteria bacterium | reverse complement strand
GTGGCAAAAAAACCATCTGACTAACATAGAAGCGGAGGCATGCAATTCAGCGTTGTGAGGGCGAGGGCCGCGGATGGTCCCGGTCAACAGTCGAACTGCCACCTTGACCAACCAGGTTGAAGCCACAGTGGATCGTGACATACCGTAACCAGCGCACCCGAGCGGTTACTGGTGTCGGCACAAAAATTCGAACTCGGTACCTACTGATTACAAACGACGGGAATGATAATAAGGGGACAGAACTCCGCGCCGCCGCGTTACAACGTCTCAACTCTGGCACGCGCGCGTAACTCATCCCAGGTATCGAACAGCTCTGCCTTGCGAACGTTCTCTAGCATCTCGTCATTGAACTCCCGGATTTGCGAGTGCATCAACTCGAATTTCGGGTCATCCCGAATTGACACGAGATAGGGGTCTTCCTCGAGCCACCAGCCGTCGAAAAACAGCGAGCCACGAAAACCTTCGTCGATCGCCTGTTGCAAATAGTCGAGTGCTTCTGCTGTTCGACCCTGCAAACTCAGTATCTGCACGTCGCGCACTCCGTAGCCAGCCATGCCGAGTCGCGGCGATGCTCGCACGACAGACAGTGCCTGTGTTAGCAACTTATCCGCCTCATCGTATTCGCCGCGCTGCTGGAAGATAAAGGCGAGCCTGACAGCATCATTGGTACTAAATTGGTCAATGACGGCTTCGTCCGGATCCTTTAGCGCCGGATTGCCTTCAAGCGTATAACGGTATGCCTTATCGTAGTCGCCCGACAACATAGCCGCCTGCGCCACGAGCCCGTACATAAATTGCGCGGCGCCCTCATTATCCGCAATTAGTGGTTCAAGTTTCTCCAACGCCTCATCATAGCGGCGGTTGTAATAGTCGACGACGCCGGCACCGACCTTTGCTAGCGGATGAGTCGGATCAAGCTCCAGTCCCATCAGGATCGACATTGCCTTATCGACGTCACCCAATTCGAGATAGGCGACAATGATATTCATCCCGTTTAGAGGGTCAGTGCTCAGCTCACGGGCTCTAACCGCCCAGGCGATGGATTCGTCGTGCCGACCCAGGCCCTGTAGATGAATAGTGATGTTCGCAGCGACGGTCGGCCAGTCCGGATAAATGTCGGCACCGTCTAACCAAGAGGCCAGAGCGTCCGCATTGTGGCCTTTTTGTGCATAGAGCCCGGGTAAATTCGCGTACGGAATTCTGGCCAATGGATCGATCTCGAGTGAGCGGCGGTAAAGCTCTATAGCCTCATCGATTTTCTGCTCAGCCGCTCGCAAATTGGCGAACCACATTGTCGCACGCGCATGATTCGGGCTAATGGCCAGCGCCTTCTCAAACGCTTCTTCTGCTTGAACGTTCTCTGTGCCGGTACGCTGCCCCTGTCCCCAAACGGTCGTCTTCAGAAGACCCAATGATGCGTACGCATCAGCAAGGTCAGGGTCCAGAGCCAACGCCTTGTCCAGCGCCTCCTGTGCGAGTGAGAAAGCCTCTTCCATCTGTATGGATCTGTGATTGATGAAAAGCAGCACAATGCTGTCCGCCAGGCCCGAATAGGCCGCCGCAAAGTCCGGGTCTAGTTCGACCGCTTTGTCAAAGTGCTCACGCGCACTTACTGTCGTTTCCAATTTTCGTTTATACAGGTCGCTGCGGCCCTCTGTAAAAGCGCTGTAGGCCGCCAAACTTTCTGTCGGAATGACTGCAAGACGACTGCGCTCATCATCCGTTAGGGCTGCCTGCAATGCGATCGAAATTTGCTCCGAAATATCGCTCTGGATCGCAAATATGTTTTGTATATTGAATTCAAGATCATAGGTTTCACTCCACAGATGCTCATCTGTGTACGCGTCTATCAACTGTGCATTGATGCGAACATTGTCTCCGACACGCTGCACAGCACCTTCAAGAATTGTGTCGACGCCAAGCTCCTCTGCAATCTGGCGAAGATTCTTGATCGTGTCCCGATACTCCATTACCGAAGTGCGCGAAATCACCTTGAGCGCTGAAATGCTGGCTAACTTCGTGAGCAGGTCATCATGAATGCCATCGGCGAACAGCGCGTTCTGCGGTTCAAGACTTCGACTCGTGAACGGCAGGACGGCAATCGACGTGCGGCTCGCTGTTGCCGATGCGGGTTCTCCCGAATCGCGCATACCCGTAATGTTCAACGTCACCGAAATCACGAGCGCGATGATAAGGAGGAATACAAACGCAAAATCAAGCTTGCGGCCCGTCTTTTGTGTGATTGACTCGGAAGGGTCAACGTCCCTCTCGAGCTTCACGCCGTCTGGCGTTAGTTCAAATATCCAGGCAAGAATCAACGCCAGAAGAAATCCTGCAAAAACGACGATTACGTAGACCTGGAAGGCCCACTCCGGGGCGCCGAATGTCGGCATTAGCACCGAGCCTGCCTCGATAACGATCCAGGCGACCAGGGCGTAGCCGGCAGCTACGCGTAATACGTTTCGACGTTTGAGTTCAGACAGGAGCGATGGCATAAGAGTGCGTACTATTCAGATATCCCCAGGCCTGCCGATTGTAGCAGCGAAGGCAGCCAGACAAGTGCGGATTTGTGATTATGGCTTGCGCGATATTCGCTGGTGCTGCCAATCTGTCGAGTCTGCTGAATCACCTTGAGACTGTCCGAAGATATCGGCATCAGTGTTGATGCTAATTCCGAGCACCACGCGAATCGCATAGTTAAGGTCGGCCGTCACTTGGCTGATCTCCAGTAACTCGTTGATTATATGGTGCCGGCACCAAGAGTCGAACTCGGGACCTACTGATTACAAATCAATTCTGCAATAGAGGAGTGATGCGGTCTCCAGCTCGATTCCGTTAGAAATGTGCCGAGATTCGACCTCGTAGCCATGCGGTATGCAGATACATTTTTAGAAGAGAATCGCCTTGTTTACGGCAAGGAGCGACAGTGTTCCCTAGAACGCTTTGCTTGGGTCTTGACGTTTCAAAATACGCACTATCTCCACGCCCTGCGCGTCGACGCGGTTGTAGATCGAATGCACGCCACACACGCTACGGTGATAGCCAGGTCGAATATGGTCAACCGTGGGATATCGCTGTGGTTGCTCGGCCAATACTGAAAAACGCTGTTTGAGCTGGTCACGGTATCGGTTGGACTGCACAACCCCAAAATTTTCATCGCCGTATTGTGCGATAGCGATCAAGTCGTCTTCGGCGCTTTGAGAAAGCCGATACTCACCCATGCTTTGCCTTATGGCGTTGCCGCGCGTCTTCCCATATTTCGTCGACGCTGCGATTGCTGAAACCGCTCTCCTCGCCTTCAATCAACGCGGCGCGAATAGCCTCAATTTCGGCGGGGGTTTCCTGGTCCCGAAGTTGCCGTTCACGGATCAACTCGCGAACCACCTCACTTTCGTTACCGTAATGTCCCGTTCTAATCTGCGCCTTGATCCAGCTGTCTTGCTGATCGGTTACCGATATACTTTTCTTGACCATTGGCATGGGTTGTCCTCCAAAGGAGTGGGTGAGTTTAGCCTACTTAGTAGTATAATTTACTACCTTTCCACTGCCAAACCCACTTCCTCGCCCGATTAAGATTAGGGCCCCCTTATTTAGCCTTACATCGCTTATTCGCACTGAAATTTCAGCCCATATTGACGATAGTTGCATCCGCTATCAAACCACCCTGTACGACTTTGCCGGCTTCGGTCACGGGGCGTCTGGCTATTTTTCCGGATAACTTTTCAATACAAATCCCGGCTCAGATTTCGGGACAAATCAGCAGCCCAGAAGATTTGCTGCGTCGAGCAGTGCCGTGAAGTTTCGCTTTCGATGGTGCGTGTCCATGACGCGAGCCAAGTAATCTTCAAAGGCGGTTTTGCTTGTCGCCTCGAATGCGGGTCTTGCTTCCAGGAGTGTCTGCACGGCAACCTGATAGCTGAAGTTGGTCTTTCTCAATATGAGAGAGTCGATGGCCTTTTCGAAGACCGGTTGGGCTGCTGACAGTTCGAATTTGGCCAGCCATCGGGCGACCTCTAACAGGCGATCCGAGTCCTTGATGCGGCCCAATGCAGTCCCCTTGATCGCTGTCCAGTCCTGTTCGTCCCGATGAATCTGGGCCAACGTGAAGGCGTGGTGTTCGTCCCGCCAAGAGCCGGGCTGGGGATCTGACTGCAGGAACTCAATAGACTCGACTACATACTGTTCGGCGCCGGAATGGCGGGGTTGCTCGCTTACTATATTTTGTTCCAGCAAACCCTATCGAATGCTGGTGAAGACGAATCCCAGCGCTACGTCGAGACGTTTTCATCTTCGAAGTTCAATTTGGTTGGCATTGCCCTAATCGCAGGCGCGTTCCTTGCGCCGAACACCGCTACTTCGTTTCTTCTTGGACTGCTCGCTATGGTCTGGATCGCCCACGCCACATTGTTGCAGCGAAATAGAATGCGAGAATTGAAGTTCAATCCAGATTTCGTAAATCGCATATTTCAAACAAGCTTTGTCGGTTTGCCTACACTTGCTCTTTTCCTTTCTGGCAAGCTAATAAGGTCAGTCGGTGCGGCCTAACATTCCGCCGTGCTTGAATGGCTGCTTTGCTTCGCATTGCCGCCGCTCGAAGCCCCTGGGTTATAATTTCCGCTGGTGACTCGTTGCGGTCATTGGGCACGCTTAGCGTCGGCCACGTTTTCAGGAGAAGTTAGTGAGCGTAACAACTGTGTTACTGATAGGACTTGACCCAGAGGTGGTCAATTACGATCGTTGGCCCGGACTAACGGCCGAGAAACTCCAAGCGGGCCTTCAGCGCGATGTGGCCCTGCTAAACGAGAGCGGCTACGAAGCCGAAATCTGTTTCGTGGACCACGGGCAGACTGCCGAAGAGATTGTCAAAGGAAAGCTCGCCGACTCCGACTTTGGCTGCATCCTGATTGGTGCTGGTGTCAGAACGGACAACGACGAGTTTCTTCTGTTCGAAAAACTCATCAACGTCGTTCACCAACATGCTCCGAAGGCAAGGATTTGTTTCAATACTGGCCCCACCGATTCGGTAGACGCTGTGAGCCGATGGGTCTGACCGACTGCTACTGGCCGTTCTGAGACGGTCGCCAGGACGCTAGCCGAGGGGCTGCTTCACCTCGCATAGCAGCCGCTCGAAGAATCTGCGGTAAGATGACGGCTTATGACCCGATATAGATAGTCAGTCTCTCCCTCGGTGATACTAAGAGACAGCCGGCAGGTATCTGTCGGTGAGGGGGACATGCACCTGCAGACTACGAATATATTGACCCAAACACGCGATGTTTACCGCTTTGGCTTCGAGTCCGCAGGTGCGCTTGAGCTCGACAACGAATACTCAGGGGTCGCCGCTTAGCCGACTCACCTATATTGCTTTCGCAGAGCTCATGCATGCATGTCCCGAGTGCCTAACTTACCACTTTGGAGACGAGTTATGCAGACGGAGCTCTCGCAATACACAGCAGTCATTGGTATCGACTGGGCCGACAAGAAACATGATGTTTGTGTCCAGGACATGGTCACGGGTAAACGACGTGCCAGCCAGGTTCGGCACCGCGCAGAGGATCTCGACGAGTGGGCCCGCTCGTTACATCGGCGCTTTGACGGTCCGATCGCAATCGCGGTGGAACTCTCGAAGGGGCCGATCATCAATGTGCTGCAGAAGTATGACTTCTTTGTGATCTATCCGATCGAGCCATCGAAGCTGGCCAACCATCGCAAAACGTTTACCACCAGCGGTGCCAAGGACGATCCAACGGACGCAGAGTTCGCCTTGGATCTTTTGTCCAAGCACACCGAGCACTTCAAGCCACTGCGGCCGCAGGGTGTCGGGATGCGCACGCTGATGACGCTGGTCGAGCACCGACGGCAACTGATGAACGACCGGGTGCGCATCACCAATCGACTGAGGAATGCACTAAAACAGTACTATCCTCAACCACTTGAGTGGTTCGATCACATCGATACGGTACTGTTCTGTGACTTCATCCGGCGCTGGCCATCACTGCCGCAAGCCCGGCGAGCTCGCCGGGCAACCATCGAGCGGTTCTTCCGCGAACACAACATGAATCGCAAGCCGCTACTGGAACGGCGCATCAAGGCCATCAAGTCGACCATGCCGTTGACAACCGATGATGCGGTAGTCGTGCCTCATCGGTTACGCGCACTGGCCCTGGTGGCACAGCTCGAGGTAGCGCTCGAGTGCATCAAACAATACGACGCCGAGATCGCATCACTGGCACCTCAGCATCCTGACTACGAGCTGTTCAGTCCATTGCCCGGCGCCGGGCCGGTGCATACACCGCGCCTCATGGTCGCCTTCGGTGAGCAGCGCGAGCGCTTCAACAATGCTGCCGAGGTGCAAAAGTACGGTGGTCTCGCGCCGGTCACCAAGCGCAGTGGCGAGTCAACCTGGGTCCACTGGCGCTGGCAATGCCCGACGTTCTTGCGACAGACCTTCGTTGAATGGGCCGCCCAAACCATCAACAAATCTTACTGGGCAGGCCTCTACTATCAGCAGCAGCGCAGCAAAGGCTGCTCCCACCAGGCCGCTGTCAGGGCGCTCGCCTTCAAGTGGATCCGTATCCTCTATCGATGCTGGAAAACTCGAACACCGTACGACGAATCCCGGTATCTTAGAGCTTTACAGGAACGCGGATCGCCCCTGCTCAAAACAGCACAAGCTGCTTGACTGAATGACTCAGGGCGTGAAGCGGTCGCTCGATAAACGCTACCGATTTCTCGAATGATTCGTCCGCAGTACTTTTTTCAACAGTCTAACCAGGGCTTGATGGCTTGGAATGTTCGCCGGCTCGTCGAGTTGTCTCGCGATTTTCCTGTCGAACAGGTCCCGCTTACCGAAATAGCCGAATTGGATGAGACACATTGGTACGAGCACGAAGGGGATTCGCCGACTTGCCGCTCGTTGCTGGAACATATGAAGTTGATTGAAGAGGTTAATACGAATTTTCCGATCATTCTCGACCAAGACGGGCGAGTAATGGACGGAATGCATCGGGTTTGTCGGGCTGTACGGGACGGCAAGAAAGAAGTACCGGCCGTTCGATTCGGCAGCAATCCCGAACCCGATTTTGTCGGGTGCGAACCTGACGAATTGCCGTACGATGAGTAACCGCTACTAACCCAAAGCAACTGTTGGAAACACTGCTAATTGAACATTTCAAATGAACCGTCAAAACCACGTTCTTGTCGGTAGTGACGAGGAGATCATAACCGCCAGATGTCGACTCCGTTATCCAGACGAATCCGATATTCCACACATATGGTCTGCGTCCCAAACACCGGAATTCAACGACGGATTGCGCTGGGAACCTCCTTCGAATATTGATGAGATAAAGGAACCTTTACGGCGTGCTCAAGAAGCTTGGGCTGCAGGGAGCGAATTCAGCTGGGCAATCGAGTTGCGGGAGAACCACGACTTTGTCGGATGGATCTCGATACGTAGAGAAACAGAAGTGCGGGAGTGGTCTATCGGTTTTTGGGTTCACCCGGTCAAGCAAGGCCAAGGATTCGCTACAGAGTGCGCAGCGTCAGTACTGGAGTTCGGATTTTCACGCCTTGCAGCGGAAAGCGGACATTAGAACAAGCCCGAACGACGACAATGCATAGTATGAAGAAGGCTACTTAATGGAAAAACGAATTGCAGAGAAGGTAAGCAGGAAAATAACCGATAGCCTTCAAACGATAAACGAAGCAGCTAACCTAATTCGAAACAACTGTTCCGACACGGAGAGGCGAGCGCATTTCGAGCCGATATCACAAGCGATGGCGCTATTGTTTGACGAACTAGAATTAGTTTATGAAGAGCACCCAAACCTCAGACCAGAAGAAGCTGGCGAGTGACTGCTTCTGGCCGTAAGGCGACGTTCGTTTGGCTTAGGCGAGAATGACGGCTACCGAACCATAGCAGCCGTTCGGCTTGTCCTAACAGAGGATTGATGGTGTCGAGGCGTACCGAGACCTGACAGGATCGCTAACGCCTTTTTAGGGCACGGTATGAAACCAGGTAGCAGAGTCTTTTGAAGGCAATAAATCTGTAGCCATACGCGCACTTACATATGGTTGGCTCGATTAACCTGGATGGCACCAACAAAACTCTTCCATAACGAATCGTGCTCTTCGTACAATTCGCTGCCCTTTTCCAGCACAGGTTCGAATATCCAACCCTTCAATTTGTGTTCCCGGTATATATTCCGGACTCTTCGGGAAACGACCCACAGGGGGAAATTGTTACTGGCCCAGGGTTCAGCGGTGCGGTTAAAATCCTTCAAATCCATCCCGTTCAAGGTCTCATAACAAAGGCAGCCGTATAGCCGGAGTTGTTCCTCATCCTGTTGGTCTAGCTCCCGGGCTCGCGTCGGGCTGATACCGGCTTCTTCAAATGCATCCCTAAATCGCTCCTCAAGCGGAATGCTCTCCGGTGGGTAGACCACGCCGGTGGCAGCGGGCATGAAGTGGTCACTGTACAGGAGATGATAATCCTGGAAGGGCGATTGAGCTTTTCTGTTAAAAACCTCTCTTACCGAAAAATCTTCTAATTCTGACTGCTTGAATATGTTCACAACTTCGGTCGGAAGAATGAAGTCCGGGGTCCATTGCAATACTCCCGCGATAACATTGGGTTTTAACTTTCGGCCCTTGACACAAACGCGTTTCAATAAGTTAACTTTTACACCGTGGATGGTTTCGATTTCCGAGTCAGCGTCCAGCCATTTTTGAGTCTGGTTGTAGTCAGCATCAGTTTCTGCAAAGACCGGCCCTCTGCACACCGGTTGGAGAAAGTCACATTGGTCGAGTTCCTCCTCAGTAAATTCCATCCACGGATTGAACCAGGTTCCCTCTTTTTCATTGCGGGTAAGTTCAAGATACTGTGCAAACCGCTCACTCGCGGCGTCCAGATCAAAAATATCCATCAGATCATTGGTAACAAGATCTCCGAAGTGTTTTTGAACCTTTCTACTCGCGAAGTTGGGTGGGCAAATTCTAACGACAATTTTCATTTGAATACACTCGTCACGAACACCTAATATGATGGAAACGGTCTTGCCTTTCCAGTTCATAGATTTGGCGCATGCCGCGAGATTAAGGCGGCCGGGATATTCGGCGGAGTTTCGAATCCGAACCGCTGCCTCGACTGACCGTATATGGACTCCTCCTCGTTGCAAGCAAAAGTTTGATGACAAGCATGGCACGACTGCATACGTATATTCGGCCTCTGTAGTTGGCACACGTTGATGCCGGGCCATAATGGGCTATTCGCGCGTCAGCTCCCAATCGCTTCTACGTACTTTTCAGTACTCGGCCATTCACGGGTTCGGCCGACGCCGGTTCGACCTGTTTGCCATCAAGCAGTTTGCTTAAGCAATCGCTATTGAAGCTTTCCTGTTTTCTATCCGTTTAGCCAACGGCTAAAGCGGGATCGTAATCCGTGTCATTTTGCAGCATGGCCCAGGCCATGCGTGCGGTTTTGTTGGCCAGTGCGACGGCGGCGACGTTTGGATGACGTCGTTTAGCGATGTCAGTCGCCCAGCGACTCAACGGGTCATCTCGATGTTTCGCTTGTGAGACGACCGCTCTGGCACCGTGGATCAACAGTGTTCGCAGGTAGACATCACCGCGCTTGCTGATCCCGAACAGACGATGCTTGTCACCGGAACTGCTTTGCCTTGGCGTCAGTCCGATCGCTGCGGCCATCTGTCGACCTTTGCTGAACTGCTCGCCGGTGCCAACGGTAGCGACCACTGCAGTTGCTATCAGTGGCCCAACGCCCCGTAGTTGTTGAAGTCGCTTGTTGACTTCATTACTACGAGCCAACTTCTCGATCTCTTTGTCGAGTTCCTTGAGTCGACCTTCCAAGCTAAGAAGATCGTCCCAGAGACCGTGTAACAAGCAACGGAAGCTGTCGGTCAGACCGTTCTCCGCATCTTCCAGCCACTCGGGGATCGCTCGTCGCAGTGCGAGCAAGGTCTGTGGCGCGACCAGTCCATACTCTGCCACTAAGCCGCGGATCTGGTTGGCCTTGGCGTTGCGATGATCCTTGAGTTCGGTACGGACTCGATGCGTTGCCTGGATATCCTGCTGCTCTATGCTCTTCACCGTCACGAAGCGCATGTGCGGTCGACTCATCGCCTCGCAGATCGCTTCAGCATCGTTGGCGTCGTTCTTGTTGCTCTTCACGTAGGGCTTTACGAACTGCGGCGCAATCAAGCGCACCGTGTAGCCGCGTGACTGAAGTTCTCGAGCCCAGTGATGTGCGCCGGTGCAGGCTTCCAGGCCAATCTCGCAGCCAGGCTCCGTCTTATCCAACAACGCCTGCAGCCACTGGCCGCGGCGCAAGCGCCGCTTCCAGACCGCCTTGCCGTTACGATCAACACCGTGCAACTGGTACACATTCTTTGCCAAATCCACACCAACTCTACTAAGCTTCATGACGGACTCCTTCTCATTCTGTGACTGGAAAATTAAGCTTCTTCAGTCTGGCACATTGCGATGCCTCAAGTTGAGGAGGAGTCCATCCCATTGCTTCTGGCCGACTCCGGCCGTCCAGGTAATTCACGCTACAATGACGGCTGATGACCCATTCCGGCCGTTCGTTCAACGGCCTTAGACCACCTCTAACTTAAGTACATCCCAGAATTGACAATGCCAGACGCAAGCACACAATCTGTGCTGCGATAAAGGCAAATCCAGCCAAAGCTGGAGACGCAAAGCCACGGGTCCTCGCTTCCTCCGAGTAGCCTCCGTCCACTCCCCGAAGGACCCAAGATCGCCGGGCTGCCGTCACTGTTTATCTGCTTCGCGGTTTTTTGTATACACACATACCTGTCGAGCAGCCCGTAATGTGATTCCTATTCAGGAGGCTATTATGCAGATTAAAACCACATTCCTATTGAGTATGGGTTTGTTATTGGTTTCGCTTCCCGTGATCGCTGGTCCTCCAGCTGAAAAGGGGGTGACGCGCACACTGATTGAGGGCTCCGATAACTGGGGCTGGGACGGAGGTCCGCTATCTCCCGCCACAATTATTTGCCCGGGCGGCGAGTTGATTCCCGGCTCATTTGACTGTTCTGACTCGAACGCGGACCGCTTGCACCTTCGCGACGGGCGCGCATGGTCTTGCATGACAACTAACGATGAGCGTATGACCGGTGTCGGCCTGTTCACCAGCAACGGGAATTTTGATGCTGGCTCTAACGGCTCGGTATGGGGAGAATGGAAGATCGTGCCGATGGCGGGCTGCGACAAAAACGCGGTCTACAAGGATGCGTACGAGGACTTTGTAAACTTCGCGCCAAGTTTCTGGCATGGTACTTGGAATGGTCAGCGGCAGTTCGACAGTGACCAAAAAGCTTGGATTGGCGAGCTCAAGATCGTCGGCAAAGGATGGGGAGATTTAGCCGGTCTGCACTTCAAGGGTACGGAATGGATTACAACCTACACTCCGTTCCCGGTTCCGTATGAATTCCTCTTCAAACCTTCGGATGATCCTGCTGCTCCGTTTAACGCGCCAGAAGGGGAATTTACCGGTACGATCAAGGAGTAAGAATTAGGTCTCCAAAGAAAGAAGGGCCGCCAATATCTGGTGGCCCTTCAAATTCGGAGCAAGAATTCGACTGGCTGCTCCTGGCCGACTCCCGACGGTTGCGATTGAACTGGATGAGCGGCTCGTATGCACTTGGAAGCAGCCGCCCAAGTGCTAAACTGCTGGCAGGCTGCAGATGACCCATTCCAGCCGGTCGCGGAATCGTCGATGCTGAGCACTCCGAACCGACGCAAAAGCTTCAACGCAAGACGGGCGACTATCATTCTTCTCTTCGTTGTCGTCTGCAGTGCTCTGTTCCTGTGGAACTGGCCGCCATTTGGCGGAACTGTTTCAGGAGAACGATTGGAAAGGGCACAAGCATCGCCTAATTACCATGATGGTGAGTTCGTAAATACCCTGCCTCATCCTCCGTTGGAATCGGGAGACGTCTGGGGCTATATCAAAGAACAGTTTTTCGGCGATCAGATGCGGGTCCCTCCATCAGCTATTCCGATATCACCCATCCTACCTGCATCTCTGCAAGCGCAACCTGTCGAGGGGCTACGAGCGATTTGGCTTGGCCATTCAAGCGTCTACATAGAGTTGGACGGTCTTCGTCTGTTGGTTGATCCGGTGTTTTCAGACTATGCCTCACCCTTTATCGGAATTGGCCCAAAGCGTTCTCATCCCCCACCCATTGCCCTCGCGGATCTTCCAAACATCGATGCAGTGTTGATTTCGCATGACCACTATGACCACTTGGACATGCAGACTGTCCGATATCTGTCTTCCATGGGAACACGCTTTCTTGTTCCTCTTGGGGTCGGGTCCCATCTTGATGAATGGGATGTACCGAAAGACCAGATCACTGAATTGGACTGGTGGGAATCAACAGAAATACGAGGCGTAACCGTAATCTGTACTCCGGCACAACACTATTCGAGTCGAGGAATGTTCGACTATAAGGAAACGTTCTGGTCCTCCTGGTCGGTCGTCGGGCCCGAACACCGAGTCTTTTACAGTGGAGACTCAGGTTTCTCCAATCATTTTCAGTCGATTGGTGAACAATTTGGGCCTTTTGATCTAAGCATCATCAAGATTGGGCAATATGGTCCTGGAGTTTCGTGGATCTACAGCCACATGGATCCTGAGCAAGCGGTAGAGGCACACCTTGCTGTTCGCGCGCGCCGCATGCTTCCCGTCAGTTGGGCAACGTTCAACATCGCATTTCACGATTGGGATGAGCCGATTAGACGAGCTGTTAAAGCGGCGAATGAAAAGAACGTAGATCTTGTCACCCCTCGAGTGGGTGACGTCGTAATAGCCAACGAGCCTTACAAATCTTCTAGTTGGTGGGAGGAGGTTGAATAACCCGCTCAACAACAGCGCTATGGAACCGTAGTCTCGAAGGTCCGCTTTTGGCCGTTCTGAGACGGTCGCCAGGACGTTAACCGAAGGGCTGCTTCACATCGCAAAGCAGCCAGTCAAGAAATCTGAGGTAAAATGACGGCTTGTGGGCCAAAGTAGGCGGTCACTGAATCCAATATTCATGTCAGGAAAAGTAGCTATGCGTGCATTTCAGGTTTTTGTGGGCGCCATGTTTATATCCATCGTCGTCTATACGGGAGTAGTCGGAGTCAATCATGGCTGGAATCTCCTACCGGTTTTTTTTGGTGACATGATGGCAATGACTTGGCCCGGTCAATTCAACTTCGACTTCATGGGATTTCTTCTCTTGTCTGGCCTTTGGGTTTCGTGGCGTCACCAATTCTCAGCCGGTGGTCTTGCGTTAGGCGTTGTTGCTGTTTTTGGCGGGATGATGTTTCTATCCATATATTTGTTGTGGGCAAGTGTCGTGGCAAAGGGTGACTCCAAAGAACTCATGCTGGGGAAATTCAGGGCGCACATCTAGGGTGTCTGTTTGGCGCCAGGGGCTGCTTCTGGCCGAGGCTGTGTAAAAACGCATTATAATGTGCCGGTCTTTTTGTTGCGGTGATGTCGATGAAGCGCTTCATAGAAGGTGAGAACCGGTACCAGAGCACGCTGTTCCCGGAACGTCTTGATGATTACATTGCTGAAGACAATGCGGTGCGTGTTGTCGATGCGTTCGTGGACAAGCTGGATCTTCTGAGCCTTGGTTTTGAAGGCGTTAAGCCAAGCGATACTGGCCGTCCTGGCTATCATCCGGCGGTGCTGTTGAAGTTGTACATCTACGGTTACCTGAACAGCATCCAGTCGAGCCGGCGGCTTGAGCGCGAAGCGCAGCGCAACGTGGAACTGATCTGGCTGACCGGTCGCTTGATGCCGGTGTTCAAGACCATCGCAGGCTTCAGGAAGGAGAACCGCCAGGCGATCCGCAAAGTCTGTCTTTCGTTCGTGGAGTTGTGCCGGGAGCTGGAGCTGTTCTCCGCGAAGCTGGTGGCGATCGATGGTAGCAAGTTCAAGGCGGTGAACAGTCGGGATAAGAACTTCACGAGGAAGAGTGTTAAGCGACGCATGAAGAAGACGCAAGCGAACATCGACCGCTACCTGGCGAAGCTCGATGCGGTCGATGAGGAAGAGCCCGAGCTGCGAGAAGTGACCGCTGACGAGCTGAAGCAGAAGATCGTCTCGATGGAGGCGAAGATGGAAGAACTCAGAGCCCGTGAGATCGAGGTGGATGCGCATCCGGACAAGCAGGTCTCAGTCACTGACGAAGATGCGCGTTCAATGATGAAGCCTGGCGGCGGCAGTGTGGTGGGATACAACGTACAGACAGCGGTGGATGAGAAGCACCACCTGATCGTGTCACACGAGGTTACCAACGCGACCACCGACCACCAACAGCTCGACACGATGGCCAAGCAGGCGAACAAAGTCTTACAGACAAAGACGCTCAAGGTGGTGGCCGATGCGGGCTACTACGAGGGCAAAGCGATCGCCGAGTGCTACGACGCGGATATCACGGCGCTGGTGCCGAAGACCGATACGTCACCGGCCAAGTCTAAAGGTCGCTACTCGAAGGCGGACTTCCGTTATGACGCAAAGCGCAACGAGTACGTCTGCCCGGCCGGGGAACGCCTGAGCAAGCGTGGTGAGAGCCGCGAGAAAGGTAAGACCTTGTGGGTTTACCGGACAAAGCGTTGTCGGCGCTGCGCACTCAAGGCGGACTGCACAGCCTATTCCGGAATTTTGCGTGCTAACTGATTTTACCGTTACTCACCGTTTATCCGCCTACATAGCAAAGGTTGCGGGATCTTGCGCAGATGGCCAGACGCGGAGCACCACTATTCCCTTATCCTTCGCCACATAGAAAATGACGTGATTTTCGACCGGAAAGCTGCGAACGCCGACTCTAAGTTCGTCACGCTCAATGCCCATCGCCGGATTCTCTGCAATGAGTGCACAGACGTGCTGAATGCGATCAAGGTAATCATCTTCGGCCATCGGGTTGTCGGTCGCGATATGTAACCATGCCGCCAAAAGATCATCGTCGGCGAGCGGCAGAAAAGTGACTGAGCTCACTGGTCCGCGAGGCGTTCTGCCAGTTTGGCGCGACCGGCCGCCTTGATTCGATCAACGGCGGTCTGGTCGAACGGCGTTTCCTGGCCAGCGTCAAATTGCACGTAGGCCGCTTCAATGCTCTGGCGTAAGGTGCTGAGTTTAAGACGCTGAGTTTCTTCGAAATCGGCGTATGACTGTACAACTGCAAATGGGCGGCCGTTCTTTTCGATCGTCACCGGTCCACGTTGTGCATCATCCATCAATTGGCCGAAACGGTTCTTCGCCTCTTTTGCTGCGACAGTCTTCATTGTGGTCTCAACTGGTAATAGCTATTTCGCCTATAGTAGCTATTCTTCGGCATGAACTCAAGTACGGATAGGGTGTGATCCGCTATCTCGCCATGACCGCAACGAATCAGATCGCGAAAATATTCACTATCGTTGCACGCAGTCGCCCGATTCAATAACCGACTTGACCCAGCTCTCCTGCTGATTCGTGATCGTGATAGTTTTGCGTTGCATGTGCAAAGGAAGCTGATGGCGCAGCCCATCCAATTGTCCAGAAATTAAGTGAAAAAGGGGGACAGATTCTTGCCCCGCTTTCCGCTTGTCATTCGGCGAGGAGCGTCGTAGCGTATCGGTATCAACACCGTCGTCGTTGCGGACTATCAACGACACCCCGCTCTGATCTTTTGGAGCACCCAACGCTAACAGGGATCACAGGACTAGCGCCGCGGTGAAAACCGTTGATCTCATCTTCGACCTCCAGCTGTCTGCATCACTCTCGATCGGCAGCCCTTGCACCAACCTTCTGGCCCTTGCGCCAGTTCCTGGTGCAACTCTTAGGCACTGCAACCGTCGTTAAGCCGTCGTTGCCACCGTCATGCCGGATGCATGACGCAGCAATTGATACGGACCGACATTTTGTTGCAATCAGCCACGCCCGTCTTTGTGAGCGCCCCGGCGCTGCACAGAGACGGGCGACCGTAAGCTGGCGCAATCCCGCGTCGAGCCTGGGCTTTTGCCGTTATCTGCACGCTGCAAAAGCCACTGAACACCCTGCCCGGCGGCCAGTCGACGGACTGACTGGCGCAGCCCCACCCATTCCGCGGCCGTTTGTCGGTCGTCATCGGGTGTCGTGGTTCGGTGATTGACTCCAGTGGCGTACACCGCCACCCCTCGGCCTCGCAATGAGGACCCACACGCTGTGACCGCCAGCCAACTCGCGGTTCATCACTCAACAGCAACAGGAAACCGAAGGAGTACGGGAAGATGAACAAGATAGAAGGACGCCGTAATTTTGGCTACGGCAAACAGATGGACTGGGCGGGCAAGCAGGCACTGAGAGAACGCTACGGCAACGGCCGGTACGGCACCGTCGCCGGTCACACCGAGCGCTGGCGACAATTTGTCGCGTGGTGTCGACGTGAGCGCGGAATCCGCGACGCGCGAAGGGTCGATCGCAGTACGGTGAACGCATACGGAAGGTATTTGGCGGACAAGGTGACCGAGAAATCCATGTCCGTGTCGTACGCACAGAATCTGCTCTCGAGCGTCAACGTCGTGCTGGAATCCCTACGCGGCGATCGGCGCATTCGGGTTGCGCCAGCGGCCATCGTCGGCAAACGGTCACACGTACGATCCGATCCACCCGCCGGTCTCGATCGACAGGCTGTGCGCCAGTGTGCAGATCAGCTCCGACAGAATGGCCACGAGCGCATTGCGTCAGTGGTCGAGCTCGCTCGTGCGCTGGGGCTTCGTCTTCGCGAGGCGTCCATGCTCGATGCCAGGGCTGCCTTGCGTCAGGCGTCAAAGCATGGCGCCGTCAATATCACCGCCGGCACCAAAGGCGGCCGAGGTCATCACATCGATCGCTGGGTGCCTGTCTCAAAAATCGGCATGGGTTGCCTGGCACGTGCTGCAAAGGCACAAGGATCCGGCCGAAATCTGATCCCTGCAGATCTCACCTGGCGGCAGTGGAACACTCGGGTGCATCATGTCTGGGCGGCCGTTCGAGATGATTACAGCCTGAAGAAGCTGCACGACCTTCGTGCCGCTTACGCCTGCGAGCGCTATCACAGCATTACCGGATCAGTCGCACCGGTGGTTGCCGGTCGAAGAATGGCGGGTCGCGATGCTGATCGAGCCGCACGGCAAATCATCGCCCAGGAACTGGGTCACGCACGCAGCGACGTTGTCGCAGCCTACATCGGCGGTGCCCGATGAACCGGGCGGCCAATCAATGGGCGGCGGCACGCCAGGCCAAAGCGCTGTTGGCGAAACGTTTGCCTGGATCACGTCGCGGCACCGTTCGGCATCACCTGGTGCGTGCCGGGCACATTGCGACGAGCATCTGGCAGCGCTGGCACGTCGGCCCTGACCAATGGCGGCTGAAGCATCTGCGCTGGTATCTGGCGGAGCGCACTGGGCAATTCTCAAACGGCACGCGCTACCGACACTGGCTGACGGTGCGGCTGTTAATCATGAGCCTGGAACACGACGGCTGGATCGAACGGCTCGACGGGCCGTGGGTTCGACCAACCGGCGTACGCGGCGCGCTCAAAGCCGGGCGGCCAGTTCTCGAACCGACGCCGACGGCACGCTAAGGACCGCGACCGTGTTGATTCCGTTCGAAGAGCTGGCAAAAATAGCGAATCGCACAAAGCCGTCCGCTGTAAAACGCTGGTGCCAGCAGCGCGGCATACCCTGGATGCCGGACGCGGACGGACGTCCTACAACTTCCGAATTTGCCTATAATGAGGCACTAATGCGGGACAGACCTACGAGGCCGAATTACCAATGAAGAAGTTGCCGAAAAACGTCTATCCGAAAGGCCCTTCTCTCTACTATGTTCGCAAGAACAAGTGGACGCGTCTTTGTCGAATCGATGCGCCGGAAGAAGAACTGCACGGGAGCTGTGGAAGATACTCTCGAAGGGCGCCGGCACGCTTTCGGGCGTGATGGATGATTTCATCGCGAATCGCCTTCCCAAGAAGGCAATGGCCACGCAGCGCGATTACGCGAACATCATCAAGCGCCAGCTGCGCCCCACGTTCGGCCACATGCGACCGGATGATGTCACGTCACAGGACATAGCCGTTTACCTCGAACTTCGCGAAAACAAAGGCCATGGGCCAGCCGGCAACCGAGAGATAGCCTGTTTGTCCAGCGTCTTCAATCACGGCATGAGGATTCGTGCCTGCAACGTAAATCCTTGCTACGGCGTCCGGCGAAACACCGAAAAGCCCAGGACGCGGGCTGTAACCGACAAGGAACTGCGGCAAGCCCTTCGCAATGCTCACGTATCACTCCGAAGGTTGTTGTGGGCCGCCTACCTGACCGGCTTCCGACAAAAGGACCTGCGGTCGATCAGGCGCGATCAGATAACGGTAGACGGCATCAAAGTATGGCAATCGAAGGACGGCAAGCACGAGATCCGCCAGTGGACGGACAGCCTCCGGAAGCTGGTACGGAAAGAGCTGGAGCGCTCGAACTCCGACTGGGTGTTTACCAATCGCAGCGGCAAACCCTGGAGCATGTCGGCGATCCAGTCGGCGATGCGAAGGCTCGAGGTCTCCTGGACGTTCCATGACCTGCGAGCGAAGGCCGATTCCGACCACGAAACCGGTCTCGGCCTCATGCGTCGTTACAACCGCGCCCGTCGCCTCCGAGCGGTGAAATAGGACTTTCTTAGAATGACCTTAGAAAATCCTTAGAAAAAATGGTGCCGGCACCAAGAGTCGAACTCGGGACCTACTGATTACAAATCAGTTGCTCTACCAACTGAGCTATGCCGGCTGTGTGACCGCGTGATGGTCGTGGGGGGCGCATTATTGGCTTTTCGAGCCTTTCTGACAAGGTCTTACAACGCAGATTACTTCGGACAGGATGCCGCGTCTCGTAGCAGGACCTGCTCTTCCCCGTATTTCCCGACGATGGCGCCTGCGCCCTGCCCCGGCGGTAAAGCGACATCCACAAAATAGACAGTTCGGTCTGCCATGCGCGGTGCAATCTCGGCCGGTAGCTCCAGGGATCTCGCCTGCAGCTCTATCTTCTCCGCGCGTTCGAGATCACCAAACAGCCCGAGCGAGATCTTCAGACCCTCATCTTCCGTACGCACAAGATAAGCATCCGTCAGTCCACCACCGCTGAGTGTACTAAGCATCTTGTTGGCGGTTGCGTCGTCCGCGACATTGCGAATTTGAACCCAATGACCAACAAACATCTCTGCCTCAGTCGAGCGAACACTGGTTTTCATGCCCTGGTTGGAATACGTCAGCTCGGCCGAATCGGCGTCGGTTCTCACCTTGAACGGACCGATCGTCACGCAGGATCTGCCGACGACAGCCTTGAGGTCAGAGGAGGTGCCAAACCCGAGCACCGCGCCAACACTCGCCACATCGTCTCGATCACGGCTGGCGGTAACATCCATCGGCGGACCAAGATCGGCTTCCCTGATAATTGCAACGCCAGCCTGCGGCTCGTCCTGGTAGTAAAGGCCCCAAAGGAAATAAAGAATATTGGCGAGCAGCAGCAGTAACAGCAAATTTTTCATTGGGCATTTTCAAGCATGTGCGCGAGTCCCTGGAGAACGAGATGCGGTCGATGCATCGGGGTCACACTAAGCGCCTCAAGAATGCGTGACGCGTCCCCCCCGGTCAAGATGACTGTTGGCTTGTAGCGATTTGATCGCAGCGTCTGAATTGCTCTATCAACGGCGCCGGCTATCGCGTTTGCCGCACCCTCCCGAACAGCGGCCGCCGTGTTTCGCCCAAACATCTGCATCGAGTGTCCCTTGCGCGGTGGCAGCGGGCGCACCGAAGGAATATCACTGGTTGACGACACCAATGCATTCGTCATCGCAGCGATTCCAGGAATGATCTGCCCGCCGAGGTGAGTGCCACCGCTATCGATGGCATCAAGCGTAATCGCGGTGCCAACGTCGACCACCAGGCACGAGCCGTGGAGTTCCGCAAAGGCACCAACCATTGCCACCCATCGGTCCACACCCATGCGACGAGGCTGCGTGTAGCTATTGCGAACGCCCCAGCCTTGCTTTTGAGCACGAGCAAAACGGACATCGCAGTCGCAGTGCATGCCAACGACGCCCGACAGCCGGGTGGCAAAACTCGTGCCGGCGACGTTGCTTATGAATACCTCATCAACATGGCGCGGAAGCCGGGTCGTCAAGACCTGCAGACCCTTGCTGCGAATCCGGTCCTGCGAGACATGGCCGGTTCGGCGAATCTCACCCTTGTCGAGAATGCCCCACTTGATCCGGGAGTTTCCGACATCAAGTAGAAGGGCCGTCACGAACCCGTTTCCTGAATATCCACCGCCAGCACGGTACCTGACGTAATCCGCTGCACACCCGAGGACTGCGTGTCGATCAGCAGGGCCCCGTCGTCGGCAATGCCGGCGCCGATCCCGCTGATTCGATTTGTCGGCGAATCAATCATTACTGCTCTTCCAAGTAGCCAGTCATATTGTTGCCATTGCCCGCTAAACTGAGCAAAACCAGCGGTCTCGTAATCGACCAGAATATTGCTTAAACCGCTGATTAGACTCGACGCGATTTCATTTCGACCGGGCAAGCGCGGGACGTGGCTTTTCAAATCGATAATGCGTCGCGCCCACTCCGCTTCGACGACAAGATCCGGCTGCTCGCTTAAATCGATGTTCAACCCGATACCGGTAACGATGGTTACAGCACTGCCCGTCTGTGTCTGTGCTTCGGTGAGAATCCCACCGAGCTTGCCATCCATCACAATCAGGTCGTTCGGCCACTTGAGCTGCACACCACTCACACCCAGCCCTTTGAGCGCATCAATGACCCCAAGACCGATCGCGAGTGTTAGAGCCGGCAGGTTTGCGGGATTCGATGCGAAGCAATACGCCATGGACAGGCAAAGGCCGGAGCCCGGTGGAGACTGCCACGTACGGCCATGCCGGCCGCGTCCTGCGGTCTGATTGTCAGTCGCAGCTACATGGACTTGCCCTGGCGCCGGGCTTGGTTGTTGCATCAGGTAACTGTTCGTCGACTCGATTTCGGTAAAGACTTCGAGCATTCCGAGCCGCTGCACCGCTGCCTCGTCCAGGGTGCGACGAATGACGTCGGCATCAAGCCGCATCGTCGTTCGTATTTGTGCGTTTCCGGCTGAACAACATCATCTGTGTATTGCGGAGCTCGACGCCCTTGCGCATCCGTCGAATGTTGGCGCGATGACAATAAATGATAAAAATCGCTATCGCGATACTATAGATAAACAACGGCTGATCTTCCGGCAGTCGGGTGATGCCAAGCCACATTGGCAACGAAGTCGCGGCAGTCATCGAGGCAAGGCCGACATACCCGGTCAAGACGACAACGATCACCCAGACGAGCAGCACCTCGATAATAAGGACAGGACCCAGCACGATAAGGGTGCCGATAAAAGTCGCGGCGCCTTTGCCGCCTTTGAAGCTATGGTAAATCGGCCATACGTGCCCGATGACCGCAGCGGCTGCGCAGCACATCGTTAACCAGGTGCGGGATATCTCTGGATCCGACGCGACGAACGGCAGATCCAGCCCGGGCACGACCCCGGCGCCGATGACGCCCTTGCCGATGTCAATAGCGACTACGAACAGCGCAAAAAAAACGCCTTGAGTTCGCAACGCATTGGTGCCACCCGCGTTTCCACTTCCCATTGTCCGAATGTCCACGCCGCCACGCAGCCGGCCGACAATCATGGCTCCCATAAGCGAACCGATGAAGTAGCTGATCAGAAACTTGACGCCCAGTTCCAACATTTGGGATTCCCTATCGCGCAAAAAGTCGCGAGAACAGTCGCGCGCATTGTAGCATCGGACATCGATGTCCCGTTCTTGCAATGATGACAGCAGAGACCATCCACCTTTTCCTTAATCCGACTGCCGGTCGTGGCCGCGCCGGGCGCCGGCAAGCGCGTATTCTCGAGCTGTTGCAAAGCGGTAATTTGCCGGTGGAGCTGCACCAGAGCAAGGCTGTCGGCAATCTTGAGGAACAGGTCCAAAACGTCGTTGACCAGGGCGCAACACGAATCATCGTCGCCGGCGGGGACGGCAGTGTTCACGAGGCCGTCAACGGTATTTTGCGTTCCGGTGAAGAAGCGTCGCTGGGCGTGATACCAACGGGTACGGGCAACGACTTCGCCAAAGCGTGCGACATACCGCTTAACTGGGAGCACGCGTCGCGGCTCCTCGCGGACCGGCTCGCTGCCGGCCAATACGCGAAAACCATCGATATCGGCACGATGAACGATCGTTTTTTCGCCAACGGCGCGGGAATAGGGTTCGACGCAAAAGTGACACGCATCGCTCGTTCCTATCGGCTGCCAATCGGGGACCTCGTGTACTTGCTCGCGATTTTTCGTGCGATGGTGGATGGTATCGCCACACCGCGGCTACAGATCTCCTCGACAGGGTATTCGTGGGACGGCCCCACCACGCTCGCAAGTGTCAGCAACGGGCCATGGATAGGCGGGATGTTCCACATCGCGCCAATGGCCAGGAACGACGATGGCAAACTGGAGTTGTTAGTTGCCGATCCCGTATCGCGGCGGCGCATCGTCTCATTGCTGCCGAAGCTGATGTCAGGCGAACACCTTGGCGAGGCTGAGATCCGGCATCAGGCAATCACAAGTCTGTCAGTTTTATCATCTGAGCCTGTCGCATCGCACCTGGACGGCGAGGTTCAACCGCTGCAAAAGCAATTCGAATTTGGCGTACTACCGAGCGCTTTGCGGCTGCTTTGACGCTGGTCGTGAACCGAGATAGATCGCGACAAGCGCGATGCTCGCGCCCAGCAATTCAGCGGCCGTCATCGGCCGCGCAAAAAACAGCACGTCCCAGACGAAGCTCAACGTTGGTTGCAGCAACAGAGCGAGGCCGGCCTCGGTGGTCGAAACTTGCCGCAAACTGCTCCCTATGAGAATAACGCCGATTCCCTGCGAGAAAATCCCGTAGGTAATAAGCCACGAGGCGTCCGCGAGATCAGGAATTGCGAGCGATTCACCTTCGAGTACCGCGGACAGGCCGAGCAACAACGCAGAAATCGCTGAAACAACGGCTACTTCACGGATCGGCATGGGGTATTCCGAATCGCGTCGCGCCTCGCGCAAACTCAGCAAATAGCCGGCGTACACCAGCGCTGTTAGCAGGCCAAAAATGATACCCAGGCGGTAATCCTGCGGCAGGTTCTGCCAGTCCAGCCCGACAATCATAGCCAACCCGATGAGCGCCATCGGTACGGCAACGAATTGCGTCAGGCTCGGTAGTTGGCGCAGTACGATGATGCCGACGAACATCATTATGAACACCTGAAAGTTGGCGAGTAGAGTCGCCAGCCCGGGGCCAATGTAGTTGATACTTCGATGCCAGAACCATAGGTCCAGCGCAAAGAATATCGACGCGGCAATCAGAATCATCCACGCACGAAACTTCAGGCGCAGACCTTGTCTCTTGATAAGCAGGTAGGCAGCCAGTGCCATGCTGCCGAAAAGAACGCGATAGAACCCGCTGGTTGTCGGCGACACGCTGACCAACTTCACCCAGACGGGCGAGAGGCTGATGAGCGCCGCACCGATAAACAGGCGCAGCGTCGGATTACCGAGGATGGGCATTATTGCCCCAGCCAATCACCACGTCGTGATCTCACGGCATCATCGACTTCGTCGTTTAATTTCAGGTAACACGTATCAGTCGGCGCCTCGGCCCATTTCATACGCACGGAAATCAATTCATCGCCACGGAAAACGCTCAAGTCAGAAGTATCGCCCGGTCGATAGCGGCGAGTCCGGGCCTCGCAACCAGCGATATCGATGCGCAGGCCGTCCAGGGCGACCAGCTCATCACCGGGCGATATGCCGGCCTGCTCAGCGGGCCCGCCATTATGCACTGCCAGGAAAACGGGCTTACCGGCTCGAGCTCCGAGGGTCGCGCCCAGCCAGACGGCTGGCAGGTTGCCATCGCCGGATGGCTTGCCACCTTTGTCGCTGCCACCGGAGGAACGACGCAGGCGATAGTCCACGCCGTGGCTCGTCAAGAACGGCTCGATCGGCAGCTCTCCTGTGCCGCGAACCGTCGCGTTGAAGAAGTCTTCCAGGTCCGCGCCGGAAATCTCCATACACAATCGCTCGAAGCCATCTTCGGGCATGCCCTCGCCACTTTCGCCCCAGCGCTTCCACGCCTCTCTCATGATGTCGTCGAGCGATATCCGGCCGGCTGTTTCATTGCGTAACTTGAGATCGAGGCAAAGCGCAACGAGCGCGCCCTTGGCGTAGTAGCTGACAACCGCGTTTGTTGCATTGGCATCCTGCTTATAGAACTTTGTCCAGGCGTCAAAACTGGATGCCTCTATGCTCTGTTTACGGCGACCACCACCACGAATCACTCGCGTGACTGTCTGCCCCAGCAACTCGAGGTAGCTTTCGATCGTGATCAACCCGGACCGAACCAGTGCGAGATCGTCGTAATACGATGTGATCCCCTCGTACACCCAAAGCAGACCCGTATGGACCTCCTGTGACAGGTCATAAGGGGTGAAAGTGGCCGGCTTCATGCGCTTTACGTTCCACAAGTGAAAGTACTCGTGGCTCACCAGGCCGAGGAACATCCGATACTCATCCGAAACACCTTCGTCCCCGCGGGCCGGTAAATTATCACGGCCGCATATGAGACTCGATGACCAGCCGTGTTCGAGTCCTCCGTAGCCGCTGCCCGGTGCGTTGAGGAGGAAAAGGTAGCGATCGAGGTCGGCTGGCGGACCAAGCAAAGCCATCTGATGTTGACAGACGGTTTTCAAATCGCGGCAGAGCCGCGCCATGTCCACACGCGTCTTGCCCCGAATTGCGATCGCGTGGGGAATTCCGTTCACCTCGAACTCGCCAATGGACAAGCGGCCTATCTCGACTGGATGATCGATCAGCTCGTTGTAATCGTCGGCCGCGTAGCCACCGAATTCATATTCGGGTGCCGTGCTCCGGCGCATCGATGTTGCAACGCGCCAGCCTTTGCCGAAAGGCGCGTCAGGTGCAACAATTTTGACATCGCAAGCGATATCTTCCTGGCCAACAACCGCCGGAAAAACACAGGTGCCGTTAAAGAATGCGTGGTTGGCATCGAGGTGGGCGCCGCGTACGCTCTCGTCGTGTGCAAATATCTCAAGAATTAATGTGAGCTCACGACTTGATTTTGCAGCGCGCCAGCGGCTCTTGTCGAGCTTCTCAACCGCGACATCGCGACCGTCGGCCTCCGCCCTGACCGAGACTACGTGCTTGGCATAGTCGCGAATCATGTAGCTACCGGGTATCCACGCCGGCATCGCAAATACCTGGCCGTCCGGATCGGGGTTCGTGACGCATATCCGAACCTCGAATAGATGCGCAGCAGGATCTTTTGGCCAAATCTGATAAGCGAGTGATGCGGCCATGGTCATATTCTCCTAGCGCCGTGGTTCTATGAGTTTAAGTGTCAGACACTTCGCCGAACCGCCCGCCTTGAGGAACTCGCTCAGCTCCACCTCATGGACCCTGAAACCCGCCAGCATCAGGCGTGCTTTCAACGGATCAGATGCTTTGTTGAGGATAACCCGGTCGCCAATATTGACGGCGTTACAGGCGAAGTTACCGGCGTCCATCGTATCGACGATAATGCGCTTGTGCGGTGGGATGCGGCTTTCGATCGCCATGCGAGACTCGTAGTCGAACGCGGGCGGGTGATACATGAGGAAGCCGTCCGTCAGCGGGCAAAAACAGGTGTCGATATGATAGAAGCGGGCGTCGGTAAGACGAATGGAGACAACCTCAATATCGAAAAATTCGCGGATTTCCGCATGCGCCTCGATTTCGGTTCGGAATCCGTAGCCTGTCCATAGCCAGGGCCCGCGACGATCCAGCAGACAATCGCCGGCGCCCTCAAAACCGATATTTTCGTGAAGATCCAGAAGTTCGAAACCGTTTTCCCGAAACCACTTTTTGAAATATCGTTCTTCTCCACGTCGTTCCTGCGGCATAAAGTGACTTGCAATCGCTTTGTCGCCATAAACGACGCCAGCGTTTGCCGTGAACACCATGTCCGGAAGTTCCGGCTGAGGCGTAATCGTCACAATTTCGGCAAATTCCGCGATCGTGTCTCGCAGCGTTTCCCACTGGCGTTTTGCGAGCTCGAGACTCATCGATTCATCATGCCCCGCCATCCACGGGTTGATCACGTAGTCGACGGTGAAGAAGTCGGGTGGGCACATGAGAATTTTGTCGTTATTCATTGATCTTTTGCATTCTACTGTGTCTTGAAAATGCCAAACGGGAGCCGGTCACCCGACTCCCGCTTGTTGCGTTAATACTCGACGCCGGGATTAGCGTTGCGGATCGCCCAAGTGCATCAGAGGAAGCGGGCTCGGACTGGAACCATCCAGAAAATACACTTTGCTGGCCGGGTCCTTGGAGATGGCTTTCAGCGCTTCAAGTGACTGCAGTTGAATATACGCCTGATTGCGCGCAATCGCATTGTTGATCTGGGTAATCTCATAGGCCTGCGCATCGGCAAGTATTCTTTTTCTTGCTGCCTCCTGCTCAGCGGCTTCACGCCCGGCCTCGGCGCGAGCGACCTGCTGCTGAAGCTCTGTCCGTACGCGCTCGAGCTCCGCCCTTTCACGCTCCACGGCCTGCTCGCGTTCCTTTTTCTGTTCGATCGCCTGCACGATGAACGGCGGCAACGTAATATCGCGAATCAGCACAGCCGACACGATGATCCCCTTGGGCTCCAGGTATTCTCTGAGTCCCTCCGTAAGTGCCACTTGCAGTGTCTCCTGTGTTTCTTCCTTGAAGAAATCCTCGGCACGCACAATGCTCTTTAGGATTTTTCCTGTTGGAAGGATTAATAAGCGATTCAAGATTTATGGGCGAATTCAATGTTTTAATGGTCCTCGGGCCGGGTTTTCATGCTCTTGGCAAGTGAACTTCCGCAAGCATGCAACGCACGCTGCCACCCGCGGACAATTCGATTGTGCCTATCGGCGCGCACACAATTCTGCCATTCACTTTCAGTCGCTCGAGCTGGTCTTTGTTCAGGGAATCGAAGGCCTGTTTCGACATGGCGACGACGCGCTCGCCGCTCGCATTTCTCAGCTCGAGCATATTGCCTGCGAATGCCTCCAGCTGCGCATAACTCAAGCTGATGACGTCGTGCCCCGTATTGCGCAGCTGGCCGAGTACCGCTTCGCGTTGATCTTCGCGCACGATGGCCTCGTCGCAAATTACGGCGAGCTTTTCCCCGACATTCATCAGAACGTTGGTGTGATAGATAGGCACACCGTCTTGGTCGACCGCGTCGAACGCAACAACGCTGTAATCCATGCGCTGTGCGAAATCACCAAGCGGGTCGAGATGTGTTCGCGACGACAGGCACGCATAGGCGATCCGGTTAACTCGATCGAGCACCATACTGCCAGTGCCTTCAAGGAAGTGGCCGGAGTCTTCGTGACCGGTCAGATCAACGACCTCCGTTACCAACAATCCCAAGTTGTCGCTTAGACGCTCGACGACATCCGCGCGACGCTCAGTTCGCCGGTTTATTGCCTCCATCGGGTACAGCACGACGCGTCCATCGGCGTGCAGGCTGATCCAGTTGTTCGGAAATATTGAATCCGGTGTGTGCGGCTCCAGCGTGTCCTGAACGACAATCACTTCAATGCCGGCCTCCTGCAATACCTGCACCAGATCGTCGAATTCCTGGAGCGCCGCCGCTTGCTGTGCGTCGGGATCCAAACCCGACCTGCCTTGAAAGCGATTCGATTTCGCCGTGAGCGGATTGGTCTCGAACGCAGCCGGGCGAATCATCAACACCCGCGTTGCCAACTGTGATTCTGACTCAGTCATCATTGGTGTCTTTCGTCGAATGGTCGTGCATTATATGACGGTGTCGAAGCGAATTCGCAACGCAATAATGAACCCCGCCTGGGTATGCTTTCTCTGGGTCGGCATTACGGTCGGTGTATCGATGATCGCAACCCCGGTCCGATTTACGGCACCGTCAATTACTCGTCCGATTGCCCTCGATGTCGGCCGCGTGGTTTTCGCCGCGCTGAACAAGGCGGAGCTAGCGGCGTTGGTATTGTTGCTCGTTGTGGTCAGGATGGCGGGGCTTGCTCGAAAATGGTGGGGTATTTGCGCATTTCTGGCGCTGATCGTGCTGGCCCAGGGCGTGTGGCTCATTCCGGAGCTTGCAGCCCGAACGGATATCATTTTGGCTGGTGGCGAGCCCCCCCATTCATATGCGCACGCCATTTACTCGTCGCTTGAGTTGACAAAGATCGCTTTGCTGTTGTTTTTCGGGTTCTCAACGCTAATGGAAAGACGCTGACCTCAGGCGGCCGCGCTTGGCCGCTTCGATACAGCGCTGTACCAGCGGACAAGATTCTCGGCGCCGTCAGGCAACGCTATCTTTATCCAGGCCGCAAAATCGACGAAGACCATCGCCGAGATATCCGCCAGCGAGAAGAACTCGCCGGCGATATGCTCGTTGTCAGCGAACCGTTCGTCCAGTCGCAACAGGAACTGGCCAACGCGCTTGCGGCCACGTTCTGCCAATTCCGGGATCTGTGCGTAGGCGTCCGGGCCTGGCAGCGCGTTATTCGTAAGTGCTTTTGCCGAGTTTCGAAAGGCATCTGCCATGGCCCACAGTCCCTGTTGTTCAACTTTCGCATTCCACATCAATACTGCCGCGTGCTCCTCGGGGGTTTCGCCGAACATCGAAGGCGCAGGATGCAGCGCTTCAAGATAACTGCAGATTGCGAGCACCTCGCTGATGCATTGACCGTCATCGAGTTGCAGAACAGGCACGACACAGTCTGGATTGATCCTGCGAAACGCCTCGCCGAATTGCTCACCACTACCGAGGTCCACCTGGACGGTGTCCAGTTCAATGCCCTTTTCTGCGAGGTATACGCGGACGCGTCTCGGGCTGGGCGCTGTCTTGCAATCGTAGAATCTCAAATTATTTCTCCAGCGCGTTTGCGGCTGCAAAAACTGTATCGGCATTCTGAGAGAACAACATGGCCCTGGCTTTTTCGTTTCGCGCCTCGTCACGCCGCCAGTCTTTGCCGAGATCGATGCCGCGCTGCACGGCGGGGCGGTTCTTGAGCACGTCGAACCAACGTCTAAGGTTGGCGAACCTATCAAGATCATTGCCGAGACGGCGATAGGGAACAACCCAGGGAAAACTCGCGATATCCGCGATGGAATAGTCCCCGGCAAGGAAATCGCGATCCCGTAGTCGAACGTCCATGACCGCAAGCAGGCGATCGTATTCATTCGCGTACCGCTTGTGCGCGTACGGTATCTCTTCCTTGGTGTAATTCACGAAGTGACTGAGCTGCCCCGCCATCGGCCCCAGCCCGCCGGCTTGCCAAAACAGCCACTGCAGCACTTCGAAGCGCTCCGCCTGCGCTTCCGGGAGTAACATTCCGGCCTTTTCGGCCAGGTAAATAAGGACGGCACCGCCTTCAAATACGGAAATTCCGGTTTCTGTATCCACGATCGCCGGCATCCGGTTATTCGGGCTGATACGCAGGAATTCAGGATCGAATTGATCGCCGGCGCCAATGTCTACCGGCTTCACTTCGTACTCGAGGCCACATTCTTCGAGCATGATCGATACCTTTTGTCCGTTCGGCGTCGGCCAGTAGTAGAGCGCTATCATTCGGTTATTGCCTCCCGTTGATGCACAGAGACCCATGTCGCCGTGCAGAATATTGAGCTTCCAGTATATGATGTTTCTTCGTAAACCACCTCGGCGGGCAGCATGGAAAACGTGACTGTCAAGACTCACACTGTGAATGCGGCCCGAATCATAAGATTCCGGTCTACCTCTGGGAGCCAGCGGGCGCGCCAACGATTGTCATCCAGGTTTTCCACGGCCTCGGCGAGCACTCGGCGCGTTATGATCGGTTCGCGCAGGCCGCGGTCGATCGTGGTTATGCCGTATGTGCCCACGACCACCGTGGCCACGGACCGCAGGCGTCAAACCTTGGTTTTTTCGCGCCGAGCAACGGCTGGGACCGGCTGGTTTCGGATGCTCATCTCGTTACCGAATTCCTGCAAGAAAAGTACGCGCAACAGGCAATCGTACTTCTCGGCCACAGCATGGGCTCGTACATTGCGCAGAGCTATGCCATGCGCTTCGGAGACGAACTCTCTGCATTGGTCCTTTCCGGATCCACGTGGCCTGATCGCGCGCCACTCTTGTCATTGGTCGGTTGGTCGCGCGCATCCTGTCGTGGCGCCACGGAAAACTCGGTGCCAGTCCGTTGCTCGATCAAATTGGGTTCGGCAACTTCAATAAAAGATTCGAGCCGGCCCGGACCGAACTGGACTGGCTTTCGCGCGAGCCAAGCGAAGTGGATGCGTACATCAATGACCCATTGTGCGGAGGGCCGTATACAACCGGCCTGTGGATCGACTTGCTCGGCGGTCTGCTCGAAATTTCGACGAACAAGGCCTTGCAGAAAATTCCATCAAAGCTGCCGATATTGATTACAGGCGGCAGTGACGATCCTGTTGGCGGCAAGGACGGCATGACCAAACTCTCTGAGCATTACGAAATTACCGGCCATGGAAATCTGAGCACGAAAATCTACGCCGCTGGGCGCCACGAAATGCTCAACGAAACGAACCGCGACGAGTTCACGAATGATTTATTGCGCTGGATTTCACAGGTCCCGTCAAATTACCAGCCGTAGCTGGCAATCAGGCTGAGTTGCCTGCCGGCCGCCGGCGTTCCCGGAAAAGGCTGGAATTCGCTGTCGGTCAGGTTGTCGGCAATGAGGCTCGCACTCAGCCCGTCCAGTTGCGCCGACTCCCAAAGCAACGAGAGCGACGCAAGATACGTCGAATCATCCCCAATCCGTAGCGGATTGTCCTGCTGACGACGGTATTCGTTGTCAACACGTAGTTCGAAACTATCAGCAAACCTGTATCTCAGCGCCAGCGTCGCGCGATGCCGGGCAAAGTTCAGCGCATAGAAACTGGCATCCACCAACGCTGATCCGTAATCCTCATCTTTATCAAGCCAGGTGTAGCCAGCAACAAGGTCGATGGCGGACCACTGACGCTTGAAAAATGCTTCGAAACCGATGACGTCGATGTCGACAGGGTTCGCTTGCCGTGAAAAGGGCGCGCCAGTCGAATAGGTCCAGTCCACCAGGTTTTCGTCCTGGCGACTGAAAACCGACAGTCGCCCTTGCCATTGACCGGTTTCGTGCGCGACGGACACCGCGAGTTGCTTTGCGCGTTCACGCCCCAGATTCGGATTACCGCCGAACAGTCCTACTGGATTCGAATTCAACGCAGTGTATCCTGGCAATTGAGAGGTCGCGGCATATTCAAGTGATACGTCCGTCAGTCCATTTTCCGTTGGCTGTCCGTAAACGACGCCGATCAGCGGTGAAATCGCGCTACTGTCACGATTCGAATAATCGACAGTTGCGCCCGCTCGCAAAGTCATCGTTCGGCTTTTTTCCAGGTCGATATCGAACGACGGCACCACTGTCACTTTCGCGTATGTGCGATTGTCGAAGTTCCCGTTCGTCAGGTCGGTTGAACGCACCAATTCGTCTGACGTTAATTGCGCTCCGTAGCTCCACGTCACGCGACCAGTTGTCTGCTCTCCACGCAGTCCAACCGCAACATTGCGGGTCTCATGCTCGAACGATCCCGGCGCTCCCGACTCCACGGTGGTGCGATCGAAGTCGTAGTCGTCAACGAGTCGCCGATAGTAACTTCCGAGCTCCCACCAACCCCTAATGGTCTCAGCGCGGTGGTTGGCGAGTATCAATGTTGTCTGCGTGTCGTCGATCTCCGCGAGTGACGCGAAGCCGGTGTAAGCACCGGGCCACCCAAAGAACTTGTCCTGGTAGCTCAACAACAGATCAGACTGCGAGTCCGTGCCGGATCGTTGCAAATGTACGTTGTAGCGCGAAAAACGATGATCTCCAGCCGGCACTGTTCCATCGCCCTCGGACCTGGCAAACGAAAACGACGCTCCGACGTTATTGCCCGCGCGATCAATGGCTGTGCGCGCCAAATGCAATGACTGAGAATTCATTGCGTCGCTTCCGGCGCCTATTGAGATCAGACCACCGTCGTCCAGTGGGCGAATGCGATAGGCAATGGTCCCGATCGCCGAATTGAACCCTTCTACCGCGTTATCAATACCTTTGTATATTGCCGGCGCAGACATCAGTGCAGGGTCTACCCCTAGCCCCGCGACATAATGGCCGGTTTGCGGATCCATGATTGTTACCGCGCCCAACTTGAAACCGGTATTTTCGAAAACCCCGCCTCGTATCGTTACATCCGACTGACCCTCTGCGATTCCCCGAGATTGAATCTCGGTTAGCGGGTCGAATCGCAACACCGTAACAGGAGATGCGTAGCTGCCGGCGGGCCGCGTGTTCGCAACGCGTTCAGCGCGAACCGTAATTTCGGAAATTTCGTCGCTTACATCGTCGCTACTCTCTGCCGATAGATGCGCCGGATAGGCCGACGCACCAATAAGACTCAGCGACAACGCAGTCGAAAACAGTGTCCTCTGCATGGTATTCTTTGTCCGGTGACTTGGGACTAGCTGGCTTTTTGGCGTGCTGGAAGGTCGGCGGGCAAATGAAAGGCCAGATAAGTCCGGCCCAGTGTTTCAGCCTCTACCAAGCGTTTCTCGCTGATGCGGCCTTCCGTTCGTATTGCATCGGCGAACGTGACATCGCACAACTCAGTAAAGAACCCTAATTTGTGCGACCAGTGCGGCACGTCCGGCATGACGAAATAGCGGTCGAAAATATCGACCAGAACCTTGCTCATCGCTTCCACGGCTAGCCGATAACTGCCCGCTTTCTTCTCCCGCAGGCGCGGCAATAGTCTCAGTGTGTCCGAAGTCGCCGCCCAATACTCTGCACCCCTGCGCACGACAAAATCAGAGAGCTCGCCCCAATTTTCAGGCCGGATAGCCGGATCGCTGCTCCGAACAAAGTCCACGAAATTAACAACCCATTCGGTCGCAATGTCCTGGAACAAATCGTCAATACCACTATAAATCCGGTAGGCCGACCCTCTTGATACGCCGGCCGCCTCGAAAATGTCGCTGAACTTGAGCAGGTCACCACGTTGCTGGTCGAGCATGAGTCTTTGCGCCTCACGCAACAGCTTTCGGCGGTTCTCACGACCGCGCACGCGCAGCTTGGGAATCTTCTTTACAGACCTGGTCATTGCACCCCTGAGCACGGATGGCTGCGCGATTGTATCGGGCAACCCGATGCAATCCTATCATGCGCTACTCGTCAGTGAGAATGCTAAGATCCGCGTAGACTCATGCAAAGCTAATTCGACGTGGCCGCACACCGGGCAGCGTATTCACAAGGCACTTCCCTGGCAGGAATGGCATGTTAGACGTCAGTGAAATCAAGTTTCTTGATCGAAATCCGCCAGCACATCCGGCTGAGGAAATTCGCGGATTTGCAGCACGCTACTACGGTCTCGAAGGCGACTTTTGCCTGTTGCAGAGTGAACGCGATCAGAATTTTCTCGTTGAGACAAAAGACGACGCACGCTTCGTCTTTAAAGTGGCCAATGCTGACGAGAGCGACGACGTCATCGGGTTTCAACTGGGCGCGTTGCAGCACATTGCGCGAACAGAGCCGTCGTTGCCGGTACCGCGGGTCGTACAAAGTGATCAGGGCCATGACTACCACATTGTCCAATTCTCAAACGGCCGCAAACATCTGGTCTACGTATTGACGTATCTTGACGGCACGTTGATGTCGAATACCAGCGTCCGTGACGACGTCTCGGCACACCGGCGACTAGGTATATTGATGGCCCGTGTCGACATCGCACTTCGAGGCTATTTTCATCCGTCGGCGATTCAGCAGCACCCTTGGAACCTGGAGACTTGCGCGCGCCTGAAACACCTTTGCTCACACATTGCGAACCGGCAACACAGATTGGTAGTAGAGGATGTTCTTCAACGTATGACCCAGGTTGTCATTCCTCGCCTGCAGACATTACGACACCAGGTTATTCACCAGGACGCGCATACCGACAACGTGCTGGTCGACCCGAACGACCCGACAACGATTACCGGCCTAATCGATTTCGGTGACTTGCTTTACGGTACCGTGGCCGCTGAAGTCGCGGTTGCGTGCGATGGTGTGTCGCACGGCAGCGAAGACATCGTGACGCCGGCCTGTGAGGTGGTGGCAGCTTTCGATTCTGTGCTGGCGCTGGAAGAAGACGAAGTCGACGTTGTTTTTGAGCTCATCTGCGCGCGCAATGCGATGACGGCGACGATTGCCGCGGCCCGCTTGGCGCTTAGGCCAGAACAGCCCGCACATATCGCATCGCCAGAACCCTATATCGACCGGCTTCGTGAGTTGAACCGCGTCGGCAGTGCGGAATTCGGCCGTCGTCTACGAAAAGCCTGCCGCTTCCCTGTGTATTGCCCAAGGACCGCAGATGAAACGCTGCAGGAAGAGGAAGAGCAGCAGCTTATCGACGCACGCCATGTGTTAATGGGGCGCAACGCAACACATTTCTATGCTCGTCCAATGCACTTCGAACGTGCCAGTGGACCCTGGCTGTATGCAACCGATGGCCACCGCTACCTCGACTGCTATAACAATGTGCCACAGGTCGGGCACTGCCATCCGCACGTGGTGCGTGCAATCTCGAGGCAGGCGGCAGTGCTCAATACGAACACGCGATATCTTTATAGCAGTGCGATTGAATACGCGGATCGCCTGACCGCAACTCTCGCGCCACATCTGACCGCCTGTGTTTTTGTCAATTCCGGCAGCGAGGCAAACGACGTCGCCTGGCAGATGGCCAAACTCGTCACTGGCAAGAGCGGCGCGATTATCATGGAGGACGCGTATCATGGCGTTACGGACGTCATTCGCAAATTCTCACCTGGCCGGCCGAACGTCCAACTGCCGGAGTTCCTGAAAGGCCTCATCGTCCCAGACCCCTATCGTGGGCCTTACCGTGAAGGTGATGCGGATCTGATTCAAAAATACGCCGCGGATGTTGATCGTGCCGTCGCACGAGCTAGATACATCCGGTCACGGTACCGCGGCATTCATGATTGACTCGGCGCTTTGTTCGAGTGGCGTGCCGGATGTTCCGGACGGCTACATGCGTGCTGCAGAAAAGAAAATCAGGGCCGCGGGCGGACTTATGATCTGCGACGAGGTGCAGTCCGGCTTTGGCAGGATGGGACAATGGTGGGGCCATGAGCATCACGCTGTCCGAGCAGACATAGTTACGATGGGCAAACCCGTCGGCAACGGGCATCCGCTGGGCGTGATTGTAACGACCGACGAAATACTCAATTTGTTTATCGACAAGACTCGCCTTTTCAGCACTTTCGGTGGCAATACGGTCGCCTGCGCGGCAGGCAACGCAGTACTCGACGTCATCGAACGGGAAAATCTCATCGAGCACGGCAAGATCATCGGCGACTATTTGCGCAGCGAGATTTCCCTGCTCGCATCTAAGCACGACCTGATCGGTGATGTTCGCGGGCACGGAATGGTAACCGGACTGGAATTCGTCACGGACCGTGACATTCGTTCACCGGCCACGCAGGAAACCGCGCGCCTTCTCGAACTGATGAGAGAACGACATGTGCTTGTCGGTAGCGAAGGTCGTGACGCGAACATCCTGAAACTGCGGCCGGCACTCGTCTTTCGCCACGAGCATGTTGATCGGTTCATCGGCGCGCTCGATCACAGCCTGGAGTCATTGTGAGCAACGAATCCGACGTCGAGATCGCACGGCAGTTTCTCGTGGAGAATCCCGATATCGAAGTCATCGAAGTACTGCTGATCGACCTTAACGGCGTCCATCGTGGCAAATGGATCCCGCGCCACAAGCTTGAATCCGTTTTCGAGGGTGGGCTGCGAATAGCATTGACGGGTGTTACGCCGGATATCTGGGGGCGCGACGTCGAGTCGTTATGCGCCAACACAGGTGATGGCGACGGTATATGTGTACCAACTGTACGTACCTTGAAGCGCCTTCCTTGGCTGACCCGACCCACTGCGCAAATGTATTTGCACCTGACACAGGATGGCGAGCCTTGGGGGTATGACCCGCGCGTGGTATTGACTAATATTCAGCACCGCTTTGCCAAAGAGGGCTTGACGCCCGTCGTCGCACCGGAACTCGAGTTCATGTTGCTCTCGTCGGAGCGTGACGCTGATGGTGTCCCGCAAGTGCCGCGTACACGAATCGACGGCCGCAGCAAAGTCGGAGGACAGTTATATAGTACCGACATCATGCATGAATTCGGCGAAGTATTGCATGAGATGCGCGACGGCTGCGATTCAATGGATCTGCGTCTTGATACGTTGGTGAAGGAACTTGCGCCCGGGCAATACGAATTGAACCAGCACCATATTGGTGACGCATTGGAAGCGGCCGACAATGCTCAAATGCTGAAGCGCGTCATCAAGGGCGTCGCGCTGAAACACGGCTATATCGCGACGTTCATGCCAAAACCGTTTGCTCGTTCGGATGGCAACGGATTTCACGCGCACATCAGCGTGCTGGATGAAAATGGTGACAATATTTTCAATGACGGTAGTGAGAAAGGTAGCAATGCGCTGCGGCATGCCATCGCGGGGCTGGCCGAATCGATGGCAGATCTAATGCTGGTTTTTGCGCCGCATCGCAACTCGTATCGGCGATTTGTCACAGGATCGCACGTTCCAACCGCGCCAACCTGGGGTTACGAGAATCGTGATGTAGCCTTGCGCGTTCCGGTGGGTGCTCCGGTCGCGCGGAGGATCGAACACCGTGTCGCTGGGGCGGATGCTAACCCTTATCTTGTGCTGTCGGCGATCCTGGCCGGTGTACTCTACGGATTGGAAAACAAGCTTGAGGCAGCCAATCCCAATACCGGCGGATCCACAGAGCGGATTGGCAAGCTCGCAACCGACTGGTTGACAGCGACCCGCGACTTTCAGAAATCAACGTTCGTGCCTGAGTATCTGGGTGCGCCGTTCCAGGAGGCGATGTGCGCGGTCAAACTTTTCGAGCAAGATGAGTTTAATCGCACGATATCGCCGTTCGAGTACGACGCTTACCTTGTTACGGCATGAGTTAATCGGGGTTGAACCGAGGTTTTTCCTCGAAAAACCTCGGTTCGACCCGAACTAAGTCACACAAAAAAAGCCGCTACCTTTCGGCAGCGGCTTTTCATAAATAAATCCTGGCGGTGTCCCGGCGCGCATGCCGAAGTTCTTAGCACTACTCCGGATGGTTGCGCGACGACCTTTAGAACCATCGGCCTGACAGTGACGCTACCCCCTGCGCGGCAGCGCACATTAATACACCGCCAACAACCCCATAAAAAAAGCCGCTACCTTTCGGCAGCGGCTTTTCATAAATAAATCCTGGCGGTGTCCCGGCGCGCATGCCGAAGGTCTTAGCACTACTCCGGATGGTTGCGCGACGACCTTTAGAACCATCGGCCTGACAGTGACGCTACCCCCTGCGCGGCAGCGCACATTAATACACCGCCAACAACCCCATAAAAAAAGCCGCTACCTTTCGGCAGCGGCTTTTCATAAATAAATCCTGGCGGTGTCCTACTCTCACATGGGGAGACCCCACACTACCATCGGCGCTGAGCGTTTTCACTTCCGAGTTCGAAAAGGGATCGGGTGGTACCCACTCGCTATTGCCGCCAGAAAACCGGTTCAGAAAACGGGGACATTCCTGATTATCGGGCAACTAGGCCCTGTCCCTGCCTTCTATAAGAAAAAGAGGAATGTCCCCGTTTTCTCGAATAAATAACAATCTGGAAAATTTCTGACAATCTGAGATTTATCATAGCGTCGCATTACATGTCGCATACAACACCAAAGAACCAAAACGCTTTGGCGTTATATGATCAAGCCTCACGTGCAATTAGTACTGGTTAGCTTCATCCATTACTGAACTTCCACACCCAGCCTATCAACCTCGTAGTCTTCGAGGGCACTTCAGGGACCTCAAGGGTCCAGGGAAATCTGATCTTGAAGGGGGCTTCCCGCTTAGATGCTTTCAGCGGTTATCCTGTCCGTATATAGCTACCCGGCAATGCCACTGGCGTGACAACCGGAACACCAGAGATACGTCCACTCCGGTCCTCTCGTACTAGGAGCAGCTCTTCTCAAATTTCCAACGCCCACGGCAGATAGGGACCGAACTGTCTCACGACGTTCTAAACCCAGCTCGCGTACCACTTTAAATGGCGAACAGCCATACCCTTGGGACCTGCTACAGCCCCAGGATGTGATGAGCCGACATCGAGGTGCCAAACTCCCCCGTCGATGTGGACTCTTGGGAGGAATCAGCCTGTTATCCCCGGCGTACCTTTTATCCGTTGAGCGATGGCCCTTCCATACAGAACCACCGGATCACTAAGACCGGCTTTCGCCCCTGCTCGATGTGTCTATCTCGCAGTCAAGCACTCTTATGCCTTTACACGCAACGTACGATGTCCGACCGTACTGAGAGTACCTTTGTGCTCCTCCGTTACTCTTTAGGAGGAGACCGCCCCAGTCAAACTACCCACCATACACGGTCCCCGATCCAGATAATGGACCTAGGTTAGAACTCCAAACATATCAGGCTGGTATTTCAAGGTTGGCTCCACGCAATCTGGCGATCACGCTTCAAAGCCTCCCAGCTATCCTACACAAATATGTTCAAAATTCAGTGCAAAGCTGTAGTAAAGGTGCACGGGGTCTTTCCGTCTAGCCGCGGGTACGCTGCATCTTCACAGCGATTTCAATTTCACTGAGTCTCTGGTGGAGACAGTGTGGCCATCGTTACGCCATTCGTGCAGGTCGGAACTTACCCGACAAGGAATTTCGCTACCTTAGGACCGTTATAGTTACGGCCGCCGTTTACCGGGGCTTCGATCAAGAGCTTCGTCCGAGGACTAACCCCATCAATTAACCTTCCGGCACCGGGCAGGCGTCACACCCTATACTTCCACTTTCGTGTTTGCAGAGTGCTGTGTTTTTAGTAAACAGTCGCAGCCACCTGGTCACTGCAACCCCCACCAGCTTAGAGAGCAAGTCTCATCACCAACAGGGGCGTACCTTCTCCCGAAGTTACGGTACCAATTTGCCTAGTTCCTTCACCAGAGTTTTCTCAAGCGCCTTAGGATTCTCTCCCCACCCACCTGTGTCGGTTTACGGTACGGTTCGGTGTTACCTGAAGCTTAGAAGATTTTCCTGGAAGCATGGCATCAACCACTTTCCGGTACAAAGACCGGTTGTCATCGTATCTCGACATTAAGAACCCGGATTTGCCTAAGTTCTCTGCCTACATACTTTCCCCGGGACAACCAACGCCCGGTAGATTTAGCCTTCTCCGTCCCTCCATCGCAGTAACACCAAGTACTGGAATATTAACCAGTTTCCCATCGACTACACCTCTCGGTCTCGCCTTAGGGGCCGACTCACCCTGCGCCGATTAACGTTGCGCAGGAATCCTTGGGTTTTCGGCGTGCGGGTTTTTCACCCGCATTATCGTTACTCATGTCAGCATTCGCACTTCTGATACCTCCAGCATGCCTCGCAGCACACCTTCACAGGCTTACAGAACGCTCCTCTACCATGCATAGATAAATCTATGCATCCGCAGCTTCGGTACAAAGCTTGAGCCCCGTTAAATCTTCCGCGCGGGCCGATTAGACCAGTGAGCTATTACGCTTTCTTTAAAGGGTGGCTGCTTCTAAGCCAACCTCCTGGCTGTCTATACCTTCCCACTTCGTTTCCCACTTAGCTTTGATTTGGGGACCTTAGCTGGCGGTCTGGGTTGTTTCCCTTTCCACGACGGACGTTAGCACCCGCCGTGTGTCTCCCATGATTGAACTTCTGGGTATTCGGAGTTTGCATCGGTTTGGTAAGCCGGGATGGCCCCCTAGCCGAAACAGTGCTCTACCCCCCAGAGTTAAACATGAGGCGCTACCTAAATAGCTTTCGAGGAGAACCAGCTATCTCCGGACTTGATTAGCCTTTCACTCCTATCCACAGTTCATCCGATAATTTTTCAACATTACCCGGTTCGGGCCTCCAGCAGGTATTACCCTGCCTTCACCCTGACCATGGATAGATCGTCCGGTTTCGGGTCTGCTCCCAGCTACTAAATCGCCCTATTCAGACTCGGTTTCCCTACGCCTTCCCTAATTGGTTAAGCTTGCAACTGAAAACAACTCGCTGACCCATTATACAAAAGGTACGCAGTCACCCATAAAGGGCTCCCACTGCTTGTACGCACACGGTTTCAGGTTCTATTTCACTCCCCTCTCCGGGGTTCTTTTCGCCTTTCCCTCACGGTACTAGTTCACTATCGGTCAGTAAGGAGTATTTAGCCTTGGAGGATGGTCCCCCCATGTTCAGTCAAGGTTTCACGTGCCCCGACCTACTCTTTGTTGCTCCACAAACTCGTCTTTCGTGTACGGGGCTATCACCGTCTATGGCCGAACTTTCCAGATCGTTCCACTAGAGTTGTTTGCTTGATGGCAACTGGGCTGTTCCCCTTTCGCTCGCCGCTACTAAGGGAATCTCGGTTGATTTCTTTTCCTACGGTTACTTAGATGTTTCAGTTCACCGCGTTCGCCTCCTACACCTATGTATTCAGTGCAGGATACTCAGCAAGCTGAGTGGGTTTCCCCATTCGGAAATCCCTGGGTAAGCTCGTTTGTCAGCTAACCAGGGCTTATCGCAGACTACTACGTCCTTCATCGCCTCTTACTGCCTAGGCATCCACCATGTGCGCTTAGTCACTTGACCATATAACCCAAAACATTCTGGCTAACTTGCTCTTTTCCGTCCTGGCTTCGTTGTTTTGTTCGCTCAGTCAGTCACGTACTTATGTACGCTCCCTCCTTCGCTCGCAAAACGCCTTGCCAGCCCGAAAAATCGCTGCGTTACCCATCCTGGTTAGAGATTGGGCGGGCGGCAGATTCACTGTGTTCCTTTTGTGCTCACAGCTCCTTTGCAACCCTGTCTCGGCTGTGCAAGCCGAACCGTTGTCATGCGACATG
>CAVXCW010000029.1:0-97500 GCA_963760325.1 uncultured Gammaproteobacteria bacterium | reverse complement strand
AGTTTCATGCCGGAATCCCGCAGACTCATACAGTGTGATCGCCGGCACCAGGTCGCTGTGTGACTCAAGATAGAGCATTTTGCCGTGCAGCTGGTGAAATCTCTCAACGACTGCGCACAGGAGTTGTCGACCGATACCCAGGCCCTGCTGGTTCTCGGTGACCGCCATTTTGGTCAACTCGTAGACGCCATCACCGAAATACTTGAGCGCCACGGTACCCACGACCTCCGTGCCCACGCAGGCGTACAGAATGATGCCACCCGGCGCGATGATGGTTTGCTCCGGATCGGACAGGACCCGCCTGTCGATTGGCTCTACCTCGAAATACTTTTCGAGCCACTCGATATTTAGACGTTGAAAGGCATCTCCGTAACGAGCGGAGTAGTCAACGATGGCGACTTTGCGCTTATTCTCGGGAGGCACGCCAGTTCAGGTATTCCGGCTTGTCGGCCAGTACCTTGAGGAAACGGTCGCGCTTGAGTTTCTTGGGATCGAGTGTGTGCCCAAAATCATCTTCGAGCCGAGCCAGCGCTTCGGTTGCGCCACTGTAGTCCTCCGCACGAGTTCTGGCGCGCAGCAGGGACCACCAGGCAAGTTCGAGTGACGGCTCGGCAACCGTTGCCTGCAAAGCGTATTTCTCGGAATCGGCCGTGTTTCCCATTGCCAACGCCGCCGAGGATTTCACGGATTCCGTCGCACCATCGCTGATCCCGATCCCCGCCTGCAGAAGTTCAAGCGCATCAATGGCGTCCTGATATTGGCGCGCGGGAATGTAATAGTCGATCAGTCTCAGGCTGTACAAAGGGTCGCCCGGGAACGCCTCGACAACCAAACGCACCGCATTTGCGGCCCGCGGGCTCTCGGGGAACGCCAGTGAAAGGTGCAGATTAAGCCGCAGGATTGCGGGCTCCTTGTGTAGCACCGGATCCAATCCATCGAAGATCTGGAAAAACCGCTCAGCCTCATTGTCGCGTACGGCCTTGAACAATTCGCCGACCTGAAAAACCTCGCCCTCGCCTAATGTCTTGTTTTCAAGCGAGTTGCGGGTGGATGGCTTGCTGGGCATGGCCATAATCAGCGCCTGTCCCGCCTCCTCAGAAAAACGGCTGCCCTGGTAGTAATCGAGCCAATCGAGGATGAGCATTCGGCCTTTCGCGTCCAACCCGAGCTCATACACGTGGTAGGCGTAGCGATAGCCGGAGGCGACATAGCGCACCACGGCTCGCCCCTCATTTCCCGTGAACTGGAAGTCGATCAGGGTCCCGAGGATCTCCTTCGTCGATTTGGGAAACGACGAGGAAAACATGCCCTGAACCGAAGTCGTGAAATCGGACGCGAAGGCCTTCTTTACATCGGCCTCGATCAGCCGATTGCCAAAAATCCGCGCCGTCATGTCCTTTTTCGAGATCGCCCGATTGAATCGATCAAACGAGTTGTCATTGAGACCCTGGATAATGCTTTCGAATTGAACCCGAAGCGCGTCAACCTCGGCATCCGCTGCATACGCGTCTTCCGAAACGGGTGCCAGCAGACCGGTGAGCACGGCTGTCGCTGCCAAATACTGAATCCACTTCATTGCCTGACCTCTGGTCTGATCATTTCGGCTACGCAAAACCATTGCCGGCATCGCTCCCCGCTCAGGCAAGAATCACGCGAGCGAACCTGCGTTTGCCTACCTGGTAGATGTTGCGGCTGCCCGCCGCGATCTGTAATGAACGATCTTCAACGCGCTGACCATCGATCTTGACGGCACCCTGATCGATCATTCGAAACGCCTCCGAGGTGCTGCTCACCAGTCCGGCGCCCTTGAGAAGGTGCGCAATGCCGAGTTGGCCGTCGTGGCTTGCGAGCGCGACCTCCGGAATCTCTTCCGGCATCGCGCCTTGTTGAAACCGGGAAATGAACTCACTTTTTGCGGTCTCTGCCAACGCCTCGTTATGGAATCTGGCAACTATTTCGATGCCAAGTTCAAATTTTGCGTCTCGTGGATTTGATCCCGCCTCCACCGAGCGCCGCAATTCCGCAATATCCTCGAGTTTTCGGAAGCTAAGCACCTCGAAATACCGCCACATCAAGTCGTCCGATATCGACATTATTTTGCCGAACATCTCACCCGGCGAATCTGTAATGCCTACGTAATTGCCGAGCGATTTCGACATCTTCTGCACGCCGTCCAGACCTTCCAGCAACGGTGTCGTCAAAACAACCTGGGGCTCCTGGCCAAAATCTTGTTGCAACTGACGGCCAACCAGCAAGTTGAACTTCTGGTCCGTGCCACCGAGTTCAACATCCGCCTTTAGTTCAACGGAGTCATACCCTTGTACCAGCGGATAAAGGAACTCATGGATAGAAATGGGTTGCCCGCCCGCATAACGCTTGTTGAAGTCATCGCGCTCAAGCATGCGCGCGACCGTATGTCGCGCAGCCAGCTTGACGAGTCCGGCTGCGTCCATCTTGCCCATCCAGCGGGAATTGAACTCTACCCGAGTCTTTTCTTTATCCAATATCTTGAAGATCTGCGTTTCATACGTCTCGGCGTTGGCTCTGATTTCCTCCGGGGAGAGTGGAGGACGGGTCGCGTTCTTGCCCGACGGGTCGCCGATCATGCCCGTGAAGTCACCGATGAGGAAAACCACGTCGTGACCCAGCTGCTGAAACTGGCGCATCTTGTTGATCAGCACCGTATGGCCGATATGCAGGTCCGGTGCGGTAGGGTCGAAGCCCGCCTTTAACAATCAGCGGCCTGCCAAGCTTTAGTTTCGCCTCGAGCCCATTTTCCGGCAGCACCTCGTCGGCGCCGCGACTCAGCTCTGCGATTTGTTCCTCTATTTTGGTCATTGCGGCGACTTGCCAATCCTCGTCAGGTTTTGCCGAGTGGTCGGCTGCGAAACTGTAGCATCCCGGCGCCGGTTAACACCATGACTTATAACCCTTTTCTTTGACCTGGAAAATGGTGCACGGTAGAGTAGCCACTTCTAGCTTCGGGGGGCGCAGACTTGAATCGTCCGGTCAGTCCACTACTTCACGATTACAAGCCGTCTGCAGCGAAAGGACCCGCAAAATCCAGAGCCCTTCAGTGGTTTGCTATTGGACTTGGTCTGCCGCTGATCGGTGTCGCACTGATCACGGGACTGAGTTCCAGCGATCCGAAGCCACCCCTTCCCGACACGCCCGAAATGACGGCGATAAGAAGCGCTGAGCCGTCAATCGCGACAGACATCGATCCGGAAGAACGGGGTTTGCCAGCGGCGGCAATACCAGAGTCGTTCATCGCGGCCGAACCTGAGTCGCAATTCGATACGCTCGTGCTTACCGTTGGGCGTGGCGACACGATGGAAAGGTTGTTCCGCAAGAACGAACTTAACCTCGGGCAGCTGATGACCATCGCACGGCTTGACGGGGCAAAGCAGTTATTTCGCAAGATCAAACCGGGCGACGTTTTCGAAGTCACTCATGATGAAGGTGAACTCATCAGCATCTATTCGGAACTGAATCTGACAAGTGCGCTAAAGATTGAGAAGGAAGCGTCAAGTTTTGTGGCAAAGGTCATCGAGCGGCCAGTCGAGATTCGAAAACGACATGCCTACGGGGTAATCAACACGTCATTGTTCGAAAGCGCTACCGAGGCCGGCTTGTCGGACAAGGTCATTATGAACGTTGCCGGCATTTTCGCTTGGGATGTCGACTTTGTTCTCGATATTCGAAGTGGTGACAACTACTACATTCAATATGAGGAAATCTGGCAAGACGGTGAATTCGTAACCGACGGAGAGATCATCGCGGCCGAGTTCAACAATCGGGGTCGATCGATTCAGGCGATTCGCTTCAAGGACAAACATGATCACACCGACTACTTCACGCCGGAGGGCGACAGTGTCCGCAAGGCGTTCCTTAGGAACCCGGTGGATTTCACAAGGATTAGCTCAAACTTCAATCCGAACCGTCGCCATCCGATTCTGAATACGATTCGTGCTCACCGCGGCGTAGACTACGCCGCGCCCCGCGGCACGCCCATCAAGGCCGCCGGTGACGGAAAAGTCATATTTCGCGGCTCGAAGTCCGGTTACGGGAAAGCAGTGATCCTTCAGCACGGCGGCAACATCACGACCCTTTATGCGCATATGTCTGGATTTGCTGCCAAAGCAAGAATCGGATCACGCGTGCGCCAGGGTCAGACGATCGGTTATGTCGGTGCGACCGGCCTCGCGACGGCAAACCATCTTCACTACGAGTATCGCGTTAGCGGAGTGCACCGCAATCCGCGCACGGTCTCCTTACCCGACGCCGAACCCATCGCTGACGAATACCGGGAGAAGTTTCTGGCCACGGCAAAACCCATTATTCAAGAGCTGGAACAGTTCAAACGTACGCAGGTCGCATCCGTCGGGTACGGCAGCCAGTAACGCGCGATGCCTGACTATTACATCGGTTTGATTTCCGGCACCAGCATGGACGGAATTGATGCCGTACTCGCGAGTTTTGATCGCGAGGTGCTTGAGCTACGAGCGACACATGCGCACGCCTACCCCAAGGAACTTCGAGACGCGCTGCAGGCGACAATCAAGAACCCGGACGCTTGCGGCCTCGACCATCTCGGTGTGCTCGACCGATGGATCGGCGAGTGTTTTCGTGACGCCGCTCTGGAGATCGTCAACAAGAGTGGCGTCCCACTCGCCGATATTGTCGCAATAGGAAGTCACGGCCAGACATTGCGTCACCAGCCTGCTGGTGTGCGGCCGTTTTCTCTACAGGTTGGCGATCCGGCAACCATCGCGGCCGGAACCGGAATAACGACCGTGGCCGACTTCCGCCGCGCAGACATTGCGGCGGGAGGCCAGGGCGCTCCACTCGTGCCGCCGTTTCACGACTGGCTGTTTCGCGCCATGGGCACACATCGCGTCGTTCTCAACCTTGGTGGTATTGCCAATGTCACCGTACTGCCAGGTGACGACAGCCCGGTAATCGGATTCGATACGGGTCCCGGAAATACATTGCTCGACGCCTGGATTGGCGCTCAGCGGGCATTGCCGTATGACAGCGACGGTCAGTGGGCGGCCAGCGGTGACGTAATCTCCGGCTTGCTTGATGAATTGATGGCAGATGAGTATTTCGAACTACTACCACCAAAAAGCACTGGCTTCGAACACTTCAACCTGGGCTGGTTGAAGGCATGCGCCATCGAGGACCAAAGTCCTCGCGACATACAGGCGACGCTATCCGAACTGACGGCGAGAACGGTGGCAGCCGCGATTGATACGCATGCGCCGGCAACGAAGCAAATCTATGTTTGCGGCGGCGGCGCGCACAATCAGGACCTGATGCGACGACTGAAGAACCGCCTTCCCGATAAAGACGTCGCGAGCACCCTTGAGGTCGGATTGGATCCCGATTGGGTCGAGGCGGCCGCGTTTGCCTGGTTGGCTATGCGGACCATCAATAAAAAGACCGGCAACCTCCCAAGTGTGACCGGCGCAAGTCACAGAGTTGTACTGGGCGCGATACACTACCCCTAAATGGACAGCCTCTACATCAACCGCGAACTCAGCCTGCTTGAGTTCAACAGACGCGTGCTGGCGCAGGCACAAGATACCGAGGTGCCGTTGCTGGAACGGCTACGATTCCTCTGCATCAGTTGCACCAACCTGGATGAGTTTTTCGAGATCCGCGTTGCTGCCCTGAAGCAACGCATGGAACTTGGCGCGCCGGCGCAAGGGCCCGAGAAGATTCCCGCGCAGCAAGTGTTCGACGAGTTGTGCCCGAAAGTCGCCGACCTGATCGGGCAGCAGTATCAATTGCTCAACGAGGTGATGTTTCCTGAGCTCACGAAAGCAGGCGTGCGATTCATACAAAGCGAGTTTTGGAATGAAGGACAACAAGCGTGGCTCAGCGAGTATTTCGATGAACAGGTTGTACCGGTACTGACCCCGCTCACATTTGATCCATCGCGGCCGTTTCCGCGCATACTGAACAAGAGCCTGAACTTCATTGTGCGCCTGCAAGGTAAGGACGCTTTCGGTCGCCGTCGGCACCGAGGTATGGTGCAGGCACCACGATCGCTGCCACGCATCATTCGCTTGCCCGACGAACTAAGTGAACCCGGCGAACACAATTTTGTGTTTTTATCGTCGGTCATCCGCGTACACGTTGATCGCTTGTTCCCCGGGCTCGACGTTGGCGGTTGCTACCAGTTTCGGATTACACGTAACAGCAATCTCTATGTTGACGACGAGGAGGTCAGCGATCTCGTGCGCGCGCTGGAGGGCCAGCTTGAAGCGAGCCGCTACGGCGCCGCCGTTCGTATTGAGGTCGGTGCCGGCTGCCCGGAAGACTTGCAGGAGTTCCTGTTGGACCACTTCAGTCTTGAAGAACGCGACATGTACCTGGTCGAGGGGCCCGTAAACCTGAATCGTCTTGCGACGGTCTGCGGCATCGGCGATCGGCCGGAACTGCTGTACGAGCCGTTTACCCAGGGACTCCCGGATGAATTGCGCAGCGACGAGGACATCTTCTCGATCCTGTCAAAGAAAAATGTGCTACTGCACCATCCTTACCAGTCCTTCGCGCCGGTGATTGACTTCCTTTCCTCTGCTGCCGCCGATCCGGATGTCTTGGCAATCAAGCAAACGCTTTACCGAACCGGCGCTGACTCGCCGATTGTCGATCACCTGGTAAATGCGGCCAAGTCGGGTAAGGAAGTGACAGTCGTCGTCGAACTCATGGCACGATTTGATGAGGCGGCGAACATCGCACTGTCGAACCGTTTGCAGGAGGCCGGGGCGCACGTCGTTTACGGGCTTGTAGGCTTCAAGACGCACGCAAAAATGTTGCTGGTGGTTCGCCGCGAGGCAGAACGACTGGTGCGCTATGTGCACCTCGGCACGGGCAACTATCACCACGCGACGACCTCCGTTTACACCGACTACGGATACCTTAGCAGTAGCCAACGCCTCGGCGAAGACGTGCACAAGCTGTTCCTGCAGCTTACGAGCCTTACTGAGGCCAGCGGACTAACACGGATGCTCGCGTCGCCGTTCAGCCTGTTCGAGGCCTTGAAAGAGAAGATCAATCGCGAAATGGAGAACGCTAAAAACGGCAAAGATGCGCGCATCGTCGCCAAGGTCAATTCGCTCAATGAACCGCAGTTGATCGATGCGTTGTACGCGGCTTCCGGCGCCGGCGTTAAGATCGACCTGATCGTTCGCGGTATCTGTTCATTGCGCCCGGGCGTCAAGGGGCTGTCGGAGAACATTCACGTTCGCTCGATCGTCGACCGCTTTCTCGAGCATTCGCGCGTTTACTACTTCCTGAACGACGGCAACGAAGAATTCTATTGTGCGAGCGCCGACTGGATGGAAAGAAATATGTTCCGTCGAAATGAGTCCTGCTTCGAAATTCGACAGAAAGCGATGAAAGACCAGATACGTCAGGATCTTGAACTGTTCCTGGCGGACAACTGTCAGGCCTGGGTACTTAAGGGTGACGGCAGTTATAAGCGACTAACCCCGGGGAAGAGCGAACGAATCTCTGCGCAGGAAACATTCCTGCAGCAACTCGCAACTCCGATGTAGCTTGCTGCCAACTACGTAATCCGCATCCCACACGCCTTCCTGGTCGGCAATTATGGCGTGCCGTTCTGCGAATGCGTTCACCATGAATACGGCCTTAAGTCGTACTGGCGAACCTGCGTCAGCGATTGTCGAACGTCAGACCATATCCGACGTCCGCGAGGAACGCTTGTTCGCGCTCGAGGTCCGCGACGGTCAGCGGGTTAGCTTCGAGCCACTCTTTATCGAAATGCAGGCTGAGTGACTGCTCGGATACCGCAATTTTGAGTGCCGGCGCCGCGTCGTTTTTCCGACTACGATTCAGTAACACCGCGAGCCGCAGCAACATCGCGAGGCGCAGTGCCGCACCTCGCCAGCCTTTTGGCAAGGTCTTAAGCCGACTCAGGTCCAGCTGGTGGCGCTGAACGCCAATCAGAAAGGCCAGGTAGCGCTGCTCTGCGCGCGGAAAACCCGGCATATCCGCGTGCTCGGCAATATAAGCGCCATGGCGCTGGAACCCGTCGTGCGAAATATCGAGGCCGATCTCGTGCAATCGGGCCGCCCAGTCAAGCGCTCGCACCTCGAAGTCCGACTCCACGTCCCAGTCCAGAGCACATTGAGCGTGCAAGCAGGCCGCAGTTTCCGCAACGCGTTGACCTTGGTCAGTATCGACGTGATAGCGCGCGGCCATCGCGATGACAGTTCGCTCTCGAGCGTCCTCATGTTGCAGACGACCCAAAAGATCGTAAAGCAGGCCTTCGCGCAAGGCACCGTCGGAAATCTGCAATCGCTCGATTCTCAAAACGCCAAGTAGCTCGGAAAGGATGGAAAGCCCCCCCGGCCAGACCTGCGCCCGACGATCGGACAAACCGCTCATGGACATTTTTTCGATCGACGCGAACTTAAGAACTTCATCTATCAGCTGGTCAATGATCTTCGACGTCAGCCCGGATTCGGTGATCCCGAGTTCCCTGGCTACGGTTTCCGTGGCCCGGATCGTGCCCGACGTACCGATCGCCTCGATATTGCTCGAATCGCGAAAAAACGCTTTGACCGGGCGCAATTCCAGTCGAGCTGCTATCCGCGCCTTATCGAACGCACCTCGGGTCAGCTTGCCGTCCGGAAAGAAGCGCTCGGTCATCGAAACACAACCCATGTGCAGACTCTCGAGGGCCTTGGGGTATGGCCCCTGCCCGAGTATCAACTCGGTGCTGCCACCACCGATGTCCATCACCAGCCGCAGGCCGTCGACCGGCGGAAGGCTGTGCGTCACGCCATTGTATATGAGGCGCGCTTCTTCGATTCCGGAAATAATCTCTATGGGATGGCCCAGCGCTTCCTCGGCCTCGCGCATGAATGTTGAATCTTCGCGGGCACGACGAATAGTACTGGTGCCGGCCGCACGTACATTGCGCGCTCGCATATCGCGCAGACGTTCGCCAAAGCGTGACAAGCAGGAGATCGCTCGCTCGCGAGCATCATCGCGAAGATCGCCTGTCGCCGACAGGCCTTCAGCGAGCCGTACGGTTTCCCGAATTCGATCGAGTATCGCGAGCTGGCCATGGCGCAGCTCGCCGACGATCATGTGAAAACTGTTTGAGCCCAGATCAACGGCTGCGATTATTTCGGACTGGGCGATCTCAGACGGTGAAGGACGATCCGCAGCCGCAGGTGGTTTGTGCATTTGGATTCCGGATGATGAACTGCGCGCCCTGCAGATCTTCCTTGTAATCGATTTCGGCACCCATGAGATATTGAACGCTCATCGGATCAATCAACAGCATGACGCCCTGATTCTCGACCTGGCTGTCGCCGTCCTCGATATCCTCATCGAAGGTGAAGCCGTACTGAAAACCGGAACAACCGCCGCCCGAGATAAATACACGAAGCTTGAGGTTGGGATTGTCTTCCTCGGCAATGAGTTCGCCCACCTTGGTCGCCGCCGCATCGGTGAATATCACGCTTGGCGGTGGTGGTGGAGCCTGGGTTGCTGCGTTTATCATGATTGCTCTATTCCTGATTATCGTACCGGACTACTGCGACTCGCTTGCGGCAGCGGCGGACTCGTCAATACGAGTGGTCTGCTCAAGTAACGGAACCTGCCCCTCCGGTTGGTGGACAAGCTTGCCATTGATCTCGGCGCCAATGGCCATCTCGATAAGATTGTAATACACATTGCCAATGACACGCGCTGTCGGCCCAAGTTCCACACGCTGACTCGCAAATACGTCCCCTCGCACAATGCCATTCAATACGACATAAGGAACCGTCACGCCGCCATCGACATTACCTATGTCACTGATACTTAACGCCGATTCGGTATCCGGATCGGCGGTGACATTGCCATTGACCGTGCCATCAATATGGCATCCGCCCTGAAAATGCAGGTCACCGCTCAATTTGCTGTTGGCGCCGACCAGCGATTCAACAATCGTGTGCCTGCGGTTCTTCTTACCGAACATCGAGATCTCCAAATAACCGCTGATTGCGGCCTTACACTATCAGCCCTGGCTCGTCACCCAAGCGTAACTTTCCTCGATACTCTTGATCGAGCGCGTTTTCGAGCGCACTTCAACACGAATTTGTTCCGGTGTGAAGCCATCCGGCAACACGAGCTGTCGGTCGAAGTCCTGGAAGTACCGGAACGAAAATGCCCACCCCTGGTCAGCATCGGCCGGAATCAGCTGCTTCAGCGTGTACACCGTCTCCACACCATCCTGGCTACCCTGGACGCTGAGACTTACATCGCCAGATACCTTGCGATCGTGCTGCATCGCCTGTACGAGTACCAGTCGCAGATTAAACTCGCGTTCCGCATTACCTCGCGTGACCCTCAGATCCTGCACGCGGAGCCCTGATTTTCCGTCCGCCGGAGAGACGATGCCGCGGTAGAATGCGATCGCATCGCGCTGCTCTTGTATCTTGGCTTGCAGCGACATGAGGCTTCCTTCCACCTCTTTGTACGCCGCCCGATCGATCTCCCGATGCGTCTCGAGCAACGCAACTTCCTGCTTGAGCTGCACAATCTGGTCGTCAAGCGCCATGATGCGTTCTTTATAAGCTTGGTGGTCCTTCGCCGCATCGACGATGTCGTAACCGGCGGTGATGCGCCCAAACTCGAAGACCAGGTAGCCAATGATTACGATCAGCGCAAGCACCAGGCCACGCATCGCCCAGCTTCTGCCGGTTCCGTGCATTTGTACGTGAGACTTTGTGGCCACAGCGCTCTGTTATCCGGGATACGACTTGAAGGACGTTATGTTACGCGGCGTACCGTTTAAACAGAAGTGCGCCAGGTCACGGATTGCGAAGCTCGTCAGACACGCTCTTAGCAATATCCTTGTCAAACGCCGTACGCCAGCGTTTCGGCCACCACCGCGGACGCCGTGGTAATCCGTCCGGATACACCGCCGGCCCGAGTTCGTGCAATGCGCGTGCGTAAACACGGCGCTTGAAATAGATGACCTCGTTGACCGGCCGCCAGAAATTCACCCAGCGAATGCGATCGAACTCGGGCTTGTCACAGCGATCGAACCGGACCCTGGTATCGTCCGTGATGAGGCGCAGCATGAACCAGCGCTGCTTCTGTCCGATGCAGAGGGGTTTGCTGTGTCGGCGAATGAACTTGTCCGGCAGACGATATCGCAGCCAGTCACTGCTGACGCCAAGCACCTCGACATCGCCCGTCTCAAGACCGATCTCTTCGTGAAGCTCACGAAACATCGCATCGACAGCGTCCTCGCCCTCCAGCATTCCACCTTGCGGAAACTGCCAACCCTTGGCACCTACCCGACCGCCAAGCAATAGCTTGTTGTCAGCGTTCGCAAGGATGATGCCGACATTGGCGCGAAACCCGTCGGCGTCAATCCAATCGTTGCCCATAGCAACCGTACTAAAACTCTAACTACCGTTTACTCTACACTATCCATCGCCGATCGCCCCAGGAGATTTTCAGTGTTCACAGGCCGCAAGGGCATTCTGTTTCTCGGCTTGCTTCTGCTCGTAGCCGGCGCGTTTCTCGTTGCGCTGGCATCGGGCAGTGCGGACGTCAGCTTTGCCGAAATGCTTGGCGCTGTACGCGGCAATGCAACACCACAGGTACGATCATTGGTCATCGAATTGCGCCTGCCACGCGCAATGACCGCGTTTGCGGTCGGCGGGCTGCTCGCCGTGGCCGGCGTCCTGATGCAGGTATTACTGAGGAACCCGCTCGCGGAGCCCTACATTTTGGGAAGCTCGGGCGGCGCCGCCGTCGCGGCCTTGCTCGCGATGCTGCTCGGCATGGGAGCCGCCGTTGTCGATCTGGCCGCTTTTGGCGGAGCGATGGCGGCAACATTACTGGTGTTTTCGATCGCGCATGGTACGGGCAGCTGGACCCCGACGCGGCTGCTGTTGACCGGAGTTGTTCTCGCAGCCGGCTTTAGCGCCGCGACAACATTGATTCTCGCACTAACCCCTGATCAGAATCTCCGTGGCATGCTGTTCTGGCTAATGGGCGACCTGAGCTTTGCTTATGAACCAGCTCGCTGTTTGTGGCTGCTCGGCGTACTGGTTCTCGGTGGAACCTTGGGCGCTCGCCATCTCAACGTGCTTTCGCGTGGTGAGCTGCAGGCCGCGATTGTCGGCTTGCCGGTGCCCGCATTTCGCTACCTTATCTTTGCTGCAGCAGCAATGGCGACGGCCTTGTCCGTCACCACCGCAGGGGTAATCGGCTTTATCGGCCTGGTCGTCCCGCACCTGGTTCGCCTGGTGGCAGGCAGCGACCATCGTGTGGTCTTGCCGGCATCGGCGCTCGCGGGCGGCGCATTGTTGGTCGTCGCCGATACGATGGCGCGCACGATTATGGCGCCGAGACAACTTCCGGTCGGAGCCTTGACCGCCGCGATCGGCGTGCCGCTCTTCCTGATCCTGATGAGTCGGGTGCGGCAGGAGCGCTATCGATAACCGGCGCGCTCAGCAAGCAGCGTTACATCTTCGTCCCGCCAGCCCGCCAACCCAATGTTCTTGCCGTTTGATGTGGCAGGTTCCTGCAGCGGATTTTCGTCCAGCAGCCAGTTAACCAGCTTCTGGGCCGACTCCGCATGAGGAGCGTGTCGCGCGACGCCAATTCCGTCTACGTCCATATACGGCCGGATGGGCGCAAAACTGGATAGGCCCTCTGAATCGATCGAGCTCGAAAAAATTCCGTAATGACAGGTTCCGGACCGTAACGCGTCAACCAATTCTGTCTCGGTTGCAAACGGCGCTGCCGCGAGATTCCTCGCCCAGGCTCGCACTATGCGTTCCGCGGGTTTGACACCAAGATCCTCTATCAGCATCCCGATGAGCGACCGGTTGACCGAAAGCGCGGACGACGACAGACAGACCTCCCCGCGAAATTCGGATTTCGCCAGATCGCCGTAGTCGCCCACGCGCCCAACCTCGGCGTCGGGTGAAACGCCGATAACGGCGTTGCGAACATCAAGTGCGGCCCACAAATCGTCCGGATCCCGGAGGACGAGCGGCACTGCGTCGAGGGCGTTGCCCTGAAGTGGTCGCAACGCGCCGCGATCGGCGGCGCGCCAGATGTCAGCAACGTTGGACGTCAACAAGACATCCGCTGGCGGCGCACCACGGTTGCCGATCACGTTTTCAGTGTTGGTGTCGCTGTCTCCGACTTTCACCGTGACAGGAATTCGAGTCTCGTCAGTGAACGTCGAGAAAGAGGCGGCAAGCCTGGTTTCTTGCTCGGCGCTAAGATAGACAACCACGGGTTCCGAAAGAGGCCCGGTGTCACAGGCCGTGATGGCAAGCCCAACGAGGATCACCAATGAAACTAGCCGCGTCATGCCGCCTCGACCACCACTCGATCGCGACCTGCTGATTTCGCTGCGTAGAGGGCGACGTCGGCGCGCGCAATCAGGGAATCACCGACGGTCTTGAGATCATTCGCCGCAGGTAGAGGCCGGACTTCCGAGATTCCGATTGACGCTGTGATCTTGACTGCCTCGCCGTTAGGCAGATCCACTGGCGTCGCCGCGACGGCATTTCGAATACGTTCGGCAAGCAGCTTCGCAGAGGCGACGTCGGTGCCGGGTAACAACACGACGAACTCCTCGCCGCCGTAACGGGCCGCGACGTCGCTCGCGCGCACCTGCGACTCGATCCTCTGCGCGATTTCCCGAAGGACTTCGTCGCCGGCGGCATGTCCCCAGTTGTCATTGACACGCTTGAAGTGATCGATGTCCAGCATCAGGCAAACCAATCGAGAACCGTCGCGACGAGCCCGTGCCAGCTCTTCGCTCAAGCGAACGCTAAGATACCGGCGATTGTGCCAGCCGGTCAGAACGTCCGTGAACCCGCTGCGCAGGAGCCGCGCCCTGTTCACCGCATTCTCGACGCAGAATGAGGCGATAACGCCAAGATGCGCAAGGAAGTCCGTCGCGTGCGCTCGCGTAAAACGACGCGGGTCGGCGCTGCAGAGATTGATGCTGCCGAGCAACTTCTGCCGATAGGTCAGCGGGATCATCGCGATACTCTTCATCCCGTTCGCACCGGGACAGATAAGCTGGTGATCACAGTGTGCGAAAGCACCCAGCCAGGGTTGTTGTAATGCAATAAATTGCGGCGCGAGGCCGGTCATCGATTCAACCATCAAGAGGTTCTCGAATTCTTCGGCCGGCGTGCCGTTCGCGAGTAACAGATGGCGGATATCGTGATCAGGATCACACAACACGAGGCTCACGTATTCGAGCCCGTAGCTCACGCGTAAGCCCTCGATCAACGCATATACCAGCGCGTCGAGTGTTTCGGCCTGCAAGAGCCTCAATTCGCGTCGATGCGTTCGACGCATTTTCTCATCGTTGCTTGCGGCGGCCGATGTCATCGCGTCAAGCTGACGCCTGGCCGCTTCAAGCTCTTTTTTGAGTTCGTCAACGTTTGCCATACGCTCAGCCTCGCAGTGCAAGATATTCCCGGCCTTTCTTCATGAGATCAACGAATGCCTGTTCGTCGCCGCCGGCGACGGTCTCACGAATTCTGGACGCCGCATCACACAGTGCATCCAGCGGCCCAAGGCCAAACTTGTTGAGATTCTGAATTTCGAAATACAGGTGCGGATTGTCGCGGGCAACCGCTGCGGATACCAGCAGCTGCGAGTCGAACGTCGTGGACGACAACCTCGCGAGCTTCGGAGCGGCTTCACCACTCTCCGCCAATGCCGTAAAAAACGCGATATTCAATGCATGCGACAAACCCAGCACATAGGCGATCAGCCGATCGTGATCTTCGAGGCCCATGTCGAGCTGCTCGACCATCGTCGACGCGAACAGCTCCTTCGCTGCGGCCGTTGCAGCACTATCGCCGACGTCACAAAAAATAAGGTGTCGTCCTGAAAGCAGTCGGGTGTCGGGACCGTACATCGGGTGCAGCGAGGTTACCCGACAGCCGGACGACTGAAGCTCACGAAGACCGTCAATCAGCGGCGATTTCAAACTACCGATATCGAATACCAGCCCTCTCGGCTTCAGTACCGCCAGCTGCGCGAGTATTCGGCCCGATACGGCCAGCGGCGCTGCGACGACGATAAAGTCGAAATCGACGCCGGCGTCGGTCCAGTTTCTGAATTGTCCCGGTGCGTCCTCAATCGTAGTGTCAGCGACCGTCGTCGCAAAGCCCTGGGACGCGAAGAAATCGACAAACCAGCGACCCATTTTTCCCGCACCGCCAATGACGAGTGCGCGCCGACCATCGCCTTTGCCTTCTGCAATGACCCGATCGCGCTCCTGGCTTTCGAGCGACGTTCGAATCAGCTGTTGCAGCATGCTTTCCACGAGGTCCGGGTCAACGCCCAGCTCCTTCGCCTGCTCCCTCCCCATGTCGAGCACGTCTTTCTCACGCGCGTAATCGCGCGTACCGGCTCCGGTGGTAACTTTGCTCTTGCCAATATCGCCGACGATTTGCTGTCGTTCGGCAATCAGCTCGACCAGCTGTCGGTCGACGGCCGATAGATTCTTGCGCAGTTGTTCGAGTGTCATGAAATAAGGCAGTTTTTCGATCGTGTCAGGTACGCAGTTTTACAGCAGACGCGTTCACAGTGAAAGCCGGCCCGAAGTTTTTCGGGCCGGCTGACGGATCCAGGGGATCAATTGGGACGGGCTAGTGTCTGTGTCGCCGCCTGTTGTCACGATCGTAATCACGGTAGTAGTCGTGATTGTCGGCGAAACGCCCGCCGCGCCGATGCTGTCTTTTTTCGACATGTTCCCAACGGTAGATATCAAACAGGCGGTGCCACGCGAGGTGCCTGTTCCTGCGCAGCCGTGTGTGCCTGTACCACTTCCGAAACGACTGGTTTCGTTTCAGCCAGTACGGCATATGGTCGCTGCGGCGATGTTCAATCCGATAACGAGCGTCGGAATGATACGTATTGCGGATCTCCTGGTGAGCCGCGGCTTCCGGAGAATCCAAAAGCAGCAGGCCACCGGCTATTAGCGCTACAGTAAGTATCTTGTTCATATCAACCTCCGGTTCCTTTCCTGAGTACGGCTCCACAATACGCCAGCGAACATGAATCAAGAATGAAGGCAAGTTGTTGTTTTTATTAATTTTATGAACAAGGCATGAACGGTCGGCGTAGCGGGTTCGCGAGCCGACTGTCGCACATCATGCAATCGTGCGAATATGCGGCGATAACTCGTAATAACCGCGACCGGAGTCAACTATCAATGAAGACACGTGCTGCCGTTGCCTGGGAAGCAGGCCAACCACTTGAGATAGAAATGCTCGACCTTGAAGGGCCAAAAGCCGGTGAGGTCCTGCTCAGAAATATTGCAACGGGCGTTTGCCACACGGATGCGTTCACGCTGTCCGGCGAAGATCCGGAGGGTATTTTTCCGGCCGTGCTGGGACATGAGGGCGGAGCGATCGTCGAAGAGGTCGGCAAGGGCGTCACCTCCGTTGCCGTCGGCGACCACGTAATTCCTTTGTACACTCCTGAATGTGGTGAGTGCAGTTTTTGCACGTCGGGTAAAACCAATCTGTGCCAGGCAATTCGTGTTACTCAAGGCCAAGGACTGATGCCCGACGGAACATCGCGCTTTTCGCACAACGGCAAGAGCATTTTCCACTACATGGGCACGTCAACGTTTAGCGAGTACACGGTTCTGCCCGAGATCGCCGTTGCGAAGATCAACAAACAGGCGCCGTTGGAGAAGGTCTGCCTTCTGGGCTGTGGGATTACGACCGGCATTGGCGCCGTACTGAACACCGCGAAGGTCGAGCCCGGCGCGACAGTTGCCGTGTTCGGACTCGGGGGGGTAGGCCTGAGTGTCATTCAGGGCGCCTCCATCGCAAAGGCGGGCAGGATAGTGGCGGTTGACATCAACACCGACAAATTCGAGCTGGCCAAGCAGTTTGGAGCAACCGATACGGTCAACCCCAACGATCATGATGCGCCTATCCAGGAAGTAATCGTCGATCTGACCGACGGCGGTGTCGATTACTCCTTCGAGTGCGTAGGCAATACCAACCTGATGCGCTCGGCCCTTGAATGCTGTCACAAAGGCTGGGGCGAGTCGGTCATAGTCGGCGTCGCGGGCGCCGGGCAGGAAATCTCGACCCGGCCTTTCCAACTGGTCACGGGACGTGTCTGGCGAGGCACCGCATTTGGTGGCTGCAAAGGCCGCTCGCAGCTACCCGGGATGGTGGACCAGTATATGAACGGCGACATCAAGATCGACGAATTCATCACGTATACGATGCCGCTGGAGGACATCAACCGGGCGTTCGAGTTAATGCATGAAGGCAAGAGTATTCGTTCCGTGATCCACTACTAGAAAAGACGCTCTTCATCCCACGAGACCTGGAAATCCATTGACCCAGATTGCTGTCGCGACAACCTCGCAGTTGGCTGCCGAAGCAGCAGAGGAAATTGCGACCCTCGGCGGCAATGCCGTTGACTGCGCACTTGCGGCCGCCCTGTTTTCAATGAATACCGAGCCGGGGGTCTGCGCGCTCGGCGGCAGCGCTTTCATCACCATCTGGCGCGCGGGCGATGACCCGGTCACGATCGACGGCAATGTTGCCGTTCCCGGTGCCGGCCTGACGAAGGATCAATGTGGCCATGGCGCCGTTAGCGTCACCCTGGACTACGGCGGTGGCATTACAACGCTTGTTGGGGCCGGCTCAATCGCGGTACCCGGAACATTGGCGGCGATGGAGGACGCCTGGGATCATTACGGCAGCGTTGCCTGGGCCGCGATTTTTGAGCCCACGATCCGTGCTTGCCGAGACGGCTTCCCGCTTTCCGCCGCCTGTCGCTACTATCTTGGTTATTCAGACAACTGTATTTTCAATCGCAGTGATGACGGATTTGCGGCGTTGCATCGTGCCGACGGTTCGTTGCTGGATGCGGGCGACACCGTCATCGTGCCGCACCTTGCAGACAGCCTCGCCGCGATCGCAGAAGAAGGTGCCCATATTTTTTACGAGGGCGAAATCGCGAAAGCAATTGCCGGCCATTGCCAGAATGGCAATGGCATGCTGACCGCCGAAGATCTCCGTCGCTACCGGGCCAAGGAACGATCTCCGATTCGGACCGATATCGGCGGCTGGTCGATAGCAAGCAATCCACCACCGGCCGTGGGTGGCAGCATACTGGCCGCGATGCTACTGGCTTGCGCTGACCTCTCCGATGATCGCTGGCCGAGCGACGCGCTGTCGCAACTGGTGAAATCGCAGCGCGCCTGCCTTGATTTTCGCAAGCGCAACCTCGATCTCGCCGACGACGTCGCCGCCGAAGCTGCACGCCTGGTGGAATCGGCGCGCAGTGGTCGCCTTCTGACGCGATGGACATCCGCGTCGACCGTACACACCTCCGTTGTCGATAACGAAGGTACAGGCTGCGCCATCACCGCATCATCCGGTTACGGCTCAGGTGAAATGCCGGAAGGAACCGGCCTGTGGCTGAACAACTGCCTGGGCGAAATAGAATTGAACCGGCGTGGGCTCGAAGCAGGCCCGACGGGCTCGAGATTGCCGTCTAACATGGCGCCCAGCGTCGCAAGGCGGGAAGGCGCGGTCCTCGCAGCGGGGTCCCCGGGCGCCGACAGAATCACGACGGCCCTGCAACAATTCCTGATCAACTACCTGCTTTTGAAAATGCCGCTTAAAGACGCCATCGCTCATCCGCGCGTGCACGTCGATACCAGCGGCGAGGTCGTGCGACTCATGGCGGAGCCCGGGCTCGATCTGCCAGAGACAGGGTTGCCGCTGACCGTATTTCCGGAGCTCGTAATGTATTTCGGCGGTGTTGGGGCAGCCGTGTACGACCGCACATCCGGCTTCGAGGCCGCCGCGGATCCAAGACGCGAAGGTGGGGTTTTCGTTTCCAACGCGTCATGAAGATTCGGATCATCACGGTAACAGCCCTTTGGCTTTCTGTGCTTCTGGCCGCACCGCTCGCAGCACAACAAACTGTTTCACGCGGAGCTAACCTCTCGGCCGACGTCGCCCGCGATGGCCGCGTCGCGATCGATCTTGCAGGGGATCTCTGGATCGTGCCGCCGGGCGGCGGCAAGGCCAGGTCCATCACTCCGAATATCAAATCCGTGCAACGGCCGCGCTGGTCGCCCGATGGCTCCGCGATCGCGTACCAGGCGGTTTCGCAAGGCCTGCAGGGGATCTGGGTCTATGACTTCGCAACGCAACAATCGCGGCGCGTCAGTTCCGGCACATCTTTCGACATGCACCCGGCCTGGCATCCGGATGGCGAGCGTCTCGTGTACGCGTCCGACGCGTCGGGCGGAGGACTGGACCTTTGGGAAGTCGATTTGCCGTCCGGGCTGCACTGGCGACTCAGCGATCAACCCGGCGATGAATCCGACGCCGCCTGGTCTTCGAATGGACGCGATCTTGTCTACATTCATCGGCTGGGAGGTCAATGGTCGTTGATCTTGCGACGACATGGACTGCCCGAAGAAACCCTGGTGTCAACTTCGGAACGACTCGCAGGACCCTCGTGGCGGCCCGATGGCAGCCTGATCACCTATGTCCGAAAAAGTGAAGCCAGCTCGACGATCGATATAGTCATCCTGGCACAACCGCGTCTGATCCGACCGTATGCAACTGGCGAAGAATTCGAATTGGCTCCAGTGAGCTGGCCTGACCGGCACCGCATGCTTTATACGGCCGGCGGTGTTATCCGCCAACGCTTGTTTAACTCATGGACTTCGTCGCCCTTACCCTTTGAAGCGACGATCCAACCGGAGAAACCGGCTGCGCAGGCGAAAAAACGTCAGCGTCGGCCACTGCCCCGTCTCGACGAACCCGACGGCCGCCTGATCATTCACGCATCTCGCCTATTCGATGGCGTCGGTAGCAGTTACGAGGCAGACCGGGACATTGTTATCGATGGCGGCCGAATTACGGCCGTAGAACCGCACAGCGATCGGCCCGGTTCGATTGTCGTCGACATGGGCGACCTGACCGTATTACCTGGCTATATCGACTCCCATGCCGACCTGGCCTCTGTGGCTGGCAAGTTCGGAGACCGCTTGGGACCGTTGCTGCTGGCAACCGGAGTTACAACCATTGTCGCTCGACACAGCGATAGCGAACACCTGAATACGTTGTGGTCTGGCAAAGAAGTACCGGGTCCAATACTGCTGAACGAGGCCGACTGGACGGTTCCCGGCGTGCAGGCCGTGGCGGATTCAATGACGCCCGGACTCACGTCATTACTGCAGTCACGGCAAGCCAGGCTGCTCGGCGTATCAGCGCCTGTCGCGCGTCGCTTTTCCGAGCCCCTGAACCTGGAAACCAGTGCCAGCTCTGTCGTTCTCGGCAGCCGTGAAAACGGTCTGCCACCAGGAATCGCGCTGCACGCCGAGCTTCGCGCATTGGTGGCAGCAGGACTCGAGCCGGAACAGGCTTTGAAGGCCGCCGGGGTCAATGCGGCGGCATCCCTGCAGCTGGACCCGTTGCTGGGGCGCATCGCAATCGGCGCGTCCGCGGACCTCATCTTCGTTGACGGTGATCCGCTTTCACGTATCGAGGACGCGCTGAACGTTGTTGCCGTTGTCCGTAATGGTCGGTTCTTCAGCGTCAGGGGACTGCTCGATCGCGTTCAAACTGTCAAAAGTGTCGAATAATTTGACAATATGCTCAGAAATCAGGGGTTGGTCGAGCATGCTCCATTAATTCAACATAATGAGTTTGGTGCCAGAATGACCATATTGTGTGTTGCGCTCAGGTATCAAGCACACTTTTCCATATCTATCATTGCCTTGTTACAGGCTCTTGCGACAACAGGTGATGTATAAAGTCCTCAGAACGTCGGACTTTTTTACAGAAATCGCTGAAATACGCTGCGTTACGGGACCAGTTTGGCGCCGCCCCCTGCATCGGCGCGCCCTCCGAGTGACGTTGGCACAGGAATTGCTTTTAATACTCTGCCCAAGCGAAGTGTAGCTGCGGTTGGTAACAAGAACGGTCAGATACAGGATTTAGACGCCAGAAGAAAAATAACTACAAAAACAATAAGATCGAAATCCAATAATAATAATTACTTTCTGTCACCGGTTACCGAATTTGCAGTTACCTCTTTTGATAAAAAAGAGAATTTGGCCCCGCCGCTAACGCCGCGGGGCTTTTTCTTTGGCAGAATGAATCCCCGGACGCTGTTGGGTCGCTTTGCGAGCCGCACCGGACATCCATACGAGGGGGACGAGGCCTTGCGTCAAATCTGCATTGCACTGATCTGCCTTGCGCTCGCCGCGTGCGGCGGTGAAGCCGACTTTACCGAGGCAAGTGTCGCCGGCCTTCATGACCAGCTGCAGCGTGGCGAACTGACGTCCGAGGAACTCGTCGAATGGTATCTGCAGCGCATTGAAGCCATCGATGATTCGGGACCGGGGCTGAATGCGATCATCGAAGTGAACCCCGATGCGCTCGACATTGCCCGCTCCCTGGATGCGGAGTGGAAATCGTCGGGGCCGCGTGGGCCGCTACACGGTATACCGGTCGTCCTGAAAGCCAACATCGATACCGCTGACCAGATGTATACCAGCGCCGGCTCTCTCGCGCTGGCGGACCATGCGCCGACGGCTGACGCCTACCTTGTAAAGCGGCTTCGCGACGCAGGCGCCGTCTTACTCGGAAAAGCCAATCTTAGCGAGTGGGCCAACTTTCGCTCCTCGCGATCATCCAGCGGCTGGAGTAGCGTCGGCGGACAAACGAAGAACCCGTATGATATCGCGCGATCGCCCTGCGGATCATCAAGCGGCTCCGCTGTCGCCGTCGCAGCTAATCTGACGGTCCTCGCGATTGGGACCGAAACCGATGGTTCCGTGGTCTGTCCGTCAGGAATGAACGGCATCGTCGGCATCAAGCCGACTCTCGGACTCGTGAGTCGTAGCGGCATCATTCCCATCGCACACAGCCAGGATACCGCGGGCCCGATGGCGCGCTCGGTTCGCGACGCCGCGTTGCTGCTCAACGCGATCACCGGCATCGATGCAGACGATCCTGCGACAGCGGATGCCGAGATTCATCACGACTACTCGGCAAACCTCACGGCCGATGGGTTGCGTGCAAAACGGATTGGCGTTATTCGGTCCTATTACGGCGCGGGGTCGAATCCGGGCGTCGACGATATCCTCGAGACCAGCGTCGCGACGCTCAAAGATATGGGCGCCGAGATCATCGACAACATCGAGTACGAAACGACCAATTTGAACGATGCCGAGTACCAGGTTTTGCTGTACGAATTTCGTGCCGACTTGAATAACTATCTCGTGAAGTCGGGCGCCCCGCTCCAGAACCTTGCCGACCTGATCGCTTTCAATGACGCCAACGCGGCAAGCGTCATGCCCTACTTCGGTCAGGACATCTTCTTGCAGGCGGAGGAAAAGGGACCGCTAACCACGCGCGCCTACCTGGATGCGCTTGAAACAAGCAAACGCATCGCGAAGGCGGCAATCGATTCGGCGATGGATCAGCACCGGCTTGATGCAATCGTGGTGCCGACCAACGGCCCTGCCTGGATGATCGACCACGTCAACGGTGACAATCTTAGTATCGGCAGCGCTTCCCTGGCGGCAATCTCCGGGTATCCGAACATTACGGTCCCTGCGGGACAGGTCGCCGGGCTTCCGATCGGGCTTTCGTTCGTCGGAAAAGCCTGGAATGAGAAACAGCTCATAGAGATTGCGTACGCTTTCGAGCAAGCTAGCAAGGCCAGAAAAGCGCCAAATCACTGATCACCGGTCGAGATGATGTTCAAAGCTGTTCGTATTTCAATTTTACTGTTCGTTTTGTTTTTCGTTTCGGTCAGCACCTGGCTGACCCAGGCGAGAAGCACCGATTGGAATAACAGCCTTTGGGTCAAGGTCTACCCGATCAACGGGGATAACAGCGAAGCAGCGGCGAAATACATTGAGAGCCTCGAGCCCCGACACTTCGAGGATATAGAAGCCTTTCTGAAACGTGAGACCAGCAAGTACGACAGCGGTCTCGATCGGCCCGTTCGAATCGAACTCGGACAACCCATCAACGAGCAACCGCCGGAACTCGGCGGGGAACCGAACGCTCTGTCGGTCATGCTTTGGTCCCTCAAAATGCGCTGGTGGGCGAGCGATATCACCGACGATCAGGATCGCATCAAGCCTGACGCACGAATTTTCATTCGATACCACACTCCTCGTTCTGACATTGAGCTCGAAAACTCGGTCGGACTACAAAAAGGCATGGTCGGTATCGTGAATGGATATGCGAATCGCCAATATCGCGGGACCAATAACGTCATTATCGCGCACGAGTTCCTGCACACGCTGGGCGCGACCGACAAATACAGCCGGGGCGACGGACAGCCTATAGGCCCCGATGGCCTGGCGGAACCCGACCGTACGCCCCTGTACCCACAACGCTATGCCGAGATAATGGGCGGCCGAATTGCCTTGGCGGAAAACGAATCGGTGATTCCGAAGAGCCTGAAGTACGCGGTAATCGGACCCAGGACGGCAAGCGAGATCAACCTGACCGACTGACGCGCCTTTTTCTGCGCGAAGCCTTAGGCTACGCTCTGCGAATGGCAGGCAACGGCAAAGCGCAGTTCTCTTGTGAAAATCTCCGGGTGAGCGTGCCGGGCCGGCTGCTCGTGGAAGCGCTCTCATTCAACATCGCGCCCGGCGAGTTGATTGCCATACTCGGGCAAAACGGCTCGGGAAAATCGCTGACAATGCACACGCTGGCCGGACTGCGAGCGACTCAATCGGCGAACATTGTACTGAATGGCAAGAACCTCGCGACGACGCGCCGTCAGCAAGTCGCGAAGAACCTGGCGTTGTTGCCACAGCACGTGGATGACATCTTTCCGGCAACCGTCCTGGACACCGCCATGATTGGTCGGCACCCCCACATCGGCCGTCTGAACTGGGCGTCCGACCACGATTTCGCCGTTGCGACAGGCGGCGCTGCAGGCTGTCGGCCTCGCAGGGCTCGCGGAACGCGATGTGCTAACGCTGTCGGGCGGCGAACGCCGTCGACTCGCGATCGCCCAGGTGCTGACCCAGGACCCTCACATCTACCTGCTAGACGAGCCGACCAACCATCTTGATCCGCAGCATCAACTGGACGCGTTGCAACTATTCCGTGACAAAGCGGACGCGGGAGCGATGGTCCTCGCCAGCCTGCATGACGTAAACCTGGCGGTGCGTTACGCGAATCGCTGTTTGCTGCTCTACGGCGACGGACGCTGGGACCTGGGCGACACTGGCGAAATATTGAATCCCGACCGATTGAGCGAACTTTACTCGACACCGATGGAGGCCGTCAGCTGGCGGTCGCACCAGCTGTTCGTCGCCTCAGGGAACGTAACCGCGTAGGGACTCCAGGTATTTCGCGTGCAGGCTCGAGTTTGCCGCGAGTACCGAGCGAGTGTTCAAGGTCGGCTTGTGCCCATTCAAGTCCGTAAACACGCCGCCGGCTTCGGTGACAATGATCGACAATGCTGCGATATCCAGGATATTCACGTCAGACTCAATAACGGCTTCGATCTTGCCGGCGGCGAGTAAATGGTAGTGATAGAAATCGCCGTAACCGCGGATTCGGTCGGCACGCTCGACAATTCGTCCCAGTGATGACCAACCGTCGGTGCCGGCCAACGACTTGAGGTTGCCCACGGAAACCGCCGCACGATCAGGGTCGTCAATATCGCTAATCGACAGACGCTGTCCATTCAGCCAGGCGCCCTGACCTGTCTCGGCCCACGCCAGTTCGTCCATCATCGTGCCACTGGACACGCCAAGAATGATATCGCCCTCATGCATGAGCGCGATCTGTGTGGAAAAAAACGGATACTGACGAACAAAGCCCTTGGTGCCGTCGATCGGGTCGACAAGCCACAGGTATTCCGCGTCGCCCTGTGTTTGGCCTGTTTCCTCGCCGTAGAAGCCGTGACTCGGAAAATGACGCAAAACCAGGCTGCGGATCGCTTCCTCGCATTCGACGTCGGCCTGCGTCACCGGCGTCATGTCTGCTTTCGTGCTTACGGTGAAATTTCCTGCGTAGTAGTGCCGGCTGATGTGTGCCGCTTCCTTTGCCGCGACCAGCGCAACCCGTAAATGCTCCGACGCGCTACTTTCAAGATATTTTTTCACGAACAGTGCCCTGCGATGTCCTTCGAACCGCGACACTATGGCCCGCGGTCACGTGGTTGACAAGCCGACGCTTGACAGCCTTGCAGCATCTACCTATCGTCCGTTGTTCATCAGGTGAACCCGAAATGGCTTGTTTCGGGTGAACGGGAAGCCGGTGTTGCTCGATCGATCAGCTCTTCGATCGCGCAAATCCGGCGCTGCCCCCGCAACGGTGATCGAGTTAAAACCGTAACCCCTGTGTCACTGACCATCTATTGAAATGGTTGAAGATACAGAGCCACTGCGAACATGAGAGTTTCGCGGGAAGGCGTTACGATAGGAGCAATCCGCTCGTCAGCCCGGAGACCGGCCCGATGAACCACGAATGGCGCGGCGGGCGCATTTTCGGGCGTGCAGTCGTTGCGTCCTTTTCGCCTCCGCACCAAGAGACTCAGAAACAATGAGCGTGCGGGCGGCACGCAGGGAAGAGGTTCAATGCGACGATTACTGTCCTTCGCGATAGCGGCAGCGCTACCGTTCCCGTCACTTTCCGCGGCTGCAGATGTCGCGCAGGGCGATACGATTGTTGTCACGGCAACGCGAACGCCAATTCCTTTGTCCGACGCGACGGTACCTGTCACTATCATTACTCGTGAAGACATTGAACTGTCGCTGTCGACGGATCTATCCGAGCTACTGCGCTTCCAGGCGGGAATCGACATTGGGCGCAATGGTGGCCCGGGGCAGGCGACTTCTGTCTTCCTGCGCGGCACGGAAAGTAATCACACGCTCGTGCTTATCGATGGTGTCCGTATGAACCCAAGCACGATCGGCGGTGCGGCGGTCCAGAATATTGCGCCCGAAATGATCGAGCGCATCGAGGTTGTCAAAGGTGCACGATCGGCTTTATTCGGCACTGACGCGATTGGCGGCGTAGTCAACGTTATTACGCGACGCGCTGACGAAGGCTATATTGAGGGGGGCGTCGGCGCCGGCAGCTTTGCCTCGCAAAAATGGCACGTGTCGGGTGGTAATCGCAGCGCGGATGGCGAGTTCGGAATCAATCTGAATTCGCAAACGACCGATGGCTACGCGCCACGTGTCGGTTCCGAAATCAAGCGCGGCTATGAAAACCTGTCAGCCAACGTTTACGGACTAAGGCGCTTTGGCGCAAACGAGATCAGCGTTCGTCACTGGCGCGGCGAGGGTAACGTTGAATACCTCGATTTCTTCCTCAATCCGGTCGATCAGGATTTTGAGAACGCCGTTACAGCCATTGGGCTCGACAGCAAGCTTGGTGAAGCAAGTATCAGCAAGCTGGTGCTGTCATTTGCGAAGGACGAAATAAGACAAACGCAGACGCCGGATTTCGTCAACTCTGAAAGACTCAGCCTTGACTGGCAATACAGCCACGCAATTGAAAATCACACGCTGACCGGTGGCCTGTATGTCGTCGACGAGGACGCGAGTAGTTTGTCGTTTGGCTCCGGATTTGACGAGAATACGCTTGTTCGCGCCGCTTTCTTGCAGAACCAGCTCACGCTGGGCCGCCACAAGGGATTCGCGGCGCTGCGGCTTACACACCATGAGAATTTCGGCAGTCACACGACCTGGAACGCCGAGTACGCATTCGAATTCAGCGATGCCGTCACACTCAACCTTGGGCTGGGACATGCGTTTCGCGCACCCGATGCCAGCGATCGATTCGGCTTCGGCGGCAACCCCGATCTTGATCCGGAGCTCGCGAACGAACGACAGCTCGGCTTGCGCTATGCGCCGAGCGAACGTCACAGCATCAACTTTGAGCTGTACTCCAACAGTATTGAAGATCTCATCGAGTTTGATTTTCAGACGTTCACGCTGCAAAACCTCGACGAAGCGGAGATTCGGGGGGCACAGCTCGGATACGAGTACCGCGGAGAGAATTTTGTATTGCGAACGGATGTCGTCAGGCAGCGAGCCGAGAATGCGGCGACCGGCGCACGATTGTTGCGACGTGCCGAGCAGACTGCGACGGTAAGCTACACACACAGCATTGGCCCACACCGGTTGGGCCTTTCGATACTCGCCAGCGGCAACCGCGAGGATTTCGGTGGCGTCGAACTGCCTGGCTTCGTAGTGGCGAACCTGACCGGCCAGCTGCAACTGGGTGACGAATGGCAGCTCAACGCACGCATCGAAAACCTGGCGGACACCGAGTATCAGACCGCGGCCAACTACCGCATGCAAGAACGCAGCGGCTTTCTTGAACTAAGATATCGCTGGCAATAAGTACGGAGAATAATGTGGGAAATCGGCTAAGTAACATTTACACGCGCACCGGCGATGACGGTACGACCGGACTGGGAGATGGCAGTCGAACGTCAAAGGACAGTGCGCGTGTTGAAGCATACGGAACCGTCGATGAGGCAAACAGCGCAATTGGCATGGTCCTGGCGAACGACGCGGTACCGGCTGACGTTCGACGTTGCCTTACTGACGTACAACATGATTTGTTCGAGCTGGGCGGCGAGCTCTGCATTCCGGGTCACAGCGCAATTACCGACGCCTTCATCGACCGCCTCGAGAACGAGCTCGATGGTTTTAACGACGACCTGCCCCGCCTCAAAGAATTCATTCTGCCCGGGGGTGGCCAGGCCGCCGCCGCCTGCCACCTTGCCCGCACCATAGTGCGACGCGCCGAGCGCCGTGCGTATACGCTGGCGAACGTCGAAGACGTGCGGCCTGAAGTGGTGAAATATCTGAACCGACTGTCTGATCTGCTGTTTGTTATCGCCCGCGTTATCGCTCGTGCCGAATCGGGCACGGAAGTGCTTTGGAATCGCAATCGAGCGTAGGAGCGCGCCCCGGCGCGCGAAGCGAAGCGGCGGCCTTTAGGCCGCTATAAATCGTCGGCCACTGCCTCGCGGATACGGACATGCAGGTTCAGCGGCCACTGAGCGCTTCGCGATTGAAACGTGCTTTCTGCAGCGCCAGACACATGGCGCCTCCCGCAATAATCAGCCTCGGTGTCGCGCGGCCAATTTCGTCAGCGGGTATCAAAAACAGGTTGCCGTAAAGGTTCGCCGACACCGCAGGCCAACGCTGCCAGTCGGCGAAGGCCTCGTCGCCCGCGTCGGTGCTCGCGAGCATGACTTCAGGATTTCGATCCACCACTGCCTCGACAGATATCGCGGGCGCAAGGTCTTCCAGGTCATCAAATATATTTTTACCGCCGCAAATCTCGATCAGCTCGCTCACGTAGTGCTCGCGGTTAACGGTGTATAGCGGCCTGGCGGACACCTGGTAGAAAACGCTGATCGACGGCCGACCCGCCTGTGATTGACGCAGCGCCTCGAGCTCCGCCTGGAATCTTGCTGCGACGACTTCCGCTTCGGAAGAGCGTCCCGTCAATTTTCCGATTCGGCGCAATGCCATGCCGACGTCTTCGAGGCTACGGGTCCGTATCCGTTCGACCGTATAGCCTGCGTTTCGAAGTTCGTCGACTGCGTGCGCGGGCGTGCCGCTTTCCCAGACCAGCAGCAAATCCGGATCGAGCAGAGCAAGCTGCTCCTGATCGACGGTAAACGCGTCCCCAACAACGGGTAATTCGCGCGCCGGCAACGGAAAATCCGACCATGCGCTTACTCCGACCAGCTGATCACCCGCGCCAATCTCGAACACGAGTTCGGTCAGATTCGGCGCGAGTGTGACAATGCGTTTGTAGACTTGTGGTTCCGGCGTATTGCTTGCCGGATCCTGACAACCGCACAATGCGACGGTCAGGCATGCGAGCGCAAGCGCCCGACTCACCGGGTCAGACCATACAACGTCATAGCGGAGATGATGACAGCCCAGATGATGAGCTGGCGAAATACGAGCTGGTTGGCCGAGACAGCACCGCGCACGCCACGCTCGGTAATCGATTCGTCGGGCTTGTCCCCCAATGCGAGCGCGGCCGTGCCAACACGCGCCAGCAGATTTTCGCTTTTCTCCGATGTCGTCGCTTCACGTTGCTCCGTCGGCGCGCGCATCGCGGCAATTGCCTCATCAAAATGGCCCGCTGTCGCGTAACCCACCGCGGTCAGCCGAGCAGGTATCCATGCAAGCCAGCCGTGCAGCATTACCGCAGCGTCACGCACCATGAGCGCATTGCCGTTGCCATCCGTCTCTGTCTCTCGTGCCGCATTAAAAACGGTGCGACGACGAATCACGTCGGTAACGCGATACGCCCAAGCGGCCAATGGTCCAAGTAGAACGAACCAGAACACGACCGCAAACAGACGATTGTTTGCCTGCACGCAGACGGATTCCTCAACGCGCTGAATGCGCTGCCGCGCGTCTGTCGGTACCTCTCCCTCCACGATAGCTTTTGCGGCGTTCTGGATCTCACCCTCATCTTCAGACTCCAGCGCCTTGCAGTACTCATCGACCTCCTCACCAATATCCTTTGGCCCAAGCGAGAAAAACAACACCACGATCGCCAGTATCAGGTACGTAAATCCGGCCAGCGTCCCGCCGAGACCGAAAATGACGAGAAAGACGGGTAGTACCAGCACCGCCGCCAATATCACGACTGGGATCAGGGCCGGCCAGTTGGCGATGCGCTGCGACTGCCCGACTCCAAAATCGATTATTCGATCCAGCCAGCGCATTCGACGCCAGTGAAAAAGCTGCGTCGCCAGTCGTTCGATAACCAATCCGATAAGCAGGGCAATCAGGTTCATAAGAATTCAGCTCATGTTGCTAGTGTGGAATTCAGGCAAGCGCGATGTTTCAACTCTCACCAAGCCCATCATACAAGCGCAGCCAGTCGAAAGCAGGACCCGGATCGCTCTTGCGGCCGGGAGCGACGTCACAATGGCCCGCCACCTCCCTCGCTGTTATCGCCGGATATGCGTCAAATAATGCGCGCAGTACGTCTTGCAGCGTCTTGTATTGCCGATCGTCATAGGCTGTTTCGTCCTCACCTTCGAGTTCGATGCCGATTGAGTAGTCATTGCAGCAATTTTCGCCTCGGAAACACGATTCTCCGGCGTGCCAGGCGCGTTCCGTGAATGGCACAAACTGGGTTACCGACCCGTCCCGCTTAATGAGCAAGTGCGCAGATACTTCCAGCCCACGTATCTCATCAAAATAGGGGTGTGCGTCATGGTCCAGCGAATTGGTGAAGAACGCCTCCACCTCGCTCCCGCCAAATCGCCCGGGCGGCAGACTAATACCATGAAGCACGACCAGTGTGGGTTCTGCGTCAGCAGGCCGTGCATCCTGGTTCTGGCTGGGACACCAGGTCGCCGGCTCAATGAGTCCGGTATCGGGAGAAACATCAAATCGCGTTTGCATACACTCGCTTCAGTTGCCACGGTTGCGAAAGGTTCATGGAGCAACCATAGTAAACCATGGCTCAAACCAGACTTCACATCGCCGGTTCCTACGGCGCTAATTCGGTGCTCGAACTTGCTTCCGACAAGGCACATTACCTGGGGCGCGTATTGAGACTTCGCGTCGGTGACAATCTATCGGTTTTTGATGGAGAAGGCAGCGAATTCACGGCCACGATCACTGCCATTGGCAAGGCCAGCGCGACATTGCGAGTCGATGAAAAAACCGCCGTCAGGAGTGAATCACCGTTGCGCATTCACCTTGTGCAGGGAATCTCGCGCGGTGAGCGCATGGACATTGTTGTGCAAAAGGCGACCGAACTGGGCGTAAAGCGGCTGACTCCGGTACTGACCGAGTTCGGCGTTGTCAAACTCGATGCGATGCGTGCCGAGAAGCGTCGCGAGCACTGGCAGAAAGTGGCGACCAGCGCTTGTGAACAGTCCGGCAGAGTACGGTTGCCTCTGATCGACACGCCGATCCCGCTGAAGAGCTGGTTCGGCAGCAAACCGAAACAAGTTGATTCGGAAATCATCCTTCGACCGGGCGCCACAACGCCGCTGGCTGAAATCGACAGTCCCGCGACCAAGGTGTGTATGTTGATCGGTCCCGAGGGCGGTTTTAGCGACACTGAGTTCGAGGACGCGGAGATCGCGGGTTTCCGGCCCGTTTCGCTCGGTCCCAGGGTGTTGCGCACGGAGACCGCTGCCATTGCTGCGATCGCCGTGCTGCAATCGCTTTGGGGAGACTTCAGCTAGGCCTGAACCGACTCGCCTGCCAGCATGACCTCAAGTCTCTCAAGATCCGGGATTAGCGGGAATTCGTTGATCATGCGTACGCGACAGAGCACCGGCGCATCGTCAGGCCAGCCGTCTTTGGCTTCGAGCTTGAGGACTTCCTTGTTGACGCGCACGAGCTGCGGAAACCCCTGTGTCAAAACGCCGAAATAACCGTTCTTGAGCTGCCCGGTGCTTGCGTAAAACACAACGATTCGCGTTCGACCGGTTGCGACCGGCACCTCGTTGCCAAGCGCTCCTTCGAACGACACCACGGGCAGCGGTCGGCCGTTCCAATTGACATTGCCGAGCATCCAGTGATGTGCTCCTGCTTCTGCCTGGGGCTCGCTAAATCGAACCACTTCGGCAACGCAAGCACGCGGCACTATCAGACGGTCGCCAGACAGGGGTACAAGCAGGCTATAGAGTTCCTCGGCTTCGGCGCTCACGTCAGTTCTATTCCTCTGTCTTCGAGTTGACGGCGAATCGCCTCGAGCAACTGCGAATCCTGGTAAGGCTTGCCAAGATAGTCGTTGACACCGAGCTCGATCGCCCTGGCACGATGTTTGTCGCCCACTCGTGACGTGATCATAATGATTGGCACGTCGGAAACCCGCGCGTCATTTCGCACGTGAGACGCAAATTCGTAGCCATCCATGCGCGGCATCTCAATATCGAGCAGGATAACGTCGGGTTTATGGTCTTGCATGACGCTAATCGCATCAAGCCCGTCTTTCGCGGTCGCAACGCGCATGCCGTTTCGCTGCAGGAAGCGTTCGGTTACGCGGCGCACCGTAATCGAATCATCGACCACGAGCGCCAGCGGACGTGTATCGGATGGCGTCGGCGCGGCGTTCTTCAGTTCGACTACCGGAGCACCGGTTCGAACCAGCGCATTGATGTCGAGAATCAGAATGATCCGGCCATCCCCCAGTATGGTCGCGCCAGATACCCCTCGAATGCCCGCAAGCTGTGGCCCAACGGCCTTGACGACGACTTCGCGGCTGGCCAGCATTTCATCCACGAGGAGCGCGGCCGAATACTCGCCCGCCCGGACGAGAATTACGGGAACCGCAGTATCGTCTTCCGGCAGCTTCGCAGCCTGCCCGCCGAGATACATGCCGAGATGACGGAACTTGTAGGCTTGTTCGCCGTAAAGGTAGCTCGGTTCGCTCTGGCTGAGCAGGTTTTCAAGTTCGCCGCGCGGTATACGGGCCACACCCTCCACGGTCGGCAGCGGCAAGGCGTAAACTTCCTCCCCCGTGCGCACGATCAGCGCCTGCGTAATTGCCAGCGTGAAGGGCAAGCGCACCGTGAAGTTGGTTCCCTCGCCGATAATCGAAGAAATACGCAAATTGCCACCGAGCTTCTTAACCTCGTTGGCCACCACATCCATGCCAACACCTCGGCCGGCCGACTGCGTGACAGCGCCAGCCGTCGTGAACCCCGGCGTCAGGATCAGCTCCATGATTTCCTCGTCGGTCACCTTGCTGTCCGGCTTCAGCAAATCGAGCTCATAGGCCTTACGGCGTATAGCATCGACATCCAGGCCCCTGCCATCATCGGCCACGTCAATGACCATCTCGGCGCCTTCGCGATGCAGTCGTATAGTGATTCGCCCCATTCCGGGTTTGCCAGAAGCCTGACGCTTGCCCGGATCTTCGATACCGTGAATCACGGCGTTTCGCAGCATATGCTCAAACGGCGGCAACATCTTGTCGAGCACCTGTCGATCCAGCTCACCCGAGGCTCCTTCGACGGCCAGTTCGGCGCGCTTGCCGGATTCCTGTGCCGCTTGTCGCACAAGGCGCGTCAATCGAGGCACGTGCCTTTCGAATGGCACCATGCGAGTTCGCATGAGACCGTCCTGAAGCTCGGCAGTCACGCGAGACTGCTGCATCAACAGCCCTTCCGCTTCCGTCGTGACTGACTTCAACAGATCTTTGAGGCTTCCGAGGTCACTCGCCGATTCCGCTAAGGCGCGTGACAGCTGCTGGATATTGGAGTAACGGTCAAGTTCCAGGGGATCAAAATCGCGCGCCACCAGCGTATCCTGGTGACCGTGCATGATCTGCGCTTCGGTCTCGATTTCCAGTTTGCGCAGCTGCTCTCGCAATCGCGCAATGGTTTGCTCGAGTTCGTCAACGTGGAACTCGAACGTGTTTACCTGTTGGTTCAGACGTGAATGGTAAATACTGATCTCGCCCGCCGCATTAAGCAGGTCTTCGAGCAAATCCGCGTCAACGCGGGCAAATTCCTGTCTTTGCTCCGGTGTTCGCAGCGCGCGCACTTCGGCGGGACCCGCTGACGCAGCCACGGGTTCCGGTTCGGCCTCCGATGGGGCTTCTGCTTCCGGCTCGGGTTCCGGTTCGGCCTCCGTTGGGACTTCTGCTTCCGGCTCGGGTTCCGGTTCGGCCTCTGATGGGGCCTCTGCTTCCGGCTCGGGTTCCGGCTCCGTCGGCTCGGGTTCCGGTTCGAATTCCAGTTCGGATTCCGGTTCCGGTTCCTGCGCGGACGCCAACTCAGCTTCAGGCTCAGGTTCAGGCCCAGGCTCAGGCTCAGGCTCAGGCTCAGGCTCAGCCACGACTGGGACTTCGGACTCAGGTTCCTGTAACGGTGCCCCGACAAGCGGCGGTTCCTCTTCAGCGGGTCTTCCGGTTTCAGCCATCTCGTCAACCAGGCGCGAATCAACGATGACCATACTCACCGTGTCGTCGGGCTCGATCGTGAATGCGGTCGTTGGCGCTTCCTGAATGTTCGTGTCGCTCAACGACACCTCAACTTCCGAATCGTCTGCAATCTCGAAACCTGCGTTCGCTTGCTGAATCCGCTGCTCAAGGTCTGCTGCCGTCCTTACCGGCTTGCCTGCGATGACGAGGTCACGCATGCGGTGCAGCTCGTCGACACTGCGCTGCAATAGGTCTTCCACGGCGGGTGTTGCCTTGGCGCGTCCGTCGTCAACGGAAATCAGCAAGGTCTCAAGCTCATGGCTCAGATTACCCATGGCCGTGATGCCCGCCATGCGCGCACCACCCTTTAGCGTGTGCAGGTGGCGCTTGAGCTCGTCCATCGGGTGCGCTGATCGTTCCCGAATCCACTCGACCAGGGCCTTGTCTGCTGATTCAAGCAACTCGGCGGATTCTTCGGTGAATATTGATGCGATCTCTGCGTCGTATTCGGGTTCGTCGCTGAGCACTTCAACCACCGGTTCCGCTTCAACAACCGGTTCAGGAGCCTCGGCCGGCTCATCGTCGGCGGCATCAACCGGGCGTACCGCGTTGGCCAACGTTGCAAGATGATCGATCAAAGCCTGGTAATCGGCGCGATCGCGTTCCGGGTTGTTAATGTCCTGAACGATCGTCGTGATCGCAGTCGCCGCCGCCTGTAGCGCATCAAGACCGGACTGCTGGAATCCGATCTTATGGTCAAAAACACGTCGTACAAATCGGTTCAGCGCCGATGCAACGGCGACACCGCGCCGCACGTTGGCCATGTTGGCGCTGCCATGCAACGTGTGGCATGCACGATACAACTTATCCGTTACGTCGAACGGCGGATCGTATCCCTCGCAGGCAGCCAGGTAATCCGTGATGACCTTCAGGTGGCCCGCGGTTTCTTTCGAGAAAATATCGTACAGAACCGGATCCATTTCGAGCGCGGCTTCGAAACTCGGCGATGCCTCTCTTTCGGGCCGTTGCAGTGTCAGGACGGCGGCGTTCGGATCGCCGTCCGCGAACGCATTCGCTCTCGCGATCAGAAGGCTGATATCGGCTTCTGGCTCGGTCCCGATCTCAAGCTGCTCAATCAACTCGGGAACAGCCGCTGCCGCCTGGTTGATGAAGTCCAACATCGGTGGTGTTCGCAACAACGTCCGGTTGATCAGCCGGTTCAACAGGTTCTCAATCGCCCAGCAGTATTCCCCGATGCGTTCGGCGCCGACCATGCGTCCGCTGCCTTTCAGGGTATGGAACGAACGCCGCACGGTAATCAGCGTTTCCATGTCGTCGGGCGAACTGGCCCATGATGGCAGATGCCGCTTGATCGACGCGACCTCTTCTTTGGCCTCCTCAATGAAAAGCTCGAGGAGTTCGGGGTCCATATGTTCGGCATCGGGCGACACCACCGGCAAAGGTATGACGTCGGTTGCCTGCATGCCTTGCGGCGCTGACTCCGCTGCTTGCTGTCCTGCCGCCTGGATCTCTTTGGCCGACAACCTCATTGTCTGGCCCAGCTGCTCGCCGTCTTCCGGGACGGCCTGTAGCATTCGCTGCTCGACGTCTCGCAGAACCGAAAGGCAGGCCTCGGCATTATCGAGCATGTACCAAGGCTCGCTTCGGCCCGCTTTCACCGTCTCCATGTAGTACTCAATGCTCACGATCGCGTCGGCCAGCCGGTCCGTTTCTCTTTGCGTCAGTTGTCCGGGACCGCCGCTGTTCAGCATTGCCGTGACCAGGCTTCCGATACGCTCCACGACTTCCATGGCGCGAGGTTTGCTCAGCATCAATAGACCCGCTTTGATGCCCTTTATGAGAGTTGGCACGCTGTCCAGCCCCTGGGAGGGCGCCTGCTCGGCGATGCTCTGACTAATCGTTTCCTTAATGCGCGCGAGATTGATAATGCACTCCCGCATGACGGACTCGGCGACCTGCCTGAACGCCTCGTCATCACCCGACGATTCGGCGGAAGAGCGATCTATGTCGGCTTCTCGCGGCATCGTGAGACGAAGAAGTTGCTGGTCGAGCCGATCCTCGACGCGCAACAAGGTCGATGCGATGTCCAGAATAATCTGATCGTTCGCGACACCGCCGCGCTCGACGACTGATTTGAGGCGCTCGATTTCTCCGTCGATATCGCCACGAAGCTCGCCGAGTCCGAGCACCCCCAGCGTGTCACTGATCTTCTTCAGAAGCTCAAGTTGCGGCACCAGCTCGGATGACTTGTTCATGCCGGTTCGCACGAAGATATCGAGAACGTCTTTTACCCGGCTCAGGTCTTCCTTGATGGCAGAGCCCACCGTCGCCATGAGCTTGGCGCTGGGCGCCGACAGGGCATCGCGCGCACTTTCAACCTGTTCATCGCCCGGTAACAGTTCTGCAAGATTAAAGGCGGCTCGAATCTCGCTAATCCGTTCGCCGGCATTGCCGGAGCGCGCGACGTAATAAAGCAGGTTGTTCAGCAATTCGTCGACCGGATGATTGTCGTAGGCAAGCAAGCCTTCATCGATGACGTACTTCAGCTGCCTGTCTGCCTGGCCCAGCAAGCGCTTGATCGAAATTGATGTTTCCAGCCCACCATTCTGAAGCGATTCGAGTACGCCGCCGACAACCCACCAGAGCTGATACATGTCGTCGCGAGTGGCCGAATGCGCAATCGCAGCGGCGACTTTCCCCAGCGTGTCCAGGTGACCTCGATTGTCACCACCCTTGATCCAGCCCAAAAGCGCCAACTGGAACTTCGGCCGCAATCGCTGCGCGACGACAATCGGGTCTTCCCCACTACCCTTGCGATCCACGACCTTTTTATCGGAGCGGGTCGGCGACAAGTTAAGCAATAGCAGCGTGCCTTCCGACAGCAGCGGTTCGCCACGCGCGGCACGCAAATCGTTGAGCATCGGCAAAAGCACGAGCGCAATGTCCCGACCGCCGCCCAACAGCTTTTCGATATAGATGGGCAGTTGCACCATTGATCGCGTGAGCGCATCAAGGCCGTCTTCACGCCCCTTGCCGGCGCGCAGGTTCGCCAGATACTTGCAGGCGAGTTCCATTTCCTCCACGAGCAGCGCCGCACCATAGGTTTCGGTAATTTGCAGCGCGCCGCGCGCCTGGTGCAACAACTCACCGGCGCGGACCAATGCGGCCGTACCGCCGCGTCCGTCGACGCAATCCTCAAGCGCAAGATGCGCGTTGCGGATGGTCTCCATGAGCTCCGCACTGACAATCACCAGCGCACGAACAGCCCCCTGGGCGTCATCGTCGCCGATTATTTGCTCATGAATGCCCGTGTTGCCCGTCATTTAGTCGTCCGTGTCACTCGCGAGAATCTGCCGTCGATTGCCTTAACCTGTGTTCGCCTGGGGTTTCGGCGGTGCGGCAGGCGGCAACGACGCATTTGCCGTTGTCCTTGCGAGCACACTGGCCTGCATCATCTCCGGTGGTAACGCGAATCCTTCAACGGTTTTTCTAAGCTGCGTCGCAAGCTCGGAAAGTTTGGAGATTGACGCGGCTGTCGCCGAGGTTGCCTGGCCCGTCTGATGACCGATCTCTCGCAATCGAGTGGTACGCCGCGTAACGTCTGCCGCGGAACCCGCCTGTTGCCTGGCTGAGCTGGAGATGTTCTGCACGAGGCTCGCGATCTGGTTGGACACCTGCTCGATCTCATCGAGCGCAGCACCTGCGTTCTCGGCCAGCAGCGCTCCGCCAACGACATCAGTTGTACTGCGCTCCATGGAAATTACGGCCTCGTTCGTGTCGGATTGAATCGTCCTCACAAGCACTTCGATTTGCTTGGTCGCGTTCGTCGAACGCTCGGCGAGGCGCTGCACTTCGTCCGCAACAACCGCAAAACCACGACCTGCCTCGCCCGCCATCGATGCCTGGATCGAGGCGTTTAGAGCGAGAATGTTAGTCTGCTCGGCGATGTCATTGATGAGCTCGACGATATTTCCGATTTCCTGCGAGCTCTCACCGAGTCGTTTGATGCGCTTCGAGGTTTCCTGAATAGTCTCGCGAATCGCGTTCATGCCGTCGATTGTGCGACGAACCGCTTCACCGCCCTTGTGCGCAACCTCTACCGAGTGACGGGCGACATCGGATGAGCGTTCTGCATTGCCGGAAACTTCCTCGATGGAGGCAGCCATCGAGACTATCGATTCCGTTGCAGCGTTGATTTCCTTGGCCTGATTGTCCGCCGCTCGGGCCAGGTGAGCCGCCGTATTCTCGGTTTGCTTGGTCGCGTTATCGACCATAAGCGCGGTGTCGTTTACCGTAGCCACGAGTTTCCGCAGCTCCTCAATTGCGAAGTTGAAAGAATCGGCAATGGTCCCGGTGATGTCCTCGGTTACGGTCGCTTCAACGGTCAGGTCGCCGTCTGCGAGGCTACCCATTTCATCGAGCAATCGCAGGATGGCCTGCTGGTTGCGCTCGTTTTGGTCGGCCTGTTCCCTGGCTGCCCGCTCGAAAACCGATGATTTCGCGTGCAGCGCGATCAGACCACCGACGAGCAGAAGCGCCAGCAGTAAGGCGCCGATCGGAATCCAGGGCGTATCCAGGAACGAGGGCAGCAGGCTTCCGCCGCTCGACGAAGAGCCGGATGTCGCAGCAAGCAGCTCGCTGGCGCTGTCAGCCAGTTCTGCCTGCATCGACTCAAGATCACCGACCTGTTCCAGGCTGGATCCGAGCGCAGCAGAATTCTCCTCCAGGCTGGCAAGGCTGCCGATGATCGGTACCAGGGCGACTTCACGCCCCTCATTATTCAAGGGACGAACATCGAGGTCGGACTGCTCGCCCGCCAGCGCGTTAGCAACGTCACGCAGGTACGCAACGTCATCAGCGATGCCAGTCGCGGCACCATCGCCGCCGTAGGGCAACATCGCCGCCGTCTGCCGAATCCGATTAGTGCGCTGTTGAAATTCCTGGATGATCGCGGTCGAACCCGATCGGTCAAGAAGCTCATTCGACTTATCCAGAATCGCGCCCGCGTAGACGTCAATTGCGCTGGCCGCGCTCTGAATGGATTCAATTTCGCGCCGCTTGCCGAGTATCGCCGCGGCGCGGGATTCGAGTTGCTGCCAGTCCGCGGAGCGGCCGGGCGCGCCTTCGCGCTGCAGGGACGCTACTCTCTTGACGCTACCGTCGAGCTGGTCGAACGCACCTTCTTCACCCTCAATCGCACGAGCCGCCTGCGTCGGAATTGCCTGTGACAGTGCCGCAAGTTCTGTCGCAGATGAACTCCCTCCACCGGCCTGCAGGTAAATCAGCGCGGCAGCCGCAATCAGAAAAAGTGTGATTACCGCCGCAATGGATTTGAATGTGGACGCATTATCAGTTTTGATGGCCATAGTTTTTCGGACCTTTACTCCGCAGCTGCCTGCAGAAACATTTTGCTTTCGACTAGATCGAATAAATTAAATACGGGCCAGGAGTCGTCGCCCCTTTTGTACGTACCGCCCAGGAAACTTTCGCAACGCACGATGGTCTTCGCGGCCTCCTTCGAATACTCATGATCCATGAAGCGTCGAAAGCCGAGCACTTCATCGACAACAAGGCCAGCGGGTACCTCGCGATGGTTGACCGATATAACACGTGTCGTACGTCGCAGCGTGGTGCGGCCGCTGCCTAGCAGCAGCTTTATATCAATGAGCGGCAACAAATGGCCGCGCAGGTTGGCAATACCAAGCAACCATCGTTTCGAACCCGGCACGCGCGTTATCGCGTCCGGCAACATGAGAACTTCACGAACCTGCTCACGGCTGGCAACAAATTGCTCCTCTCCGATGCGAAAACCAACGCCGACCCACTCCGATGGCAAAACACCGGCGCCCTGGCCAGCATGAGCCGCGCGACTGCGATGCTCCATTTCCTGTAATAACGCGAATGGTTGCTCCACCAACGCCGCGAGATCAGCGGAATTACTCATTCAGCCTGCCATCACCGAATTAATTGTGGCGACGAGGTCCTTGTCCGATACGGGCTTCACGACATACTCCACGGCACCTTGTCGCATGCCCCAGATCTTGTCTGTTTCCTGATCCTTGGTGGTAATCATGATGACCGGGATATCGGCCGTTTTGGGGTCTTTCGTCAATTTCCGGGTGGCCTGGAAACCGTTCATGCCTGGCATGACGACGTCCATAAGAATGCAGTCCGGCCGCGCGGCCCTTGCGGCTTTCAGGCCTTCCTCGCCGCTGTCGGCTACCAGCGTATCGAAGCCTGCCTTTTCGAGCATGTTCTGAAACAGATGCAGCTCGGTCGGCGAATCATCAATGATGAGAACTACGGCCATACTTTAGATTCCCTAGTTGATCTGGTTGGAAATTGCGCCAAGCAGTTCGTCCTTTGTGAACGGCTTGGTCAAATACTGCTCCGAGCCGACGATACGGCCTCGCGCCCGATCGAATAGCCCGTCCTTGCTCGACAACATGATCACGGGCGTCTCCTTGAACACTTTGTTGTGCTTTATCAAGGAGCAGGTTTCATAGCCGTCGAGTCGCGGCATCATGATATCCACAAATATGAGATCGGGCTGGTGATCCGCGATCTTGGACAACGCGTCGAAACCATCGATGGCAGTGAACACCTGGCAACCTTCTTTGCTTAACAGGGTTTCGGCCGTCCGGCGAATCGTCTTGCTATCATCCACGACAAGAATTTTGAGACCGCTCAATGAGCGGATTGCGTTACTTGACACCGAATTTCCCCACGATCAAAACCGACTTTTACCATATTGACATAAGTCCTGCTACGACGCTCGCCACGTTGTGCAAAATCGTCCGAAATCGGGCGCTTGCGGCCGGTTTCGCTGTATAGTTGGCCGCGTCGCGCTCAAAGCACTGAAGTTCAGGAAGAGATGGCCGCTATCCCGCTCAAAATCGGAATCGTGATGGACCCGATCGATTCGATCGTGCCCAAGAAAGACAGTTCGTTCGCAATGCTGCTGGAAGCACAGCGTCGCTCCGCCGAAATCCACTACTTTGAGCAACGCGACCTGTGCATGCTCGCCGGTACGGCGATGGGCCGATCCAGCCGTCTCACGGTGCGGGATAACCAAGACGCCTGGTTTGACCTGGGCGAGCGGGCCGACGTCGAGCTGGGAACGCTGGACGTCATTCTCATGCGCAAGGACCCGCCATTCGATATGGAATATGTCTACACGACCTACATTCTGGATCGTGCACGACTCGCCGGCGCGCTGATCGTCAATGAGCCACAGGCGCTCCGAGACATGAATGAGAAGGTTTACACGGCCTGGTTTCCCGAGTGTACTCCGCTGACGCTGATCACACGCTCCATGGCCGACATGAAGTCGTTTCTCAACGACCACGGGCGGGTGGTCGTCAAACCGCTTGATGGCATGGGTGGCCGATCAATTTTCGTCGTGCAAAAAGGCGACAACAATGCAAACGTCATATTCGAGACCCTGACCGATTACGGGCGGCGCTTCGCGATGGCGCAGGTCCACATTCCGGAGATCACGCTTGGCGACAAGCGCATATTGCTTATCGATGGAGAAGCCGTGCCGCATGCACTGGCACGCATCCCTTCGGGCGACGATAACCGCGGCAACATGGTCGCTGGTGCCGTCGCCAAAGGTCAGGCCCTGTCCGACAGTGATCGGTCAATTTGTGACCAGGTGGGCCCGGTGCTACGGGATGCCGGCGTGCTTTTTGCCGGTATCGACGTCATCGGCGACTACCTGACCGAAGTCAACGTGACCAGTCCAACGGGGATCCGCGAACTCGACCGTCAGTTCGATCTCAATATCGCCGGTTTGATGTTTGACGCGATTGAAAAGAAACTCGCCTGAACCCTGAGTCGATCGATGATGCGCCGAGCGGTGACATGGGTCTCACTTCGCGGCTGCCTGAGCGATTACACTGAGTTGGTAACGAGTAATTGCTTGTTTATGTAAATAAAAAAAAGCGGTACATTATTTCGAGTATGGCGACTTTTGCCTTGAATCAGGATCCCCTGGACGAACTGCTGCTCGTTGAGCCAGCGGTGCCGGATCGGCTGCCGGCCATGCTATTCCTTGCGGCCCTGGTGCACGGCATCCTGATTATCGGCGTCACATTTAACGCGACGATCGTCGATCAGTATGCGGATGCGATCTCGCTTGACGTCACGATCGTCGCCGACCCGGATCAAAGAATTGATCAGCCTGACGAAGCCTCTTATCTCGCCCAGGCCAGTCAGAAAGGCGGCGGCAACACGACCGATCAGGTGCGCCCGGCGGCACCGCTGCAAAGCGCAATGCCCGTTGATAACCCGGGCCATGAGGATGGCACAGGCCTCATCGACGTAACCGCCCATGAGCAATCGGCCGATGACGTCGTCTCAGCAATGGACAATAGCGATCGTCGGGTCACAATAAACCCGCGTTCGGACCCTGAGCCCGTCAACAGCAAGGCAGTTGCCATGGAGGCTGGCAGCGAAACGACTTTGCCGCTGCCACAGGAAGACAAGGCGTCAATGCTGATTCGCGATGACGACCCACGGCAGCTCATTGTTAGTGCTGATACCAGGGAGTCCATTGTTGCTGCCTACCTGGACAACTGGAAACGGCGCGTCGAGGCGGTTGGCGCAACCTACCTGCCGGAGCTCGGTGACGTGGGTACCCTGTCGGGCAGCCCGACGCTGATGGTCAGCATCGGCGCATCGGGCGACCTCGAAGAAGCCGTGATTCGCAAGACCAGCGGATCGACCGTTCTCGATCTTGCGGCACTCGATATCCTGCAGCGGGCATCACCCTTCAATCCATTTCCGCCCGAGATTGCCGCCGAATACGACACCGTTCGCTTCGAATACAAGTGGCTGTTTGCCGACCAGCTGATCTCGACCACCGCAAACGCTGACTGACGCCTCGAACCGGTCACTTGTACCCAGCGACAGTTGGACTGATACTGACGGTATGGGATCTGCTACGACGCTTACCAATCAGTTACTTATCGCCATGCCAGGCATGGCCGACCCCAATTTCAGCACAACCGTCACCTTGATTTGTGAACATAATGACGACGGGGCACTGGGTATCATTATCAATCGTCCGTTAACGCTTAAACTGTCCGAGCTATTTGAGCAGTTAAGCGTCGACAACCCGGACCCCAGCGCTGCCGGGGACCCGGTCTTGTCAGGTGGGCCCGTCGGAACCGAGCGTGGCTTCGTGTTGCACGGCCCGGGTTGGAGTTACGACAACACTTTGCCCGTATCCGATGATATTCAGCTGACACTGTCTCGCGACGTCATTGATGCCATGGCAAGTGGAGAGGGCCCCGACAAGTCACTCGTTGCGCTGGGCTACGCCGGTTGGGAAGCAGGACAGCTTGAGTACGAAATGCTGGCCAACTCCTGGCTCAACGTACCGGCAACACCTGAACTGGTATTCGATACCCCATTCGCCGAACGCTGGAACTCGGCGGCGCGCACGCTGGGTATCGACATAGCCCGGATGTCGCCGGATGCCGGTCACGCATAACTTGACGCCGCCGCGCACGATACTTTCTTTTGACTTTGGACTGCGACGCATCGGCGTGGCCGTCGGGCAGGACATCACCGGCTCCGCGAGCCCCCTCGGCGTCGTGGCAAATCGGCCGGACGGTCCAGACCATAAACGCCTGCGCGAACTGATCCAGCAATGGCAGCCGACTCGGCTGGTCGTCGGCATGCCCGCGCACGCAGACGGCTCACCCAGCGATATGCAGGTACCCGTTAACGACTTCATCGAGGAGCTTTCGCGTTACGATTTGCCAATTGAGACCGTAGATGAACGTTACACGTCGATCGAGGCGGAACGAGTGCTCAAAGAAGCACGCGCCGCAGGCAAACGCGGACGGATATCCAAAGAAATGATCGACAGTGCGGCTGCTGTCTTCATCGCGGAACGATATCTGGCTGATTCCTGACCCCACCAACCAACCTCCTCCCTGCGCGGGCCCCGGTCAGGTCGTCGATGATGGGGGCGGGGAGTCAGGCGTCCCAGACAACGGTGGTGGCATCGAATACCGGGCCATCGACGCACACTCGTTTCATGGCGGGCCCGTCGGGCGTTTCGATCTTGACGGCACAGCCCGCGCAACCTCCGACCGCACATGCCATGTATTCTTCGAGGGACACCTGGCATGGTAATGCGTAGCGGGCCGCCAGCGACGCGACTGCCTTCAGCATTGGCGTTGGCCCGCACGCAAATATTTCCGTTGTCGCCAGCTGGTCAGCTGACAGGGTAGAAAGCCACTGATCTGCAAGATCCGTCACGTAGCCATCAAAGCAACCGTCGAAGCCTGACAGGGTAGCGAGCCGGCTTGGCACGCCCCAGCTCTCCAGCAGCGGCATGGACTTATTAATCGCCGCATCCAGCCACGGCGTTGCCAGCGTTGAGCTCACCAGACCGAACGGAAAAGGAATCTCCGAACCAAGAATTGCGAGCGGGCTACAGCGGCTTTCCGGATCGCGTAAGTCGTCGGCCACGAACACCATCGGCGGAATACCGACACCGCCGCCGATCAGCAGTACATTTGGTCGCTCGGGTGACGGAGAGAATGGTTTGCCGATCGGACCCAGCACACTCACGGACTCCCCGGGCGTCTTTTGCGACAACAGGCGCAAACCGTCACCAACGATTTTGAAAAGAATCTCTATCCAGTCGTCTTTCGCACGCATGATGGACATAGGTCGGCGCATCGGTCGCAACTCGTGGCAACTGATGTGTACAAAATTCCCGGGTTTCGCGGCAGTGGCACACAGCGGTGCACGAACACGCATGACGAACTGCTCTCCCGGAAAAGTCTCCACCGAGATTACCTCGCCCTCCTCAACAAACAGCGTGCCGCGATTTGCCTGCGCCTGACGTTGAGCTGCCGTGGTCATCGGGCCGCCATGGTCCGGCCGACGCGATCGAGAACGGCCATGCGAACCGCCACGCCGTTGGTAACTTGTTGGGTGATGACCGAATTCGGTCCGTCCGCCACCACGCTTTCTATTTCGATACCACGGTTCATCGGTCCGGGATGCATGACGATGACGTTAGGTGCCGTCAGGTAGCGATCGGCGGCGTCCAGAATGTCGATCAATAGTGCTTTATCGAGGCCTTTCAGGGTCAGCAGATGTCGAAGATTGCCTTTGGCATCGAGTTGCAGGGCAGCCTCATCGTCGCTTTGTCTTGATTTTTTAGTGGCGCTCATGGCGGAGCAATTCTACGGACATTCTCAACAAGCCACCAGCCATCACTCACCTACCGCCGCTGCCAAACCGTGCGTTTGTAGGAGCGCGCTCCCCATAAGGGAGCGGCCTCCTACAGGGAAACCCGGCGATCGACGCCGCGGTCAGAATGGTGGGTGGTGGGTGGTGCTGCGGTTAGCCGCCGAAGTTGACTTTAGCTTCGAGGTTAGCGCGCGAATCGGCGTGCGACATCGCCTCATCCATCGTGATCGTGCCGTCCTTGTACAACTCCAGCAGCGCGTCATCGAAAGTCTTCATTCCAGCCTCGCCGCTATCCTTGTGAGCTTCCTTAACGGCCGTGATATCGCCCTTGAGGACCAGATCCTTGATGTGCGGCGTGTTGAGCAACAGTTCGACCGCCGCTACGCGCTTGCCGTTGCGAGCACGCACCAAACGTTGCGAGAGAATTGCGCGCAGATAGTGCGCCAGGTCCATGAATACCTGGGCGTGTTGCTCCTGGGGGAACAGGTTGATAATTCGGTCCAGCGTCTCCGCCGAGTTATTCGAGTGCACCGTCGCCAGCACGAGATGGCCGGTACCGGCCATATCCAGCGCCGCGCGCATAGACTCCGTGTCACGTATTTCACCGATCTGGATTACGTCCGGTGCCGCGCGAACAGCGCTCTTGAGTGCACGTCCGTAGGACTTGGTATCGAGTCCTATTTCCCGCTGATTCACGATCGACTGCTTGTTGGGATGCAGAAATTCGATCGGATCCTCAATGGTGATGATGTGCGACGAGGTTTTTTCATTGCGATGGTTGATCATTGCCGCAAGCGTGGTCGACTTGCCGGCCCCGGTTGAACCGCACATCAGGATCAGGCCGCGCCGCAGCATCACCAGCTCTTTGAGCTGCTTCGGCATCCCGAGTTCCTCGAGCGTTGGCATTTCTGAGGTGATGTAACGCAATACCATGGATACGCTGCCGCGCTGGTGAAAAACATTGACGCGAAAACGGCCCAGGCCCTGTTCGGACAACGCAAAGTCGATCTCCAGGTCCTTATTGAACTGTTCCATTTGATCTTCAGTCATCAACTCGAGTGCGGCCTGCTTCACCATTTTCGGCGTCATTTCGAGCTTGTTGACGGGCATGATCTTGCCTTCGATCTTGATCTTGGCCGGCGTGAATGGCGCAAAGAAAAGGTCGGATGCGTTTTTCTCAACCATCAACTTGAATAGCGGTTTGACGTTCATCTGTGGGTCGTCCCTGTGCCGCTCAGAATGTCCGAGCGGTGTCTTCTTCCATGATTGCGAGGCTCTCAGCTTGCTGTTCCGCGGCCGACGAATCGCGCTTGCTTTCCAGCTTGATGCGCAACCTGAGTTCGTTCTTCGAGTCGGCATTTCGCATCGCTTCTTCGTACGTAATGACGCCCTCTTCGTAAAGGTAGAAAAGTGCCTGGTCGAATGTCTGCATGCCCAGTCGCGTCGACTTCGACATGATCTCTTTGATCTGCCCAACCTCGCCCTTGAAGATCAAGTCCTGAACCAGCGGCGTGTTGAGCATGATTTCCATGGCCGCGACACGACCTATGCCGCCTTCACGTGGAATGAGCCGCTGCGCGATGAACGCTTTGGTGTTCAGAGACAAGTCCATCAACAGCTGTTGACGCCGTTCCTCCGGGAAGAAGTTGATTATGCGGTCCATTGCCTGGTTGGCGCTGTTGGCATGAAGTGTCGCGAGACAAAGGTGGCCGGTCTCCGCAAACTGTATGCCGTATTCCATTGTTTCTTTGTCGCGTATCTCGCCGATCAGAATGACGTCCGGTGCCTGGCGTAGCGTGTTTTTCAGTGCCGCGTGCCAGGTCTCGGTATCGACACCAACCTCTCGCTGCGTGATTACGCAGCCATCATGTGGATGAACGTACTCGACCGGATCCTCAATAGAAATAATGTGGCCACGCGAGTTCGCGTTGCGATGGCCAATCATGGCGGCCAGCGTGGTCGACTTACCCGACCCTGTGCCACCGACAACGATACAAAGACCTCGCTTGTTCATGACGATGTCTTTGAGAATGGGCGGCAGGTCGAGATCTTCCAGTGTCGGTATTTCGGTAGTGATCGTTCGTAGAACCGCGCCGACCATGCCCTGCTGAATAAACGCGCTGACACGAAAACGACCGATGCCCTGTGGCGCGATCGCAAAATTACATTCCTTGGTCGCGTCAAACTCTTTGATTTGTTTGTCGTTCATTATCGAACGAACCATCATCGCAGCTTGTTCCGGAGACAAGGGTGTATCTGTCGCTTTATGGACCGTGCCGTCGACTTTGATCGCTGGCGGAAACGCCGCTGTCAAGAAGAGGTCGGAACCATCTCGTTCGACCATTTTTCGCAACAGGTTCTGTGTCAGTCGTACCGCTTGTTCGCGTTCCATTCTTTGTATCTCCCTCTAAGCAGTCAATTAGCGCCCTGCCCTAGAAATTCTCCTTGTTGACCGCCCGGAAGCGTGCTTCTTCCTTGTTGATCAATCCCTTCTTCAATAGTTCGGCGAGGTTTTGATCCAGCGTGTGCATACCGGATCCCTGGCCCGTCTGGATTGCCGAATACATCTGGGCGATCTTGCCTTCACGAATCAGGTTGCGTATCGCAGGCGTACCGATCATGATCTCGTGCGCCGCAATACGGCCGCCACCCACTTTCTTCAAAAGTGTTTGCGAAACAACGGCACGCAATGATTCGGAGAGCATTGCACGCACCATTTCTTTCTCGGCGGCAGGAAACACGTCGACAACGCGGTCAATGGTCTTCGCCGCTGAACTGGTATGCAGCGTTCCGAAAACGAGGTGACCGGTTTCCGCTGCGGTTAGTGCCAATCGAATCGTCTCGAGGTCGCGAAGCTCGCCGACAAGTACGACGTCCGGGTCCTCGCGAAGTGCCGAACGCAGCGCTTCATTAAAGCCGAGCGTATCGCGGTGCACTTCACGCTGATTTATAAGCGATTTCTTCGACTCATGGACGAACTCGATGGGGTCCTCGATCGTGAGAATGTGGTCCGGTTTGTTGTCGTTGATATAGTCGACCATGGCCGCGAGCGTTGTCGACTTACCCGAACCGGTAGGGCCAGTGACCAGGACAATACCGCGCGGGTGCATGGATACGTCTTTGAAAATAGGTGGTGCGCCGAGGTCTTCCAGGCTCAGGATCTCGGAGGGAATGGTTCGAAACACCGCGGCCGAACCGCGATTCTGGTTAAAGGCGTTGACGCGAAATCGTGCCAGCTTCGGGATTTCGAAGGAAAAGTCAGTCTCCAGAAACTCTTCGTAGTCCTTGCGCTGCTTGTCATTCATGATGTCGTACACCATGCTATTGACGTCTTTGTGGGTGAGCGCCGGCATGTTGACACGTTTGATGTCGCCATCAACTCGAATCATGGGCGGCACACCGGCTGACAAGTGCAGGTCAGACGCGTTGTTTTTTACAGCGAACGACAACAACTGGGCAACGTCGACAGCCATATTTCTCCCTCGTAAGATTGGGTTCCGGACTTACCATAACCCGGAACGAACTGAACCTAGTATAGCGAAGCAACCGGACTAAAACGTGATTAGAGTCACGGAAAACTTGCGAAAAATCCGCGATTTGCTGGCGATCGCGGCCGTCGAGGCCGATCGTGACCCGGATACTGTCAAATTGCTCGCTGTGAGCAAGAAACATCCCCTGGACAGCGTTCTCGCCGCCGTCGCTCTCGGTCAGCGGGATTTCGGCGAAAATACGGTTCAGGAGGGTCTGGACAAGATTCGGGCCACGGTCGACGAGGGCCTTACCTGGCACTTCATCGGCCACCTGCAGAGCAATAAAACACGAGTCGTCGCTGAAAACTTTGACTGGGTGCACACAATCGACAAGCTAAAAATAGCAAAGCGCCTGAGTCAGCAGCGTCCCGCCGAACTGGCACCGCTCAATGTCTGTATACAGGTTAATATCGACAACGAACCGAGCAAGTCAGGTGCCGGCATCGACGAGCTGAGCGACCTTGCGGCGGCCTGCAGCGAATTGCCAAACATTCGACTTCGCGGGCTGATGTGTCTGCCGGCCATTCGAGAGGAATTCGAAGCACAGCGCAAACCATTCGCAAAGCTCCGCGAACTCGCGGAGGCATTGCAGCGCAGCGCAGTCCCGATCGACACGTTGTCAATGGGCATGACAGCAGATTACCGAGCTGCGATATTCGAAGGGGCGACAATCGTGCGTATAGGCACCGCGGTGTTTGGCGAACGAGCGTAACGACAGGAAAACCGATGGACTATGGAAAAGTCGCCTTTGTGGGCGGCGGTAACATGACACGGGCGCTTGCCGGCGGAATGCTCGCGGCAGGATACGAACCCACGCACATTCTGGTTTCCGAGCCGCTCTCCGATCATCGCGAGAGCCTGGCCGAAGAACTCCCGAATTCGATCATTCATGAAAACAACGAGGTCGTCGTCGGCGAAGCCGAGTGCGTCGTGCTCGCGGTCAAACCCCAGATACTCAGCCAGGTCTGCAAACCGCTGGCTGGTACCGTGCAGCGCACGAAACCGCTCATCATCTCGATTGCGGCCGGCGTGCGCAGTCATGACATCGATACGTGGCTGGGGGGCGGCCTGTCGGTCGTTCGTGTCATGCCGAATCAAGCCGCGCTGCTGCGCCTTGGAATTTCCGGGATGTACGCCAACGAGCGCACTACACCCGAACAATTTCAGATCGCGAGTAGCATCATCGCGACGACCGGACCTGTCATTCCGGTGCAGACCGAAGAAGACATCGACACGGTAACAGCCGTTTCCGGCACGGGCCCGGCCTATTTCTACCTCCTGGTGGACATGCTCGTGAAAGTTGCGGAGCAACTCGGACTGGACCACGACTCGGCGCTAAAGTTGTCGCTCGAAACAGCACGTGGCGCCGGCGAGCTGGCGGAGCAATCCGGGGAAACCATGGACACATTGATTGCCCGCGTGCGCTCGCCGGGGGGTACGACAGCGGCCGCCTTCGATAGTCTCGAGTCCAATGGATTTCGTGATATCTTCAGCGCGGCGGTAATCGCTGCCCGCGATCGCGCGGTCGAGCTCGCCGATCGGGCGCACGAAGCAGGCAAGGACTGAAATATGCCATCCAATATCTCATCCGCTATCGTATTTGTCGTCAACGCGGTAACCAGCCTTTACTTGCTGGTTCTGCTACTGCGCTTCTGGATGCCGTGGCTTCGGGCAGATTTTCGCAATCCGCTGGCTCAGGGAATCCTGCGCTTCACATCGCCGATTGTCATTCCCGTGCGCCGCATCGTGCCATCGTTCGGCCGCATGGACACCGCGACCGTGCTCGTCGCTTTTGTTATTCAGTATCTGACGGTTCTGCTGTTGTTGCTGATCCTGGGACAAACAGCAGGTATCGCGACGATTGCTGTCACGTCGATCGTCAAACTCGTCGTGCTTTCCATCAACCTTTTTGTCTATGCGATATTTATCCGGATTATTCTCAGCTGGATTTCGCAAGGCGGCTACAATCCAGCGACAGCGATAATCACGACGCTTACCGAGCCGCTGTTGCGGCCCTTTCGGCGAATCCTCCCGCCAATGGGCGGATTCGACATCTCGCCGATTTTCGCCGTCATTCTTCTGCTTGCTGCGACAATTGTTGTCAACGGATTCAAGCCATTGGGAATTTAGTGCAGACCACAGCCGTATTGTTAGCACCGATGCGTGCGCAAATGGCCACCAATGGTTTATAGTCAGGGAAAAGGGGGCGAGTATCATGACGATTATCCGAACGATGGTCTGTTTGTCTTTGCTCGTGCTCGCCGCGGCATGCGGCGGGTCCGGCGACTCTGGAGACGTGCCTGAGGCGCAACCAGCCGGCGCCACGTCGGCCGATATTGGCAACCATGTTATTCACTTCAGCGCGCTGTCCACAGACCAGCTGCCTCCGGAAGTCGCACGCGCGTATAACATACTCCGTAGCAAGAACCGCGCGATGCTCAATGTTTCGGTCATCCGTAAGGCGGACAACGCACCGGTTACCGCAACCATCAATGTCAAAACGGTTAATCTCACCGGACAGCTAAAAAATGTCACGATGCGTCAAATCGATGAACAGGAAGCGATTTACTACATCGGTGAAACCGCGGTCGCCAACCGCGAGACCCTGGTCTTTGATATCAGCGTCGTACCCGAAGGTGAGGATAGAGCGGCCGAGGTTCGATTCAAGCGTCAGTTCTATACGGACTAATCGTTTTCGCGTCGCGTCGCGCTTTTGGTGACGAATAGTTGAAGGCATCTTTCGATCGTCCACTCTGCATCTGGACGTCGTTCGCCAAAAAAACCTTATAAAAAAGGCCTTTTTTGTCTTACACGACTGTAAGACATGTGTTATCGTCGCGCTGCTTTTTGACGCGGGCTAAGCCCGTTTTTGCCACGAGCTTCCGCTCGTTTTTCTTTTTAGGAGTCAGTTTTTCATGGCCACAAACACCAACAAGCCACCCACCAAGTCTGAAATCTACGCAAAGATCGTTGACGATACCGGTCTGTCGCGCAAAGACGTCGCTGCAGTTTTCGAATCGCTTAACGGTCAGATCAAGAAGAACCTTGGCGGTCGTGGTGCCCCGGGTATGTTCACGGTACCTGGTCTCTTGAAGCTTCGAGTCGTAAAGAAACCGGCTCGTGCAGCTCGCAAGGGTACTAACCCGTTCACGGGCGAAGAAATGATGTTCAAAGCAAAGCCTGCTTCGAAAGTAGTTAAGGTTTCTGCCTTGAAGGGCCTGAAAGACATGGTCTGATATTCAGAGATTTTCTGAATGAAAAGCCGGGGATTCCCCGGCTTTTTTTATGTCTGCGAATCTACTCGGCCTTTGCCGTTGACGAACTTCGTCACGACCTCGCGCAAATCCATCAACCGACCATGAAAAAAATGCTCGGCATTCTCCAGGATCAGCAACTCGGGCCCTGGCTCAAGGCTGTTTACCCAGTCGATAGTCTCGTCAATGTCGACGAGTTCATCTTCGTCACCTTGCACAATCAGCCAGGGACAAGCCGGCTGTTTGGCCAGCCCCGATGCGAAGCGCGACACGGCCGGTGCCACGCTGACCAGACCGTCCACGTCTCTTTCGACAGCAGCGCGAATCGCAATGGCCGCGCCAAATGAAAATCCTGCCAGCCACAAACCGTTGTCCTGGCAGCCTTCTGCGCATCCAGTCAACGGCGGCCAACGCATCGTCCAGCTCCCCGACGCCGTCGTCGAAACGACCGTCGCTTTTCTCGGTACCACGAAAATTGAATCGCAGCGCAGCGAAACCGGAACGAACAAAAGTTCGCGCCAGCGTATGGACGACCTTATTGTGCATGGTGCCCCCATGCTGCGGGTGCGGATGGCAGACGACGACCGTTCCAGGCAATTCGGTGTTTGAGGGAGTTTCCAACACTGCCTCCAGTTGTCCAACCGGACCAGCGATGAAAAACGACTCTGTTATGGGTTGTTGTGACATTTGGCGTCCCGGCTCCGGCCTGATCAAAGGTGGCCTGTTCCGTGGTTATTGCTGTAAAATTATGACCTTATGCAATACTGGTCCTCTTTAATAAGGACTGCAAAATAAAACGGGTGATGCGATGAGTTCCACGATGAGCCTCGAGAAGCAATATTGCGCTCATAACTACCATCCGCTGCCGGTGGTTCTCACGCGTGGCGAAGGTGTATTCGTCTGGGATGACGAAGGAAATAAGTACCTCGATATGATGAGTGCGTATTCGGCCGTCAGTCACGGGCATGCAAACCCACGGCTGGTGCGCCTTGTTCAGAAGCAGGTTGCTCGTCTGACGATCGTATCGCGCGCTTTTTACTCGGACACGCTTGGGCCATTCCTCGAGCGCGCTTGCCTGCTGACCGGGCAGGATATGGCCCTCCCGATGAACACGGGTGCCGAGGCCGTCGAAACAGCCATCAAGGCGGCACGCAAATGGGCCTACACCGTCAAAGGCGTGCCGCACGACCAGGCTGAGATTATCAGCTGCAACGGTAACTTCCACGGCCGCACTATGGCGGCGGTCGCGATGTCGGACGAGCCGCAGTATCAAAGTGGCTTTGGACCCTTTCCTCCCGGCTTTCTCAACGTGGCGTACGGTGACATAGGCGCGCTTGAGGCCGCGATCAATGCGAACACCGCCGCGTTCATTGTCGAGCCTATTCAGGGTGAAGGCGGCATCATCATGCCGCCTCCTGGTTACCTGAAGGCGGCCGCCCGGCTGTGCAGGGCAACGAACGTACTGTTCATCGCGGATGAAATTCAAACGGGACTGGGTCGGACGGGCAAACTACTGGCATGCGAACACGAAGATCTGAAACCCGATGCCCTGATTCTCGGCAAGGCCCTCGGTGGCGGCATATTGCCCGTGTCGATGTTGCTTGCGCGTCGCGATGTCATGGAGGTCTTCACTCCCGGTGATCACGGCAGCACGTTCGGCGGCAACCCACTTGCCGCGGCCGTGGGACTCGAGGCGCTCAATATATTGATCGATGAAGACCTGGCTGCCAACAGCGCGGCGATGGGTGATGACCTCATTAATCAACTGCGCGCGATCGACACGCCGTTAGTACGCGAGGTACGGGGCAAGGGGCTCTTCATTGGTGTCGAGATCGATCCGGACTATGCAGCTGCACGTGATGTATGCAAGGCGCTCATGAAGCGCGGACTTCTTAGCAAGGAAACGCACAACACGGTCGTTCGGTTGGCGCCCCCGCTCGTGATTAGCAAAGCAGAGATAGACTGGGCCGTCACACAAATTCGGGATGTACTTGACGAGCTGAACCCGCAACGGCTTGCGTCCTGACGTTGGCACTGGATTCGTTGAATGCCTGAGATCACTGCCATACACATTGCCTTGCCGGCGCTGGCCGTCGTAGTCGGCGGTGTCACCGGGTGGATCGTGCGCGGCAATCGGGCTCGCCAGGAAAAAGCGGCGATCAACGCAGGCTGGCACGAGCAGATGGAGGCGCAAAGAACCGAGCATGGACGCCTTGTCGGCCAGAACAAAAGTCTGATGGACCAGATCAGCCAGTACCAGGCCTCCAATCAGGATGCGAAGAAGCGTGCAAAGGAACTGTCGGAGGTTGCGCAAAATGCCCACGCGCGCCGCGACGAACTGCAGCGCGAAATCAAGGATGTTCGCAGCAACCTTGAAACCGTCTTGAGTCAGCGAGACAAGCTGCGATCGGATATCGTGAACCAAGACTTTGAAAAGGCGGCCTCCGAACAAAAAGACGAGAAAATATTTCAACTCAGCCGTGAACTGGAAAGCTGGCACAATCGCCTGCCGCCGCTGATCGAACGATACAGGGTCCGAAATGAGGAAGCCGTGCAGCTTGAGGCGGATCTTGCTAAAGCTCGCCGCCGTATAGAAGAGCTTGAAACAGCGAATAGTAATGATCAGACGCGCATAGAGCCGGTCCACGACCCCGACGCGCTGACGAATGGACGTGACGCCTCAAACGATCCAACCGAACACCAGAACGGTCCTCAGGTGGGCTCGGACGAGACTGCCACTCACGAAGACGGCCAGCACTCACTTCGCGACGATCTGAAGCAAATAAAGGGGATCGGACCGGCGATCGAGAAGACCCTTAATGAGATGGGTATTTTTCGCCTTCAACAAATCGCGGACATGACAGAATACGACATCGATCGCGTCGCCGAACGCCTGAAAGGCTTTCACAGTCGAATCTATCGCGAAAACTGGATCGGGCAGGCGCGAGAACTTAAAGACCACAACAGACGCGCGTAGTCCGCTTGTCGCGTCATAACCGCATACTAGTCGCATCCTCCGCACTGCTTTGCGGCGTCTTCTCCTTTGTGTCCCTCGACAAGGGCCTGTCAGGTGACACTCCGGCTATCTCGGATTACTCGGCGATCGTTTCGCCTCGTTTCGAAATGTCGTTTCGCCGGGAGTCCCTGCGGCTCGACGGCCATACCGCATCTACCGATCACGAACGTCAGCTTTTGCAGACGGCCGATCGCCTCTTCTCGGGCGCGCGGACCAGCTCGACCTTTAAGCCGCTCGGGCCGGCACCAGATTACTGGACGGCCACCTCCATAGGCTTGCTCAAAGCACTCTCGGCAACACGCTCATCGACTGCGGTACTGACCGATAAAGTGCTACGGATCCGTGGCGTGGGCACAGATGACTGGCACGACGAGATTCAGTCGCTGCGTGTGGCATTAGGAGAAACGATTGAACTCGATGTTGAAATGATCGTCCCTGACGGCAGTGTGCACCCTCAGGATCTGTGTTCGCGCGCATTCGCCATGCACGAACACGGGGCGGTTGGGTTCGAGGAGTCTTTGACCATTCTACGCAGCTCCGCGAAGCCGGTCCTGGACAGGGTTATTTCACTGGCAGATACCTGTCGCAACTCGACTATTTCCATTACCGGCCATACAGATTCGTCCGGCAACGAAGCCTGGAATGTTCAGCTAAGCCTGGCAAGAGCGAACGCGGTCGCCGACTACGTCGCCGAACGAGGCATCGCACGAGAGCGACTGATCACGATTGGCGCAGGGTCGTCACAGCCCCTGGCCGACAACGCCACGCGTTACGGTCGCGGTCTGAACCGCCGGATCGATATCCGTCTGCGTCAAGACTCGGAAGTGGCAGGAAACGAGCCTGACTAGTTACGATGCAGGATCACCCGATTCCGTCAGTTTCACCAGTTCGATCTCGAACAGTAGCGTCGCGTTCGGCGGTACAGGCGGTTTTCCCCGCGCACCATAGCCCAGATCCGGGGCAATCTTTAGTTCCCGGGTCTCGCCAACCAGCATGCAGGCGACACCAAGATCCCAGCCCCTGATGACCTGGCCGGCGTCGAGCTGAAACTGAAAAGGCTGTTCGCCACCGGAGGACCATATCTCGGTGCCCCGACCGGCCGCCGCGTTTTCGTCGTATAGCCAGAGCGTGGTATGCACATCCGCGTAGTCGCCCGAAACCGCCGCGCGGCCGTAGCCCCTATTTGTAATTTTGGCGGTCAAGCCTGGCGCGATTTTGACATTGCCGTTGTCGTCAGCCAATGGGCAGGCGACTTGCGTGGCGCTTGTCGCGTCGTTTTCTTTTGCCGATTCCTGCTCGGCCGGACCACAACCGGCCAGCATTAGCGCGACAATGCAAGTCGCCAATACGTCGCTCAATTTCATTCGCCCGTATCCTTAAAGTCCAGGGATGCCGAATTGATGCAGTATCGCAGGCCGGTCGGCTGTGGACCATCTTCGAACACGTGGCCGAGATGCGCATCGCAGTTCGCACAAACGACCTCTACGCGGGTCATGCCGTGCGTCGTATCGGTTTTCGTGCGCACTGCCTCGCCCGCAAGCGGCAGCCAGAAACTGGGCCATCCGGAACCTGAATCGTACTTGTGATCCGAGCTGAAAAGCGGCGCATCGCAGCAAATACAGCGGTAGCTGCCATCGCCCTTGTGGTCGACGTACTTGCCTGTGAATGGCCTTTCGGTCGCGGCGCTCTGCGTAACCTGGTACTGCTCTTGCGTGAGCCTGTCACGAAGATCGTTGTCACTGGAGTTGCTACTCATTGGTCGCTCCCGAGTCGATATCAAGCAAGAATTTGTTCATGCGCTGCACGTATTGTGCCGGATTATCCAGTTGAGAGCCCTCAGCAAGCAGCGCGTGGTCCATGACAATATTTGAAAGATCGCCGAAACGTTCATCATCAGGCTCTGTGGACAGTCTGTTCACCAGGGGGTGCTCGACGTTGATTTCGAGAATAGGTTTCGACGCCGGGATTGCCTGACCGCTGGCTTCGAGCATGCGCCGAAGCTGCGGATTCAGATCATCGTCTCCCGCCACCACACAGGCAGGCGAATCGACGAGACGGTGGCTCACCTTCACCGCGTCAACCCTGTCACTCAAGGCCGTCTTGATCTTTTCGAGAAGCGCTTTGTGTTCGTCCTTGATCTCGTCCTGGGCTGCCTCGTCGTCACCCTCCGGCAAGTCGAGCGCCGCTCGCGCCACATCAACCAGCGCCTTGCCATCGAACTCTGCAAGACCATCGACGAGCCACGGGTCGATTCGGTCCGTCAAAAGCAACACTTCTATACCGCGCTTGCGCAGCTGTTCCAAATGAGGGCTCGAGGTCGCTGTCTCATAGTTTTCGGCAAGAATGAAGTAAATCTTGTCCTGGCCGGGACCGGCTCGTCCGACGTAATCTTCGAGCGACTGATCCTGCGTGTCATTACCGCTATGGGTTGTTGCAAAACGCAGCAGTTTGGCCAGCTTATCTTTATTCGCATGATCTTCTATCATGCCTTCCTTGAGCACCTGTCCGAACTCACGCCAGACAGCCTGATAGTCGTCCGAGTCAGAGGACGCCATTTTCTCCAACATGTCGAGCACGCGCCGGGTTAATGCGCTGCGCATCGCAACAAGCTCCGGGTTTTGCTGAAGTAACTCGCGCGAGACGTTCAGTGGCAAATCCGATGAATCGACGACGCCTTTGACAAAGCGTAAGTACAACGGCAGGAACTGCTCGGCCTCGTCCATGATAAACACGCGCTGGACATAGAGTTTGAGGCCCCTGGGCGCCTCGCGATTCCAGAGGTCGAACGGTGCCGCCGCCGGGATGTAGAGCAAACTCGTGTATTCCCGCTTTCCTTCGACACGGTTGTGACTCCAGGCCAGGGGATCGGCGAAATCATGTGACAGGTACTTGAAGAACTCCTTGTACTCCTCGTCAGTGATTTCGCTGCGCGGGCGCGTCCATAGTGCTGTCGCCGAATTGACCAGCTTTGCATCTTCGTCTTCGCCACCGACGACGAACAACGACACCGGGAAACCGATGTGGTCCGAGTACTTCCGGATCAGCGACTCAATACGGAACGACTCCACAAACTCGACCTGATCTTCCTTGAGGTGCAGCGTCACACGAGTGCCGCGCTCGGCGCGCTCGATCTTTTCGACCGAAAACTCACCCTGTCCGTCTGACTCCCATCTCACGGCATCACTCTCGGACAGCCCGGCACGGCGAGTTTCGACGATCACTTTGTCGGCGACGATGAAGCTCGAGTAAAAACCCACGCCAAATTGACCAATCAGCTGCGCATCGTGATTTTCGTCACCGGTCATCTTTTCGAGGAATTCGGCCGTTCCCGACCTGGCGATAGTGCCAAGATTGTCGACAAGCTCATCGCGAGACATACCGATGCCGTTGTCGATGATCGACAGCTGTCGTTTGTCCTTGTCCAACTCGATGCGAATCGAAAGATCGGTGTCGTCACCTAACAACTCAGGGCTGGCCAATGATTCGAATCGCAATTTATCGGCCGCGTCAGACGCGTTGGATATCAATTCGCGAAGAAAAATCTCCTTGTTGCTGTACAAGGAGTGAATCATCAACTTTAAGAGTTGACGAACCTCGGTCTGAAATCCCAGTGTTTCACGCTTTGAACTGTCCGCCACGCCCAATACCCCTTTTAGCCAAAGGCAGACAGCATGGGGACTTTTTTGGTGAATTCAAGCCCGGTCGGCGAAGCTGATCATGCGTGTCAGTTGATCTGCAGTCGCTTGTACGACGGTGAGGTCACTGCGCGATACAGCAGCGTTACGAACAAGAGCAGGCAGGTTGCCAGCGCGATAGGTGGATGCACGAGCGCGAGCCAAATACCCGAAGCCATCGAGAGCAGGCCTGCGACCGCTGCGATGAGCGGTAAGAAGTAACGGCGAAGTCGCTCATAAACCAGGCCGAACGAGCCGACGAGGTCATCGAGATCGTCCATGTATTGAAGCAGTCGTTCCATCGAATCGCGATCTAACGGATGATCGACAGAAGGGGCCCGGTGCTTTCCGCTTCACCGCCGTGGGTGTCTGCGTCGAGCAGCGAGGCATTGTTGGATTCCTTGGCATGCGCGATCGCACGATGGAATAGCTCCCAACGCTGGCGAGCGGACTCGCTTTTTAGCGCGTCGAGAGGTGATTCCGATTTCTTGTGATTGTTTGACATACTCTGAATTGCACGTTGGTCAGATCAGTAGGATTGACTATAGGGCGGTCGAAATATCCGGGCCGTGAGACAGATCACAGCTTGTTGCAGAACTTCTGAATCAACCAATAAATAGTCCGGAAACCAGACACAGTTCCCGTTTCTTCAGGGACACAATTCACACATCGATTTTGTTTCTTTGTTCTGCTCTCTGAAACGAAAACCGAATTCAAAGGGAATGAAAAACGCCGGCATTGAGCCGGCGTTTTGCATATGTTAAGTCGTTACGACCTAATCGTTGTCGGAGTCTTTTATCCAATTGCGTTTTACCTGGTCCGACCAGTCGCGATAGCCTTTCCACGAATATAAAGCGGGATCTATGCCCGCACGCCGACTGCGAGTCGCAGGTGCTTTTGAGATCCAACGGCGGTATTGCTTCCAACCGTCGGCATCATTCGCAGCCGGTTCAACCGGGTCCACCGTCGAGTCATCGCTTTTGGAGTCGGGTTCAGCATCCGTGCCAAAGCCATCGACCCATCTCATGTTTTTGCTATCTGGCATTGAGTTTGCTCGGTCAGTCCTTTGACTAAATACTAAGTCCGGTGGCCCGAGAATCACAGGAACTACATCACAGTGCCAAATCCTTTTTTATTATTATTTTCAATTACTTAGGTCGTGGTTTTACTTAATCACGTAGCAAGGATGGTATTCGCCACTGGAAATCTTCATGCGTTTGTTGGAAACGAAGCCGGACAGCAGATCATCCAGCAGAGTCATGATTCGCTGTGAACCGTTGATCTCGAATGGACCGTCGCGGTCGATGAGCTCCGCCGTATCTTCTCGGACGTTACCCGATACTATTCCTGAAAAAACTCGTCGCAGGTTCGCCGCGAGCATGTGCTTCGGCAAGTCCTCACTGAGATCGAGATCTCGCATCGACTCATGAGTTGCACGAAAGGGCTGCTGGAAATACCGGTCGATTCGCAGACGCCAGTTAAAATAGTACGCATCGCCATGTTTGTCTCGGAACTCGAGCACGTCGCTCAGACGCTGTTTCATCTGGTACGCTACTTCGATCGGATCACCGATGATGATCTGGTAGCAATTTTGGGCCTCTTCACCCAGTGTCGCCGCGACGAACTCATCGATTTGCTGGAAATAACTTTCAGAAGATGCCGGTCCGGTCATGATCATCGGCATGGGTTGCGCCTGGTTGTCGGGGTGCAATAGCACGCCAAGCAAGTAGAGTATTTCCTCAGCGGTACCGACGCCGCCAGGGAACACGATAATCCCATGCCCAAGCCGCACAAAGGCCTCCAGACGCTTTTCCATGTCCGGCATGATGACGAGTGAATTGACGATCGGGTTCGGCGACTCGGCGGCAATAATGCCCGGTTCAGTAACGCCGATATAGCGCCCACCCCGTATGCGCTGTTTAGCGTGGCCGATTGTCGCGCCTTTCATGGGACCCTTCATGGCGCCGGGACCGCAACCGGTACAGACGTTCAGTGCGCGCAGGCCCAACTCGTAACCGACTCTTTTCGAGTAGTCGTATTCGAGTCGGCTGATCGCATGCCCTCCCCAACAAACAACGAGGTTCACCTCTGCGGGCAAATGCAGCATTTTCGCGTTTCGAACGATATGAAAGACCGCGTTCGTGATGCCATCCGATTTGCTCAGATCAAACCGACCGCTTTCCATTATTTCGTTACGTGTGAAAACTATGTCGCGAAGCACCGCAAACAGCAGCTCTCGCGTGCCGCGTATCATCTTGCCGTCGACGAATGCTTCGGCCGGCGCACTCGTCAGGGAGACTTTCAGGCCACGATCCTGCTGTATAAATCCGACTTCGAAATTCTTATAGGTATTCAAGAGTGCGCGCGCATCGTCGTTCTGACTGTCGGCATGCAGCACCGCGAGCATGCAGCGACGCAGCAGCGGATACAGTCCGCCTGCGCCGCCGTTTTTCAACTGGTCGACCTCAAACTGGGAGAGGACTTCGAGACTGCCCTCGGGCCATACCTCGGCGTCGATGAAATCGGAGGCGTTGCTCATGACCGGGTCACGCATCCTCAGGGGCGAATTTCAATCGGGGTATTCTCGTCGGTCATGAGCCAGATATCGATCATGTCGGAATTGGAAACCGCGATACAGCCATTTGTCCAGTCCCGAGTACGGTAATAAGTCTCAGACCTTGTCGGCTCGTTAGGCTGACCGTGAATCATGATCGCACCGCCTGGATCGACACCGAGCCGCCTGGCTTCGCGCCGATCCGCCTCGGTGGGATACGAAACATGGATTGCCAGGAAAAAGTCGCTGTTTTGATTGCGGCCGTCCAGCAGATAGCTACCCTCCGGCGTTTTGAAATCGCCTTCCTTCTTCTTGTCGCCCACGGGCCTGATACCGAGAGCAATCTTGAAGGTACGAAAGACCTTGCCATCTCGAAACAGGTGCAGCTTGCGGGCCGCTTTCTCAATGAGCACCTTGTCGGCAATCGGGAACCCATCCGCCCACATGACGGCCGGCGGCATTGTCATTAGCAGGCCCAACAACAGTTGGCTAAACAGTAATCTTAGTGATCGACTTTTCTTCATAGACAAAGGTATGCAATCGTCAAGCCGCAAGCCTAACAAACCTTGCACTCGCCGCATACGCCCCGCATCACACTACACGTTGCGGCCAACAATCCAGCCAATGGCGAAACCAATGCCACCGGCGAACGACGTGTACAAGGGCAGATAGCGAAAAACGCGCCCCGGATATTGTGCGTCGCTGAACATGTCATTGAGATTAACGGAATACGCATAGTGAATGTACGCGGACAAGCCCAGCGCCGGAATCGCGAATCCCAGAGTCCCGAGCGGCATTCGCATGCCCGCTCCCGACCAAAGACCACCTCCGCGGTGCAATGTAACTGCGGCCAGCAACAGCAGAACCAACAGCGGAAACAGGTTGCGCAGCAGGAACGGGCCGCGCTCTTCGACGTCTTCAAACCAGAACGCTGCCGCCAGTAAGATAAGTAAAACCGGCAGTAGTCTTATCGACAGCGTCTTCGCCTGGCCGCCCTTCAACCACTTTCCACGTTAGACAGCGTCGGAAATTGTACCTTGATCCCCGGACGGACCTTTTGTAAATCGAGGCCCGGATTGTATTGCCGAAACAGCCAGATGGGTACGTCATACTTGCGTAAAGCCAGAACCCAGATGGACTCGCCGGCGCGGATCGTGTGCTCGGTAATGCCGCTGATAATATGATTTCTAAAGAAGCTGTCTTGTTGCAGCCGGTGATAGGCGATTCGCCGTTCCTCGAAAGTCCTTGCGTCAACCCTGTTGAGATCCAGCGTGATTCGTCGGCCCACGTCGACGGACGCCCGAAATGAGAGTCCATTGAGGTCCCTGAGTCGCTGCGTTTTTATTTCCAGCCAGTCGCCGTAGTGCCCCAACGTTTCGAGGGGCTGCACCTCGATACTGCCGTCCGCAGCGACGCTGTAGTCGCTCGGATCCGACAGGAGGTCGGTCTGAATCGCTTCCGGCGGCGCCGTCGCGAGTTCATCGGCGAGGGTCGGCGGTGTCATTTCCGCAACCTCTATCTCTTGCGCGGCACTTGCGACGCTTGCCACGACAGTGGGCTCAACAGCCACTGCTGGCTCAACCACCGACGCCTGCACGGCTGGCTTGCTCGACGGTGCCGGACCGGCGGCCGGAAGCCGAATGTTTTGACCGATGCGAATTCGATGACTGCTATTGAGGTTGTTCAGCGCAACCAGGGTCGATACACGCGTGTCGTAGCTTTCTGCAATTTGTGAGAGCGTGTCTCCACGAGCAACCTTGTGAAACAGGTCCGGCAACTGTTTATCATGCTTGCTGTCTGCCGGCAGTTCCGACAAAAGCTCAGCAAGCGGCTGGCTCAACGAGTCGGCAGGCAACCGCAGCGCATAGCCCTTGGGTACGTACTTGCTACCTTGCCAGACGGTCGCCTGCAGGCCCGGGTTGTGCTTCGCGAGTTCCCTCGATGTTGTTCCCAATACGCGGGTCAGGCCCGGTACCGCGACGAAAGCCGGCAGATTGACCGTTGCATAGTCCGTCGGTTTTTCAAAGACGAGGCCGGAAAAATACGTCTCTACGTTCTGATCCACTTTCTTGGCGGCCAGGAAGGCGACGTAGAAGTTTCTTGATGCAAACCCGAACGTTCGACCGTTGTATTTTCGCAGTATGTCGACGTAGGCTGTGTCCCCATACTTGTTCATTGCACGACGCACACCGGCCAAACCGTGGTTGTATGCCGTAATCGCCATCGGCCAGTTGCCGGTAATTGAGTAGTTGTAGGCCATCAACCGGCCCGCCGCGCGCGTAGCCGCGTACGGATCGTTGCGCTCATCAATAACGTGATCTACGCGCATGAATCGCCGACCGGTACTGCGCGTGAATTGCCAGATGCCGGATGCGCCGACATGCGAGCGAGCATCCGGGTTGTAGGACGACTCGACATGCGGCAGCGCTGCGATCTCGATCGGAATACCCAGCGCAGTGAATTCCTTGGTCACAAAATCCCGCCAGCGGCCGGAGCGCGCCAGGCCCTCACGAAAGCGATCCCGGAGACCTTGCTGAAAACGAATACGTTTTACCGCCGATTTGAGCGTGTCATTACTGACACCGTCTGGCCAAAGCGCGAGCACCTGCGACTCAGCGTCGCTCAGGTTTTCGCGTTTTCCCGACGCCAGCGAGCGCAGCGCGGACTGGATCTTCTTGCGGCGTGCTTCGACGCGTCTTTGCCGCTCGCGGCGCGACAGCGTCGACGGCACGGCGACGCGCTCGTAGACAACGGCGAGATTGCGATTGTCGTGCAGCACGCCTTCGTCCGTCGAATAGCGAGTGAATATCGAAACCCAGAAATCGACGTCCGGCTGCAGCTCCGCTGGCTGCGGAAACGTCTCTTCGGCGCTCGCGAAGCCCGTCATGAGGACAAGAACCGCAAAAAAAGTTGGGTAAATCCTTGTCTTTTGGACTATTTCAGGTTTCAATCGTAATCCATTGATTAGTTCACAGAAAATCACGGTACGTTGCCGTATCGTTAATAATAATAATGAGCCTATCACAGCGACAACCCGACACTTCATCCAGCGTCTGCCAATACTTGGCCTGCCTGCTGCTGCTGCCCGTAACTTTGACCCACGCGGGCGAGCCCACCGTCGAGCCCCCAGACAGTGGCACCGACATACTTCAGGATTCGACTCTAGATAAGGACTCACGTTCCGCCGAAACGGCCGTGGCTGCCGAAGAAATGGTCGAAGCGGTTCCTGCCCATGAGCACCTGGTACCGCTCGCTGACGCCGTAACGACAGCTGAGGGGCAGGCAGAGCCGCTCCTTCTCCTCAATACGGAAATCATGCCCGGCACGGCACATCGCCTGTCCTGGTCCGCCACGGAGTTATTCGAGGGCGTGCCGGTGTCAACACCTGTGCTGGTCGTCAACGGCGCGATGCCCGGGCCTACGCTTTGCCTGACCGCTGCTGTACACGGTGACGAGCTAAATGGCATCGAGATGGTTCGGCGCGTAATGCACGAGATCGCTCCGGTCAAGCTGTCCGGCGCGGTCATTGGCGTACCGATCGTGAACGTCCAGGGTTTTCGCCGCGGCTCCCGCTACCTGCCCGACAGGCGTGATCTGAATCGCTATTTCCCCGGTAATCCCAACGGCAGCGCTGCGGCCAGAATCGCTTATGCGCTATTCAATGACGTTATCGCCCATTGCGATGCCCTTGTCGATCTGCACACCGGATCGTTCGAGCGAGCCAACCTGCCACAAATTCGTGCCGATTTGAGAAACCCCGATGTCGTGACATTGACGCAGGGATTTGGCTCAATGGTCGTGCTGCACAGCACACCGTCAGCCGGCACCTTGCGCCATGCGGCGACTCTCGCGGGGATTCCTGCGGTGACCGTCGAAGCAGGCGGGCCTTCGCAACTCGAGCTGGCCGAAGTTAAGCGCGGCGTCAAGGGAATCGAGACCTTGTTGAGCACGCTCGACATGACCAGGAAACGGCGCTCCTGGGGCGACCCGGAGCCGGTCTATTACAAGTCATCCTGGGTCCGTGCGGACAATGGCGGCATCCTGCTCGCCGACGTCAGCCTCGGCAGCACGGTTCGCAAAGGTGATCTGCTCGGCACGATTACCGACCCGATGAATAACCAACGCTCCGATCTGTATTCTCCTTTTGCCGGGCGCATCATCGGCCTGGCCCGCAACCAGGTTGTCATGCCCGGATTCGCCGCCTTCCATGTCGGTATCGAAGCCGAACCTATTGTCTTTGATGACGAAGCTCCTGAGGTCACACAGAAGCCGGTCACCGGTGGTTACGTAGACGGTATGTCCGAGTAAACTGCGTTTCCCATGAGCGGTGAACGCAAACCCCTATCCAGTTACTGGAGCCCGCGTTATTGGCCCGTCTGGTTGGGCATGGGTATTTTGAGACTCATCTGTCTCCTGCCACATCGGGTGGCGCTCGCGACAGGACGTGTCCTGGGTCGGGTTGCACACCGCGTGGGCGGTTCCCGCCGCGCCGTTGTCCGACGTAACATTGAACTCTGCTTTCCCGAATTGATCGCCCGAAGAACGCGACGCACTCGCTTTCGAACACTTCAAAGCACTTGGCATGACCGTTATCGAGATGGGACTTGGGCGCTGGGCCAGTGACCGACACCTGCGGTCGATCACCAAACTCACCGGCATCGAGCACGTGCAAAACGCGCTCGCGTCGGGGAAGGGTGTCATTCTGCTCAGCGCTCACTTCACGACCCTCGAAATCATGGGACGCGTGCTGGCTCAAAACATGCCGCCGTTCGACGCGGTATTCCGGCGCAACCGCAGCGAGTTCATGACCGAGTTGCAGCGCAGCGGCCGTGAGCGCTCGGCCGAATCAACGATCGAGAAACGTGACATCAAGAAGATGGTCCGCAGCCTGCGCTCCAACCGCGCGGTCTGGTACGCGCCGGACCAGAGCTACAACCGCAAGGGCTCCGAGGTCATTGCATTCTTCGGAATACCGGCCATGCACACGACGGCCACGTCGACACTGGCGCGCCTGGGAGAAGCTGCGGTCGTACCGTTTTTCCCCCGCAGACGCCGGGACTCGACCTACGAACTGACGCTGCTGCCGGCCTTGGAAGATTTTCCGAGCGACGACCCGATCGCCGACACGAAACGTTATGTCGACCTTCTCGAACAACATGTGGGATCTTGCCCGGAGCAATATTTCTGGGTACATCGCAAGTTCAAGGATTTGCCGGACGGCTACCCCGACTACTACGCCGATCTTGACGCGTTAAAATAACCTTCGAGCAGTTGCTCCCAGTTCAGGGAACGAAAATTCAACGTTGGATCCAGACCGACTATCTTCCTGAGGGAACGATGCAGCCGGGCCAACGTTGCTTGCTGCCAGGGGCCACGTGGCCTGAGCAACCCCTTGTCGAAATCGAGCATCCACAGCGTGCCGGACGCATCAATCTGCAGGTTATAGGCGTTCATATCGGCGTGATATACCCCCGCCGCATGAAACTCATGAATTGAGGCGCCGACGGACTGCCAGAATGACGCGTCGGGATTGTTGTCGGCGATGTACGCCGATAATGAGACCACATCCGGAATGCGAACCGTAATGATGTCGGCCGTATAGAACGTGCCGTGCTGACGATAGCGAGCAGCCGCCGGACGTGGCACTTGAAAATTATTGGACGACAACTTGTCCAGCAATCGCCATTCCATGAACGAACGGGTCTTGTCAGCCCCGGAAAAAATGAAAGTGTCGCGAACGAGTTTGCCGATCAGGCCACCACGCATGTAATGACGCAGAACGAACTGGCGCGGCACGTTGCCGACGAACATCGTGTTGCCGCGTCCGCCCGATCGTAAAGCACCCGTCAACGCCTCGGCGTGCGGCCATCCTCCTGGCGAGAACCGCGCTTCCGATATCTGGTTGATAATGGCCTTATCGTATAGGATGGCGCCGGTCGCAGTTTTTTCGACGGTCTCGGTCAAACCTCCCGCCCTCTTTCGTCGACTTGTCTGATTTGATGATGCCTGAATTAGCCGTTCAATCGAAGCCAGAAACACTCTGCGTTGTGCGCCTCTCGGCGATCGGCGACACCTGCCATGCCCTCGCGGTCATTCGACGCTTGCAAGACAACTGGCCTGACGTCCGTATTACGTGGATCATCGGCAAGACCGAAGCGTCACTCATGTCCGACATCGCCGATATCAAGTTTATCATCTTCGACAAGTCCAAAGGCCGTCGGGCTTACAAAGAGCTTAAAGCGCAGCTGGGTGCAAATCATTATGACATTGCCTTGTGCATGCATGCGTCACTTCGAGCCAACCTGCTCTGTCGCATGATTCCCGCCAAGGCACGACTGGGCTTCGACAAAGCGAGGGCGCGCGACTTCCAGTGGCTGTTTACCAACCGACGCATTCCTGCCGCGGAGCATGAACACGCGCTCGAGGCCATGATGTCGTTCGCGACAGCTATTGGCGCCGAGCCTCGCGATCTGCGCTGGGACATTCCTTCGCCAAAAGGTGCTCGAGAATTTGCAGGTCAGTTCGTTGACGCAAAAAAACCGCTGGTTGTTATTAGTGCCTGCACGAGTCAGCGCAGCCGCAACTTCAGAAACTGGAGCATCAACAACTACGCGGCGACTATTCGACACCTGCAGCAAAAGCATGGCTGCACTGTCGTACTGACAGGCGGTAACACTGCGATCGAGCAGCAGTACGGAGCGGCACTGACCACGGGCGCAGCTCAAGACGCCCTGAACCTGGTGGGAAAGACTTCGCTGAAAGAACTGTTTGCGCTTATCCGTGCCGCCGACCTGGTTATTTGCCCGGATTCCGGACCCGCGCACATGGCGACCGCCGCGGGTACACCGGTGATCGGGCTTTATGCCACCTCTAATCCAGAGCGAACCGGGCCGTATTTGTCACGGAATCTCACCGTCAACCGCTATCCGGACGCGGTTAAGAAATACTTGGGACGCAGCGTGGGTGACCTTCGGTGGGGCCGGCGGGTGCGCAATTCCGGAGCGATGGATCTGATTACAATTGGCGACGTTACCGACAAGATCGACGAATTTTTCGCCAAATAGTCATACTTTGTTGCCTTCGTCGCCGATATGGCCGGATTCGGCACTGGCAATCTGCACTCGTCTCAACACGGTCTCGGGCAGAAGCTCCCTCAGGCATTTCAAATGCCCGAGCGGACATTCCCGCTCAAAACAGGGGCTGCACTCCAGATCCAGGTAATGAACATCATGCCGATCGGTCAACGGCGGCGTGAAATGGGGTGACGAAGAACCATAGAGACCATGAACGTGCGTACCCACCGCTGCCGCGATGTGCATCAGCCCGGAGTCATTGCTGACGGCCTGCTCCGTAGCACCGAGCAGGTCGATGACGTCCGCGAGCGACGTCTTGCCACAGACGTTGATCGCCGGGCTTTGCTCGGCGATGTAATCTCCCGATCGACGATCCTTTTCAGAACCCATGACCCAGATCGTGTACCCGGCATGGTGCAGGCCCCGCGCGAGCTCGGCGAAATAATCCAGTGGCCAGCATTTCGCGGGTCCGTATTCGGCGCCGGGCATCATCGCGACAACCGGTCTTTGACTGTCGAGCATTAACTCGACAATCAGTGCTCGCTGACGCTCGGCGTCGATCGACAGCCTTGGATGTGGCACGGCCGGGAGTGGCTGCCCGTTGCGCACGCCCAGGGCGACAAATCGCTTCACGGTCTGGTCGAGTACGGCACGATCGAAGGCTCTGACATCATTGATCAGACCGAACCTGGATTCGCCGCGAAAGCCCGTTCGATGCGGAATGCCGGCGAGCCACGGAATCAGTGCCGACTTGAAGGACCTGGGTAGCACGATGGCCCGTTCATAGCCTTCGCCTTTCAGGGACGTGGCGATACGCCAGCGCTTCGCGAGGCCGACCTCTCCGTGACCGGTCTCTGCCGCGATACCACGCCGGATTTCCGGCATGCGCGCGACGATGGGCAGCGACCAGGCGGGAGCCAGAACATCCAGTGCCCTGTCCGGCTCCTCGGCCTTGAGTCGCTTGAACAGGGCCTGCGCCATGACCATGTCGCCGACCCAGGAAGGCCCTACGATCAGCGTTGCAGGAATCAGAGTTGCTGGCGGTCGCAAAGTTGGTCCAGGTAGTCCTTTACCCCGCTCTCGACAGGCCTGAACTCAACGTCGCATCCCGACGCACGCAGCTCTGTCAGGTCTGCCTGCGTATAGCTCTGGTACGCACCTTTCAGGTGATCCGGGAACGGAATGTAGCGAATCTTGCCCTTGCCGTGCCATTTGATCACTGCGTTCGCCACATCGTTGAAGCTCTGCGCGCGGCCAGTGCCGGTGTTGAAAATACCTGAGACGCCTGGGTTATCGAGAAACCACAGGTTGACATCACAGACGTCATCGACGTAAACGAAGTCGCGCAGCTGCTCGCCATCTTTGTAGCCATCCGAGCCCGAAAACAGGCGCGCTTCGCCGTCGTTCAGAATCTGCTTGTTAAAGTGGAAAGCAACACTCGCCATCGCGCCCTTATGCTGCTCGCGCTGGCCATAAACATTGAAGTAACGCAGGCCCACAACCTGGCTGTCAGGCTTGGCGGCTACGCGACGCACGTAACGGTCGAACTGCAGCTTTGAGTAACCATAAACGTTCAGGGGGTTCTCGAAGAGCGGGTCTTCCACAAAGGATTTCGAGCCGCCGTAAACCGCGGCGGACGACGCATAGATGTAAGGCGTGCCATGCTGCAGGCAGTGATGCAAAAGCCGCTGTGAATACTCATAATTATTTTTCATCATGTAACGACCATTCCACTCGGTTGTTTCCGAGCATGCGCCCTGATGAAAAACGCTTTTGATCCCGCTCATGAACGCCTTGTCCGAGTCCAGCCGGCTCAAAAAGTCGTCTTTGTCGAGGTAATCGGCAATCGGCAAATCCGAAATGTTGACGAACTTGTGGCCGTCTTCGAGATCATCGACGACGACGACATCGTCGCAGCCACGATCGGCCAACGCGCGAACAAGATTGCTGCCGATAAAACCGGCCCCGCCGGTTACGATTTGCATTTTGATGACTCCCTATGGGTGCGGCACACTGGACAGGACACTAGTCGCCCGCATCCGTCATGTGATACTGCGCCCCACAATACGGGCATTTGGCCTCGCCCGTCGGCTCGATCGGCAGGAAGACCTTGGGATGCGAATTCCAAAGATACATGCCGGGCATCGGACAGCTAAGTGGCAGGTCCTTGGGTCGAACTCCGTAACTGTGTTGTGCGTTGGCCGGAATCAGATTCTGGTCGACGGTTCCTGCTCTGGTTGCCACGGGATTCCTCTGTGCAAAAGAATCGTTTGACCGTAAATTATAAGCGCTATGCCGCGTCGCGGCCATGCTCAATCCAGCCATTGGGTCCAGATCCGCTCAACAGACTCTCGCTCAAGACCGAAATTCTTCGGCGCCGGCGAGCGGCGGCTGATTGTCGATCACCAGATGATGCTGTCGCAGGCGGTAAGCACGGTAACAGTCCTGCAGCCTTTGCCCTGCGGCAGAGTCGAGACAGCCCGCCTCGACCAGGGCATCGAGTTGCCGGATATTGTCGGTGTAATAGATAACGTTTGGATGCGCTTTCGCCTCATTGAGCACGAGGTACTGAACCAGAAATTCGATATCTCCGATTCCGCCGACGCCATTCTTCAGGTCGAAGTGCCGCTTGTTACTTCGATCCAGCTCCTTGCGCATCCTCGCCCGCATCGAAATCACATCCTGGCGGAGCGAGTCTCGTTTCACGCGATCAATCAGCGTGTCTTTGCGAACGCGCTCGAACTCCCTGGCCACTGCAGCACTTCCTGCAACCGCGCGCGCGCGCAGCAGTGCCTGGTGTTCCCACGTCCAGGCATTCTCCTCCTGGTAGCGCTCGAATGCCTCGGTGCTGGTGACGAGCAGACCGGAGCGACCGTCGGGTCGCAACCGGGTATCGATTTCATACAGACCTCCGGATCCTGTCTGTGTGGTCAGAAAAAGGACCAGCCGCCTGACGAGGCGCGCAAAGAACATCGTATTGTCGAGAGGCTTATCGCCATCCGTCATCCGCGAGTCCCCGTGTGAATCGTGCAGAAAAACGATATCGAGATCCGATCCATACGACAGCTCGAGGCCACCGAGCTTGCCATAGCCGACGATACCGAAGCCCGCCTCGTGCTTGACGCCGTCGATCACGTAACACGGGACTCCGTGACGCGCCGTCATATCCCGCCAGGCAACACGCAGCGCCTCCTCGAGCACCGCTTCGGCCAGCCAGGTCAAGCCGTCGCTGACTTTCATAATCGGCAGGTTACCCGTGAAATCGGCGACCGCGATCCGGAACTTGGTGGCCGATTGATACTGCACAATCGAGTCCATCACCGTCTCGCTGTCGCTCGCAGCCAGGGTGGCGAGTCGCTGCTCGAGTTCGGCGGACAGATCTGCCCTGGTTACGGCTATCGAATAAACCTGCGGGTCCAACAGCTCGTCGAGAAGCACCGGGTGGAGTGCAATCTGCTCCGCGATATACTGACTCCGTCCGCAGAGATCGACGAGCCGGCTCATCGCCGCCCGGTTTTCATTTAGCAGTGACAGGTAGGCGCTTCGGCGCAAGATTCTCTCGACCACGCTCAAAGTGCGTTTCAATGCTGATAGCGGCTTTTCGGACCCGATAATTTCCAGGACAAGCGCGGGCATGAATCGTTGCAGCCGGTCCATCGCGATGGAATCGATTTGTTGCGTCGTCGCCGCTCTGGCAAACGACACGAGGTGCGCGGCCAGTTCAGCACTATCCTTGGTGTCCGCGCGCCGCAGCAACTCGCGCCACTCTTCTTCTGAAGCGGTCGACTCCCATGCGCGCGCCACCTGCTTCTGCAACGGCGAGTCATCGACGTCGTCGCGAAAAGCGACCTTGTCGAATTCTCGCGAAATCACCGCACGATGTTGTGTAAGGTCCGACTGCAGTGCCTTCCAGTCCGGGTAACCCATCGCCAGGTAGAGTCGCGCCTGATCGGCGGCATCGCGCGGCAGATCGTGGGTCTGCTGATCGCGAATCGCCTGGATAAAATTCTCGACGCGACGCAGGAACCGGTACGCTTGCTGCAAGCACTCGGCGCTTTGTGCCGACAAGCCGCGACTTCCAACAAGATTTGGCAACACCTTCTGCAACTCGCGGCCCTGTAGCGCGACTTCACTGCCGCCACGCACCAACTGCAGCGACTGCACGATGAACTCCGCTTCACGGATGCCGCCGGGACCCAACTTCACGTTGTCCATGAGTTCGCGACGCTTGACCTCAGCGGCGATCATCGCGTGCATTTCGCGCAAGGACTCGAACACACCGTAGTCAAGGTATCGTCGATAGACGAAGGGCGTGATCAGGTTGCTGTAGAGCTCGATTTGCACATCCGCTGCCGGCTGCGGGCCAACAACCCGTGCTTTTACGTAGGCATAACGCTCCCAATTCCGCCCATGCTGCAAGAGATAGGACTCCAGCGCGGCAAAACTGACAACCGGTGGGCCACTGGCGCCAAACGGTCTCAGCCTGGTATCGATGCGGAACACGATGCCATCAACCGTTACTTCGTCGATCAGGGCGATGATCAGACGCGTCAGTCGCCCGAAGTACTCCTGCGCACTCACTGTCCTGGCGCCATCCGTTTCGCCATCCTGCGTAAACAGGAAGATCAGGTCGATATCCGACGAGAAATTGAGTTCGTGACCCCCCAGCTTTCCCATCCCGAGGATCACGAGAGGCACCGCCTGACCGGCGCTATCGCGCACAACACCAAAACGAGGTTCGAGCGACTGTGCCGCACAGCGCGCCGCCACATCCAGCATCAAATCCGCCAGGCGTGTTAGCTGCGCCAGCGTTTCGTCAAGATCTGCCAGGCCAAAAATCTCTCGCCAGAGAATACGCAACAGGGCGCGATTACGAAATCGACGAAGCGACGATTTAAGCACATCGATATCGAATTCGCCGTCCGTGACGACACCCGGGAGGTTGTTATCGGAACCACGGACGTCGGCAAACGACGCAACACTGTCGACGAACCATTGCCAGTTCTGCAATATGACCTGTGCACCGAACTCACTGCAGGCAACGAGCCGCACCAGCGCTTCGGCGTCATCGCCGGTCAGCGGGGATAAGCCGTGTTGCTCACGCAGTCGCTCGAACCACCGTTTTACCGGACGTTGCAAATCCACCGGCAACGAATCCGTGGCGGTGGCAACCCGGCTTTCCACTGTGCTTCCCATGTAGCGCAGTCTATCGAAAAACAGGCGTGACTCCGGCACTATTGGCGGCATGCCAGACAAACATCTACTCATTGTTTATCACTCGCAATCCGGTACGACGAGCCGAATGGCGGAGGCTGTCATCCGCGGCGCGACACACGTAGACGTTGACGGCGTCGAGGTACGCGTCAAGACGGCGCTTGATGCCGACGCCGACGATATGCTGTGGGCGGACGGATTCATTCTCGGCACTCCGGAGAATTTTGGCTACATGAGTGGCGCGATGAAATACTTCCTTGATCGCATCTACTACCCCTGCGAAGGAAAGATCAGCGGTCGCCCCTGGGCGCTCTTTGTCAGGGCAGGCAACGATGGTACGGGGGCCATTTCCAGCATACGCCGCATACTCACCGGCCTCGCCGTAAGAGAAGTGCAGGAACCGGTACTCATAATGGGCGAATTTGACGAGGCCAGGCTGGCTGACTGTGAGGAACTGGGATTGACGATGGCCGCCGGACTCGAGGCCGGCGTATTCTAGGGAACCTCTGGGCGCCTACCGCGCCGAAGAACTCGCTTTTGCAGAGAACCCGGCCAGCACGTCTGTAAGAGGCACAGGCTTGCCGACGAGATGGCCCTGAGCAAAATCGACACCAAGCTTGGTAATCAGTTGACGCGTCATGTCTGTCTCGACGTACTCGGCCACGGTTTGTAGCCCCATCACCTCAGCAACCTGCGTGATAGCGGCAACCATCGATTCGGAGATCCGATTCTCGCTAATGTCGCGGATGAAGCTGCCATCGATCTTGAGCGTATCGACGTTGAAGTTCTTCAGGTAAGCGAAAGAGCTGAGGCCAGCTCCGAAATCGTCAAGCGCTATCGTGCAGCCATGGCCCTTCAGCCGATCGATGACGGACTGCGCCTTGGCGAGGTTTGAGACCGCCGCCGACTCAGTAATTTCGAAACACAGTGAGGACGGCAACAGGTCCCCGTGTCGAATTTCTTCTTCGATAAAACCGAATATGTCGTCGTCGCCCAGCGACTGGCCGGACAAATTGATTGAGAAGACCGCGTCGGCGATCAAGTCTTTATGCTCGACGAGCGCTGCGATCGACGTGGATACGACCCACCGGTCGATCTGCGGCATCATGTGGTAGCGCTCAGCTGCGGAGAATAGCGCTTCGGTAGAAACACTATTCCCGTCGGAATCTGCCATTCGCAACAAGATCTCGAAACGCGGGTTACTCGACCTGCCGCTGAGACTGACGATGGGTTGTGCACGAAGCTCGAATCCTTCGCCGTCCAGTGCCTGTTGGATCTCGGCGACCAACTGCATGTCGTCATAGCGCCGGATAATGCTCTGGTTACCTTCGTCGAAGACCTCTACCCGATCTCTTCCATGGTCTTTCGCCGATTCGCAAGCCATGCGTGCCGTCGTCAGCGCGCTGCCATCATCGCCATTGGCATGAGAAAATTCCGTGATGCCGATGCTGAGAGTCACCTGCAACGACTTGTCGCCCTGCAGGTACCGCATGGCTGACCGTTTCTCGCGAACGTCGTTCGCATACTGCAGCGCGGTTGCCGCATCCGCGTGCGTCAACAAGATGCAAAACTCGTCGCCGGCGAGGCGCGACAGTACAGCGCTATGCGGCAGGTCTTCCTCCAACAGCCGCGCAAACCGCATGATGACTTCGTCGCCTGCTTTGCGACTGAAACTATCGTTGACCAATTGCAGGTTGTCGAGGTCGATGTAGATGAGCTGGTGTGTATCCGTGGCAGATGACAGTGCTTTCCAGGATTCGTGTAACTGCGCCTCAAATCCCGAGCGATTCATGAGTCCGGTCATCGAATCGAAGGACTGCTCGATGACGTACTCGACTTTGCGGACAATATGCGCCATGAAACGCCGGTCGCTATTCGAAAAATCCTGCTTGTCGACTCGCCCCAGCTGCGCAAATACGCCCTCCACATTGCCGTTCTTGTCCAGTAGTGGGCTCAGCAGTGCCTGGTAGCCTTGCTCAGCGTTACTCTTTGAGCCCTGTATTGCAGGAATCTCGAACACACGCGGTTGCCGGTGCCCTTCGAGTCTTGGCAGCAAAACGTCAATCAAATAGCGATCCAGTACTCTGCGGTCAACGCTCTTCCAACTCGCGTGCGTGGCACTGATTCGAATACGCTTCGACGGAATCAGCAATACGCTGTAGCTGATGCCGAGATACCGGCCAGACTGTCCGACGAGCTGCGCGAGACTCGAGTGGCGCCGAGACGTGCCATGGATTTTCTCATCGACCTCGTAAACGAGTTCGAGCTCTCTTTCGACCTCTCTCACCTGGTCGTTCGATTGCACCAGCTCGTGAACAACTCGAAGATTTTCGCCAATTAGTTCAATCGCGGGCTCGAGGATATTCTTGAGCATGCCCGGATTGAACGACGCGGACTTGCCGGCGTTCTTTGAAAACACAGAAACCAGGACGCCAATCACGTCTCGAGTTTCGTCAAAGACCGGAAGAACCAGGATAGTCCTGGCAGACGCCAGCGTTCTCTTCAGTGGCTCGTCATCGTCTTTTAGTCCCGCGATAAGTTGCTGCGGGAGTTCGCCGACGAAGTTATCGACCTCAAAATCATCGGCGTCTGAGCTGCTCCAGACGCACTGTCGCTCAAGGTTGTAGAAGCAAAAGCTCTCTCCCCTCGGCACCAGAGAATGCAGCAGTCCAGCCGCCTTGCTGACGTTCTTCCCTGCTGTTTCGCTGAGCATATCTGCGGGCACTTGCGCTCCAATCCATGGTGAGCGTATTTCAGTGCCTCAAGATGCCACCCACGGCGCCGCAGCGCTGTGACATAAGTCTCAGCTGTCGACTTGTTTCCCTAATTGATTCAGCCAATTACGCGCGTTTTGGACCATATTGGCCGCGTTTCCACGCGGCCCAGCGATGCATCTCTGCCTGTTACTGGGCCGCCAACCAGTCGTCATCGGAACCTTCATTGACGCCTTCAAACAGCGGTGTGCTCAGGTAACGCTCGCCCGTGTCCGGCAGCATCGCCAGGATCACGGACCCCTTCGCTGCCTTCTTGGCCACGATAAGTGCCGCCGCAAGCGTCGCGCCGCCCGAGATGCCGGTGAATATGCCCTCTGTTGCTGCGAGCTCGCGTGACACGGCGATCGATTCATCGTCGGTCACCGGCACAAGCTCATCGAACACGTCGCGATTAAGAACCTCTGGGATAAAGTCTGGCGTCCAGCCCTGAATCTTGTGTGGACTCCATTCCTTGCCGGCGAGCAACTGCGCGGCCACAGGCTCGGTTGCGACAATCTTGACATCAGGCCTGGCCACTTTGAGTACCTCGCCCACGCCGGTCATGGTGCCACCGGTCCCGTATCCGCTGACCCAGTAGTCGAGGCGCCTGCCCGCAAAGTCACTGAGTATTTCTGGCCCCGTTGTGTGTCGGTGAAACTCCGGGTTGGCCGGGTTCTCGAACTGTCGCGCGAGAAACCAACCGTGCTTCTCGGCCAGTTCCTCAGTCTTCCTGACCATGCCGGTACCGCGCTCCGCAGCCGGCGTCAATATCACTTTCGCGCCCAGTCCCCGCATGATCTTGCGTCGCTCGACCGAAAAGGAGTCGGCCATCACCGCGACGAACGGGTGACCCTTGGCGGCACAAACCATGGCCAGTGCAATGCCGGTATTACCAGAGGTCGCCTCAACGACCGTCTGCCCGGGTTTCAAGGTACCGCGGGTCTCGGCATCCGTAATAATTGCATATGCAAGGCGATCCTTGACCGACGCCATCGGATTGAACGATTCGACCTTCACGTACATCTCGACATGGTCTGGCCCGATGCGATTGAGGCGCACGACGGGTGTACCACCGATGGTCTCCAAAATGTTGTTATAGATCATGTTATTTTCCTTTGTGTCTTCGATCCTATGACTTTGTTTAGCACAAATCTAACCCGTTTGCGTGGCGGGATTATCCGCGGCATCCGCCCGGACCGCCATAAATCTGTTATACGTGGAACACCAAAGCCGAAAATCCGGTGAAACACAAAGGCGTATCCTTGGTCGTATATCGATACATTAGGCGGCAAGCTGACCGATGAAACTTCAACAATTAAAGTACCTGCTCGCAATTTCAGACAATGGCTTAAACATCACCGCGGCGGCAGAGCGGCTTTACACGTCACAGCCTGGTGTCAGCAAGCAGCTGAAATTGCTCGAAGAGGAGCTTGGATTACAGCTGTTTACGCGCAAAGGCAAAAGTCTGGACGGCGTGACGGCCGCGGGTGAGCAGATCATCGATCGTGCGCGGATCATCATGCAGGAGGTTGAGAATATTCGTAGTCTCGCCTCCGACTACTACGAAGAACAGGAAGGCTCGTTATCTATCGCAACCACGCATACACAGGCGCGTTACGTCCTGCCAGATATCGTCCGCAGGTTTCGCGAGCAATTCCCGAATGTGGGTCTCAATCTGCACCAGGGAACGTCCGAACAGATTGCCGACATGGTGGCCGCCAATAACATCGATTTTGCAATCGCGACCGGTTCCAGAGAGCTGTTCTCTGATCTGCTCCTGGTTCCGAGCTATCACTGGGATCGTTCGATAATCGTCCCAAAAGGGCACGAACTCACTAAGCTGGATTCCAAACTCACGTTGCGCGAGCTTGCGAAATTCCCACTCGTCACCTACGTATTCAGTTTCGGCGGGCAAAGCTCGCTGAAGACTGCATTTTCTGAAGAAGGACTCGAGCCGAATGTCGTTTTCACGGCGCGGGACGCCGACGTAATCAAAACCTACGTTCGCATGGGAATGGGTGTCGGAATTGTTGCAAGCATGGCCGCCGACTGTTCGGACAAAAAGGACTTGCAGGTCATTGACGCAGAGGGCCTGTTTCCACGCAGTACGACCTGGATAGGATTTCGAAAAGACTCAGTGTTGCGCCGCTACATGATCGAGTTTGTGCGGTTGTTTGCACCGCACGTTACGTCGAGGCACATCGAGGATATCCGGCGGGCAAAGTCTCAGGAGGCGGTGGACAACTTATTTCGTGATATCAGGCTTCCACTTCGCGTTGGCTGCGCCGACGGAGTCACCGAGGCCGCGTAACTGACTTGTCAGAATCCGGTCAATAAATCCGAATACCGCCATGGCGTTTTCGGCTGCTTCGATCGACCCACCACAGGCCGACCAAAAAACCACCGATCAGGCAAACGCCGATTGCCGCCGCCACCCAGGTCAAGGGCAGGCTGCCTTTATAGCGTTCTTTCATTCCCTGGATGCTCGCGTTCTCTTTCTTGAGCTCTGTGATCTCAGAGTCTGCGCCGGCCAGCTTGGACGTAAGGTCCCCGACCTCGTCCTTGAGGCCCTGAATCGTCGCCGCAGGACCGGCAAATGCTCGCTTCGTTTCTTCAAGTTCGACGATCAAGGCGTCTCGCTCAGCAGCGGTTTCCGCCACAATGAGTTTGGCCGGTTTCTCGTCGACAAGGTAAGCCGCTTTGACATAGCCGCGCGCACCGTCCGGCAGCGACACATTGGCGTAGTTGCGGTCCCTGGAAATGATCTCGAGTTCCTGGCCGCTCTCAAGCATGCGAAATGCGCGATCGCTCGTATCTTCCGCCTGGTGCAGGCCCAAGCGCAGGTTGTCGGTGATATACGCGGTCTCAGCCGCCGCCATCATCGGCAGTAGTGCAATAACCCCAATTACCAGGCGCATCTTGAATTCTCCGTTTGTCGCCGGCGAGTGTACTACAAGGCAAGTGAATTGCGATGTGACCTACTGTTCATATAGCCAGCGCAGCAGCGCCTCCTGCACTTCTTTGCCAGGGCCACGTTGCACGTCTTTGTGATTCTGCATCGTAACGACGGCCAGGCGCCGGCCAGACCTCGTCTGCAGATAACCGGCAACCGCGGCAACATCGTCCATGGATCCGGTCTTCAGGTGCGCCGTACCGATAAGCGAAGTGCCCCTGAAGCGACGCGACAGCGTGCCATCGAGGCCGGCAACCGACATCGACGCGAGATACTCGGGCATGTATGGCTGACGCCACGCAAACCGTAACAACGAGCCCATGTCTGCGGCCGCTATGCGCGCGTCGCGTGACAACCCCGCGCCGTTCTCGATTGCGCACAGGCAAGAATCCAGGCCGTTCTCGGTCAACCAATCGGCGATGACTTGCCGGCCACCCTCCTCGGTACCCGGTGGCCCCTTCACTTCGGCGGACAGCGTGTAGAGCAGTTGTCGTGCCATCACGTTATTGCTGTGCTTGTTGACACGGGTGATCATGTCGCTCAGCGACAAGGACTCAAATGACACGATCGGCCTGGCTTCGGTATTGATAACCGCGTCCGCCACCACGTTCTTCCATCCGCCATCGAACGTGCCGCCCGACTCGCGCCACAATTCCTGGAAAAGACCGTAAACGAACTCGTTGTGAGAGAGCGCCGCGCGATCCATCGCGTATCGCTTGCAACCGTCTGGGAATTTTCCCGAGAACGTGACTTCATCAACCGGTTCGTTGGTTGTGATGGTGATGCCGCGCTGATAGCCGCGACAACGTCCTGGCGCAAGTTCCAGCCGGTTCCGCACGCTAATATTATCGAGCGCCGGATCCAGCGTGACCTTCACCGTATTGGATTCGTGATCAGGTTCGAACCAGTACCGCACAACCTTGAAATTCATGAGCAGCGCGTTCGGCGCAACGTTGTAAGCACGCAGCGGTTGTTTGTCGAACGCCGCGGGATCGTAATCACCGACATCGAAGTAGCTGTCGTCGATAAGCAGATCGCCGCTGATGTCACGTACCCCCGCGAGCCGAATATTGCGAAGCAGCTGCCAGACGCGCTCCGTGACAAGAAACGGATCACCGTAACCCTTGATAAACAGGTCACCATCGAGATGTTCACCGTCCATTTTTCCTCGGGTGAATACCTCAGTCTTCCAACGATAGGCCGGCCCGAGAACATCGAGCGAGACGAGCGTTGTGAGAAGCTTGATCGTCGACGCCGGATTTCGCGGCTCGTCCTCCAGCCACCGCAAAAGAACGTCACCCGTTTCCACGTCTTCGACGTATATGCTGAGTGAATCGTAGGGCAGCTCGCGAAGATTCATGATGCTCTGGACGGCCAATGGCAGGACCTTATCGTCAGCGTGCGCCGTCCCTGCAGCGATTATCGACAGCGCGATGATCAAGAACGTACGCCGCATCAAGGCAAACGTTTTGAGCCGGGCGTCAATTTCCATCGTTGGTTTCCAATGTTGGTAAATGTCGCGCGAGCGCGCGACTGGCGGTGCGATGAATTGCCCAGGTCAAAACGACGATCGCCGTAATACCGGCCGCTGCGATCCAGTAGCCGAGATCCGAGGGCGTCGCATCGCCCGACAGAATCTGACCCAGGTCACGCGCCAATGTACCCAGGTAAACGTACAGGCCCACAGCGGGCAGCATTCCGAGGGTCGTTGCAACGAAATGCGTGCGTGCCGTGACCGACGTTACGCCGTAAGCATAGTTGAGGACATTGAATGGAATAATCAGAGACAGCCTCGTTAGCACGACAATGAGGAATGCCTCTTCCTGCAAACCCTTTTCGATTGCCTTAAGTCGCTGATTCGACGAGACTCTTTGCTCAACCCATCGGCGGGCACCCTTTCTTCCCGCGAGGAACGCGAACTGCGCACCAACGGCAATGCCAACGGCGGCAAACAAGATTCCCGGAATCAGACCGAACAGGAATCCCGCGATCATCATGGAACCGGAACCCGGAACGAACAGGACCGTTGCAAGCACGACGCAGGCGACGTAGGTAATGGGCCCGGCGATTGGGTGCTGCTTTGACCAGTCGACGACGGTCGTAACCCACTCCGCAAAGGGCAAGGCGTACAAGCTGTATGCGAGCGCCACGAAAATCACGGTGAGGGCGATTCGGTTGATGATTGTTCGATTCAAGTTGCTTAACCCGGCCAGCCGTTAGTGTCCTGTCCCATAGATTCGTAGTATTTCAGCGCGTTTGTTCAAGGCTTTGAAACCATATGAATTTATCGGACACGACACTAGGAAGAAGGACGTTTGATTTTATAGGTCCGGACGCGGTCCGCCAGTGTCGTCGGTCGAACGCCAAGCAGCTCGGCAGCGCCACCCGCACCGGATACTCGCCAGTTCGTCTGCTTCAGCGCCTTGACAAGATTCGCTTTCTGTAGCTCTTTGATCTGCTTTTCCGTCAGTATTTCGTCATCACCATCGTCCGGCGAGACCGACTCAGGCGGCGAGGACTTCAGATCTGGCATCGACAAGTCCAATCGCAGCACCTTGCCCTGCGACAGGATAACTGCCCGTTCAATGACGTTCTTGAGTTCACGCACATTGCCGGGCCAATCATAGGACCGTAGGTTCGCTGTCTGCGCGCGCGTCAACGTCAGAATTTCTCGCCCGAAGTCTTTGCAGGTTTGCTCAAGAAAATGCTGCGCCAGCTGTACGACGTCATCACCACGTTCACGCAGCGGCGGCACATCGATCGGAAAAACACTCAGTCGATAGAAGAGATCTTCACGAAACGTGCCGTCGACAATTAGCTGTTCCAGGTTTCGATTGGTCGCCGCAATGACACGAACGTCAACGGAACGAGTGGCGTCGTCACCGACTCGCTCAAACTCGCTTTCCTGTAGTACTCGCAGGAGTTTTCCCTGCGACTCCAACGGGATTTCCCCAACCTCGTCAAGAAACAGGGTGCCGCCGTCCGCGAGCTGAAACCGACCAATACGATCACGATTCGCGCCGGTGAAGGCACCCTTTACGTGACCGAAGAATTCACTTTCGAACAGCTCTTTGGGAATGGACGCGCAGTTCACTTTGACCAGGGGACCCGCCGTTCGTGGAGACCGTACGTGAATCGCATGTGCCACAAGTTCCTTGCCAACGCCCGACTCGCCTTGTAGCAGCACGCTCGCAGGCGTTTCAGCGACCGCTTCCACACGCTTTAGCATTCGTCGCAACGCTGAGCTCGTGCCGATGATACGACCAAAATTCATTGCGACGTTCACTTCCTCGCGAAGATAGTCGCGCTCTCTCTCAAGCTCCTCACGCAAGCGGGCATTCTCCGCAAGCGTGCGACGCAGCTTGCGTTCGGCGCGGTTGCGTTCGGTTACGTCTTTCGATGCAACGAGCATATGCTCGACATCGCCGTGATCGTTCCGATGAGATATCGCTGACATCACCAAATCCATGACCTGGCCGTTCTTGGTTACCATTTGGCGCTTCAAATTGTTGAAAGATCCTTCCTTGATCAGCTCTTTGAGCTGCCCATCGGCATACAGTTTACGATCTGCCGTACTGAAAAAATCGGTGATGGGGCGCCCCACCACCTCCTCTCGCTCGAAACCCAGTTTCTGTAACCAGTGGTCGGTCACAGTGACGATCAGGCCATTTTTATCGACGGTATGGAGCATCGCCGGCGTAGAGCGATACAGGTTGCGATACTTGAAGTTCGCCCTCGCCTGGTCTGATATCTCGGAGTACATCGCCACGGTACGCAGAAACTCACCTTCTCGATCAAATTCAACGATCGCGTTGGTCAGGCAATCAACGACTTCTCCCGATCGGCTGACAAAACTAACCGGCTTGTTTTCGAGTTTTCCGGTGCGGCGCAGAGCGGGTCGCAATTCGTGGCGCACGCGCTCGATGGTTTCCGGCGTGGTGAACTCCTCCGGGCGGTGGCCGACCATCTCATCTCGCTCGTAACCGAGACGCGTCAACACCGCGTCGTTGACGTCAAGATAGACCCCGTCTTCGGCAATGGATGTCGCCATCACGGGGGCTTTACGGAACAGCCACTGGTAGTCGTCGGGCGTAATCATCGACGCATCATATACGAAATTTCGTAAGTCAACTTACGTTTTTTCGTAATTTACGAAATCTCGTAGTTTTGGAACATTCTTGAGTCATTGTTTTATAAAGAATTTCTGAGTTGGCACGGCTTATGCAATAGGGATGAGCATAGAACGGCACGTTTGCCGGTTCAATTGACCAGAATTTAGGGCAGCAAGCGCTGCCTACCTTCGCTTAGGGACAAGACGATGAAAACCAGAAACTTCGAAAACAAACTTGCAACCATCGGGGCGCTATTCGTCCTGATCGGCGTGTTCGCTGCCGCCAGCTCGGCACTGGCGGAGGAGCCGGCCAACGCTGCAAAGCCCGTCGTGGTCGAGCACGGCGCAGCCAAACAAACGATCAACGGCGCCCGCAAGGCGATAGCTGAGTCGGCAGCAGTGGCCGACAAGGCGCTCAAGGCCGAGACCACATTCGACCTTGAAAACCAGCTTTCCGACATCACTTCTACGCTGATCGCGGCCAACGAGTAAGCGGCCGACAAACCCCGGAGGCATGCTTGCCAGGTTTCTCTCCCCCTTTTAACCTGGCGAGCGGCCACCGGAATCCGCTGGATTGGAATCCGGCGTTACGGACCATGATGGTCCGGCGGCACCCCCTGCCGTTAGCTTACAGGGCGCCGGGGACCGCTCCGTGTCGGATCGGCCCGCTGGTTCAATCATTGAATTCAGTTCCCCGGTGCCTTTCTTTTTACCCGTTTACGCGTGTCCTGTGTGCTTCGGCACGACTAGTCCGGTTTTTGGAATTGCGGCTACTGATCGCCTCGCGCAGCTGTTTCAGCCAGTGACGCGCCCACGCAAATTCGATGCTCAAGATAGTGAGCCCCACGGGAATGACGACGATGGCGGGGCCTGGCGTCACGATCATCATGACCCCGATCAACAGCACAGTCACACCAACGATGGCAACGACGATGCGCCGAGCGGCTTTGTACGTTAGATGAACGACTCTTTTGATCAAGACCTACCTCACCGTTCTTGATTTTGTTGCACAGTCTCGTAGCCTTAGTCCGATGAAACGATTAAAAATTCCTTTCCTGCTCGCCGCAATGCTGTCAATCACACCTGGGATCGTCGCGGCCGATACGGTATTGACCCTACAGGCAATCGAAGCCACCGCACAAATAGAAAGCCGCAATGAGGATCGTCCTCACACCCGGCTGCCGACGCTCGAACTGTCTTTGCGCGCCTCGATCGCCTGCCCCGCAGATACCAAGGCCGAGTCGCTCACCGTGAGCGTCTCGGATACGCACAGGCGCTATGGCGCCGAAGAGCTCGCGAACACCATCTCGCTCGAAGCATTCCTGCGCGTTCCCGCGGACCAGCTTGCGCCGATATCGGCACCCGACTTTTGCATTGACGACGCACCGATCGACGAGTTCGGCTTGCTGCTACCAGGCGTTGCGACCGCGCAGGTTTCATTACACTGCCACAGCGAAACCGAGCGATCATCTGTCCATTTCGCCAGCGTCGCGCTCCCGCTCAGGCTATATTGCCTTGCGGACGGCGATCAGGACTCGTCGACGGTCAGGTAGCGATCCAGAAACTCAAGTGTCCGTCGCCACGCATCGGCGGCTGCGACTTCATCATATTTTTCGCTCGTCGGATCCGCAAACGTCTGACTGACGCCAGGGTAAATATGGATTTCGTGATCCTTGCGGAGTCGCTCAAGCGCCTCGCCGAAGGCTTCGACCGACCTGACTTTCATGCTGATGTCTTTTGCCGCGAAAAGGCCCAGTATCGGGCTTTCGATGGGGCGCAATTTGTCCTCATCGTCGGTTACCTGTGCGTAGTAAATAACAGTCGCATCAAGTTCATCTGCAAAAAGAATTGCTGCGTTCAGCGACCAGGTACCGCCAAATCGCCAGCCAATAGCGCCGACTTTGGGGGCGCCAGCTGTCTCGCTGACGAACTCGAACGCGCTGCGGATATTATCGTTGGCTAACTCCGTATCTTCGACCACCGAAAGCATTAGCTGGCGCGCTTCGGCGCTGTTCTTGGCGATTTTGCCCCCGTAAAGATCTACGGCCAGAACGATGAAGCCCTCGGCTGCGAGTCGATCGGCCATCGCCCGTATATTGTCGTTCAGACCCCACCATTCGTGAATCATGATGACCGCGGGCAGCGGCTCGAACATGTCAGCCGGGGCCACGAAGTAGCCATAAACGAGCTCATCACCGAGCTCCGCATACGGCATGTTTTCCGAGATGACATCTCTTGTAGTCGCTGCGTCGGCGGCTCCGCGTGAGTTGCTACCATCATTTGCGTTCCCGCGTGTCGTTGCGTCGACATTCGCGCGGCCGGCAGCGTTGTCTTTCTCAGATGAGCCTCCGTCGGACGGCCCACACGCGCCGAGGGACATCCCGAGCAAACAAAGAGACGCAATTGTTCCCGCCTTACGAATTCCAGCTATCAACATGTGAGTATCCTGCAGTATTCTTCTGCTACGCAGAGGTAGCACCCGACTAATCCCGTTCGCCGAATAGTGTAATCGAAAACATGGACCAGGAACCAATATGAGCTTGCTCGGCGAAACATTGATCTACTTGCTTGTGGCCGTTGTGAGCGTGCCAATCAGTCGACGACTTGGATTTGGCTCGGTACTGGGCTACCTCGCGGCCGGCATTATCATCGGGCCCTTTGGCTTCTCGTTTGTTGACGACCCCGAGCACATCCTGCATTTCGCAGAGCTGGGTGTCGTCTTTCTACTTTTTGTCGTCGGTCTCGAATTACAGCCCTCGCGGCTTTGGGTTATGCGCCGCATGGTTTTCGGCCTTGGCGCGGCCCAGGTATTGATGTCCGCTGCAGGCATCGCGGTTATCGCCTGGGGGCTGGGCCTGCCGGCCAATGCGGCAATCGTCATCGGCCTGATTCTGGCCTTGTCATCCACAGCGTTTGTGTTGCAGATGCTCGCCGAGAAGAAACAGCTTGGCGCCGCGCATGGCCGAGCCGCTTTCTCCATCCTGCTCTTCCAGGACCTCGCTGCGATTCCGCTGATCGCAATGCTGCCTCTGTTGGGAGCGAACGCATCGTTTGACGACGGCATTAATTTTGTGAGTATCGGCCTTATGGTTCTTGCAATCGCCGGGCTAATTGTCGGAGGCCGACTATTGTTGCGACCTGTACTGCGTATCGCCGCACAGTCGGGAATTCCGGAAATATTCACGGCAACGGCGCTGCTGGTCGTAATCAGCAGCGCGCTCTTGATGCAGGTTGCAGGTATGTCGATGGTACTGGGGGCTTTCATTGCCGGCATGCTCCTCGCCGATTCGGAGTACCGACATCAGCTCGAAGCCGATATCGCGCCTTTTAAGGGACTACTGCTCGGCCTGTTTTTCATTGCGGTAGGCATGATGGTGAATACTGGTCTGCTCATCGAGATACCTGGCCGCATCCTGCTGATCGTCGCCTTGCTGATGGCGGCAAAAGGACTCATCCTGTTCCCACTGGCGCGTCTGTTTGGCATGTGCGATCCAAGAGCCGCATTGAAACTGGCGGCGGTGCTGTCACAGGGCGGAGAATTTGCGTTCGTGCTGTTCGGCATCGCCAGGACTGAACAGGTGCTTCTGCCCGGGCTGATCGACGAACTGGTTCTGGCCGTTGCCGTTTCCATGATGATGACACCACTGCTATTTGCGCTTGGTCGAGCATCTTGGCGGCAAAATGGAGAAACCCCTGAAGCCCGAGTACGACGTCCCCGAGGTTGATCATCACGAGGTACTGATCGCCGGCATGGGGCGCGTTGGCCAGATTGTGGCGCGATTGCTGCGGATTATCGGCAAACCCTTCACCGCACTGGAGAGCGACTCGGAACAGCTGGATATTGTTCGCCGTTACGGAGCGACCGTGCATTTCGGAGACGCCTCACGTCTCGACTTGCTGCGCGCCGCGGGGGCCGAACACGCGAAGATATTTGTGCTCGCAATATCCGATCTCGAGCAATCAATGCGCATTGCAGAAGCGGTTACGACACACTTTCCTCACTTGAAAATTGTCGCCAGAGCGCGCAATCGACGACACGCGCACAAGTTGATGGACCTGGGTATAGAGCACATTTTTCGCGAGACACTGCTCTCGAGCCTGGCTATGACCGAGCTAGTCCTGTTGAGTCTCGGCCATTCGAGAAAGAATGCGAAACACGTGATCGACGCGTTTTGTGAGCGCGATGCGAAGCTTCTCGTCGAGCAGCACGCCATTCATGATTCGGAAGAAAAACTGATTCAGTCGGTCAAGGAGACGGCGGATGAACTCGAATCATTGCTACGGGTCGACTCGTCTTCTTGATCACCACTCGTCGTCATCTTCCCATTCCTTGAGCTTGCTTTTGTCAACCTGCTCCCATTGCTTCTCGCTGAGGCGAACATATTGCACTACCCTCACGATGGTGTAGACGATGATCAACGCAATCATGATCAGTAAAAAAGCCAGACCGTCAGGCATGGTTTGTGTCCCTCAGTTCCCTGAGCAATCAGTCTAACACCGAGCCACTATTCGATAATGAGCGAGAGCCGACGACACGCTTCGATGGTGCGGCGGTCGGTGACCCTGATTCGGGAAGCCCTGCGCGATAACGAAGAGGACTTCACGACAGGTCCAATTCGTCGAACACTGGCCTTGCTCACCGTCCTCAGCGTGCTAGTGTTTCGGCGTGGAAACTGGAAGCAGCATGCCGCCTGAAGCGAAGCTGATTGAGATCAAGAACGCGACCATCTGGCGCGGAACTACGTGTGTTTTCGAAAACCTGAATCTTTCCATCGCTCAGCACGAGCGTGTGGCAATACTCGGCCCGAATGGTTCCGGCAAGACGACGCTCTTAAAGGCGCTTAACCGTGAGCTGTATCCGGTGGCTCAGGCTGATTCGTTCATACGTATTCTCGGTCTCGAGAAGTGGAATGTGTGGAAATTGCGCAAGCACATCGGTGTCGTATCGCACGATCTGCACCAGCGCTATACACCGACCACCTCTGCGCTCGAAGTTGTCGTATCGGGATTCTTTTCGAGTATCGGCGTACACGGAACCCTCGCGAGCCAAGTCACATCCGAGCAGCGGAACGCCGCCATGACAACCATGCAGGAACTCGGCGTCGGGTCGCTACGGGACACTCCGCTGAAGACGATGTCCACCGGGCAACAGCGCCGCTGCCTGCTGGCTCGAGCGCTCGTCCATCGGCCGGATACGCTGATCCTCGATGAACCCACAGCCGGCCTGGACTTTGCGGCGAGCTTTGACTATCTCGAACGGCTTCGGCAGCTTGCGCAAGACGGTCGCAATATCCTGATCGTGACCCATCATCTCAACGAAATCCCGCCCGAAGTCGATCGTGTGGTCCTCCTCCGGGCCGGCGTTATCGCGGCAGACGGCCCGAAAAAAGCCGTGCTGACCGGCGACCTGCTGAGCAAGGTCTATGAAACCCGCATCCGGGTGGCCGAAATTGATGGTTACTATCTCGCGTACCCGGGTTAGGTAAGCAAAAACGTGACCTGTTACGATGCTTCGGGACGCCAACCGGTCTAATCTGTCGCTTATGTTCAAATCGGCGAGAACAATCCTGACCGGCACCCCGCTGGTGGTGCTACCCACGCTGGCCGCGGACGCCGAAGTCCAGACCGGCATTACAAGCGTCGGCCCGGCTGTATTCATCTTCACGCTTGCGGGTGCGCTGCTGCTTACGCTGGTCTTTCGCTCGACGGCCAATCATCTTACGCGATTTCGTTACCGCCCGGATCGGCCAGTGGCGAATCAAAGCGGCGCTTGAAAAACTCAGTACGGATGTCTTGCATGACTTCATTCTGCCAGGCGCCTACGGCGGCCTCGCGAAGATCGATCATGCAGTACTCACCGCAGGTGGTATCCTTTGCATTCAGACCAAGCATTGCAACGGCATCGTCTTCGGCGCCGAAGACGAGCCACAGTGGACCAACGTTGATGGCACAAAGCGTCGGCGTTTCCTGAACCCGGTCATTCAGAACGAGGGCCGTAGCCGCGCGCTACGAAAGGTCGTGCCGGAGGTACCGGTTGCCAATCTCGTGGTCTTTACAGGCTCGGTCGAATTCACATCTGCGCCACCCCGCAATGTCATTCACGTACGCAATCTTGATAGCTTTATTGCCAAGTTCGTATTCGGACCGAGCAAGGTCAAAGACTGGGACACCGTCTGGCTGACGGTCAAGGCCGCCGCGCTCAAGGACGCGAATGCCCGCAAGGACCTGCAGGCCCAGGTGATGTTCACCTGACAAATACACCTTGTGTCCTGTTCACGACACTGGCACGCGGCGACTTAACCGATGATTTATACTCGGTGACGATCAGCAGACTCAAGGCGTGTCGCATGGAAACCACTGACGTTCTAATCTCATCACCGATCGGTGTGCTCGCGGTACTTTGCATCGTCGCTGCATTCTTCTTTTTGGTGGCACAGGTCAGTGGCGCGAAACTCTTCAATTACATTCCGCCGCTGCTTTTCATCTATGCCACGCCCGTCTTTCTAAACAACTTCGGCGTTATTCCAAGCAAGTCGATCGTTTACACCGGGTTGAGTCAATACGCGTTACCGGTTTTCATTGTGCTGATGCTGATCAAGGTCAACGTGCCCGCAGTCATTCGCGTGATGGGCAAAGGCGTGCTCGTCATGCTAATGGGAACCGCTGGCGTCGTCGTAGGCGGTGTCGTCGCCTATGTTGTCGTTCACGGCTGGCTGAGCGAGGACGCATGGAAAGGCTTCGGAACCCTGGCTGGCAGTTGGATAGGCGGTACGGCAAATATGCTTGCGACGAAGGAAATGCTGGGCGCTTCAGACGCGCAGCTGGGGCTGGCCGTCATCGCTGACAATGTTGTGTACGTGGTCTGGCTGCCGCTGCTCCTTATGTCGCGCGACTACGCGGACAAATTCAACAAGTGGGCACGTGTGCCAGCTGATCGCCTGGCTGCCATGGATGCGGCCGCGGCAATTCATGTCGAGGACGACGTGGCGCCCACGATGTCTCAGTACCTATACCTTGCGGCGGTTGTTTTCGGTGTTACAGCAGTCGGCAACGCGCTGGCACCGGGCCTGGCAGACTGGATTGCAGCGACGTCGCCGACGCTGGCGGGCGTATTCTCGGAGACGACGACACGCATTCTTCTCGTGACGACGATTGCACTGGTTTTGTCCACGACCGCTGCATCGAATTTGCCGAACTCAACCGCGATTGGTACGGCGCTGGTTTATATCTTCGTTGCCGGCATGGGTGCGCGAGCGTCCGTCGCCGGCCTGGCCGAGGCACCAGCATTTGTGCTCGGCGCATTTATCTGGATCTTCATACATGGATTATTCTGCGTTGCCGGCGCGTGGATTTTTCGGGTCGACATTCATAGCGTCGCTATCGCTTCAGCCGCAAATATCGGTGCGGCCGCATCGGCGCCGATCGTTGCGGCACATCATCGTCCCAACCTGGTTCCGGCCGCGATACTGATGGCCTTGTTGGGCTATGCCTTGGGTAACTATCTCGCGCCATTGACCGGGCAGCTCGCGAGAATTGCCGCAGGGCAGTAGCGATGTGGAAGCAGCGCGCGAAGCGGGCAGCGATCGTCTCGATCACGGTGATGGCCGCCGCAGTCATAGCAATTGCCTGGCTCTGGCGTGACCGGCCAAGCCTCGACGACATTGGCTGGCCTGCTCCTGTTACAGCGTCTACATCCGTCACAGACCTGGTAACCGTCACCTGGCTTGGTGTTTCGACGCTACTGTTTGATGACGGCGAAACTCAGATCCTGATCGATGGTTTCTTCTCGCGTCCTTCGCTTGTCGACGTTGTCCTGGGCCACCCGGTGGAAAACAATGCCGCCATGATTAACTACGTGCTCGATGAGTACCGCATGCGGCGGCTTGCCGCGATCATCCCAGTCCATTCGCATTTCGATCATGCGATGGACGTCGGCGCAATCGCGAATCGCACGAGTGCGTCGATACTCGGCTCCGAATCAACAGCAGAAATTGCGCGGGGCGCAGGGGTTCCCGAGGATCAAATAACGCTGGTCGGCGAAAATCAGGTTTATGAGTTTGGTCGTTTTGCCGTTACGCTGTTGCGCTCCAGGCATGCACCGATTGGCTGGCGCGGTTCGGTTCCCCTGGCAGGCAAGATCGATGCGCCGCTAATCCTGCCCCAACCTGTCAGCGCCTGGCGCGAGGGAGTGAGTTATGCGATCGTAATTTCGCATCCGGAGGGCACGACCGTTGTTCAGGGCAGCGCCGGGCTGGCCGATGGCGCCCTCCGTGGCGTCTCCGCTGATGTCGTCATGCTGGGCGTCTTCGGGCTCGATAGCCTGGGCAAGGACTATGCCGAAAAGTACTGGCAGGCTGTGGTAACGGAAACGGGCGCGACCAGCGTTTACGCCATCCACTTTGATGATTACACGAGGCCCTTTGGAGAGACCGTACCGGGCCCGAAATTTCTTAGTGATCTTTCGCAGACCGCCAGGTGGCTCGAGGCATTTCGTGACCGCTGGGACAACGACACTCAGCTGTTCCTGCCGGAGTTCGGCAAACCGATCGCTATTTATCCGCAGCCCGCGCCCGAGGCCTGATCCGCGTCTGACTTGTCCAATAGATCGCGCAGCAATGCACGGCCGCTAATGAGTGCCTCCTTGTGCGCTTTACCCAGGCGTTTGACTCGATACTCCAGTGTAGATGCAGTGGAACGGTCGCCGACTTCTTCGGCAAATTCCAGTCGCAACGGGCCTTTCCCCCTTAGATACTTTGCGCCACGGGCGCTGGATTCATGCTCGGAAATTCGTTTGCCGACATCGGCTGCGATCCCGGTATACAGGCTGTCGTCGGAACAGCGGACAATGTACAGGCTGAAAACCGCGCTGCTCATCGACGTATCAGGTCAGAAGGATACGATCAGGGGCACGGCGAGTCAGGCGTTTCCGCCGACCAGCGTGTCGCCAAACACCCGAAAGGCGCCCGCCTCCATGCTCTCCTGGTTATCGGTCGTCTCTGCATAGGTCAGCACAATCTCCGTGGCGCCGTCCAGGGATTCTGCAGGCTCATGCAAGCGCAGCGTGAGTACGTTGCCCGTCAGCGCTGCCTCCCGGATCAAATCGTGGCCACCAAACTGCTGTTCGTTGATCTCGATATAGATCGACTCGTCGAAATCGTCTTCGACGGTCCGCATCAACAGCAGGTAGTCCTTGATATCCCCTTCTTCGGACGTTTTGGCGAAGAACAGCATCGTGGCATTGTCGCGCACGTCAAAAGCGACAGTATCGTATTGGCGACTAGCAGTCATAGGGTTCTCGATTCATCCAGTATCTGTTGTAACAGGTCGTCCTTCTCTTGCCAAATTTCACCGAGCCAGCGGTGAACACGGCGGCGAAATTCACGGTCGTTCTCATAGTCTCCGGATCGCAACCACTCTTCGACCGGTCGCTGTCGAACATCAATAACGACCGGCACATGGGCACCGCAGCACATTTCCCAGAAGCGTGCCGCTCCGCTCGGATAAACCAGCGTAACGTCCAGAATGGCATCAAACAGATTTCCCATGGATGACATTGCGATCGCGAACCCCCCGGCACGCGGCGTTAGCAGATTCTGATACGGTGAGTTCTTGTTGTCGCGTTTCTCCACGCTGAAACGGGTTCCTTCCACGAAGTTGATAACCGACGTCGGCGTGTGGCGAAATTTTTCACACGCCTTTCGCGTCCTTTTGAGGTCCTTACCCTTCATGTGGGGATTCTTGGCAAGGTACGACGGCGAAAATCGCTTCATGAACGGCATGTCCATTGCCCACCACGCGATACCCAGCAACGGGAACCAGATGAGTTGTTGCTTAATGAAGAACTTCAGGAATGGTATGCGCCGGTTGAAGACTTTCTGCACAACCAGAATATCGACCCAGGTTTGATGATTGACCATGACCAGGTACCAGCCATCTCTGCGCAGATTCTCAAGTCCGCGCGCTTGCCAGTCGATCGAGGCCAAAAAATGCAGCATGGCGCTGTTTATCGTGATCCAGTTTTCGCCCAACGCCATCAGCACGCGCGTAATGCCGCGTCGCAGCGACGGTAACGGCACAACAAGTTTGATAATGGCCAGGAACAGAATAGGTATGAACCAGAAGATCGTATTTATCGTGAAACCAGAGAACACGATAATGCCGCGCAATTGGCGAAGTAGTGCTGTCACAGGGTTCTTTTTTGTCGATATGTTCAGGAGTGCATTCTAGCTCGAATTCATCGTATTTGGTGTGGTATCGATCTTCACCGCGGAACAGCGGCTTAGTGGTCATACGCTAAAACACGTATTTGCATCGCTGGCACCGGCGATCATTATTTACGACCTGACGCGACGGCGTTGCCATGCGGCGCGCCCACACCATTTCATGGATTAAATCAATATGACGGCGAAACGAATTGATGGCAAAGCCAAGGCCGAACAGCTCGCCCAGACGATCACGGAGCAAACTGCCGCTCTCCTGAAGGAACACGGAATCAAGCCGGGGCTTGCCGTCGTCATCATTGGAGAGGATCCGGCGAGCCAGGTCTATGTTCGAAACAAGAAGCGACGGGCCGAATCCTGTGGTTTCCACTCGGTTCAACATACGCTGGCCGCAAACGTCTCACAAGAGGATGTACTGGCGCTCATCGACGAACTTAATGATGACGACACCATACACGGCATTCTCGTGCAGCTGCCGCTACCAGATCATCTCGACGAGCAAACCATTACGCAGTCGATCTCGCCCACCAAAGACGTCGACGGATTTCACTTCGTCAATATCGGCAAACTGACCGCAGGCCACACGGACGATGCGTTTGTGCCGTGTACACCCGCGGGCTGCATGCTCATGATTGAAGACGAACTGGGAGCCGATCTCTCGGGAAAAAACGCCGCGATAATTGGGCGCTCAAATATTGTTGGTAAGCCGATGGCGAGCTTGTTGATGCAGCGCAACGCGACGATTACGGTGGCGCACAGTCGCACCAAGGACCTTCCAAAGGTCGTCCGCAACGCGGATATCGTGGTTGCCGCTGTTGGTCGGCCGGACATGGTCAAGGCGGATTGGATCAAGCCTGGCGCGGTTGTAATTGACGTGGGAATAAACCGCGTTGAGAAGATAATCGATGGCGAAAGTAAGTCGCGATTGACAGGCGATGTTGATTACGACGATGTATGCACGGTCGCCAGCGCCGTTACTCCCGTTCCCGGCGGCGTCGGACCGATGACCATCACGATGCTCATGTTCAATACCCTGCGTTCCGCACGTTTATCGGCGGGCCTGCCGGGCTGACTTTTGCTGTTCCTGCCGGCCGTTTGTCAAAAACCGGCAGTCAGCATGAGCCAGGCCTTGGTGGTGTCCGCGAAGCTTGCCGAATCAGCATCGAACACGGCCAATTTCAATAATATCTTGTAGCGGGCTCCGATGCCCCGTCCCGCGGACAGATCCAGTTCGCGGCCATAGTTGTCGCTGCCCGATTCTGACGAAAAATCGTGATAAACGAGCTGTAAACTCCACGGCTTGAGTTTGTATGTCGCCTTTAAGTAAAAGTCCTCGAGTCCGGCACCTGGCGTAAGCAGAAACTTGTCCGCCCACCCGTTGAAGGCATGCAGCGTGGCAAATGGCGTACGAAAACCCTGTCCGTTATCGCTGCCCAACGACTCGAATCCGACGCCTACTGCAAGCGCATCTATCGACCAGTTGCCCTCCAGGCGAAAATAATCGGCGTCGAAGCTCACTGGCGCATTAGCCGCATCGGACTGGCGGGCAACGTCGGCAATAACAGCCAGGCGTCCTTCACCAAGAGCAAAGCCGCCATCAAGACGCAGACCAACGGTGTTCGTGGAGAATGCCGGGAAATCATCGTTATCGATAAGGTAGGCGTAGCCAACAATGTTCCAGTCTTGTGTCAAAGCAACATTGGCGTTCAGAAGATGCGTATTCTGATCTTGATCGCCCGCGGCAACCGCGGATCCAAAGATCCGTTTGGTGCTCGCGACATAGCTGTAAAAGACCTTCGTCTCGTCGAAACCCTTGTACTCTACGGAAAGTGCGTCGTAGGTCTGCTCGTTCTGTCGCCAGCCGACACCCCCGACGAAGCGCTGATCATCGAGTATTATTCGCTGACGTCCGATGCGAGTCTGCCAGTCTTCATTCGGCGCATACTGAAGATAGAGCTGATTCAGATCCGAACCCTCCGGATCTGCCACAACCGGGTACTGGTCGCGGCCTGGTCCGCTGGTGCCTGCGCCACTGTTAAAATCTTTGATCAAGACTTCCATGACGTGGTCGAACTCGATGAATCCCGACCAGTCCATCCAGCTACCGGTCTTGTAGTTCAGACGCAGGCGCAGTGTCGACGCGTTGGCGTTCTTTGAGAACCCATCCTGATCGACGAACTCGTAACGATAGCGAAGGTCGAGGTTGGCATCGCCCGACGCAATCGCCGTGGCGAGGTCGGTGTTTGTGGTTTCTTCTGCAATAGCGGGGACAGGCAGCGACATAGTCAATGCCGCCGCCAGCGCCGCTGCAGAAAATACACTTGAAGTTCTGCAATTCATCGTTAGTAGACGTCCTCTACCGTGTTAAAGACGTTGAACTTGCCGGTCGGCGTGATCACCTCAGGTCCCTTGATGACGTGCTTCAGCTTGCGCGTCTTGTCGTCGACAACGACGATCGCAGATTCCTCTTCCTGGCCACTCCAGACCGAGAACCAGACCTCGTCGCCCGACTTGTTGTACTCGGGCTGTACGACACGCTTCGGGCCTTCACCGAGATCAGCCCACGCCGCGATTGGCAGCACTTCGTAGCCGGCCTCTAAGTTGTTGATGTCGAAAACCGCGATGCTCTGGCTGATTGACTCGTCAGGATTCAACGGCGCATCGACCCAGAGGTTCGTCGATTTCGGGTGCGACTTGACGAACAATGAACCGCCGCCCTGGCCGTCGAGAACGCGTACGACTTTCCAGGCACTTTTTGGATGGCCCTCCGGATCGGTGCCGATGAAGGTGATGTTGGCATTTCCCAAAGCACTGGTGACCCAGACAGGACCAAACTTGGGATCCATGAGGTTCGCACCGCGACCTGGATGCGGGATCTTATCGACGTCAATGAGCGCTTCGAGATTACGATCACGGGAATCGACAACCGCGATCTTGTCGGACTGGTTCGCCGCCGTCATGAAATAGCGTTTGCTACGATCCCAGCCGCCGTCGTGCAGGAAGCGCGCGGCGCCGATATCGGTTACGGTCAGGTTGTCAATGTCCGCGTAGTTGACCAGCAGTATGTGCCCCGTCTCCTTGATGTTGACGATAAACTCGGGGTGCTCGTGGGACGCAACAATAGCCGCAACTCGAGGTTCCGGATGGTATTCCTGGGTGTCTACCGTCATACCGCGCGTCGAAACGACCTTCATGGGTTCGAGCGTGTCGCCATCCATGATGACGTATTGTGGTGGCCAGTAAGCTCCAGCGATCGCGTATTTGTCCTCGTAGCCTTTGTATTTCGAGGTTTCGACCGAGCGCGCTTCGAGCCCGATCTTGATTTCGGCAACGATTTGCGGTGGATCCATCCACAGATCGATCATGTCGATTTTCGCATCCCGGCCAATGGTGTAGACGAAGCGACTGGACGCCGACGGACGTGAGATATGTACCGCATAACCGGTCTTCAGGATGCTTACGATCTCCTTGGTATCACCGTCAATGAGCGCCACCTGTCCACTGTCGCGCAGCGTTACCGAGAAGAAATTCTCGTAGTCGCGATCATGCATGGGTCGTTCCGGCCGGTCCTTTGGCGCGACCAGAACCTTCCACGTGGCCTTCATGTCCTCCAGGCTGAACTCCGGCGGCGCCGGTGGTTCCTGCTGCAGGAAACGCGCCATCATGTCGATTTCATAGTCACTGAGTTCCCCGGAGGTACCCCAGTTGGGCATGCCCGCCGGGGAACCGTAGGTAATGAGTGCCTTGAGGTAATCGGTACCTTTCGGCCGCGTGATATCCGGCGTCAGCGGCTTGCCTGTCGCGCCCTTGCGCAGCACGCCGTGGCAGCCGGCACAGCGCTCGAAATAGAGGCGCGTCGACGTCGAATATTCTTCGGCACTCAGCGTTGGGCCTTCCGGACTTTGCATGGCTTTGGCCTGCTCCGGCGGGATTGGAGACGGCGTGCCC
>CAVXCW010000028.1:0-59390 GCA_963760325.1 uncultured Gammaproteobacteria bacterium | reverse complement strand
AATTGAACCACGCAAGGAATAAACCGGGGTCGAACCGAGGTTTTTGACAAACCGGGGTCGAACCGAAGATTCTCGAAATACCTAAACCCGAACCAAATCAATTTGTTTTGAAAAACCTCGGTTCGACCCCGGTTTTTCTTTAGAGCACGCGCTCGAGGTCCTCGCACAAATCTCTGGCGTCCTCGAGACCGACAGAAAGGCGGAACAAGCCGTCTCCGGCCGTGGCTCGATAATCGTCGAGCTCCTCGCCCTCCAGGCGATAGGAAGAACCGATCAGGTCGTCGGTTTGCATCAGGTAAATCAGGCTGCGGTGATGTCCGAGTGAAACCGCGTAATGGATTACTTCGAGATCAGACATCATGCGTTCGGCAACGCGCTTTCCGTTGGCAATGCGAAAAGAAACCATCCCGGAGAAACTGTCCATCTGCCGTTTCGCAAGTTCATGCTGTGGGTGCGATTCCAGTCCCGGATAGATCACAAGCTCTACGCGGGGATGGTTCTCCAGGTACTCGGCGACGACAAGTGCGTTTTCTTCATGAGTGCGCATGCGCATCGGCAGTGTCGCCATACCGCGCATGATAAGCCACGCATTAAACGGACTAATCACGCCCCCATAGTGCGTGAGCGCTTCGCCGCGCAGCGCCGAGATCAACTTTTGCGAGCCGCAAATCGAGCCACCCATCGCATCACCATGACCGCCAATGTATTTCGTCAACGAGTGCACGACCAGGTCGGCACCCAGTTCCAGGGGGCGGGTCGCGATCGGTGTGGCAAACGTCGAGTCAACGACCAATAGCGCACCCTGCTGCCGGGCAATGTCTGCCGCAGCCGCAATGTCGGCAAGCCGAAGCAGCGGATTGGACGGTGTTTCCAGCCAGATCATTTTGGTCTCGCTGCGAATCGCATTCTGGATGTTTTCAGGCGCCCGGGTGTCAACCGGGGTGACACTGATGCCAAAACGCGGCAGCGATTGCCGCGCAAATTCTGCTGTTCCCGGATAGTTGGTGCTGCTGATCACCAGGTGATCCCCCTGGCTCAAAAACTGCAAAAGAACGGCGGTCGTCGCCGCCATGCCCGATGCCAGGGCGATGCAGGCCTCGGCCTGCTCCAGGGTTGCGAGTTTTTCTTCGAGCTGAGCGTTCGTCGGGTTGGACCATCGTGTGTAAATGTAGGGTGAGTCGGCGTCCAGGTTATTGGCCGAGAAACTGACTTCCTCGTCGATCAGGAACGAACTGGACATCACCAGGTCCGGTGCGGACGCACCTGTGCTCGAGCGTCGGTCTTCGCCCGCGTGAATCGCCTTCGTACTGATGCCTTTGACTCGGATATTACTGCCCATGCTTGTCCACTCTCATCGGAAATTTCATAAAGACTCCAAAACAGGAAATTCTATTGAGCCAGGCGAGTCGCCGATGGCATACCCACGTTGAATTCATTGTTGCCCCGATCCACCAGGGCCGGCGTCGAGCGTGGTCACGTCATAGTATGAGGCAATCAACTTATCAGGCTTCGATGTTTCCAGGAACGTGGCGAATGAGCTGCTGTATACATCCCGACGAATTTTCCACCAGCTCTGAAATCCGGGGCGAGAATAGTAAGTCAACATGAGTCGTTTCCAACCCAGCCAAACGTCCTCTTCGAGGTAACCTTTTCGATTCTGGTAGTACATGTTCTCGAAGTAGTGAAAAGTCGCGAAGAACAACTGTGAAACGCGCGCCTTCTCACCGGCATCCAGGTCCCCGAATTTCTCCATCGCGGTTACGAACAGGATGGAAAGATCTGGCGTGCTGGACATTGTTCGATTCAGCGCGCCGAAGTCGGACACGACGGCCTGGTAAGTGGAGGTTCTTTCCGTCTCAGTATTTTTCCTTACCTGCAGCGCGAGATAGATCAACGAAATAAATACCGCGATGGCACCGATTATTTCTCCGAGGGCACCGAGATCACTGATTGACATGGTCTTCCTTTTCTTGGTTATTAGCGCAAAAAGACAGAGCAGAAGCGGACGCAAAAGAATAACAGGTCGCTGGAATCAGATCGCTTACATCGCGAGTGCGAATCATTATCGTCTGCGGCGCCGATGAAAAACTACAATCTGCATTCAGTAACTTTCGTTAGCTCTTGTTTTCTGGTTCGTGCGATCGAACAATCTGACGAGGCTTGCCTGGTAATTAGGGTGTGCGATATACGGGATGCAAGAACTCCCGAGCCGATCCTGTCTCTCTATATATTCTCATTCATAGAAAGTAGTATTCACCGATACGCCAGCCAATCGTAGTGCACTTGAAACACACTCTCTTAATCGTCGTACTTGTTACGCTTGTCGCTTGCGCAGAAGAACGCGTTGATCGCCCGGCGACTGCGGGCCCGATCCTGATCGCTGTGCTCCCGGATCAGTCAAGAGACACACTCTTGTCTCAATACACGCCGCTTCTGGACTATCTTGAAAGAGTAACGTCGCTCGAGTTTGAGCTTGCCATACCGCTGGATTATTCAGATTTGCTTGATCAGTTCGACGCTGGTCGCGTTGACCTGGCATGGTTCGGCGGACTGACGTTTACGCAAGCAGAGCGCCGAAGCCAGGCCGTTCCGCTGGTTTTCCGCGATGTAGACCTGCAATTTACGAGCTGTTACCTGGCGAAATCCTCTGACACGAGGACGACGATCAGTGAATTTGAAGGTGAAGCTTTCAGCTTCGGGCCATATTTGTCCACGTCCGGACACTTGATGCCGCGATATTTCATGTCAGAACAGGGCTTCGATGCCGAACGGTTCTTCGCTTCAATAAGGCATTCTGCCGGGCACGATCAGACGGCAGCATGGGTCGCCAACGGTACAGTGGCGCTGGGTGTCGCTAACTGCGTCATTACGCAGTCGCTCTTCGAAAACGGCCTGCTAGGTAGCGATGATGTCCGCATCATTGAGACAACACCACCCTACTCGGATTACGTATGGGCGGTTAGTGTCTCTTTGGATGAACGCGTTAAGGCAGCGCTTCTTGATGCGTTTTTGGCCCTCGACGCTACCATTCCCGCGCACCGCGAAATTCTTCGCTTGCAGGGAGCCAACGCTTATCTGCCAGCCGCGAGCGAAGACTTCGAAATAGTCCGGATCGCCGCGGCGCAGGCAGGCCTTTTCTCTGAAGATCGCGAAAATTGATTCAAAAAGTTGCCAGCATGCCGCTCGTACTGCGTTACGTCTACGCGATACTGATAATAATTGTGGTCGCAGTGGGGACGGCAATCAGTTCACTTTATTTCGGACAGAACGACGAAATCAGGACTCGAGATCGAGTCCAGTCTTTTCATCTTGATTCGGTAACAATATCGGAAGAACTAGCCCGCGAGGTGCGAGTGCTCCAGGTGCTTCTAGAGGACTCGATCGATTCCGATGTGTCGCGCCAATCCGGCGCCGCAGACATACAGAGTGTGCAGATCGGTTATGCAGGGGTCCTGTACTCAATGCGATCGCGCCTTGCGCAACTATCGACACTTGAGCAACCGCATGATGGTTTGATATTTACTGCTGCACGGAAGCGGCTTGTCGATCGGTTCAACGAAGTCGAACGTGCACTTGATAACTCAGAGGTAACACCCAAGACGATTATCTCTGTTGAGGTCCTCAGTTCGAATATCGAACAGTACGATCGGCTGCACAAGATTGCAGCCGACAAGGAGCTGCACGAACTCGCCGACAGACAGAGCCAAAGACCACGATACCTTGTCGTTCTTGCCGTTTGTCTCGGTTTCGGCGCATTGGCTGTCTGGTATCTGACGAATTCGCTGCGTGCATCTCTGGTGCGACAGAATAAAACTGAAGTCGCCCTTGCCGAGAGCCAGGAACGATTGCATCACATACAAAAACTCGACGCCCTGGGACGCCTGGTCGGCGGCGTCGCGCATGACTTCAACAACCTGTTGACGGCTATCCTTGGTCATGCGGAGTTGTTGCAGGATAGATCGGCGGGCGACGAGCGCCTCGAGCTTGGTCTGGATGAGATCAGACAGGCGAGCTTGAGGGCTGCTTCTTTGACACAACAGTTGCTGACGTTCAGTCGACGACAACAATTTAGTCCGCGACGCCTGAATTTGAACGACGTTATTCGCGACATGGAGGAAATGCTGCAACGAATTATCGGCGCGGACGTGACGCTGACCTGCAGTTACGCAGACGACCTTTGTGCGATCGAGGTCGATCCGGATCTATTACAGCAGGTAGTCATGAACCTGATCGGCAATGCGCGGGACGCGATGCCGAACGGCGGCGTGCTCCTGGTAGCAACTGAGAACGTCGCGGTCGGTGCAGGGCAAGTCGAAGTCACCGGGGTCCCTGACGGCGAATACGCGAGGCTGTCCGTGTCGGATAATGGGGTCGGAATGGACGACCATACGCGTGAGCGCCTGTTTGAGCCGTTTTTCACGACCAAGGAACGGGGCAGTGGCACGGGACTTGGTCTCTCAACGGTGCATGGCATCGTCGCCGGTTCGAACGGCCATATCACCGTGGAAAGCGAGGAAGGAGTCGGTTCACAGTTCCATATCTACCTGCCACACGCAGAGCACCGCCCCGAGGCGTTACCCGATGAGAACACAGCGAACGCCCCGCAATCGGGTTCCGAGACGATCCTGGTCGTCGAAGACGACGAGCAGGTCCGGCGGTTTGTGAAATCAGGACTTTCATCTTTGGGCTACCGCGTGTTGGCGGCATCAGGAGGTGCTGCCGGTATCGAGATATGCAAGACAGAGCCGGGCCCGATTGATGTAGTTTTGTCGGACGTCATCATGGCCGAGGTGAGCGGCCCACGGTTCATGACCAGCGCCTTAAGACTTCGTCCAAATGCCGCGGCGATTTATATGTCCGCATACACCGAAGATGCGGTATTGGGACTCCGGCGCGGCAACACTGAAGCCGAGATCCCTCTCATCGCGAAGCCGTTCGACCTGGGATCGCTGTCTCGACTGATTCGAGAATGCCTGAAATAAATAGGGGTCGAACCGAGGTTTTTCGAAGTACCAGAACCTGGGCTAAACAGGGATTTCTGAAAACCTCGGTTCGACCCCGGTTTACCTGTTCGCCGAATCGAGCAGTTCTATCCAGTGCATTACGGGAACGTCAGATTGTGTTCCGAGGTGCAACTGGCAACCGACATTCGCCGTTACGATTTGTTCCGGTTTATCAACGGACAGCGCTGCCAGTTTCCGCGCAAGCAGTCGTTGACTGATGTCTGCCTGCAATAGCGAGTAGGTGCCGGCCGAACCGCAACAAAGGTGCTTTTCCGTCGTCTCTGCAAGAGGAATTCCGGCTCGCTTGAGAATTCGCTCCACAGATCCGCTCAACTTCTGGCCGTGTGACAAGGTACAGGGACAGTGCACAGCGGTGCGTGCCTTGATACCTGATGCTTCAAAAACGCTAAGGTCTTCGGCTTCGAGCACCTCGGAGAGATCCTTCGCCAGTTCGCTGACACGCCGGGCCTTGGTGGAATAAGACTCGTCGTCTTTGAGCATCTCGCCGTAGTCCTTCACCATGACGCCACAACCAGAAGCCGTGGTCACTATCGCCTCCACGCCGGCCTCCACCTGTGGCCACCATGCATCGATGTTGCGTCGCACAGAATTGAGACCTTGCTGTTGTGCTCCAAGGTGGTAGTCGACTGCGCCGCAACAGCCAGCCGACCGTGACTCTTGCAGGTCAATGTCAAAACGACGCAGCACCCGCCTCGCTGCGGCATTTGTCTTTGGCGTGACGGCCGCCTGAACACAACCGCCAAGCACTATCATCTTGCGAGTTCCCGGGGGCGATGAGCTCGATCTGTCCAATGTAATCTGCTTTGGTGGAATCTGCCGGCGCAGTGTTCGGGGCAGGATTGGTCCAACGATGCGACCCAGGCCCAGAAGTACACCGATGCGTCGCGGATAGGGAAATATCAGTCGAATCATCCGTCGCAAAAACCGGTCACCGATCGATCGGCTGACGACCGTTTCCATGAGTTCACGGCCTGCATCCGCGATTCGGCCGTACTGGACTCCCGACGGGCACGTTGTTTCACAAGCGCGACAGGTCAGGCAGCGATCCAGGTGAGTGCGGGTGGTATCACCCGCCTCGCCACTTTCAAGCATGTGCTTTATCAGGTAGATGCGGCCGCGCGGCCCGTCTCTCTCGTCGAACAGATCCTGGTAGGTCGGACAGGTCGCATTGCAGAAACCGCAATGCACGCAACTCTGCAACAGACCGGCGGCCTCTTTCGCCGTTTTGTTTTCGCTGAATGCGGGATTGAGTTGTACCTGCACGGCCGGCGCACCTACATCCAGGAGTACAGGCGGCCGGGATTAAACACGCCAGCCGGGTCGAATGCCTGCTTCATGCGCAGCAGCACTGCGCGTTTGCTTGCCGCGAGCGACGGCAAGACGTCCGCACTTCGTTCGCCGCCCCGATACCGCGTGACTTCCCCACCGGAACCGACAGCGCTACGTTCCAGTTCGTCACGGTCGTGCTGCCCCGCCAGCCATCGCTGCGCACCGCCCCAATCAATCAACCAGTCGCTTTGCGGTTTAGTGTGTGCACAATTTGACCGGACCGAAAATCGCCATAGATCCTGCGCCGTTTCAAAAAACGGCGAGCTCTGATCGCGCAGCGCCGTCCAGAACGTGTCACTGTCATCAAGCAACTCGCCCTCGATCCCGGTAGCGGCCGCCTCAATCGCGGTCGTCGGGCCGGACAATCGAAGGTACGTTTCACCGTTGTACCAGCAGGCGCCGGTCAACGGTGCTGGCGTCATACTGATCTCGTTCATAACGCGGATAGCGTCACTCGCATCGATTTGACGTCGCACGGTTATCGAAGACTCAGGCATCGGCGAAACTTTGAGCGATACTTCGGTCAATAGTCCGTAGGTTCCCATTGCACCCGCCTGCAGCCGTGACACATCGTAGCCTGCCACGTTTTTCATGACCTGACCGCCGAATCGCAGGTGTTCGCCTTTACCATTTATCAGCCGGACGCCGAGAACGTGATCCCGGATTGATCCATACCATGGACGTGACGGTCCGGACTGGTTGCATGCCAGCGCGCCACCGACAGTCGCCTTCCCATCGAGTTCTGGCGGATCGCAGGCGAGAAACTGCTTTTTCTGCGCCAGGATCTCCTGCAGTTCCGATACTGACGTGCCGGCACGAACGGTAACCACCAATTCTGCCGGCTGGTACTCAACGACACCGGTGTAATTACCAACGTCGATAGCTTTGCCCACCGGCTCGCGTCCCAGGTGGCGTTTACTATTGCCACCAACGATGCAAAGCGGCGTCGCGTCCGAAATCGCGCTGCGAACCTGGTCCAGAAGTTGCGGCAGGGTGGTCACAGGGATCGGTATTCCTGGCAGCGCTTAAGCGTCGGCACGCCTTTGCCTGGATTCAGCAACCCTTGCGGATCCCAGGCATCCTTGACGGCGTTCAGCTGCGCCAACTCGGGCGCGTCGAACTGGATCAGCATTTGCTTTAGCTTTTCGACGCCCACACCGTGCTCCCCGGTGATGCACCCTCCAACCTCGACACACAGCTCGAGAATCTTCGCGCCAAATTCTTCGGTTTTCTCCAGCTCCCCGGGTTTGCTGGCATCGAACAGGATTAGCGGGTGCATGTTGCCGTCACCTGCATGAAAGACGTTAGCGACTCGCAGACCAAATTCGGATGACAGTTGACCGATGCCGCGCAGCACGCGCGACAACATGCGACGTGGAATCGTGCCATCCATGCAGTAGTAGTCGGCAGATATCCGTCCGATGGCCGGAAAGGCAGACTTTCTTCCTTTCCAGTACAGGTCTCTTTCCGCTTCGTCTTGCGACACGCGAACCGATGTCGCACCGTAATCCTCAAATACTTTGACTACTTTTCCGATACCGTCCTCAACCTCACCAGCAGAACCGTCCAATTCGCAAAGCAGCAGCGCCGCCGCATCCGTGTCGTAACCCGCCTGGGCGTAAGCTTCGGCTGCCCTGACCGCGTTGCGGTCCATCATTTCAAAGCCTGCAGGGATGATGCCGCTGGCTATCACGGCACTCACCGCGTCACCGGCTGCTTCTATGTCATCGAACGACGCCAGTACAACCTGGCAGTGCGACGGCTTTGGCAACAACCGGACGGTGATCTCGGTAACGACACCCAGCATCCCTTCGGAGCCGATGATGAGTGCCATGAGATCCGGGCCGGCACTATCCAAACCTTCGTTTCCAACAGTGACAATGTCGCCGTCGACAGTGACGACCGTGATTTGCAGAACGTTATGCACGGTCAGGCCGTATTTCAGGCAGTGCACGCCACCAGCGTTCTCGGCAACATTGCCGCCGATCGAGCAGGCGATTTGCGACGAGGGATCCGGCGCGTAGAACAATCCGTGAGCGTCACACGCTTCGCTGATCTCGAGGTTTCGCACGCCGGGCTGCACGCGAGCCAGCCTGGCTTCGGGGTCGATCTCGACGATTTGGGAGAGACGCGTTAACGACAGCAACACGCCGTCCGGATGTGGCAGCGCGCCACCCGACAAACCGGTGCCGGCGCCACGAACCACGACCGGCACACGGTGGCGCTGGCAGAGGCGCATGGCTTTCTGCACCTGCTCCGTCGAATTCGGCATGACGACGAGGCGCGGCATTTCTTTGTAGACCGACAGCCCGTCACATTCGAACGGTCGCTTGGCTTCGGTATTCGTTACGACGAAATCGTCTTCGATGAACTCTCGAAACAAAGAAGCCAGTGACGCAGTGTCGACGGTGGGTATCGTGTTCTCGTTAATAATTCAGTCCTTTCGCACTTACCAGGACTCTATCCCCATAACTCCGGTTTCGGAAGTTGCAGGCGGCCTAGCTCACAGGTCATTGCGGGTTGTCGATCGTTTTGCAGCATCAACCCGCCGTCGAGATCCGCAAAGTCGGACAGGCTGGCCACCAGCGTGGCGGGCGCCATCGCCAGCGATGTCCCGGTCATGCAACCGGTCATGAGCCGCAGGCCCTGCTGCTCTGCCGCCCTCGCAAGCAGCAGCGCTTCCGTGAGCCCGCCGGTCTTATCGAGTTTTATGTTGACGTAATTCGTAGAGTCCGACAATGCCGGGCAGCGACTCTCGCGTATGGCAGGATTCGTCCGCACAAACGGGTATCGGGCCGGAATAATCACGCAGCGACCTGCGTCCTGCCCGGCCGGCAGCGGTTGTTCGATGAGCACCACCCTCAGACTCCGCGAATTGCGGCGCCATCGCGACGAGATGATCGAACGACCAGGATTCGTTGGCGTCGATCGTAAACCGGGCCGACGGCAATGCCTCGCCTACCGCGCGAACGCGCGCGAGATCTTCAGGCTCACCGCCCAGCTTCAGCTTCATAATGGGCCAGCCCTGATACTGCTGCGCCTCTTCGTGCATCGCCGCCGGAGTGTCCAGGCTTATCGTGAAGTCGGTCGGGATATGTTCGGGTTTGCGCAGCCCCGCCAGTTCCCATGCGCTGGTTGATTGCCGCTTTGCTTCCAGATCCCATAGCGCGCAGTCGACGGCATTTCTCGCCGCACCGGCCGGCAAAATCTGAAGCAAATCCTCGCGAGTGATTCCGCCTTCGAGAGTCGATCGAACGCTCTCGATCTGCGCCACGACCGACTCGACGGACTCGCCGTAGTGATCCTGCGGCTCGCACTCGCCGTGCCCTCGCGCTTCACCATCGCTTAGTGACACAACGACGACGGTCGTCACCGTTTGCGCGCCCCTCGCAATGATGAACGTGCGCGCCAGCCGCCAGTCTTCAGTTCTTACGTTCAGTTCCAAGCTGCACAACCTTGTCGCAAATGCGTGTCTTCACTCAATATCGATCAGCCTGCCGTGCCGGCGCAAAATCTCACAGACCTCTTCGACCGGCAGTCCCGGCGCGGTATTGCCATCACGGCCGACCATGGTTTCACCGGCGAACAGGGCGTTCATTATTGCTTCGTCCATCGCCTGAATGGCGGCCTCGTAAATGACGCTGAGATTTCCTTCTCCCAGCATCTCAACCTGCACAGAACCGAAGTTCGACTCGATGACGTCTTCGTTCGCCGTCGAAAACGCGACGAACAGATCGCCGGATTCATTCGAAGCGATCCCACCCGACCTCGCAATACCGAGCGTCGATCGTCGCGCGAGCCGTTTCACCTGGTGTGGCAACAGTGGTGCGTCCGTGGCGACGATGCCAATAATGGATCCGAGGTCGGCGTTGGGGGACTCGTCCGTTGGAAAATGCACGCCTATGGGAATACCGGCAACCGTCATCAGGTGACGCTTGCCGAAATTCGACTGCACGAATGCGCCGACCGTGTAGCCTTTGCCTTCGATAGTTATCACTCGAGACGCGGTTCCGGAGCCGCCCTTGAATTGGTAAGTCGTCATGCCGGTGCCACCGCCGACGTTACCCTCGTCGACAGGCCCGCCTTTGGCATCGGCGAAAGCGGCACGCACGTGTTCCGCGGTGACGTGATGGCCGTTGATATCGTTCAGGGTCCCGTCGAAGGTCTCGGCGGCAACCGGCAGCCAAAACGGCTGATCGGCCTTGACATCGATAGCCACCTGCTCGGTCATCCACTGGGCCGTGACGTCGCGAGCGAGGCCGCAGGAGTGCGTGTTGGTGATAACGACGGGGCCTTCGAAGCGGCCTCTTTCCTCGATGAACGCGGCGCCCGACATCTCGCCGTTGCCGCTCATGCTGAAGTAGCCGGCGTAGACCGGTGCCGTTCCCTTCGTACGGCCGCGTGGAAAAATCGCCGTGACGCCGGTGCGGACAGGGCCTTTGCCAACAACGAGAGGACCGTCACCTTCGATCAGGGTGCAGTAACCCACCTCGACATCGCCGACATCGGTGATGGCGTTTGCCGAGCCCGGCATGCCCGGGAACGGGATACCCGCGCCACGCGCACGGAGCCGGCCCGACGGCGTCTGCCGATGCGCAGCACTTAAACGCATCTTGGCGTTTCCCCGGTTATCTCGTTATGTTTCTCGCAGATCTCGTCTTGACCTAAAACGCGTACCTGAAATCGACACCAATCGTGCGTGGCGCATTCGGCGCGTAGTTGTAACTCGGAATGAAAGGCGAGCTGCCGCCGAATATCTGCACGACCGCGTCGTCCTCGAACAGGTTCCTCGCCCAGGCAGTCACCAGCCATTTGCCGTCATCCGATCCTAACCCCAAGCGAAGGTTGACCATCGTCGTCTCTTCGAAGACGAAGAACGGATCATTATCCGCTTGTAGGAAGCGCTTGTCCTGATAGAACACGTCGGCGCGTATAGAACCGTTCAGCGTATTCGACATCGCCCACTCGTACTGCCCGCCGAGATTCCACTGCAGGTCCGGCGCGTTCTGCAGCTTGTTGCCCGTGTTATCGCCATAATCGGTGTATTTGGCGTCTGCACTGCCGACACTGCCGAATACCTCAAGCCCGTCCATCGGCAATGCCGTGAATTCAATCTCGAACCCTTTGCTTTCCGCCGCGCCGGCATTGGTTTGAACGAAACCCCCAGCCGAAGCTAGGAAGAACGATTCCTGCTTGTTCAGGTAGTCCGTGTCAAACACCGCCACATTCAGCCGCACTCGATTGTCTGCCAGCGTCGATTTGAAACCGAGTTCCCAGGATTCGACTGTCTCCGAGCCGAAGCTCAAGGGCGCGATGCCACCGTACAGGTTTGCGTTGAATCCGCCGGAGTTGAATCCTTCGCTGTATTTCAGGTAGGTGAGGATGTCGTCGGTCGGCCGGAATTCCAGACTAATCTGTGGCGTCCACTGATTATCTCTCTGGCTGTTCTGACAACCAAAACTCGGGTCGGCGCAATCGATTTCGGGAAAGAAGGCCTGAGAAATTGGGTCCGAGACCTGTGAGAACGTGAGATTCTTGTCATCGTCTGTATAGCGTATACCGGCCGTGATCGACCACTGATCGGACAGGTCGTAGCTACCGGATGCGAACGCCGCCAGCGACTCCGTATCGATGCGGGCGTTTGTCAGTACTTGCCCCGAGTTGGCGGGCAGACCGAAATCGGTTGGAGTTGATCCAGTGCCGATCAAGCTGAAAAAGAACGGATCGAAGAACGCGCCGCCAAACGCGAAGATCGTGTCAGGACCGCTAAAAGTGTCCGTTACAGCCGTAAATTCCTGATCGAAATAGTAGACACCGGCTACCCATTCGAATCGCTCACCAGACGGCGATGCAATCCTGAGCTCCTGGCTGAAACTGGACTGCTCGCGATCGTCACCGAACACGTTCAGCTCTAATGGCGAGTAGTCGCCGTCGACGGTAGATTTCTCATCGATGTTGCGGGTTGCGCTTATCGACGTAATCTCGTAGCCGCTGTCCAGTGTGTATTCGATGGTCGCCGCAACACCGTAGATATCACGATCCTCGGATCCCAGATCCGGGATGCTCACAACGCGCTCGTAGTTTGTCGGATCGCCCGGTGATGCCGACTTGTAGTTATTGCCGTTGCCTTTGTCTTCGTTGTAGTCGGCTGACAGCGTGATGGCCAGTTTATCGTTCGGCGCGATAAGCAGCTGTCCGCGGACGAACAGGTTGTCGATGTCGTTGGCGGTTCCACCAAACGTATTGTCGAGGTAGCCGTCCCGATCGCTCTTCGATACCGAGATCTTGCCCATAACGTTTTCCGAGAAAGCGCCGCCGGCCGAAACGCCGAGCCGGGTGTAACTTAAGTCACCGACCGAGCCTTCGATCTCGACAAAACCATCTTGCGAGGGTTTGCGGGTCGTGATGTTGAGCGCACCCGTGGTGCTGTTCCTGCCAAAGAGCGTGCCCTGCGGGCCTTTCAGGACCTCGACGCGCTCGATGTCCATAAGGCCTGAGTTAAAACCCGAGTCGCGCCCTATGTAGACGCCGTCGATGTAGACACCGATGTTCGGATCGTTGCCGATGCCGCCTGAACTCGACAGGCCTCGTATGACAAGCGCGGTAATCTTCTTCGTCGTGGTCTGTGCATAGGTAAAATTCGGCACCAGCAGTGTCATCTCCTCGACCCGCGTGAGGCCCGCCGAATCGATGTCTTTGGCGGTTATTGCGGAGATCGCGATCGGAACGTCCTGGATGTTCTTCTCTCGCTTGGTCGCTGTGACGATAATCTCTTCGAGCACGTTCTCGTCGCTCGAGTCTGTTTGCGCGACAACCGCCGACGGCAATAGCGCGACCGCCAGGATCGACGCGAGCGAACTCAGGATCGTTGAAATTTTCATGGCCATGATTGACTCCCCACGGGTGCTTTCTAGATGAGCACGGACTCTATACCGCAATATCGGCATTCCAATACCGAGTGTCTAGTTTATTCTGAGAAATCATGGCAGGCCAATGTTCAAATTCGATACCGGTATGAGGTTTCAGCATGGCTGGATAGCCACAAGACCCGCGAAATACCGGCATCCGATGCCCCGCCCGCATGCCGCTATCGACAATCGGCATTGGCGATGAACGCGGACCGGCTATACTCTCGAGTTCATCACGAAAAACCGCGTAAAAAGGATAGTGGAAAGTGACCAATATGCACCCTAAACAGTACGTTGGCATGGCGATGCGGCAGCTCGCGGACGTGCCCGGCATTGCACCCGGCTCGCCGGGACGACCCGTCAGGAAAGTTGGCGTTATCGGCGCCGGGTTGATGGGTTCCGGCATCGCCGTGTGCTTTCTCGGAGCAACCATTCCCACGGTTCTCGTCGACCAGTCGGAGGAAGCCCTCGCCAAGGGACGCAAAGCCGTCGGCAAGGACCTTGCCACCGGGGTCAAGAAGGGTTTCCTGACGCCGGATCAGGCGAAGGGGCTGCAGGTACTGTTAACGACGACCGTCGATTATGACGCCTTAAGTGACTGTGACCTCATCATCGAAGCGGTTTTCGAGCGCATGGACATCAAGGAAACTGTCTTCAAGCAGCTTGGCAAGGTTGCGAAAAAAGGCGCGATCCTGGCCACGAATACCTCGGGCCTGGACGTTGACCACATCGCCGAGGTCAGCGGTCGTCCCGAGGATGTTATCGGCCTGCATTTTTTCTCGCCCGCTTTCATCATGCCGCTACTCGAAATCGTTCGCGGCAAGAAGACGGCGCCCGATGTACTCAGGACGACCCTGTTCGTGTCGATGATGATCAAGAAGATCGGCGTCGTCGTCGGCAACTGTTTTGGTTTCGCCGCCAACCGATCGTTGGAAGGCTACGGTCGCGAAAGCGAGTTCCTGGCGCTCGAGGGCGCCAATCCGGAAGACATTGACAAAGCGCTCGTCAATTACGGTTTCCCGATGGGCCCATGCACCATGGGTGATCTCGCCGGCATCGACATACGCTGCCACGTGCTGGACTCTATGCAGGCGGCCGGCCTGGTACCGAACGACCCGCGCTACGGTGCCTTAAGCAAAGCGCTGGCCGCCGAGGGTCGCCTGGGCCAGAAGACGGGCGCCGGCATGTACGACTATGGCGAAGACGGAAGAACCCCCATCCCCTCGGACAAGGTGAAAGAAATTCGCGACAAGATTGCCGCAGAGCTGGGCATCAAGCAGCGCAAAATTAGTGACGAGGAAATCGTCGAACGCTGCATGCTGCCGGTGGTTAACGAGATTGCGAAGATTCTCGACGAAGGAATCATCAACCATCCCAGCGATGCCGACGTTCTCTGGATCTACGGCTATGGTTTCCCGGCAGCGAAGGGCGGCCCGGTTTACCAGGCTAACCTGGACGGTTTCGAGAAGGTGCACGCATCGCTTGTTGCCTATCAGGAAAAAGATGCGAAGTTCGGTGACGCGTACTGGTCGCCCTCGCCTGCCCTGAAAAAACTGTTTACCTGATTTATTGATTACAAGGATCATCCCGTGAGAGAAGCAGCGATCGTTTCAACTGCCCGTACCCCGATCGGCAAAGCGTACAAAGGGGCATTCAACAACCTTGAGTCACCAACGCTGTTGGGGCTTCCAATCAAGGAAGCCGTAGAGCGAGCCGGTGTCGATCCCGCGGAAATACGCGATTGCGTTATTGGCTGTGGCATACAGCAGGGCACGCAGACCTTTAATATCGCACGCCTCGGTGCAATGGCGGCCGGCTTGCCGACCACCGTTTCCGGCATGAGCATCGACCGGCAGTGTTCGTCCGGGTTGATGGCCATCGCGACCGCCTCAAAACAGATCGTGATGGACGGCATGGAGGTCTGCGTCGCCGGCGGCGTCGAAAGCATCAGCCTGGTGCAGAACAAGAATTTCAATATTTCGCGGGTGCCCGACCCGCGTCTGCTCAAACGTGATCCGAACGTACACATGCCCATGCTGCAGACGGCCGAGGTCGTCGCCTATCGCTATGGCGTCACGCGCGAAGCCTGTGACGAATATGCATTGCAGAGTCAGCAGCGCACTGCCGCCGCACGGACGGCCGGCGCCTTCGATGACGAGATCATCCCGGTCACCGCTGAAAAGACCAACAAGGACAGGGAGTCAGGTGAGATTACGCTGGAGACCGTAACGCTGTCCGCGGACGAAGGCCCGCGTCCCGAAACGACCCTGGAGGGGCTGCAAAACCTGAATGCGGTGACGGGGCCACACGGTACCGTGACCGCGGGCAACGCCAGCCAACTGTCGGACGGTGCCAGCGCCTCCGTGCTGATGGAAGCGTCTGAGGCATCCAAACGCGGACTCGAGCCGCTCGGATTTTATCGCGGTGTCACCGTGGTCGGCTGCGACGCCGATGAAATGGGTATCGGCCCGGTGTTTGCCGTGCCGGAACTTCTCAAGGTTCACGGCCTCAAGATGGACGACATCGGCCTGTGGGAGCTCAACGAAGCGTTTGCCGTGCAGGTTTTGTATTGCCGCGACCGGCTCGGCATCCCCAACGATCAACTGAACGTCAACGGCGGCGCGATCTCGATCGGGCATCCCTACGGCATGTCCGGCGCGCGCATGGTCGGTCACGCACTGATCGAGGGCAAGCGCCGGGGCGTGAAGTACGTTGTCATCACGATGTGCGTCGGTGGCGGTATGGGTGCCGCCGGCCTGTTTGAAGTCGCCTGATTTGTAGTCGACGCTGACAGCCAGTGTGGTTCAAACGCATGTCGTTGGAGGTCTGGTTTGACGACTACCAGTACCGGATCGACAACGACATCGGCGAGAGCGCGGTCAAGTTCCTGACCGTTAAAGACTTGCGTATGAACCTCGACAGCGCGCTGGCCGATCTAGGCGCTGCCTAGCTCAGCAACACCGTTTTTGATGGCGATGGCGCCCTCGTGATTGCGCACGGCGAATAACACACGATTTGCGTCGCCGTTACTGCGCGCATGCTCGACCACGATGTCGTTACCTGGAATGACCATCGCAGAAAACTCGCCAGCCAGCCGACGCAAGCGACCGGCATCACCGCCGGCATATTGATTGACGATCTCGTGACCGGCCAGCGCCCAGGTCGCTGTGCCATGCAGAATGATGTCCGGCAAGCCAGCCGCGAGTGCAGCCGCCCTCTCGGTATGTATCGGGTTCCAGATGTGCGCACACTCGGTATACAGGTGCGGCAGCTCGCGGGCGATGTGCAGGGAGGTTTGCTCACTCGACGGCGGCAAGTCCCCGAGCGATGGCTCGGAATCCGCTTCTGAAGAGACATCATCACCGTTTACCGCGACGCCCATGAACAACGCATCGGAGTGCGTGGTAACAACAGGCACCCTGGTACTCGTGTTGACCGTGTCCGTTCGACTTTGAACCATGGCGCCCCTGGCCGTCGACCGCACGCCCGTCAGGATAGACCTTATCGTTAAAGAGTCGCCCGGCTGTATTGGGGAATGAAACTCGGAGTCCTGGCGCAGGTGAATCACGGCTTTCGCCTCTCCGGCGACCAGGCCAAGACCGGCCGCCGTTTTCGGATCACTCGCAAGTGGCCACTCGAGAGAAACGCAGTACTGCGGCAGTGCCACGATCCCCTCGGGACTGGCGTCATCGAAACAGGCGGGCGACGTAGCGCCGATCACCGCCGAAAAAGCCAGCACCCTGCGCTTCTCAACAGTAATACTCTGTTCGTTTAGCGGTTTGCCAACGGCTGAGGCATTAACAGGCATAAAATGATCCTCAATCCCAGGGGTAGGACCAGGGTTGCACCTGCTCCCATAAGCGTGCCAGGCGTAACGCCACGTGATCGTGATGGCGACGAACCATGATCTGCAGACCGACCGGCAGACCCGTTGAAGTCAGTCCGGCCGGGACGGAAATTGCCGGGTTCCAGCAGATATTGGCGGGCGGGCCGAACGGTTCCCCGCCGCTTTTGGACGCGTCGCGGCCATCGATGACCTGCGGTATTGGGGCATCCGCGGCGTACGGGCTGCATGCGGTCGCCGGCGTAAACAACACGTCGACGTCGGTGAACAAATCCGCCATGTCCGACTCAAGTTGGTAGATAACCTGCCAGGCCTCGGCAATGTCCTTTGCGCTCAGGTCGGCCATCCGTCTCAACCAGTCCTGCGACTGCTCAGCCAGCAATGGCAGTGCGGCGGCGAACGAGCCATCCGTTTCCATGTCGCTTTTCATGCGCCACAGGTTGACCAGAGCCAGCGGCATGTAGGCATTGGCGATATGGCAATCCCGTTCGACCGCACGCAAAGAGGTCGCCTTGATCAGCTTGTGTGTCGCGCTCTTGCAGATGTCGACGATCTCGGGCTCAACAACCGCATAGCCGAGATCGGGTGACCAGGCGGCGCGAAGGCCGGCGACATCCATCGTTTCTGCTTGCTGTTCGTACAGCATCCCGGGCGGCGGCAACGACTGCCGATCATGATCATCCGGCCCACTCACTACGTCGAGGTAACGCGCAGTCTCGAGCACGCTGCGAGTGATGGCGCCGTGACAGGCCCAGTTCGAAAATCCGTTGGCCTTTGGAATGCGCCCGTGCGCGGGCAGCAGGCCAACCGAGCCGGTATACGCCCCCGGCTGCCTTGTCGAGCCACCGGCGTCGGTGGCGGTTGCGAGCGGCACCATTCCGGACGCGACCGCCGCGGATGATCCGCCACTGCTGCCGCCCGGCGTCAGCTCCGGGTTCCAGGGGTTTCGAGTCACGCCCCACAGCTTGTTACGGGTCGCGCCGTCCATGCCGAATTCAGGCAAATTGGTTTTGCCAACGATCACCGCGCCGGCGGCGCGCAGGCGGGCCACGTGTATCGAATCTGCCGTCGCCTTCGGCGCGTCCTTGAGGAGCAATGATCCTTGCGTCGTGGGAAAGCCGATGCAGTTTTCGATGTCCTTGACGCCGATGGGCACGCCGGCCAGCTTGCCCGGGTCCTCTCCGCGATTGACCTGGCGATCGATATCGTCGGCTTGACCATGCGCCGCGTCGACATCCAGCATGATGAAGGCATTGAGCGCCGGGTTCTTTTCCTCGATGGCGCTGAGACTCTGCTCCAGCGCATCACGCGCCGACCGCTTTCCGGCTCGAACAGCGTCGGCGATATCAATCAGTGACTGCATTTACGGTCTTCCTATTGCCAGTGGTTTGCGCTTCATCGACGCACGGCTCGCATCGAAAAATAGCCGTCCTCGAGCATGTAAAGCTCCTCTACATTGCCGTCTTCAGCAAACTGCGCGATGACCGAAAACGGATGATGTCTGGAAAACAATCGATCCGGCGCCTCCAGCAGTACTTCGGATGCGGCCAGCCGGGAGCCGCCCAGCTGGCTCATTAGCGTATCGCCTTCCCGCCAGACCGTCAGGCTGTCGGCGGGTTCGAATCCTGCCGTCACCTTGTAGTCGCCGACGTAACGATCGAGTTCCTCTTCGTTTAGCTGTATGGGCCGTTTGGGTGGCAACAGGTAACCCGGCCACAGATGTTCGCTCGCGATAGCGTTCAGGACTTCCCAGTACAGTGGCATGCCACCGGCGCCATTCGTCATGATGACGGCGCCTTTGCCGCTGTCGATAAAAAGCTGCGCGTCGCATTGAAAGCCCTGGTTCGAACCGCCGTGCTGTATGCGCATCAACGCACCGTCGTTGACGACGCGTGGCCCGAGCGCAAACGCACCGCCCGCCTGCCGCGTCAGCATCGTCCTTGCAATGTCCTGGCTCAGCAGCTGCGACTGACCATTCCAGGCACGCCGAATCTCGGCCATGAACACCAGGTACTCCGACGGCGTGGTCCACAGACCACCGGCGGATTTGGTGGGATACATCGCCCAGCGTCCGTCTACGCGCTTACCCTGCTCGTCGTGCTCGGCGGAATAGTTTTCGAGCGTCGGATCGTCCGGTAGCCGATCCTCGAAGGTGCTACGTGTGAGTTCCAGCGGCTCCAAGATGTTCTCCTCAACCAGCGCTGCGAAGCTCTTGCCGGTGACCTCCTCGAGAATCAGCTGGGAGACGCAGGTACCGCCGCCCGAGTAGCGCTGTTCGGACCCGGGCAGGATATCCACCTCCACGGCGCGATAACCCTCGGCTTCTCCCTTGATGATTTGCAGCAATGTGGCGACCGGTTTGCCATGGGGAACACCGCCGAAGCCGTGCACTGTCAAACCCGCCGAGTGGCTCAGAACGCCTCTTAGCGTTACTGGCCGCTGGCGTGTCAATTCGTTCTCGGGCACCTGCCAGGACTGCAGGTAGCGATTGATGTCAGTGTCGAGATCCAGTTTTCCGGCCTGCACCTGTTGCATGACCGCAAAAGCGTTCACCACCTTGCTGATCGATGCGCCCTGGAACAAGGTGTCAGCATCGACGACTTTGTCAGTGCCAACCTCGGCGCTGCCATAGCCTTCCGCCCACGCCACCTGGCCGTCTTCTGCAACCGCTATGCTGACGCCGGGGATACAGTAATTCTCCATGCGCTCCTCGAGCGACCAACGCGCGTCTTCACCCTCGATTCGAATTGCCGGCATCAGGCCTTCTTGTACCGCTGCCTTTTTTTGCTCGTTACTTTTCACTTTTCTTCTCTCCCCGCCAGGGCGTTGTTGACGAGTTCATACAGTCCGGAGGAAATGCCTTCGGTGGATGCGATTCTCCGTAGCTGGGCGCGCATCAACTCGCGTCGTCGCGGTTCGTGCCGCCGCCACTGCATGATTTGTGGCATCAGCCAGGACCCGGCGTCCGGTCGGAAGCTGTCTATCTGCAACAAAACGTCGGCAAGAAACTCATAACCGTTGCCGCTGGGGTTGTGGAACTCCACGTAGTTGCGACGGAAGAATCCGCCGAGCAGGTTCATGCCGTGCGCGGGATTCAAAATGTCGAAGTACGGCTGCGCCATCACGTGCCTGACGCCGTCGATTGCACCCGGTACTGGCGATGCGCCAACAACGAAAAACCACTTCAGCAAGACCAGCGGATCGGAGCACCAGCGCTCATAGAACGCCTGCATCATTTGCTGACGAGCCTCACCATCGATGCGCGAAATGATGCTGAGGCCACCCAGCGCATCGGTCAGATTATCCGCGGCAGAGATATGTTCGACACAAAGATCGATGTACTCCGCCTGTCCGCTGTTCGCCAGGTAATCAAGACACAGGTGCCGCAGCGATCTTTCTGCGGTTTGTTTCGCGCTGGGCTCGTAACTGCCCTTCCTGGCAAGCGCCTTATACCGGTCAAGAAAACGATGTTGCAGAGAAATCCCAAGTGCTTGTTTCAGGCTGTGCCGCGCCCCATCGATAGCACCCATATCAACATCGCGCAGGCCAGCAGCGAAGGCCGGTTCGTCAGGCAAGGTTATGAGCTGCGTGATTAGTCCTTTATCGGCGCTGTCGTCATCCAGCAGCCCTGAAAAAAGGTCGGTCAGTGCGCTGGCACTCCGGGCCCCGGATACCGCTTCGAGCAACCTGTGCAGCGAGCGTAGCAGCAGCAGCTGCGACGCTTCCCAGCGCGCAAAAGCGTCGGTATCAAAGCGCATCAACAGCGCCAGATCGGCATCACTCTGCGCTGCCCGCAATTCGACGGGTGCCGAAAAATCCCGATTTGCGGAGAGCACCGGACGTTCCGACACATCATCGAAATCGAAGCGCTGCTCGACTGCCGTCAGCTCAAGAACCTTTGCTGCAATCTCCGCACCGTCCTGCGCAATCAACCCTATCGACAGCGGAATCAGGAAAGGTTCTTTTTTTGTCTGGCCAGGCGTCGCATCGCAGTGTTGCCGCGCCGTTATCGAGTATCGCTTTTCATCCTCCGCATAATTTGTCTCTATTTCGACGACCGGCGTTCCTGCCTGGTGATACCAGCGGCTGAACTGTGTGAGGTCCTTCTTGCTGGCGTCCTGCATCGCACCAAGAAAATCCTCGATAGTCACCGCCTGCCCGTCGTGCCGCTCGAAGTACAGCGCGATGCCGTCAAAATACGCTTTTTTGCCAAGCAGCGTGTAGATCATGCGCACCAGTTCAGCGCCCTTGTCATACACGGTCGGCGTGTAGAAGTTTTGAATCTCGAGATAGGAGTCGGGCTGCACGTTATGCGCATTCGGGCCCTGATCTTCGGCAAACTGGTCGCGCCGCAGTCGCATCACCGTCTCGATTCTCTTGATATCCGGGGCGGACATGTCGCGCGTGAACTCCTGGTCACGAAAACGCGTAAGGCCTTCTTTCAGGCTGAGCTGGAACCAGTCGCGACAGGTAACGCGGTTGCCGCTCCAGTTGTGAAAGTACTCGTGCCCGATAATGCGCTCGATCACCATGTAATCGTTGTCGGTCGTTACGCGCGGCCCGGCAATGATGCCGGCGGCGTCGTAGATGTTGAGGCCCTTGTTCTCCATGGCGCCCGCCCAGTCTTCGAGCGCGACGACGTTGTACACGTCCAGGTCGCATTCCAGACCGTAGACGTCCTCCTCCCATTTCATGGACCGCTTTAGTGACGCCATGGCGAAGTCACACTTCTCGACCAGCTCCGCTGACGTATAGATAGCCAGCGCGACCTCGCGGCCTGAGCGTGTCACATACTTGTCTGCGAGCGAGTCGAGCTGCCCGGCAACGACGGCGAAAATATAGCTGGGTTTGGGGATCGGATCGTCCCAGACGATCCAGTGGCGTCCATCGTCGAGGTCACCCTGGTCTATGGAATTACCATTGGAAAGGAGCACCGGAAACCGCTTTTTGTCCGCGGTCAGACGCACCGTGTAGCACGCCAGCACATCGGGGCGGTCCGGAAACCAGGTCATGCGGCGAAAGCCCTGCGCCTCACATTGAGTCGCAACAACACCCCCGGCAACAAACATACCCAGGCCGGAATGGTTCTCTGCAGGCGCTATTCGGTTCGTGATCTGGAGCGCAAAAACGTCCGGCACTTCCTCGACGATCAGTTTGCCTGCATCGACGCGATACTCCGTTTCTTTCAGCGGCGTACCGTCAAGGGCTATTTCCACGAGCTCGAGCTCTTTTCCCGATAGCTCAAGCGCCGCGTTGGCGCGCGGAAACTCGCGGTTACGCCTGAGCTCCAGTTTCGATGCCACCAGGCACGACGACTCGGTGATCTCGAATGACAGGTTCACATGCTCGACGAGAAACGCCGGGGGTTCGTAATCGGCCAGGTAAACGCGTTGATAGGGTTGGCCCGACATTAATCACCTGCCGCCTCGGCAATCGCCGCATCGCGCGCCTGTCGCACTGCGCGCTGCTCTATACGCTTTCGGATAATCGCGTGCCGCCTGGCGTCGATCGGAAAACCCCAGATAATCCACGCCGCCGTCAGGCCAAACACCAGCGGTAAGCCGAGGTATGTAAACAGCAGTCCGAACTTCACCGAGCCCTCGACGACCGCGTCAGCCGTGTAACCAAACACCGCGATCAGCGGCAAGCCGATGCCGAGGCCGGCGCCGTTACTGAATTTGTACAACAGCGTGTACAGCGCGTAGTAATTACCGGCCCGGTTGACGTCCGTTTTCAGAATGTCGTAATCGACGATGTCGCCGAGTAACGCCATCGGCACAACATGAAAGCCGGCAGCGATGAAGCCCTGAACACCGGTAAGAATGACGACCGGCCAAAACGACTGCTGCCCGGGCTCCAGGAACAGGATGGCGAACGGAATAACCGCGTTAATAGCCCAGCTGCCGGCCCAGACACGGTGCTTGCCGAAATGATGAATCAGTCTCAGCCATAGTGGCATCGACGCGAACAGCACGGCCGAGTAGGTCATCAGGAAGATCGGAAACGAAGCCGACAGCAACATATAGCGCCCAATGACGATGTACAGCACTGCCGTGAATATGCCGTTACCAATTTGCCATACCGCCATCGCCGCCACGTAGCGCCACAGCGGGCGGTTGCCACGAAACGATGCCAACATGCTGGCGAGCGTTGGTACTTCAACCGTCAGCTGTCGGCCATCGGGTACCTTGATGACAGCCAACACGATCATGACGGGCAGCAGAATCACGAAGAACCATGCGATCCATCTAAAAACATCGGGATTGAGCTCGGTGGTCCCGGTCAGCGGCTCCTGCGCCAGTATGGCCAACCAGAAGAGAAACGTCCCAAGCACGGTGAAGGCCGTCAGATACGCGGAAAGCCGGCTGCGCTCGTCATAACTTTCGGCTAATTCCACCCCCCACGCGCGTTGCGGTACGTCGACGAGTGTGTAGCCGAGAAAGAACAGCACAGACCATGTGGCGTAGTAGGCATTGCCGTCGCTGCTGTCTGGCGTGAACAGGTGATACAGCGAAATCGCCGTGATGAAGGCGCCACCAATGATCCAGGGTTTTCTTTTGCCGATCGGTGATCGTGTGCGGTCGGAGAGCCAGCCGATCATCGGATCGGTAAACGCGTCAAAAAAGCGCGATGCCATGCTGATCAGGCCAATCATGGTCAAAGTCGCCGCCGTATGGGCATCATAGTAAGCCGGTATTACGAACGCGAGCGGCATCATGACCATCGAGATCGCGAGCGTGGGGCTCGAATACAGCAACAACTGGAAGGTCGGAATGTGACGTTCGTTGGTGGCCTCAGCGTTCGTCATTGTGACCGCCCTTGTCTTTGCTCAAGAATTCACCCCAGTCGCTGATTAACTGCATCCACAGCGGGTTGCCGCCGCTCGAGTTGATCAATGCCACGAAACCGTCGCCGCTTGCCGGATTGAAGGACATGACGCTACGCCACCCCGCAAAACCGCCGGTGTGATGCACGTTGGTTTGCCCGGCAAAATCTGTCACAAGGTGACCAAGACCGGTGTCGAAATCGAAGCCCATTTCACTCTCGGCGAACATAATCGGTGTGTGCATCAGCGTTACTGATTCCGGCGTAAGCACACCACGACCTGCGGGTTCGTCCAGCGGCCCGCGCATTTCCGCGCAGGTGAACGCGGCGAGATCCCCGATAGTCGAGTTCATCCCGCCCGCCGATTTGGCAATGAGGTGGTAGATCGGTATCTCGCTACCGTCATCGTCATAGGGTGTTGCGAACGCCTCCGTTCGAGTCGGGTGTTCGAACCCGGAGGACAGCATTCCGAGCGGTTCGAGCACATTCTGCTTCATGTAGTCGCAAAAAGACTGGCCGCTGATGTCCTCGATCAGCAGTTGTAGCAGCGCATAGCCACTGTTTGAGTACTCGTAACATTCGCCGGGCTGCCTGACGAGGGTCAACGGTCGCAGTACTTCTTCGAGGGCGAGACCGACATGCTCGTAGTACGCCAGTTGGTTCTCATCGAGCGGCGGTGTTACCTCTCCCGACAAGGTTTCGACGAGTGATGGGAGCGGATAGCGAGGATTTATGCCTGTACCACCGCCGGCAGCGAGACCCGCGGTGTGGCTCATCAAGCCGCGCGCCGTGATGCCACGCGGATCGATACCGTTGGACGGCAACTGCCAGCGAGTCAGATAGTTATCGACCGGGGCATCGAGGTCCAGCAGGCCGCGTTCGACCAAGGTCATTACACCCCAGGCGGTGACCGGCTTGGAAATAGAGGCAAGACGAAACAGGTGAGCTTCGTTGAGGGACTGATTGCGCTCTTTGTTGGCCAAACCATAACAGCGAACCGCGCGAACCTGGCACTTTTCGATCAAGGCAATTGCGATCCCGGGCAAGGAAAGCTCTTGCAGAAGTGCCGGCGCCTTTCTGTCAAGATAAGTCGCAAATTCGCTTGTCATTCTGACCCTTCTATACAGCGATGTGGTCGACCGAACCCGACACTATCCAGCTTAGCCTTTGTTACACTTGTTACACCAATGCCGTTTGTCGATGGCTACATGCAATTCGTGCATCGGCCCAGACAGTAGAGCTTGTTGCGCAGGCTGACCAGAGTAAATCATGGATACGAACATACTCGAGGATTTCCTCAAGCTTGCGGAAACCAACAATTTTTCGCGGGCCGCCGCGGAGCGACACATTACACAACCAGCATTCAGCCGGCGCATCCAGGTATTGGAGGACTACGTTGGCGCGGTGCTGATCGATCGCAGCCAATCCCCGATCCAGCTGACGCCGGCCGGCGTGTCTTTCCACGAATCGGCGCGCGAACTACTCGAGAAGATGCAGGACGCCAAAGACGACGCGCGAGCGCTGGATTCATCGGACAACTTTCACGTCAACCTGGCGTTTTCGAACAGCGTAATCAGCAGCTACCTGCCGACCATTTTCTCGACGCTCGTCAACCGTGTCGACAGCTTCCGGGTTAACGCTTATTCCGATAACACAGATCACTGCATCGACTCCCTGGTCAGCGGTGAATCGCATTTTCTGAGTGCAATGTACAACGCCGACGTGCCGCTACCGGACAGGTTGACGCAATTTCCTTTTGCCGTCTTGTCCCAAACCTGCCTGGTGCCGGTTAGCAAACCACTGCCGGACGGCAGTCCGATGTACGCGCTCTACGCCGAAGCCGAGAGTCCGTTACCTTTTTTCACCTATTCGGCGGGTTCATACCTTCTGCAAGTCGTCGACGCGTTCCTGGAGAAAAAATGCGACGATTCCCTGCTTAACGTCGTTCTGCAGTGCAATTATTCCGACGGCCTGACTGGATTGGTGGCTGCCGGCCACGGTATCGCATGGTTGCCCAAATACAGCATCCGCGCCGAATTGAAGAGCGGCGCGCTGGTCCCGGCGGCCGACGAGGGATGGAGTATTCCGCTGGAATACCGCATGTACGGCCGAGGCCCTTTTTCGCCGCTGGTGGAAAACGTCATTGAAGATCTGCAAGACGCCATCGCACGAGAGGAGTAACGGTGACGAGGTGCGCGCCCGCACGCCCCGCTGCTACGAATGGAGCCTGTTGAAATGGAATTGACCGTCGAGATCGATCGCTGGCCCCTCAGCCGACCTTTCAAGATTGCTTACCACACCTTCACGCAGCGCGATTTGTTGCGGGTGGAATTGCGTCAGGACGGATTGGTCGGCCGCGGCGAGGCCGGCGGTCACCCGCAGCTCGAGCCCATCGAAACCGCACAGCAACGCGTCCTGGCGATGCGCGACGATATCGTGACCGGTATTACGCGTGAAGATTTGCTAACGCGCATGCCTTGCGGTCCTGCTCGCAACGCCCTGGACTGTGCCCTTTGGGACCTCGAGGCGAAGATGGCCGGTTGCCGGGTGTGGGAGCTTGCGGGACTGCCCGAGCCCGAGGCAAAGCTCACCGCATACACTATCGGTGTCGCCTCGACAAAAGAAATGGTCGAAGAGGCAAAACGCATGCATGAGTATCCCTTGCTAAAACTGAAAGTCGATGGCAACAGCGGCTTCGAACTGCTGCAGGCCGTAGCCGAGGCGCGGCCCGACGCTTCTTTCATCATCGACGCCAACGAAGGCTGGCGCCCAGAACAACTGACGTCGTTCATCGCCGCAGCCGGCAACCTCCGCGTCGAATTGATCGAGCAGCCTTTGCCGCACGACGACGATGACGAAACGTTAGCCGGCATCCAGTCACCGATACCACTTGCCGCGGACGAGTCCTTCCACGGTCTGGCGGATCTGGACCGAATGGCGGGGCTCTACGACGTGATCAATATCAAACTGGACAAGATCGGTGGCCTTACCGAAGCGCTGATGGCGGCTCGCGCGGCGCGCGAAAAAGGTCTGGGGGTGATGGTTGGTTGCAATGGCGGCACGTCACTGGGTATTGCACCCGCGTATTGCCTGAGTCTGCTGTGCGACTTCGTGGACCTGGATTCGCCCTTACTGCTGGCGCACGATCGCGCGCCGGGCATTGAGTATCGCGACGGCCATGTGTCTCCGCCCTCGGCTGAAATATGGGGTTAGCGCCCGGGCGAACCGCGACTGTCTCAGAGCGTGCACAGGTCGATCGTCGCGGCCAATAGCTCGACCAGTTCGTCCATTTCGGCGTCGGTAATAACGTACGGCGGCGCCAGCAAAATAAAGTCGCCGCCTTCCTCCGCCGAACCTGAGCCCGGCCAACAGATCAGACCTTGGTCAAATGCCGTTTGCCGGATCTTCCTGAACATGAAGTCCTGTGCCGGATAGGGTGCTTTGCTGGCTTTGTCCTTCACAAGTTCCATGCCCATGAACAAACCTCGGCCACGAATGTAATCAATATGGGGATGATCACCCAGGCGCTCCCGAAGCGCGCCGATCAGGCGTTCGCCCTTGGCACTAATGGTACTGATCAAGTCGGTGTTGCGGACAATCTCCATGACGCCAAGACCCGCGGCACACGCCAGTGGATGCCCCATGTAGGTCTGGGTTACACCAATCTTGCCGCTGCCCTGCATGATCGCCTGGTAGATCTCGTCGGTTGCACAGACGGCGCTCAGGGGAATGTGCCCGCCCGAAAGGCCCTTCGCCATCGTGAGCAAATCCGGGCGCACAAGTTCCTGCTCGTAAGCAAAGAAAGTGCCCGTCCGACCGGCACCGCACATTACTTCGTCGAACACCAGCAACACGCCGTAGCGGTCACATATTTCGCGAATGCGCTTCAGGTATGCGGGCGGCGTCGGCACCACACCCAGGCTCGATCCCACGACCGTCTCCACGAAAAACGCGGACACGGTTTCCGGGCCGAGTTCCAGGATTGCCTCCTCCAGTGCATTCGCGCAACGCAGCGCGTACTCGTCTTCCGACTCGCCGGCGTTCTGATCGCGATACGGGAAATACGCGGGAATCTGTTTCGCGGGCACTATGTACGGACTGAATAACGGACCTCGGGAGGCATCGCTCAAAGACATCGCGCCCATCGTATTGCCGTGATAGGACTTCCGCCTCGAGATGATATTGACGCGCTGCGGTTCGCCGCGCTCAACGTGAAATTGGCGGGAAAGTTTGACGGCGCCTTCGATCGCTTCCGAGCCGCTGGAGAAAAACAGGCTGCGAGCGAAATGACCATCACTCAGCTCGAACAGATGCTCGGCAAGCTTTTCCTGCGGCGCATTCGTAAAGAACATGCTGTGGGTATCGACGACACTATCCAGCTGCTGGCGGATCGCTTCAAGGATCAGCGGATGACTATGACCCCAGGCACTGACGGCGGCCCCTCCGGAGCCGTCGAGGTAACGTTTGCCGCTGGCGTCGAGGACCGTGCAGCCCTCGGCAGAAACCACGTGGCGCGTCACCAAACTCGCGTCACGATCGAAAACATGCGATGGCCCGGTATTCAACTTGTCGATCCTCTCTGGAAGGCCTAATATATACAACGTTTATATAAAGACGGTCAAGCGATATGAAATACGAGCGCATGATAATGGAAGCCGAATCGCCGGACCTGGTCGGCCCGGAGAAGATTCTCTACAACCTGGCCGAGAGTTCGGTTCGCGACCGGACGCTGGGCGAACTCGGGATCGAGTTCGGCGACCTAGCCTGCCGTATGGCAATCACTACGGAAACCCCGAACTTCGTGCGCTGATCGCCGACCAATCCGGTAGCAATATTGCTACGCGACGACGTGCTTGTCACCGCCGGTGCCGCCGGCGCGCTGTTCATCATTTCGAGTTCCCTGCTGGAGCCTGGCGATCACATGGTTGTCGGCTTTCCCAACTACGCGACCAATTACGAGACGCCGAACGCGATCGGCGCACGTGTTGAAGAGCACGTGCAGACTTTCGAGGCCGGCTTCAGCATCGATGTCGACAAGCTGGAGTCTCAAATCACGGACGAGACGCGCTTTGTCAGCCTGACTTGCCCGCACAATCCGACCGGTGTGATATTCTCCCGGCAAGAGTTGGACCGGCTGGTCGACATCGTCGAACGTAAAGGCTGTTGGCTCGTCGTCGACGAGACCTACCGTGAAATGGCCTACGGCGAGCCGTTGCCGGTTGCTGCGAGCTTGAGCGATCGCGTCATCAGTGTCTGTTCCCTGTCGAAGACCTACGGCGTGCCAGGCATTCGTGTCGGCTGGCTGGTTACTCGTGATCAGGCGCTGATGGAAAACTTCATCAGCGCGAAAGAACAGATTGGCATCACCGGCAGCGTCCTCGACGAAACGGCCGCCTACCAGACACTTCGGCAGAGAGACACGCTTTTGCCGCAGATTCAGGACGAAATCGCCGAAGGCTTCGAGGTCGTCAGCGACTGGGTCAGTAACGAGGCGATGCTCGAGTGGGTACAGCCTGATGCAGGGGTTACCTGCTGCGTGCGCGTACCGGGCGTGTCGGACGCCCAGATGCAACGCTTCTACGAGATCATTAAGAACCGCTACAAGACTGCGTTGGGTCCGGGCTACTGGTTCAAGCTACCCGACAACTACATGCGTATTGGCTTCGGTTGGACGCGACCCGATGATACGCGCAAGGGTTTGCAGTGCATTTCGAAAGCACTAAGGGACTGCTTTGTAAATTAGACCGGCCCCGGGATCGCTTGCGATCTGCAGAATGAGGATCTAATATATACACTGTATATATGTTAGGCCAGCCACCCACGAGGACAAGAACATGGCGGACACTTTCAAATCAGACTTATTGCAGGGCAAAGTCGCCTTCGTGGCCGGCGCTAGCAGCGGCATCAACCTGCGTATCGCCGAACGCCTTGCTGAAGCCGGTGCCAAAGTCGCCATGATCAGCCGCTCGGAGGAAAAAATCAGCGCCGCCGCCGGGAAGATACGGGCGCAGGGTGGTGACGCGCTCGGTATGGCGGCTGACGTTCGCGACTACGACAGCGTTGCGGCAACCTTGCAACAAGCTCGTGAGCATTACGGTGAACTGGATATCGTCCTGTCTGGCGCTGCCGGAAATTTCGTGACGCCTGCCCTCGGCATGTCAGCAAACGGCTTCCGCACGGTCGTCGATATCGACCTCAATGGCACGTTCAACGTCTTGCGCGCTGCTTTCGAACACCTGAAAAAACCGGGCGCCTCGCTAATCAGCATTACGGCCCCGCAGGCCGTAAAGCCGCAGGTCTACCAGGCGCATGTCTGCGCGGCTAAAGCCGGCGTCAACATGCTGACCAAGTGTCTCGCCATGGAATGGGGTCCGGCCGGCGTGCGCGTCAATGCCATCTCCCCCGGTCCAATTGGCGACACCGAGGGCATGGTGCGACTGGCGCCAACGCCGGAGATTGAAGCGCGCTACAAGGCGCAACTGGCGCTGCGCGACTTCGGCACCAAAGACGACATCGCGGATACCTGCCTGTTCCTGTGCAGCGACGCGGCTCGCTATATCACCGGCACAATTGTTGACTGCGATGGCGGCACGGCGCTGGGCGATGCCAGTCACGATGCGCTAAGCCGACCTGAATGAGGGCAAAGCCATGATTTCCGAACCCATTCCTGGAACGCTGGCGTGCAACACGCTGTTTCACCCGTTCGTCGGACAGGACGTGCCGCGCCTGCTCAAAGCCCGCGCTGAAGATCGTGCCGACCACCACTTTCTCATATGGGCGCCGTTCGATGGCGACGAACAACGCTGGACTTACGGGGCGTTTTATCAAGAAGTCTGCCGGCTCGCGGCGGGCATGCGGGCGAAGGGCGTCAGCCGTGGCGACATGGTGCTGCTGCACATGGAAAACTGCCCGGAATTTCTGCTGACGTGGCATGCCTGCTCGCGGCTCGGCGCTATCGTGGTGACAACCAACACGCGCTCCAGCGAAGACGAAATGCAGTATTTCCTCGAAGACTGCGGTGCAAGCGTCGCAATAACGCAGCCGAAATTCGAATCCATGGTTCGCAATGCCGGGCCCAGGCTTGAATGGCTGGCCGTAACGGAAACTGATCTTGGCGCGACGCCCGACACGCCTCGCAGTGGTCAGGCGTTGCCGTTTGAAGATCTGCGCGGTGACATAGAGGACGCGCCGCTGCTGGATGCCGAACCGCTGTCCGTCAACAGCATCCAGTACACCTCGGGTACGACGTCGAGACCGAAGGGTGTTCTCTGGACCCATGCGAATGCACTCTGGGGCGCGCAGATGAATGCGCGTCACACGACGTTGCGGCCGGACGATGTTGGTCACGTTTGTCTGCCGCTGTATCACACCAATGCGCTTTGCTACTCACACCTCGCGACACTCTGGGTAGGCGCGACGATGGTGCTGCAACCCAAGTTCTCCGCCAGTCGTTACTGGAAAGTCTGCGCCGAACACCACTGCACCTATGGTGTACAGATTCCATTCATGCTGTTTGCCCTGATGAAGCACCCGGTGCCGGAGCAACACGATTTTCGTTTATGGGGACTGGGAGCGGAGAACCCCGGCATTATCAGCGACACGTTCCGCATTCCCTGCCTGGGCTGGTTCGGTATGACCGAAACCATCACGCTGCCGATTATTTCCAGCGTACATCTGGCAGGGCAAGAAATGAGCATGGGGCGGCCCGCGCCCGAGTACGACATCCAGGTTCGTCGTGAGGACGGCAGCCACGTGGACATCGGCGAAAGTGGCGCGCTCTGGATTCGCGGCGTTCCGGGCCTGTCCCTGTTTGCCGGCTATTTGCATAAGCCGGAAGCAACTGCGGAAGCGTTCGACGCGGACGGTTGGTTTGATACCGGCGACCGTGTCACCCCTAACGACGATGGCACGATTACTTTCAATGGCCGCGACCGCGACACGATGCGCGTCGGTGCGGAGAACGTGGCTGAATCCGAAGTGGAACGCGTCGTGCAGGGTGTACCCGTGGTCACAGAGGTCGCGGTTGTCGGCAAACCCGACCCGATGCTGGGCGATGTGCCCGTCGCTTTCGTCCAGACCATCATGCCGACGCCTGGCATCGAGGAAATGGTGATTGCCGCCTGCCGCGAAAAACTGGCGGACTTCAAGGTTCCTGTCGAGGTGCGGGTGGTCGATGATTTCCCGCGCGTGACGCTCGGCAAGATCGATAAGAAACTTCTAAGAAAGACATTGGCTGACGAAGTGGGAGAATTTCCGTCCAGCTAGAAAGTCGAGGATGAAACGATGACATTTCCAGATATGCAATCAAAATCGGCGAAGCTGTATGAGCGAGCCAAGCACGTATTACCCTGGGGCAGCTCGCGGCAGGCGGCCTTTTTCAAGCCCTATCCTATCTATGCTGCCTTCGGAGACGGCAGCCGCGTAACTGATGTGGATGGTGTTGAGCGCATTGATTATGTGTGCAACTACTCGGCGTTGATGCACGGGCACTGTCACCCGAAGATTGTCGAGGCCCTGCGTGAGCAGGCCGGCAAACTGCTCTCCATCGCGTTGCCGACCGAGGCCGAGGTTCGCCTCGCAGAAATAGTCTGCGAACGCATGCCGGGCATCGAACGCATTCGGTTCTGTAACTCCGGTACTGAAGGCGTGATGTTCACCATCAAGGCCGCTCGCACGTACACCAACCGGCCGATGATTGCCAAAGTCGAGGGCGCGTATCACGGCAGCGACGACACGGCGAGCATCAGCACCTACCCGATGCCTGACAGCTGGGGCGACCCGGACGCGCCAGACAGCGTGCCGCCAGCCGGCACGACGCAACATTGCGCCGAGGACGTAACGGTCATACCCATGAACGATGCCGAGGCGGCGAAACGGATCATCAATGAACATCGGGACCAGCTGGCCGCGGTATTAATCGACCCCATGGTCAAGAACCTCGGCTACGAGCAGGCAACGCCGGAATTCGTTAGCACCATACGCGAGGAAACACAGAAACACGGCATCCTGCTGATCTTTGACGAGGTATATTCGTTTCGTCTCGGCTTCAACGGTGCACAGGGTGCGCTCGGCATCAATCCCGACCTGACCGCAATGGGAAAGATCATCGGCGGCGGACTTCCGGTGGGTGCCGTCGGCGGTTCGGCAGCGATCATGGACGAGTTGTTCGACCAACGTACCAAGCCACGGCTCGAGCATAGCGGCACGTTCAACGCCAATCCCATGACCATGGCTGCCGGTGCGGCCGCAATGGACCTGCTGACTCGCGAGGAATTCGATCGTGTCGCGGCGTTAGGGGACCGCGCGCGTAACGGTCTCGCCGAAGCCGTGAAAATCAGCGGCGCCAAGGCCACGGTGCGCGGCACGACCTCGGTGATTGCTTTGTTCCATGTGGCAGCGGACCAGGAAATGCACACCTACCGCGACATCATGACGGTGCTGGCTCAGGATCCCGGGATGATGGAACGCTCTTACAAGTTCTTCGTGCACATGCTGAACAACGGCGTGTTGATGACGCCCTATGGTTTCATGCTCCTGTCGACGGCAATGAACGAAAGCGACATCGACGTCATGTTGGAGGCGGCACTCTCGGGCCTTCGCGCGCTGAAGGAGACGGCCACCGCATGAAGATCGAGGAGTTTGAGCTGGAGCGAAACCAGTCTCTGTATGAGAACACGGTTCGCTATAACCTTACCGAAAGCGGTATTCATCCGGCCGCGCTCAAGGATTTCCTGACTCAGGATGAGCAGCAGGAGGTGCTCGGTCTCGAGCTCGGCTACGGTCAGACCAACGGCGACCCGGCACTGCGCGATGCCATTGCGGCGCTTTATCCCGGCTATAACCGCGATAACGTGCTGGTTACCAACGGCTCCGCCGAAGCGAATTTCGTTACGATACTCAACCTGCTGGAAAGAGGTGACGAGATCGTCGTGATGCTGCCGAACTACATGCTCGTTTGGGGCCTTGCGCGCTCGCTCGGCATGAAGGTGGTCCCGTTTCACCTGCGCGAGGATCGCGACTGGCACATCGATGTTGCCGAGCTCGAGGACCAGGTAAGCGACCGCACCCGCATGATCGTGATCTGCAATCCCAACAATCCCACCGGTGCCGTCATGAGCGAGGCGGACATGGCTGAAGTGGCACGTATCGCGGGCAGGGTCGGTGCCTATATTCTGAGCGACGAAATCTACCGCGGCTCGGAACTCGATGGCAGCGAATGCTTGAGTTTCCATTCCGTGTACGACAAACCCATCATCCTGTCCGGCCTGTCGAAAGCAATGGCGCATCCGGGCCTGCGCATCGGCTGGATTGCCGCCGATAAGCACGTCGTAGACGGCTGCTGGCATTGTCACGATTACACTTCGATCAGTACCGGGATTATCAGTCAGTATGCGGGCACCCGCTTGCTGGAGCCGAAACGGCGACAGGAGATTCTAAACCGAGGACGATCGATCCTGCGCAAGAACCTCGACTACTTGTGTTCCTGGATTGAGGCACGCAGCGACCGATTCAGCCTCATCCCGCCAAAGGCCGGCGGCATGGCGTTCGTTCATTACAGGCTTCCCATCAACTCCAGCGAATTAACGGAAGGACTGCGCCGCGAAAAGAGCGTGTTCGTCGTGCCTGGAGACTGGTACGGCATGGACAACTACCTCCGGTTTGGGATCGGCTGCGAGCATGACGTGTTGGCGGAAGGTCTCGAATTGTTTGATCAATACATCAATGAGATCGGTTGATAAATAATGAATACCGCGGCCCGCAAGAGCTCACGACATCACTATCATCGCGGCAACGTGCGCGAGGATCTCATCGCCGTGGGAAAGGAGATACTCGAGTCGGAAAACTTCAGCGCGCTGACCCTGCGACGCCTGACGCGCGAGATCGGCGTTAATCCGACCAATTTCTACAATCATTTTCTCAACATGGATTATCTCTTCGCGGCGATAAAGGTCGACGGCTTCACCGAATTGCTGAGGCTAAGCAGGAAAGCGACAGAGGACTATTCGAGTAAGCCCGAAGCGTTGCGAGCCTTGTTCCGCGAGTACATTTTCTTCGCGATCAAGAAACCCAATTTGTACCGACTAATGTTCGATTACTACCTGGATTTCGACGACCACCAGGAGTTAAAGGAGATTACCGACCAGGCCATGTCGGACGTCGTCGAGTTACTGTACGGCACAGATATATTCGATTCGTCAGACGCGCTGAGCTTCTACAAGAGCCATCCGATGGCGGTTGCTTGCTGGTCGACGATGCATGGACTCACGCATATTCTTATTGGACGCCAGATCAAGCTCAAAACGAAGTCGCGCAAGGAAGTGGGTGAGTTTGCAGATAGTATCGTCGATGTACTCCTGGATGGCGTTCTCGATCGATTTCGGAGAAGCGCCGGATCTCGAAACAAGGCTCGGTGAGCTAATGCCCGGAATAATTTCGTGACAGAAAAATTACTGATCGAAACCTGTTTGGACAAGTGGCACGACCATCTAAAAGGTGAATTCGAAGGTGGCCTTGATGAATTGCTGGCCGATGACGTGGTGTTTTACTCTCCTGTCGTCTTTACACCGCTCGAAGGCAAAGACCTGGCCAAGCTTTATTTGTCTGCGGCCGGCAGTACTTTCAGCGAGGGAGACCCGCAAAAGGTCCCGGGTGAAAACGGTTCCAACTTTCGCTACATCAAGGAGGTCATGAGCGGTGATCACATCATGCTGGAGTTTGAAGCCACTATCGACGGTACGTACGTGAATGGCGTGGACATCATGACCTGGAACAACAACGGTAAGATTAGCGAATTCAAGGTGATGATCAGACCATTACAGGCGGTAAACCTCGTGCATGCGCAGATGAAAACGATATTGGAACGGATGCAAGGTTAGTACCCCTCTCATTGGAGCGTAGATGATGAGTTATGAATTGCGTAGCGACAGGCTCTATATGATGCCAACGCACTTCGGCCCCTCTCCGGGGCTGCGGCAGACTCCCGACGGCGGGCGCCATATTTCCGACAGGCCCATCAAGACGACGCGCTACTCCGTCCCGTTTATTACCCGCAAGGAGCAGCTCGAGGCGCACCTGCCGCCAGGGTTCGTGCTGGAAGGAGAGCCGGTGGTAACGGTGGATTTCGGTTATCAGACCGATATTCCCTGGTTGGCCGGCCGTGGTTACAACATCGTCGGCGTGCGATTCCCGGTGCAGTATCGTGGTGAGCGGGATCAGGTCAGCGGCCAGTTTCTCTCCGTGCTTTGGGAGAATATGGCCGATCCCATTATCTCGGGTCGCGAGCAGCTGGGTTTCAGCAAAATTTTCGCCAACATCGAAAATCCTGGCGAGCAAGGCGGCATGATAACAGCGGGCGCCAACTGGGAGGGCTTCGAGTTTTTGCGCTTCCGGCTAAAGAAAACCAGGCAGCTCGTTGGCGAAGAAATGCAACAGGCGCTCTCCATGCCAATGGGGGAAGGCCTGTTGCACTACAAGTTTATTCCCGCCACTGGTGAGCCCTGGCAGGAATCTGATGCCGCGTATGCGACCCTCACCCCCTTCAATACTGAGGCGGGCATTGAGATGAAGGTGAAAGAGATGTGGTTCGGAGACGGGGAGCTGCAGTTCAACCGCCCCACCTGGGAGCAGATGCCAACCCAGAATCATATTGTCGACGCGCTATGCGATCTCGATATTCTGGAATACCAACCGGCCTATGTGATGGTGTTTGAGGACAATAACGACCTGCGAGGACAGCGGCGGATAAAGTAGCTTCTGAATGAAAATTCATCTCGACAACACAGGCAGCCGACAAGAGATTACCTGATGCAACTTCTGGACAGAGAACAGATTGCCGAAGCGCTCGATCTGGGCACGGCGCTAACTGACGTGGAGAAGTCATTCCGACTGTACAGCGCCAGGCGGGTAACGGCTCCACCCGTCACTTATCTTCGCTTTGACGACCCACCCGGAGACTGTCACATCAAAGTGGCGCATCTGCATGGAGAGCCGATATTCGCCATCAAAGTGGCCAACGGTTTCTACGATAATCCGTCCAGGGGATTGCCCAGCAGTAACGGCCTGATCGTCGTTCTATCAGCAGAGACGGGAACGCCGCTTGCATTGCTGCAGGACGAGGGCCTGATAACCGACACGCGCACCGGTCTTGCCGGCGTCGTCGCGACCTCGTTAGCCCGCCCGGACGGGTTCGGTATCGTCGGAATCATCGGCACGGGTATTCAAGCAAGGCTGCAGCTCGAATTCCTGCACACACTGAAAGGGCCGGTGCAGGCAAGAGTCTGGGGGCGGTCCGCTCCGGCCGTCGAACAATACCTCGCTGACATGCGTGCCAAAGGCATCACGATTGAATCGTGTAACAGCGTTCGTGAACTGTGCGCCGAGTGCGACACGATAATCACCACCACACCCTCAACCGAAGCACTTAGTAAAAAGCAGCTGGGTGCGAGCCGGATCACACATTACGGCGATCGGCGCCGACGCTGAAGGCAAGCAGGAACTGGACACCAAATTGTTCGAACGCGCGGAGGGTGTTCTCGTCGACTCCCGGGAACAGTGCGTTGACCATGCGGAGGCCCATTACGCGGTGCAAGCCGGAATTGTTAAGCCTGGGGAACTGGTTGAAATCGGCGAGGCATTGGAGGGAGCAGCCCTGGCGCAACAACCCGGCCGGCGATATCACCATCGCGGACCTGTCGGGATTGGGCGCCAGCGATGCCATCCTTGCGCAGGCTATACTCTCCGCAGTCAATAAATAGGGGTCGAACCGAGGTTTAGTTCGCATCCGAGAAACCTCGGTTCGACCCCGGTTTATCTGTGAACCCTGCCCTTTCGTCACGAGCAAACGTCCGTAGTCTGGGAGGATGCAAACCGTAGCCGACAACACTGCCGGGCGCATCGGCGACACCCACAGGCTCGGGTCCCGTAGCTTCGCCGCTCTGAGCCTGTTTGCTGCCAACCTGGGAATGTTAATCATCTATGTCGTATTCGACCTGACGCTGTTTCAGCTCGTACTCGTTTACTGGTGGGAGGCACTCTGGATAGGGCTGTTCAGCGGCGTGAAGTTGTTAACCGCCTCGCTATTCGGAAACCCCTTTGAGAATCGCTGGATCGACGTTTCGCGGGGTAGCGGCATTTTCCTGTCGCTTTTCGCGATCATAAAATCGGGTGGTGCATTCCTGATCCTGCTCGTTTTCTCCGGTGTGGCGTTGGTCGTTGCGCAGCAGGAACTGACCGGCACGCCCGGCAACGATTTCGTCAGCGAGCAGGCGGGACTGATGTTGAACTGCTCTCTGCTATTCCTGGTTGCACACGGAATTTCATTCGTCATCAACTTCCTGATCCTCGGGGAATTCCGACACGCACGATTCGGTACTTTGCTATGGCTGCCCTTCAAACGCGCTCTCGCGCTGTTTGTCACGATCGTTGCTTCGCTGACTACAATCCAGGCATACCCCGGCATACTCACCGACACGTACTTCGCTGCTATCTTGATCGCTGTAAAACTTGGGTGGGACTACTTGCTGCATCGCAGGGAACGACGTTCATTCTCTACGTCGGGAATAGAAACGGAGCGAGATGCGTGATCCAGGTCCTTAAAATCATCCTGGGCATTGAAATAGTTCTCGGCATCTTGTGGGAATGGCATAATCAGAATCCCGGCCTGATCATAGAAGCCAATCATGCGTCTGATACCGCTGCAACTTTTGCTGCTTGCTTTTTCCGTGAGCGCATTCTGCGCTGACCACGACCCGAGACCCAACGTCCTTCTTATCATTGCCGACGACCTGAACAATGACCTCGGAACGTACGGTCATCCCATCGTAAAAACGCCACACATCGACGCACTCGCCAGGAATGGTGTGCGCTTCGACGCCGCCTACTCGCAATTTCCGGTGTGCACCCCAAGCCGCTCGAGTTTCTTGACAGGCTTGTATCCGGAGCAAATCGGTGTCGTGGAGGTCGAGCCATACTTCAGAGATCACGTTCCCGATGTGACCACGCTACCCCAGCTGTTTCGCGAGAACGGCTACACCAGCGCCCGAGTCGGCAAAATCTTTCACCAAAACGTGCCCAGTCAAATTGGAATGGACGGAGTTGATGATCCACCGTCATGGGACACAGTGGTCAACCCCAGCGGTCTCGACAAAGACATCGAACAGCGCGTGAACTCAGTGTCGCCGTCGGCTCCGCCAGGCGATATCGGCGGCACCTTGACCTGGCTCTCTGTCGACAGCCGCGATGAAGCACACACGGACGGCATTGCAACGACGGCCGCCATGAAGTTGATGAGCGACCTGCATCCCGAAAAAACGGGCAAGCCACTTTTTCTTGCCGTGGGATTCTACCGTCCACATGTACCGCTGATTGCCCCGAGTGCGTACTTCGACTTGTACCCGCTCGAGGAAATCAAGCTTGCGCAGCCGCCGGCAGACGATCGCGATGATATTCCGGTTCCGGCGCTGGCCGATCGCCCGCATCAGGCGGACATGACGACAAAACAGAAGAAAGAGGTGACTCAGGCATACTATGCATCAGTCTCGTTCGTCGACGCGCAGGTCGGCAGGTTGCTGGCAGAACTGGATCGTCAGGGGCTCGCGGAGAACACCGTTGTGGTATTCATGTCCGACCACGGTTTTCACCTCGGCAGCCATGGACTATGGCAGAAGACGGACCTTTTCGAAGGTTCCGTCCGGCTGCCGTTGATCCTGTCGGTACCCGGCCAAGCGAATCGCGGTGCGGCCAGCTCATCCATCGTGGAACTGGTCGATCTCTACCCGACGCTGGCAAGCCTGGCTGGAATAGAACCTCCGGCGTACCTCGAAGGCAAAAGCCTCATCCCAATCCTCGCTGATCCGCAAACTGAAATACGCGACAGCGCCTTCACAATGGCCAGCAGTCGCGCCTGGTGGACCCGACCCGAATGGAAGTACCGCGAAATAACGGGATACACGATTCGAACACCTCGGTACCGCTACACAGAGTGGGGCGATGGAGCGTTTGGCGTCGAATTCTATGACTACGAGAACGACCCTGGAGAACTCCATAACCTGGCCCACGACCGAACATTGGCGTCAACCCGTTTCAAACTTGCGCGCATGCTTCGCGAGCGCAGAGATGCGGCGCAGCGTCGGCCTTAAGACAGGGGTCGAACCGAGGTTTAATGCATCCGGTAAAACTCGGTTCGACCTTTAATTTTCCTTAAGGGTTTTTTCGATGTCAGCCAGTAAATCCCTGGAATTTTCAATACCGAGAGACAAACGTACCAAACCATCGGTGATGCCTGCCTTCAAACGTTCCTCTTCCGGCACCACCAGGTGTGTCATGCTGGCCGGGTGCTGAATGAGGGTATCGACATTGCCCAGGCTAACAGCCAGCGTCGGTAATGAAACAGTATTTGCAAAGCGGACACCCGCATCGTAGCCGCCCACCAATTCGAATGCGACCATGCCGCCATATCCGTTAAACATTTGCTTCTTAGCCAAGCCGTGAAACGGATCACTCTCCAAACCTGGATAATAGACTCGATCGACCTTCGGATGCTGTGACAGGTACTGAGCGATCGCCATGCCATTTTCGCTATGGCGTTGCATCCGCAACTCAAAGGTCTTTAATCCGATATCCGACAACCATGCATCGTTAGGGCTGGGTGAGACACCCAGCATTTTGGTTGTTAAGCCGACACCATCTCCAAAGGGGTTCATGTAATCAAGATGTCTGCTAACAATAGCGCCACCGATGACATGACCGTGTCCGCTCAGATACTTGGTCGTCGAATGCACGACAACATCGGCCCCTAACGTTAGCGGCCGCTGGTGATAAGGCGTCGCAAAAGTATTGTCCACCATTAACCAGGCATCGTGCTCATGCGCCAGCGCAGCCAAATGCTCAATGTCCACCAGATCCAGGGTTGGGTTGGCTGGTGTTTCGATATAGGCGAGAGAGGCCTCCGGGTGATTCGCAAATGCCTGCTCCCAGGACTCGGGCAGTACCGTGTCTACCCAGACAACTTTGATCCCCAATCGGGGCGCCATTTCTTTCCAAAACTTGTAGGTATTTCCGTACAGCACTCGCTGGGTGATCACTGTATCGCCGGCGCCAATATGTCCTAACACCGCAGAGGCACTGGCCCCCAGGCCCGATGAGGTTAGCTTGCCGGCCACCAGTTCATCGACAGGCGTACCAGGGGAAGCCTTGATGAGATCAAGCCCTTCCATAAACGCGTATTTGTTGGCCAAGTGCGTAGCGTTAGGGCTGCCGCTTCGGGTATACACATAACCCGCTTGTTGCCCGGAGTATATTCTCCCGCCCGTTTCTACATCGGGAAACGAAAAGGTTGACGTCTGGTAGATAGGCATTAGATGAGCATTCATTGAGTTTTCTTCATGCCCGTAATGATTAACGATCGTACCCAGACCACAGTCGGCACGTAATATTTTTCTTCATAGAATTCTCGTTTCCACACAGTCGTCGTCACTGGTCATTCTTAGCGCTTCCAATGCAATCTTTATCATTTTCTTGCGCGCTTCAGCCGCCCCTTCTTCCACTAATTCAATTTCACTATTCATGCCTGCTGCCCAGTTAATCGGCAATGCCAACGCGGCGTAACTAAGTCCCAACTCGGCGGCTAATACCACTTCCGGCAAGCAGGTCATTCCGGTAACTTCACCACCCAGCATGCGAGCCGCGCGAATTTCAGCTGGAGATTCAAAACGCGGGCCGTTAAATCCCACATACACCCCGCCATCATGGACACGTATGTCGTACTTGGGCCCAAGCGCTACCATCTTTTGTCGGAGCATTGCGTTGAAGGGAGCACTCATTTCCACATGCCCAACACCACTCTCAATTTCCTCAAAAAATGTCGACTGCCGCGAATGCGTAAAATCCAGGAAATCATCCAGCGCCACGAGGTCCAGTGGTGGAAATTTTTCACTCATCGAGCCAACGGCAAAAAGCGCCACCACACGTTTGACGCCGCATAGCTGCAACGCTTTTATGTTCGCTCGATAGTTGACTTTGTGAGGCGGCACATTATGGGATACGCCATGACGTGCCATGAAAATCAAATCGCTCGCATCCCCCAGGCCTTTGTAAACTGCGGTCTGCCCATACTCCGTATCGATGACAACTTCTTCAGATTCGACACCGGGGATATCGTAAACTCCAGTTCCACCAATTATTGCAGCAACCATAAAGACGTCTCGCTAGCACGTTTTTCGAAAAAATTACAAAGATGCGCCCTTAAGGTCATAAGGACTCAAAACACCTTGAGTGCTGATGACTCCGGCCACCAGCTCGGGCGGGGTAATATCGAACGCGGGGTAATAAGCATCAATACTGTCCAGGGTTGTTTTTTGACCCATGCATTTTCTTATTTCTTCCGCATTACGCACTTCAATGCTTATATCGTCTTTAGTGCGACTTTTTTCATCGACGCCCCAGGCTATCGGAAAATAGGGGATGCCGTGATACTGCGCCGCCACCGCACTTTGAAAAGTACCCACTTTGTTCACAACGTGTCCGTCAAGGGTTATCAAGTCTGCTGCAGTAACGTACTTTTGAATTTTGCCCAGCGACATTAGATGTGCAGGCATATTGTCGGTCACCAAAGTAACCTTGATGCCAAGTTCCTGGACGCTCGGCGCGGTCAAACGCGCGCCCTGCAAATAGGGTCGGGTTTCCGGTGTATAAACATGAATGTCCTTACCCTGCGCTGACGCCATGGCAATACCCAGAATGAATGATGTCTCAGCGAAACAATTGGTCAATATGCCGTCGCCGTCCTCGATCAGGTCGGCCAGTACGGCCGCCCGTTGGGCGTAATCTGCGTAGACTTTGGCCACCATTCCCTGAACCCACTCAAGCACTTTTTGTTCTAACGGCTGTTTAGTCTGCAGTGCAGTTTCGATAACAATATCAACCGAATCCAACCGAGTTGCCAACGCCGTATTCGTTGGGCGTGTCGCCACCAGGCGCTGTTTGGCCTGCTGCATATGCCTGGAAATCTGATCGGCTGGTTTTCCTTCCACCTCTCGTGCCGCTAATACCAAGGCATAACTGGCGGCCATCCAGGGCCCGCTCCCCTGAGTAATCATGCCCTCTATGGCTTTCGCCACCTCTTCAACACTATTACATTGGCAGGTTTTTTTCGTAAAAGGAAAACGACTGCGATCCCCTATCAAAACGGCACCCTGTTCGTAACGCGCCACGTTTTCCGGTTGAACGATATATGGCAGCAAGTCAGAAATTTCGTCGAGACTGAGCGTTTTCCTGGAGGACTTGTTTTTCACCGATGCAATCTTCGCATTCGCTTCGTCGACGAGTTGTTTAACTGTTTTTGTCATTCGTCGAAAATCTCCGGAATAAATGAGCGAAATACCCTAGTTGCAGAGCTTATACCGCGCGCATACGAAGTTCCGGGTTTCCGGCATGGCGCCGAGAGCCGCGACACCCGATTTTTTCATGCGACGCTCAAATCGGGCGATCTGTGCCTCGTATTTGTCCAGCAGCTCCTGTTTCACGGTTGGCGATACAAAAGCATGGGCCAGGGAATTGCGGCTGAGCAATTTGATTTCGTCCCATGAGAGATTGAACTCGGTTACCGCGACGAAGAACTCGTCGGTCAGGTTCGTGCTCCACATGCCCCGGTCATCCGTGGATAAGGCGACCGGTATACCGGTCCGGAGATACTCGGGAAATGGGTGCTGTGAGTAGTCCTGAACATATCCCAGAAGCAGATTACTAATCAGATTGACCTCCACAAGATAGGGACCATGCCGCATCAGGCGCATGGTGTCGTCGTCCGTGATCAGGTTCAGGCCATGGCCGATTCGATCCGCACCGAGCAACAAGGTGTCCCTGACATGGGCGTTGGGCTCATCGACCTCTCCCGCGTGTATGGAGAGTTTGACGCCACCATACTGCTGCCTCAATTCGCGCAAAGTAGATAGAAAGCGCCTCGGGTGCCCTTTGTCGTTGTCTTCGCGTCCAACCATGTTGACGGCGACGAACAGGTCGTTGTTATCGTAGACAAACTTGTAGATTTCGCGCAGCTGCTCATCCGCGTCCGGCACGAAGCGCAGTAGCGCCAGCTGAAATCGAACTGTCACGCCGGTTTCAGCCACATCTTTCTGCAGAAGTCGCTCACGCAATATTGCAGATGTCGCAGCTGGTGAAATAGACGTGCCGTCCGTATTCTTCGCTCCCCGGACTGCGACCATGAATTCCAGGTACGAGACGCCCTCTTCACTGAATGCCTTGATGACCCTGGCCAATATCTCGGCTTGTAACCATGGGTTAGTCAAAAGCGCATTGAGGCGTTGCCAGTGGGTCTGGAAGAACTCTTCGCGGCCTTCGTAAGGCTTATCGAGCTGAATACTGTTCTTCCAGGCCGCTTTTTCGCCCTCATTCAGTTGGTCCAGTCGTTTGTACTCACCCTTTTCGCAGTCACTCAATTGTTCGTAGGTGATCGCCATGATGTTGCGAAACATCAGGTAGTAGGGTTGCCCGGAAAATTCGTCGCTACCGTCTCCGCGGCAGTTTTCTATGCGTACCTTGGTGTAGTAACGATAGCCCCTTGATTCCTGCGCCAGCGCCAACTCGTACCACCACTCGGGAAATGCCGCGCCCGACAGGTGATTATGCAGGTCGCCACCCTTCGGCATGTAGTACAGGGTACGGTAAATATCTTGTGCGTTGCCTCCGGCTTTAAGGTCGTCGAACCAGTCGGCGGATGCGAGAGGCGCCTGAAGCACCAGCAACACCAGGCTAAGGGTAATGGACTTAGTCATAGTCAGAACTCACGGTGATCTGAAGTCGGCGTCGATACACGCGTACTCTTCTTGGTTAACAGTGTGGCAGCGATTGCGCAGAGTCAAGATTCCATAACATGTGGCTCACGCCAGAAGGCGTAAGCCAGCAAGATGGCCGCATAAACCAGCAGTGCGGCAAAGCCGCTCATGCCGATATAACCCATGCTCAAGTAAACGCCGACGGCATAAACCGCGAACGCGGCAACGGGCACGATTTTCATTGCGACTACCGGCAGCCTGAAAGACGCCCGCCGATAAGCCTCAGGGTTCCTGTCGTAAAGGTTGTACAGGGCCAGCACGGGGATGATGCCAAATATGATGCCGACGGCGTTGCCGAGGATGGTGACGTATTGCAAGGTCATACCGGTGACGATAGGTAGCATTCCAACAAGATAAAAAAGCGTCAGCAGAATGAAAGGTGTGCCGAACCTGTTCCTGACGGCGATCGAATGGGGAAGCCAGCCATCCTGCGTGGCCATAAACAGACCTTTTGTGCACCAGGCGAAAATGGAATTAAGTGTAGTCAGCAATGCAATCATCACACCCCCGCCGACAAAGAAAACGTAGAGTGCGGGTGGGAAAATTTCCTTGGCAACGAATGCAAGCGATTGTCCTTTGACCTGGTCGAGCGGCAACACGCCAGTAGCGATAACGCCGATCGCCATGTACAAGAGGGTGACGAGCACCAGGGATGTGATCATCACCCGGGGAATCGTGCGTCCCGGATCCCTCATTTCGCCGCCGAGCTCGGAGATGAACTCGCTGCCGATCATGCCGAAGCGGAGTATGTAGGCAGCAGCAATAAAGGCACCGATACCTTCAGGCATGATGCGCTCAACGCTGGAGTAGTTCTCGAAATTATCGACATGGGAAAAGCCGAAACCAATGAACATGAGAAGTGAAAGAATCAGAACAAGCACCATCGCGGATTGAAAGCGTGCGGCGGTTTTTACCCCTAAGAGATTGGCGATGTAGCAGAGCGTCATCACAGCCGCTGCAATGACGCCCAAATTCATTCCGGGCATCAGGGCATCGGCGTAGCCCGCAAATCCGATGGCATAGGTTGCCAATACCAGCTGCCCGGCGACCAGCAGGCCAAGATAGAGAAACGCGGTCTTGTGACCGAGTAAATCCCGAACATAGGTGTAGGTACCACCGGTGGAAGGAATGGCGGCGCCCAAAGCCGCGATGCAAAGAGAAGGAAGAAAGACGATCCCGAGTGCGAGCAGAAACGCCCACGGGGTGCCGTAGCCGGTAATTCCGATGCCTATGCCGGTCAGGACAACAACCCCGGCACCAACGATCTGGCCCAGGGAAATACTCATTAGATCCCAGAAGCCGAGCAGCCGCTTTGAGTCTTGCGTTGTTTCGTTCGGCATGCTTATTGTGACCCTGTCTGAATGCCACAATAGTATCGCAAGCGGGGCCTTGCCCAAGAAGTGACCGGCATCAACCGCCTTGGTCTTGAAGGGTTTTTGTTGAAAGAGATTGATCCAGGCTACTTTCGAGGAGATGAGGAATGCCGATAACGTCCCGGGAACGCGTGCTAACCACGATCCATCACGAACAACCCGATCGTGTCCCGCTGGTGATCGGAGTCAGCAATGCCACAGGGATCAAAACGAAGCCGTATCGGGGGATCAAGGACATCATCGGTGTCCAGGCTCCGGACCAGTACCTCTACGACTGGCCTGAACTGGGTACGGCGGCAATTGACGAAGAAACGATGCGCCGGCTGCACAGCGATGTTCGCGGAGTGCTGGATCTGGAGCCTGAGAAAATACGGAAACGGAATCGAGAGCGTAGTCGCCACAGCGACTGTATTGATTCGTGGGGCAGCGGACAGTCTGAAGTCAAACCCGGCCACTGGTATCCCGGCGTCCACCCTTTGCCGGACGTGCGAACGATTGAAGACCTGGACGCCTATCAGGGTTGGCCGGATATGCTCGATCCGACCCGCATTGCGCATGTGCGTGCGACGGCCCAACGTCTGGCCGACGAGAAACAATTCGCAATCATGGCAACGCCATGGCTATTGTTTCCCTTCGAGCGTGCTCACGCGATGCAGGGCATGGAGACCTTCCTGCTTAACATGTCAGTAGATCCTGACTTCGCACGTGCCTTGCTGGAGAGAATTGCTGGCTACTGCAAACAGTTGATGGGTCGCTTTCTGGAGGAGTTGGGCGATAACGTCGACATCATCAAAATCGGTGACGATCTTGGAACCGAAAAGAGTCTGATGATCTCACCAACAATGTATCGAGAAATCCTCAAGCCGATTCACGCAGATTTCATCAGCTTCATCAAGGCTCGGACGAAGGCCAAGGTCTTTTTTCATTCTGACGGCGACGTCGCGCCTTTGATCGAGGATTTCATTGAGATAGGCGTCGACATATTGAATCCCATTCAAACGTCGACGGGATCGATGTCTGACCTTGCTTCACTCAAGAAGCGATTTGGACGTAACATCGTCTTTTGCGGCGGCATCGACACACAAAAAGTCCTGCCGCTTGGTAGCGCTGAGGAAGTCCGGCAGGAAGTTCGGCGGGTGATGCAAATACTCGGTCCTGGTGGCGGCTATATGGTCGGCGCCGTGCACACGATTATGAACGACGTTCCGCCCGAGAATGTACTGGCCATGGTTGACGCCGTCGAAGAGTTCGGTCACTACCCTCTTCGGTGAAGATTCACCCGCGCCTTTTGCGTGCAACCAGTGGACAAGCCGGAACTGGCCCGTCTTCGACAGGGTTTTGTATACAGTTGAATCGTTTCCTGAGACGATGATCGGCATGACCGTCCCAAATCGTTCACATCTTTCCGACTTCCGCGGTGCTGCTCGCATGGTCGTTGACGCGGCAGAGGCGACGACCGAGGTCGTCGAAAAAATGCACCGCACCATACAGGTGAGGCCGGGGCCCCTGGGTGTTTCGGTGACGGATCGAACACGAGGCATAACCGGCCTGGTGTACCGCAGTATTCGAACGGGAATCCGCCTGGTTGGTCAGGTCCTCGACGCCGGTCTCGCGCCCGTGATGATGTTGCTGCCTGAGGGCGAGTCCTCGCGGGTCCGGGACGCGTACCGGTCTGCCGCGAACGGGGTGTATGGTGACTACCTGTCACGGACCGGAAACCCGCTCGCTATCGACATGAGCCTGCATCATCGTGATGGACAGGTCGATCTCAACGAGCCGACGAGCGTGCTCAAGCAACACGGTGATGCGGTACCGGCGAGCAAGCTCCTCGTGCTCGTGCACGGGTCATGTATGAACGATCAACAATGGAACCGCGACGGACATGACCACGGAGCAGCGCTTGCCGACGATCTCGGATATCTGCCGCTGTATCTTCGCTATAACAGCGGCCTGCATATCGAGAGCAACGGGCGCGCGTTCGCAGAGCTGCTTGAGACCCTGATCGGGAACTGGAAACGGCCGGTCCAGGAACTCGCGATCATGGGGCACAGCATGGGAGGGCTCGTCGCTCGCAGCGCCTGTCACTATGCCCGCGCGGCTGGGCACGCATGGCCGAAGTATCTTCGCAAGCTCGTATTTCTCGGCACGCCGCATCACGGAGCGCCGCTGGAGCGAGGCGGCCATGTCCTTGATGGTCTGATGGATCTGAGCCCCTACTCCATGCCGCTGACACGCTTGAGCAGGGCACGTAGCGCAGGTATCACCGACTTGCGCCACGGAACCATCTCGGCCGGCGAACATTCCGTGCCGCTCCCCTCCGGCGTGAAGTGCTATGCCGCAGCCGCGGTTCGCGCGGCAAAGCGTGGCCTGCTGAGCGACAGATTGGTCGGAGACGGGCTTGTCCCGCTGGACAGCGCGCTGGGACGACATCGCGATGTCACGCGATCGCTGAAGATTCCGAAGAGCCGTCAATGGGTCGGGTATGGACTGGGACACCGTGATCTCTTGTGTCGCCCCGACGTGTACGCGCAGGTTCGCCGTTGGCTGTAGCAACCGGTCGACCCGGGCAGGTGGCGGGCGACGCCGGAATTCGCTACAGACAGGCCTTGCGTAGCGATTTTAGTAATTTATCGTTTTCACACAGCAACCGCGCGTAGCGCGCCTCATTGCGGCCGCCTTTGGCACGCAGTAGCTGACGTAATGAGCGCTTATCCGCTGCCGGCCAGTTCCCGGGGCTGGCGGCCGCTACGATCGGAGCAATGATCTTGAATCCACGACGTTCTGCCGCCGACCATCGAGCTCGTGACTTGAGCCCGACGTCACGACCGAGCCTTGCGGCGACTCGATCAACAGCATCTTTGCGGGTGCGGCCGCCAGCACCACCGAGTTCCCGGGTTGCCAGCATTGAAATTGTCTCGAGCCATCGTTCGTCGAATAGCTCGCTGGCACGTGCGCCGGGCAAGGTCAGGTGCATGTCACAGCTTGCGAGTTTGCGAAGTGTCTTGATGTCGCTGCGGTACTTGCGATTGCGTTGAACTCTCGAATTCTCACGTTGTGCCAGATTGCGAATATCCGGCCACACCGGGCGATAGCCAAGCCGGTAATAAAACCAGAATGCGCCGCTCTTCAGCGCCTCGTTATTCTCCGCGCCGAATTGATAGGGATTGGCGATGAATCGGGTGCAACCCGTCAGCGCATGGTACACACGCATAACCTGGACCCACAGGAACGACGCTTCGCTGCCACGGTATTCATCAAAGATGTTGATTCCCGTGTTCACCTGCCGAAACAGGATGCTCGACCCGCCGTAACCGACGGGCACGCCGTTCGACAAGATCAGGTAACCCATCGTGCACTCGAGTGGAAAACGATGTTCAGGCTGTAGGCCGAATACGGCGATTGCGATGCCAACACCCACGTCCGCGACATAAACTTCGTCGGCATTGGCATAGTTGAAGTGATTGGTCTCACGATGCCGTACCGCGAGAGACGCCATCGCGACATCAATCAATCTGGCACCATCGTGCGGAGACAGCTTCCTGATCGATTCGAGCGGCTTCTGAATCTCCTGTTTCACCGCGCGCGGTCTTGGGCGCATCCCGTGCTCGCGCGAGTGAATATGGCGTTGCGGAAATACGTTTTCCGACTTCGAGAACGTGCTGCCGCTCAGGTCCCAGACAAGAGGCAGCTCAGCGGCGTCGTATAGCTGACGCCAAAACGACTGCCGGGGCTTCTCGCTTATCTGGGCAAGCAACCAGTCAAAGTCGGTGCCGTTGCTGGCGCCGCGGGCCGTATCGATCCACTCCTGGCTGCTGACGTAGCCACTGTCGAAGTACTCATCTTCGGACGGCTGCAGGAGTTGCACGAGTAGTTCGTCAAGTCGGGTCGTATCGTCGACGGCATCCCAGTCGATCGACACCTCGCCTGGCGCTCGTCGTGCCAACCAGCGTGCGACATCGTAGGAAAAGCTGTAGTAAACCGATGTACCGGCAATACCGCTGTCGTCCGGTCTATTGCGGAATCTGCTTCCGAATTCGAGAAGCTGAGCTTGCGCGTCGTGGTGCGCCGCGATCGATTCAGGAAAAGCACGGGCGAAACACAAGCTGCTATGCGTTTTTCGCGTCGACGTCAATCGTAACTCCAGTAAAATGTCACGAGATTATTTATTGGGGTGCAGCAATGACCAATCATACTTGCAGAGCCGTGTTGTTGTGTCGCCTGTTTGCGTCGTAACTGGTCGCAGCCGAGACTCTCGATCTCGGCATTCGATTCAATTTTGATTGATAAGCGCGTCGCCGACTTTCCAATTAGGCCTTTCCTGGTTCGGCGTCGGACCACGGCGTTCGCGAGTCCTCGGTGGCAGACTTCACATGGAGATCGCGCTGTGGGAATGGAATCTCGATGCCATTGTCGATTAGCGCTTGCAGAATATCCTGATGCACGGCATGTGTGATCGGAAATCGATCAGCGAGCTGCCGTGAAAAGACGTAGAGATTAAAGTCGAGCGAGCTTTCGCCGAAGCCCATAAAAAACGCTTTCGGCGGCGGCTCCTCAAGAATCAGCGGCTGTTTCTTGAGTGTATCTTCCATCACTCGATGGGCGAGGTTTACGTCGGAGCCATGGGCGATGCGCACTGGGATCACGATGCGCGTAATCGGGTCGGAGAGCGTCCAGTTGACCACCTGTTCGGTGATAAACGATTTGTTCGGGACAATAATCTCCTTACGATCAAAGTCGGTAATCGTGGTAGCGCGAATCCGAACTCGGGAAACGCGCCCGGTAAGATTTCCGACCGTTACCGTGTCACCGACACGAACTGGCCGCTCGAAGAGGATAATCAAACCAGAAACGAAGTTGGCAACAATTTCCTGCAAGCCGAAACCAAGACCGACCGACAATGCCGCCGCCAGCCACTGAATTCTTGACCAGTTCCAGCCGATGATAGACAACACCGAGAACAGCCCAACAGTGACGACGACGTAGCGGACCAGGGTATTGATGGTGTAGTGGCTGCCGGGAGCAAGGTCCAGATGCTGAAGAACCGCGATTTCCATCAGTCCCGGCAAATTGCGCACGGCAAGCCAGGCTGCGCCGGCAACAACGAACGCAAGTAACAGGTCCGCGAGCGTGACTGGCACGATCGACTCCGCGCCGTCCACCGTGATGGTTTGCGTCCACAACGATACCTGTTCGAGTATGCCAAGGGCTGGCAACACATCGGACCAGATACCCCACACACCGATTAGTCCGAGAAAATATAACCCGGCCTGCAGAAGTCGGCGCGTCTGTTCGTTGACCGCATCAAGATCAAGCGGCGCTGCCTCTGCCGCCGGCGGAATCCCATGCGCGCCAGCTTGCGGTTCCGTTACGGTCTCGGCGCTTTGCTCCACTTTGCGCGCTTCACGCTTCTCGAGTGCCAGCTGCAATTCAAATTTGCGTCGGGCAAGAGCCAGCCAACGCGAAACAACCAAATTTGCAATGATAATTGCGACAATGAGCCAGACGGTATCGGCCAATCGCCCGATCAGGATCGCCGCCGTATACAGGAAGCCCAGACTGGCGAGCAATGCCAACGCGAGGGGTACCGCGACCTCGGCGGAGTACCACACCCACTTGAGGCGAGTAACCAAACGATCGGGACGTTTCTCGTAGTAGTCGGTCGCAAAACCACGTTTCGGATCAAAGACAAAATACATGACAATTGCCAGAAGTATCATCAGTGCAATGAACAAGATGCGACCGAGGCCGTCACGGTGCATCGAATTTGGCGACGCATAGGCGAGTGCGGCAACAAATAGGATCGGCACGCCGATCACTATCAATCGATTTAGTTGTCGCCGAATGGCGCCCAGGTTCTCCTCGCGCCAGTCGAAGTGCACCTCGGCAACGCCATCAGGCGCACAGATGCTGCGAAACAACAAAAGGTTATAGAGAAATGGCGCGGTGGCGATCAGCGCCTGCGCAACGGCAATTTGAAAATTCTCTGAAGCGGTGCTTTGTAACAACAACCATGAGGCCGCAAAAAACGCGAGCGGGATTGGCAGCGCGCGAACGATCGCGATTGCAATCGACATCAACGTCAGGCCGATGTTGTCCGTCGATAGCCTGCCGACGCGCTTGTTGATCTGCTGATGTCGTCTCGCGAGAGGCCGTCGAGAGACGGACACCAGTGCGATCAGCAGCAGTAACGCAACGGCCTCGATCGGGTTCTCGCGAATACCCGTCCAGAGGGCGTCGGCCGTGCCTTTCCAGGCCGAGGGTGATGTGGCTATCGCGGCAGCTACGCCGAAATCAGAGAAAGTCTGTCGGCTAAGCGGCGAAGTACTTGGAATCCAGATGAGGTTCTTGTCGAGAAATTGCCGATACTCGTCTCTCTTTTCGAGCGATGCCCGCTGCGCGACGTCGACCTCACCCAGCACACGAAGGTAAGTGTGGTAAGTATTGGCAACCTGCTCGAGTAACTCACGGCGATTTGCAAGAAGGCCACTTACGCTGTCACGGATCTCCGCCAATTTCTCGGCATCAAGAGCTTCGTCAGATACATCGGCCATCCTCTTGTCGATGGCATCATCGAGCGAGCTTAGCTGGCGGCGTTCCTCTTCAATTCGGACTTGTGCGAGACCAATACGTGACAGGGTCTTGCGGCGCTCGCGAACGTCGCCAAAGTACTGAGACACATTGGGCAGATTTCGGCGCTCTTCGACGAGCAGGCGCCCAATGACCTGTGTGACCCCGCCGACTTCGAGCTGCTTCCGGGATCGAACAATACTTTCCTGTATCGACTGCGCCAGCTCTTCGGTGCGACGCAATTCGTTCGTGGTTTGTTCAATACTTGCGGCCACCGCCGGCATCTCGCTGGTTAATTCGCGGTTGCGCTCGGCGATCGCCCGCACGACAGGGTGCTTGCCGACCGCCGCCAATTCTTCTTCTTCCGCATTGGTACGAGCCTGCTCTGCCGCCAGCTGGCGACGTGAATTAACCGCCTCCTGCAGAAGCTCCACACGGCGTCGGACTTTCACCCACTTCCCGGGCCGCCGTATCCCGCTGTGCTCGAAGCAGGTCTATGCGGGCACTGTGGCTCAACAATTCCTGTTCGAGCTTGTTCAGTTCAGCCGTTCGTGCGTTGCGCCGTGTCGTGGCGTTTATCCGTCGAACATCCGCCAGTATCGTCGGCTCATCGGTGGCTGCGGGCGCGGCTAGCGCGCCCGATAATTGTTCGAGAACTTCTCGCAATTCATTAATGCGCAAGCGTGCAATATCCGGGCGCTTGACCTGCGCTGCGATTGTCGCGTCGAGTTCACTAAGCCGCGTTTCTGCCCCAGCTAGCGCCGCGCTCTCACGCGCAAGGGCCTGCTCGAGCTCCTGGAGCGATGTCTCGGCTGCAACGCCGAGATCCTCGACGCTTTGCGGCTGCGCCGCCGGCCGATCGAGCGCTTCCCGCAACCGTGCCGCCTCTTCGGGGGCTGATTTTATCTGCTGAGCGTATCGCGCCGCGGCGGACGCAGACGCATCGCGACTGCTGAGCTGCGCGATGGCATCGGTGAGTTGATCCGTCGCCCGGGCACGCGCTTCTTCGTCGAGCCCTTCTCGCGACTCTACGGCGTTGATCAGCGCCTCGATCTTTTCAACAGTGGCCTCGCTGTCAGATTCAACAACGGCGGCGCTGTCCTGCGCATTTGCCGCAACTGTCAGACAGGCCAGCCACAAGAATATAGCCGCCAGGCTACTCACGACAATGTTCTTTCGACTCAGCATCACATTAAAGCCCCCATAATGCCGCCTAGAGTATGCAGATGCTTGCGAAGCCGCAACAAGCATTGGGCTTTGTGTGGATGGAGTTCGTTTGCGCGAAATCGGAGAATAGCGGACTTTCATACGCTGGCCGACGGAGAAACATGAATGCCATTTGACCTGAACGACCGACGCGCTTTGGCAGCGCTAGTCGCGATCAGCGTCTTGCTGTTCATCGTCGACCTGGGTGGTCGGGATCTCTGGGATATTGACGAGGGGATGCATGCGGCCATCGCGCAGACCATGTCGCTGAGTGGAGATTGGGTAACGCCCGTATTTAACGGCGAGGCTTTTCTCGACAAGCCACCGCTGTTTAATTGGTTGACAGCCATCGCGTTTGAGCTGTTTGGAAGCAACGAGTTCGCAGCGCGATTACCTGCCGCACTGTCAGCCCTCGCGAGCGTACTACTTTGCTATGGCATCGGCAGAGAACTCTATTCACAACGAACCGGGTTCCTTGCCGGCGTGATTCTCGCAACGTCGCTCGAGTTCGTGGCAATGGCGCGCACTGTGCAGTACGACGTGCCCTTCGCCCTTTTTACGACACTGGCATTATTCGCCTACATTCTCGCAATGCGCGAGAATCGGCCCGCGCACGGTTACTGGATTCTGTTCTACGTGGCCATCGGACTCTCCGTGCTGACAAAAGGTCCGCTCGGCGCCGTGCTCGTTGGCATAGCCGTCGTCGCCCATCTTGTCGCGACGCGCAGTGGGCGCGCATGGCTGCGCGTTTTGAACCCCGCGGGCATTCTCGCATTTTTCGTCGTTGCGGTTCCCTGGTACGTATTGATGGAATTGGCCAACCCCGGATACATTGACTATTTCGTCATCCAACAGCACGTCGGCAACGTGCTTGGCGTAACCGGCGAGTACGTCGCCCGTCATCCCGAGCCTGTGTACTACTATATTCCGGTATTTGTTGGCGCAATGCTGCCGTGGAGCCTGACACTCCCGCAGTCAGTTTACTCTGCACTAAAATACCGTGAAGCCCGCGTTGCGCATGCGGATATCCTCCTCGTCGCATTTTTCGCCGGCTCACTGCTCGTGATGTCTGCAGCAACTTCCAAGCTCGCCACCTACTTACTTCCGCTGCTACCGGTCGCTGCAGTCCTCATTGGCCGTTACTGGGACCGCTTGTTCGATGCTCGCCCCGGGACACGCAATCTCAGCCAGGTCATCGCATTCGGTAGCCTGTTTCTCATCCTTGTTGTGTTCACGGCGCATACCATTATCAACCAGCCGTTTACTCACTGGGACGCACGTACAGGCGTGGCTCACGACGATTTCGAGTGGTTCCTGCTGGGCTTCAGCGCCCTGTGGCTCGTGGCCTCGGTGTTTGCGCTGCTGGCGAAGCAGCGCAGCAGCTTCGTGACGCTGTCGCTGATCACGCCATTCATGATCGGCTTCATTCTGTGGGCTCTAAGTCCGCGAGCAGACGACTACCGCGGATCAAAGGTCATCGCTGCGATGATCGATGAGCGATTGTCTGCGGAAGAACCAATTTATGTCTATGGCCGGCTACTCGACTCGGCCATGTTTTACACCAAACGCGACGCAGTCAGGCTTGAAACCGAAGAAGCGTTACGCAGTTACATGGCAGCAGAGGAGCGCGTATTTGTGCTTGTACGCTCTCGCAACGGCGTCTGGGACGATACGCCACGTGACGCGTACTACGTCCTCGCAACGGTGGCAAACAAGGCGATCATCAGTAATCAAGCCGACAGCCCCGAGACGGCTGGTTCCGGTAACGAGCCGCAGGACGCTGCCAGGTTCCCGGTGAATCAATGAGGGAGCGCTCGCTGGTCTGACACAAATAACTCGTATAGTCTGTAGCGTCCCGGCAACATGAATGAGTACCAACGGAAAGCAGAAAAGTGAGAGGAAGCCCGTTTAGAACGTCTGTTTTATTCATCCTCTGCACGTGGTTTTTGCTTACCGAGCAGGCCCACTGTCAGGACCTGGAACCGCGGCGCTGGACGCCATTACCGGCTGGCACCAGCATCCTCGGCGCGGGATACTCCAAGACGACCGGTGACATTGCGCTGGACCCGTTGCTCCTTCTCGAGGACGGCACAGCCGATGTTGATTCCCTTGTTATTTCATATTCTCGTTTTTTTGCCCTCGGAAGAAAACTGGGCCGTTTCGATGCGATCATTCCGCTGCAACACGCCAATTGGAACGGTCTGCTTGATGGCGCGCCAGCAAGCGTTACCCGCGAGGGTATTGCAGACCCGATCTTTCGATTTTCGATGATTCTGCTAGGCGCTCCCGTGGCCGGCGCGGGTCAGTCACCGCAGGATGCGACGACCAGGCGTGTCAACACCGTGGTCGGAGCGGCTATTGCGGTTGGCGCCCCGTTGGGCGATTACCTGGACGACAAGTTGCTCAACCTCGGTCAAAATCGATACGTAATTCGGCCTCAGATCGGTATTGTGCATACCCGAGGGCCGTGGTCGTACGAATTAACGGGCTCGACATTCTTCCCGACGGATAATGACGCGTTCTTTAACGGCAAAAAACGCCAGCAGGACCCCACCTTCGCTATTCAGACGCACCTGATACGAGTTTTCCAGCCCGGGTTGTGGGCATCGTTGAGTGCAGCGTACGGTTGGGGCGGTGAAAATACGGTGGACGCTGTGCCCAAGGATGACAACCGGCGCGACGTATTGGTTGCCGCCTCCATGGGATTTCCCGTTGCGCGAAATCAAGGCGTCAAGTTCGCCTATATCGCCAGCCGCAAGAACACGGATACGGGTTCTAATCTTGATACGCTCGCGGTCAGTTGGTCACTGCGATTCTGACCAGGCACGTCTTAACTTTCATGCGCTCGGCTGTTCTATTTTTCAGAGCTGACTCTCTGGCGCAATCTTCATAAACCAGGCCTGAAATCTTCGCCACCCCGTGGTCAGCGGTTCCTTGGTCTCTACGACCTCTTTTCCATCAATTGTTGCATGCCAGCTGATCTTGTTCTTATCATCAAGTTGCAGTTTATACGCTATATTCGCTATGCGTTCCCTGGAGTTTTCGCCCAACAAAGTACCAAGATCCCTGGAGTCGATCATCACGCCCATTTCCGTATTAATATCGATTGAACGCGGATCCAGGTTCAGTGAGCCAACGAACGTATACCGTTGGTCGATAATAATACCCTTGGTATGCAAGGTAAGCTGTTCCAATTCTTTGCTGCCATCATCCAGTATCACCTGGGCGGCATTGGCGCGCGCCTCATACAACTCGACCCCGGCCTTAAGCAGCCGTTTTCTGTATGACGAGTACGCCGAATGCACCGGAGTATGATTGTTGCTGGCGAGCGAATTCGTAACCAGGACAATTCGGACGCCTTTTGCCCTGATGTTCTCGATCAACTCCATGCCGGCTTTTCCCGGAATAAAATACGGCGTAAAAATGATGATCTCTTCTTCGGCATTACGTAACGCGTCCGCAATGGCGTTGGCCACAATTTGCTGATCCGGCGACACTTTTACGAGCAACTTTTGAGGATCATCAATGATCATCCAGGCGTCTGCGAAATACGGCCCAACGCTGCCGTCGAAAAACTGTTGCATCAATTCGGTATTGACGGCTTCGCCATAAATCGACTCCCCGGATTCCTGCATGGCAGCTTTGATCTCGCTTCGCCGGGCGTCCAGTTTTTCGGCGTCATTTTTGTCATAGAGGGCACTTATCGGAACCGCAAGTTCATGGTTCCAGTAGGTATCAAATGATGCAGAAATGTCCTTCACAACGGGGCCGGCGGTCAGCATATCGAAGTCGATGAACTCTCCTGTCGTATCCAGCTGAAAATACTCTTCGGCCAGGTTACGTCCGCCGACGACGGCGACCTGGTTGTCGACTGTGAATGACTTGTTGTGCATTCTTCGGTTCGTGAGTTTAAAATTCCCGACATAGTTAAGGGCCGGCAATCCTTTCCGGGAGATCGGATTGAATATGCGAAGTTCTACGTTCGGATGCTCGTCAAGAAGCATCAGTACTTCATCGTCGACACTGGTAAAGATGTCGTCGAGCAGAAATCGGACGCGCACACCACGGTCCGCGGCCTGCATGAGTTTCGCCGAAAAAACCAGGCCGGCAGCGTCGGGCTTCATCAGGAAGTACTGAGCATCGATACTGCGTTCGGCGTGGTCCATTAGCGCCAGGCGCGCGCCGAACGCGTCGAATCCCTCGATTAACGGATAAAATCCGTTACGCCCGGAGTCCGCCGCCCGCCAGTCAGCACTGTCTTTGGCCAGTGAGGTACTGTCGGTGTCGATCAATGCCGCACTCGCCGTTTTCTGGACGTCTAGTGGTACCGTCGCACAGCCGGTGATTACCATGACAGCAAGAAGAGACCCAAGGATTGTCGAGGCTTTTTGATAGGTCATTTCGTGTATCTCCCGGTCAAAGTAAATAGTATAAAGTACTCGATTCCGCAAACCACTGCGGACGGCTCTGGCATCGCGTAACGGCAAGGCACGCGAGGCGGCGACTCCCGAGCGCGACCTGTCTCCGAATTGCGACAACAACAAGGTTGGCAGGGCATCATTGAAGAAGCAGTAAGTATTTAGTCTCATGTTCGCGATTTAGCCCAACTGCTAGCCTTTTCGGTGCTTGGCATGCATCGGAGATACCCCATGAAAGCGACTATTCTTCCTACTATTGTATTTCTGTCACTGTCCGCTTCTGCGACCGCTCAAAACCAGGACGACTGGCGGGCATGGCCGCTGGCCGATCATTTCACCGTATCGGTCGACGCTTTCTTTCAGAGCCTTAGTACCGAGATACGCCTGGATGCATCCGATGGTGCCCCCGGTACCACGATCGATTTTGAGCAAAACCTCGGCATGTCGGATTCCGAGACTCTACCGGGACTTGGTCTTAGCTGGCGCTTTGCGAAGAAGCATCAGCTTCAGCTCGAGACCTTCGACCTGAACCGCAGTGGCTCGGCGATAACGGCCACCGATATACGTTTCGGTGACGAGATATTTACGGTTAGTCTGCCGATATCGTCGTTCTTTGATATCAACGTAACCGCTCTCAGCTACAGCTATTCATTTGTTTTCGACGAGAAAAAGGAACTTGCGCTTGACCTCGGCCTCTCGGTCCAGGACATAAAGTTCGGGCTGGTCGGAAACGGAGGTACCGGCATCATTGAAGTCGACTCAGGACTTACCGCGCCTCTGCCAACTTTCGGTGTTCGTGGCGGTTATGCGTTTACCGACAAATGGATAGGCAAAGCGGGAATTGGCATCTTTTCGCTTGACCTGGCGATATCCGACGAGGAGCAATTAAACGGCGAAGTGATCAACGCGTATGCGTCAATTCAGCACAATACCTTTGAGCGCGTACATTTCGGACTCAGCTATGCGTATTTTGATGTCGGTGTCGACTTTACGGAGAATGGCCTGGTCAATTCAATCAACTATCAATACCAGGGGCCATTGGTGACC
>CAVXCW010000027.1:0-21721 GCA_963760325.1 uncultured Gammaproteobacteria bacterium | reverse complement strand
CAGCAAGGTTTTGCCAATGTTGAGATAGGCGAGCTACATGTTGCCAATACTGTGGGCGCCATCGACCGGCAACGCTACTCCGTTAACGAACGATCCTGCATCACTTGCCAACAGCATAAATGGCGCCGTGAGCTCGTCTATCTCACCGCTTCGTTGCGCCGGCGTTTGCTCGAGGTAACGCTGTCCTTTTTCGGTGGCAAAATACGGTGCATTGAGTTCGGTGACGAAGTAACCCGGGCAAAGGGCATTCACCCGAATATTTTTGCGAGCCCATTCGAGCGCGAGGCTCCTGGTGAGTTGGATGACTGCCGCTTTCGATGCGGAATAGCTGCTCACCGCAAGTGACACACGCAGGCCCAGGATCGATGCGGTGTTAACGATGCTGCCCGATTTGCCGGCGGCGATCATGCGTGTACCTGCTTCTCTCGCCACCAGCCATACGCCTTTGAGGTTTGTGTCGAGAACCCAGTCCCAACTTTCCTCATCGATATCGACAGCCATTTTGGTGTCGGCGACACCCGCATTGTTGGCCAGAATGTCGATTACACCAAAGGCCTTCTCAGCCGCATCGAATGCGGCGGCCACGCTGTCAGCATCGGTCACATCAAGAGGCACCGCAGTCGCCTCTCCGCCATTGGCAGCGATCTCGCGTGCCAAAACTTCGAGCCGGTCCTCGCGACGCGCTGCAACAACCACCCGGGCACCGTAACCGGCGAGCACCTTCGCGAAATGGGCGCCAAAACCACTGGATGCTCCTGTCACTAGTGCAACTTTCCCGCTGACGTCAAACACGGACTTTGTCATGAGTATCTCTCCTGAATGATGTGGCTGTCGGTGCGGTTAACGCAAAACGCGGCGACCGGCATACACGTCGCTCTGAAGTTTTCCGTCACTGATGGCGATCTGGCCGCCCACCAAGACATGAACGATACCGCTGGATGCCTGGTACGGGTCAGCATACGTCGCGTTGTCAATTACCGTTGCCGGATTAAACATCGTGATGTCTGCATCAGCACCGATTTTTATGCGCCCCTTCTTTGCCATGCTCGGACTATAGTCCTGCAGCATCTTCGCCGGTAGGTACGTCATCTTCGCAATCGCATCCTGCAGGCTCAATGTGCCCTTCTCCCTGACGTAACGTCCGAGCACACGTGAGTTCGCACCAATACCAAAGGGCGCAACCTTTTGTTCGAGTGTCAAAATGGGGAATCCATCGGCGGCAACGATAACGTCCGGTGCATTTGTCGCCACACTCGTCCATTCTTCCTTATTGTAGTGGTGGATCACCAAGCCGCCGGGGTAGTTCTCGCGGTATACGTGCCACATTTCCTCGTTGAAGCGCTCACCCGTCGCGGCCCACTCAACGTCCTCGTAGGTGATGTCAAAGATCGTTTGCCAATCGCGATTGAAAACGGCAGCAGAAATCGTGGTCGACGCACCGTTATAGGGAAAGGACTCGGTCGTTATTTTTACACCCTCGTCACGCGCCTCACGGATCAGGCGCAGAAACGCTTCAATGTTGCCCATTGCGTTCGCCTGCACATGGCATACGTGCACGGGTGCGCCACTTGCTTTCGCAAATCGAATAATCTCGAGCAGCCCGGAGGGATCGCCCGCGATTCCACGACGGATGTGGACGATGATTGGCGCTTGTTTCTCGGAGGCGACATCGAAGACGAGTTGCATCTCGGCAGCGTCGACGACGTCGCTCATGTAATCGAGCAACATGCCAATACCGAGCCCGCCTTCGTCGAGGCCAGTCTCCAGATGTTCCCGCAGCGCTTCGAGTTGCTGCGCCGACAGCCGCGCCCGAAACGCAGGTCTTTCCAAACCGCTGGTGCCACCCTCCAAGATAGCGTTTGCGCGCAAGTGATCGGCACCGGACAAGGAATCGTCGCCCTCGAGAATAGCTGAGCGAGCCCATGCGTGTCCTACAGATGCACCGAAGTTAATACGAGCGTTGTCCGCAATCGCTATCGGGTTGTGGGTCCCGAACTCGGCGACTGGGTAGGCGCCCGCCTCAAGCTCGAGCGCCGTCGTAACGCCGTCGCTAAGCTCGAACTCCTGGCCGAGCCGCGTCCATGAGTGACTGTGAACATTGATGAAGCCTGGGGAAACGACGAGGCCGCTGGCGTCGATCGTCATCTCGCCCTGCATTGGCTCTGTCGAGATCGCGGCTATGGTTCCTCCAACGATGCCGATGTTGCGAATAGCGTCCAGCCCGGACTCCGGGTCGATAACGCGCCCGCCGTTGAGCACGACATCGTAGTTGGTGGCGTTGGCGAGTATGTCCGGCGCGGTGTCTCCACAGCCCACGATGCAGCAGCAGAACACCAGCATGAAGAGTGTGTTTCTCAAGATCAGTCGCCGTTCTTCGACTGCGCGCGGGCACGAAGCAGCTTCTTGTCAATCTTTCCGACCGGCGTCAACGGTATCGCGTCGATCACACGGATTACCTTCGGCACTTTGTAAGCCGCCATGTTGGCGCGACAGTATTTCTGAATTTCCTTACCGGCGTCCTCGACGTCTCGACCTTTCGATTCCGCTTTCAGCTCAACGTAGAGGTTGACGATGTCATTGCCCGGCCGCTTCTCATCCGGCGTGCCGACAACCGCCGACTCGGCGATGATATCCAGCCCCTTGAGCTTGTCTTCCACTTCGACAGAGAAAACCTTGTAACCACCGACAATCAGCATGTCCTTGGCACGGTCGCAAAGAAAGATGTACCCCTCATCGTCCATGTAACCGACGTCACCCGTATACATCCAGGTTTTTCCTCGCCATTTACGCAGAGCCTTGGCCGATTCGTCCGGCAGATTCCGGTAGCCCTTCATGACATGCGGCCCGGAGGTAACGATCTCCCCTGCTTCACCAAAGGGCATCTCTTTGGTGCCCGTTTCCAGATCGACGATTCGCGTATCGGCACCCGGTACCGGGATGCCGATGGACCCTGCTTTACTGCGATTGTGTGGACTGCCAACGTGGACAGGGCCCGTCTCGGTCATACCGAAGAGGTCGCTTAGTGTATTTGCGCCGATGACCGCTTCGATGCGCTCGCGATCCGTCGCCGTCAGTGGCGCGGCGCCCGTAATTGCGACCTTCAGATTCGAGAAGTCGATGTCTCCGAACAAGGGATGGTCCAGCAACATCTGGTAGAGCGTGGGAACGGCCGCCAGCCGTGTCGGCGGAAAACGCGTCATCTGCTTGCAGAAAAACTCGATATCGCGCGGGTCGGGAATCAGCAACACCCGCGCGCCGTGCCGAATTGCTGACACCGTTATGCCCAGACCCGCAATGTGGAACATCGGGAATGCCGTCGCCAGTACTTCCGTGCCGATCTCCCACGGCGAGTAGACCGAGGTCTGACACATGTTGTACATGATGTTTCTGACCGAGATCTCGGCGCCCTTCGGCGCGCCCGTAGTGCCGCCCGTGTACTGGATCATCCACGTGTCGTTCCAGTCGGCTGGACGAGCCTCGAATTCGGTCGACGCCTTATCGACGACGGACAGGTAACTCAAGCAGTTCACACTCGCCAGATCGGGGACTCCGACCTCAGTTGGGGCGAGATAGTCCGCTGCGCCTGCAACGATGACGTTCTTGAGGCACGCCGGGACTGTCGGAAGCTGTGTCAGAACAGAATTCGCCAGCGCATCCAGGGAGATCAATGTCGTAATGCCGGCATCTTCGATTTGATGAACGACCTCGCCGGGCATCAAGAGCGGACTGACGCCCGAGCCGATGCAGCCAATTTTCGATATTGCGGCGAGCGCGATCGGATACTGCGGGAGATTCGGCATTTGCAGGCCGACAACGTCGTCTTTCGATACGCCAAGAACAGTCAGCGCGTTTGCAAGCTGATTCGACATCTCGTCGAGCTCGCGGTAACTGATCTCCCGATCGATATATTGCAGCGCCGTTTTGTCAGGCATTGATTTGCCGTGCTCCTCGACCCAGAAGCCCAGCGTACGATCATCGAGTGGCGGGGCTTCGATGCCCAGTTCGTCATAAACGCCTTGCCACGGCGGGTTGTTGTTTGTCACTTTTCACTGGCCTCCCGGATCGCTTCCGCGCCCTCATTCAATTCAAATCGTACTCTGTCGACCTGCCGGGTAGAGCTCGCTCGTTGTCTCTATTTTAGTTGTGTTCACGTCTCCAGGATCGCAGTATAATCTAATTATGCAAGTGACTGAATGATCTGCCACCAGTATATATTCCAGCGAGTACCAACTATGAAGATCGAGTCCCGCCCCGACTATCCACGACAATTGGCCTCCGGCGGCATGGTATTGCAGGATGGCAATGCGATTTACGAAGAGCGGTCCGCCTCGAACATCGAAAACTTTGTCGGTACGACTCGTGTCCCTGTCGGCCTGGCCGGGCCCGTCGTCGTCCATGGTGACCAGGCAAAGGGCACCTTTTACATACCGATGGCCACGACGGAAGGCACGCTCGTGGCCTCGACCTCGCGCGGCATGAAAGTCATGAACGAATGCGGCGGGGTGCGCGTCAAAGTGGTGCGTAATGGCGGCATTCAACGGGCGCCTGTATTCGAGTTCGACACGATCGATGACGCCCTGGAGTTCACTCAGTCAATCAACGACGACTGGTCGTGGCTCGTCCCGATCATGGAGTCGACAACATCGCATGGCAAAGTCATGGATATCCATGCCTGGCAGCTCGGCCGGGTAGTGTGCGTTCGCATGACCATGGACCCGGGCGATGCCTCGGGCCAGAATATGGTCAGCATCTCAGGACAACGCGGTACCGAGGAAATACTCAAGCGATACCCGAGCATCGTGCACTCCCGAATGGGCGGTGGTATAAGCGGCGAAAAAGTGCCATCGAGTATCGGTGCCTTGCTTGGCAGGGGCAAAGCCGTGACCGCGAGCATCACGATCGATGGTGACGTGATGAGGCGCATTACGCGCGCCGATATTGCCGAGATCCCGCGACACCAGCAAAACGTTTCCAATTTTGCAATGCTGGCCAGCAGCCAGGCCTCTCACAACAGTCTCGCCAACACACTTGTGGCAATGTACATCGCATGCGGGCAGGACGTTGCCGCGGCGGTCGAGAGTCGCTGGGCCTACAACCATCTCGAGCATGACGCCGAAAAAGGCACGCTTCGATGGGACCTGCACATACCCACTATCACCGCCGGCACGGTCGGCGGCGGCACCGGGCTGCCGACACAGCAGGAATGCCTCGAACTGATCGATTGCCATGGGGCGGGTAAGGTCGACAAGTTTGTCGAACTGTGCGCCGTCGCTGCGCTCGCCAACGAGATATCTTTCTGGGGCGCGCTGTGTGCCAGCGAATGGATCGACGCGCACGCGGACCTGAAGTCCCGATAATTTCCAGCCAACTGTTCGTGAATGTCAAAACCAGCATTACATAGCTATCCGGACACGAATTCCATTCGCGAACTTCCGGCATTAACCAGCCAGGTGATTCCCGAGCGGTGGGAAGATCAAAATGGCCACATCAACGTGAGTTTTTACATGGCGCTGTACAACGATTCCGGCTGGCCCATGTTGGACCTGATCGGAATCGACGAGCAGTACTTCACCGAACGGAAGATGGGTCTTGTAGACCTCGATAATCACATTCGCTACCTGAAGGAGTTGCATGTCGGTGACCGCGTAACGGCTTATGGCCGATTCTTCGCGCAAGACGAGAAACGAATGCATGGCATGGTGTTCATAGTAAACGACGATACGAAGATGTTGGCCAGCACGATCGAGTTCCGGTCGATTTGTATCGACCTTCGGAAGCGAAAAACCGCCGCTATCCCTGACGATGTCGCAGCGCGACTAAAAACAATTATCAATGCGCATCAGAAGCTCAGCTGGACGGTGCCAACCTGTATGTCGATTCCAGAGAGCACGAAGTCGTCAGGCTGATAGGTCCTCGAATGCCAGACGCGCCGATTTGGCGGCACCCATGGAGCCATCGTGGCCTGAAGGGCAGGCTGTGTCATTGCTGCAGATTAAAGAGGGGCCGACGATGTCGGCCCCCTTTTTCTATCCACGAGATATTCTCTCGAGCAACCGGGGCGGCGAATTCACTCCCAGCGGTGGTTAAAGGTGACACCGTAAGTCCTTGGGGGAGCCCAGATTTTCGTCGCTCCGCCGAAGCTGCCACTGATATGGTGCACCGCGTAAAGTTCATCACTGAGGTTCCTGCCCCACAGGCTCACATCCCAGCGCTCGCTGGCGGAGGTGAACCTGATCGACGCATCCACGACGGTGACGTCGGGCTCGAGCCCCCTGAGGTCGTTGGTGAGCTCAAAATGGAACTCATCGGTGTAGGACGCGTTAGCCATCAGATCGAGTCCTGCCCCGCTCTCAAACGGTATCGCAAGATCGGCGGTTAGCGACCAGGTCGTCTCGGGTGCCCGCGTCAGCTTGTTACCGGCGTTAGCGCCCTCGGTGAACTGGTGGTCCATCGTCGCGTAACTGCCGCTAATGCTGAAGTTCTCCGTGAACACGGCCGCGAATTCGGCTTCCACACCGGATGACTCGGCTGCCGCATTGTCGGAGACCAGCACGAAGTTTTGCAGAGACCAGGTCTGCAGGTCTTCGTATTCGAGATCGAAATAGTTCACATTGAAACGCAGGCGGTCGTCCAGCCACTGCGTTTTGGCACCAATCTCGTAGTTGGTGGAGCTTTCCGGCAGCAGCGGTGTGGCGGCAATCAGGGGCGATGACGTATGTGAACTAAACGCTCCGCTTTTGTAGCCCTCCGAATAGGTAAAGTAGACCATATGGTCGTCGGTAACGCGCCAGTCGAGCGATGCCCGAGACGTCACTTTGTCCCAGGATTCTTCGCCACGGGCGGAGTAGGGTGAGCCGGCCGGACCAAGCGGAATACCCCAAACCCCCGTAATTGGGATGTTGCTAACGGCCACGCTGTCCTGTTCCTTCTGGTCGTCGTTATAACGGGCGCCGAGCGTCAAGGCGATTGCCTCGGTCATGTCCCAGGTAAATTGGCCGAATACAGCATAACTCTGGGTATTTCCATCCATGTTGAAGGTCACATCACCGTCACCAAAGGGGGCAGTGCCCGGGCCCCAGTAGGTCACGAAGCGTTCTTTTATGGCGACGTCTTCGTTGAAGTAGAAGAAACCAGCCACCCAGTTCAGAGTGTCGGTCGCCCCTGTCAATCGGAATTCCTGGGAAATCTGCTCGGCTTCCTGGTCCGCGCCATCATCGACTTCAAAAATGCCCGAGCCGCCTGCCCGATTAGATAACAGGGGTACAAGTGCCTGGAACCAGGAGGACTCGGTCTCCCGATACGCTGTTATCGAGGTCAGGGTGGCCCAGCTGAGCTCGGCGTCCACGCGTGCCATCAGACCCAGCAATTGCTTATCAGAGCTCTGAATCTCGTCGTGATTGGACTTGCGCGGATCGTTGCCGAAGGTCGCAATTTCAGCCATTTGTGGGTCGGTAAAAGCAGGCGGGAAAACGGGCGGAATATCGAAATTTGTCAGAAAACGGTTGTTGCCGCTGGTATCGATATCGGTGTAATCGAAGCCCACCAGTACGTCGACCGTATCCGACGGCGTGAACAGCAACTGGCCTCGAATACTCTTGGTATCGTCATCCTCGAGGTCCTGGCCGGTCGTTACGTTTTTCGCATAGCCATCGCGTTGCCGGATATTGACCGTGAGTTTGCCCGCTGCATTGTCGGAAATGGGCCCGTTGATATACCCGCGGAAATTGACGAGGCTGTAGTCACCCACCGTCAGGCCGGCCTTGGCTTCAAATTCTTGCTGCGGTTTCTTGGTGAAGATATTAACGGCGCCGCCGGCAGCGTTTCTTCCGTACAGGGTGCCCTGCGGGCCTCGAAGCACCTCGATCCGTTCAAGGTCATACAGATCAGTACTGGCGCCAGCGGGACGGCCGATGTAGACATCGTCGATAAACACTGCGACAGAGGGGTCCGAAGTCGGTCCGTCCAGGGAACTGCCGATGCCGCGCAGGTACAGCTGGGATTCAGCCGTATTGAACGAAGTCATCTTGAAGTTCGGCGTCAGCAGCGCGACGTCTTCCATGCTCATGATTCCGCCCTCCCTGACCATGTCACCGGAGAACGCAGTTACGGCTATCGGAACTTCCTGCAGGCTCTGCTCGCGCCGCTCAGCCGTCACGGTGATCTCTTCGAGCGCGGCTCCACCGCCCTCCTGTGCGAGTGCACTCGGCGATACACCCAACAAAAGGACTATTGCGGCATGAGTTGCGTGGCGGATTCCCAAATGAGTGCGGCTCGAATTGTTCATTGTCATTAACCCCCTGTGAGTCTTTATCCGGACGCTGTTACGACGATTTTGCGTCGCGGCCAACTTGCATAAGGCTCTTAGATCATCGATGCGCCGGGTGGCTTTCATAGCCAGACCTGTTACTTTCATAACAAGACTATGTCAGCATACCGTCTCCGTAATCAATATTCAAACCGAAAAAGCGGCTGCCGCGGACCCGGCGCCATCTGGCGTGCACTCGATCTTTCAGGCGGCATCAACAGACCACCAGCTGCAACCAGTCCCTGAGAAAACCAGTGACCTCAGTCGGTCTTTCCAGGGGCAACAGGTGCCCGCAATCAGCGAGTATTTGCAGCGACGCACCACGGATGTGCTCGGCGACGTAGCGGTTGCCACTAACCGGTGTCACCGGATCATTTTCTCCACATAGAACCCGCACCGGGCAACGGATCGAGCCGAGTTGCTCTCGGCAATCCGGCCGCGTCATTGCGGCGCGCTGCTGGCGGCAGAACTCCTCAACGCCAAGTTCCTGCCCCATAATCGTCAGGACTTCCCGCGTATGTTCAGCGAGTGGCCCGTCTCGGAACACGACGAAATTACCGATGTCCTCGAGTACCGCATCGTAATTCTCCAGTGCTTTGCCGATCAGGAATTCACGTTGTTGAATCGCTTGTTCGGAATCGGCGTACGGTGACGAACTGATAAACGCCAGTCGTTCGATTCTTTCCCCTACGCGATCGATAATGCTCAGCGCGATATAGCCACCGAGCGAAAAGCCGACGAGTGAGAACGAACCTGCCGGTACTTGTGCCAATACGCGGTCAGCCATTTCTTCGATGGATTCTGCACCGGAATAGTCGGCAATGATTACGTCATAATCATCAGATAGTTCTTTCACCTGATCCGTCCATATTCGAGCGTTATTGCCCATGCCGGGAATCAGGACGACGACGGGCTTAGCGTTCGTGGTCACTTGATATCACTGCCCTGATAATCGCGAAATGTCGCTGCGGCTCGCGACAGTATGAATCCGGACAATGGCAGAAACACGAGCGCCATTACCAGTAGCGAGTAACCCACTGCAGCTTCGTCCCTGAAACCGTAGTCCGTGATCAGCCCAACGATCATAGGCCCGGTACCAAGCCCGATGATGTTGATGAAAAACAGGTATATCGCAATGACCTGGCCACGAAACTGGTTCGGCGTCACTTCATGCAACGCGGCCGGCGCCACGCCAAACGGCAGGCTGATCAAAAACTGTGTTATTCCCATGAGAACGAGCGCAATCCCGACGTTCGACGCAAACGGAAACAGGATTGCGGGAACAAGGCCCGCAAATGCTCCGAGAACACCGACGTGCAGGGCGGCGCCCTTCCCATACGTGGTACGCAGGCGCTGGCTAAGCACGCTACCGGTCATGATGCCCAACGGCGCGCTCAGCAGGATGACAATACCCAGCCATAATCCTGATTCAGCCGGCGTCAGCCCGTAGACCCGCGTTATGACTGCAGGTGTCCACGCGGAAAAGCTGTAGGAATACAGGACCATAAACGCAAAGCCGATATAGTGCCCGAGGTAAAGTCTGCGACGCGTAGTGAAATAAGCACGAAACGCAGCAAAGGTCGGCGGCGTCGCACTGACTTCACGCCGCGCAGGTTCGCGCACGAACAACCTGACGATTGCGAAAAACAACAGGCCCGGCAGTCCGACGACAAAGAACACCGCCTGCCACGCCTTGATTGAACCAAGAATCGGAAGTTCAAGCAGACCAACGCGCTCGATGAGGCCAATCACAATGCCGCCAAAGATGAGCGCCGCCCCCACGCCAAAATAAATTCCAGAGGTATAAACGCTCATGGCCCGCGCGCGTTTATCGGGTGGAAAGTAGTCCGAGATCATGGAATACGCGGCAGGTGACAAGGTCGCCTCTCCAATGCCGACAAAAATGCGGGCGATGAACAGGGTCGCGAAACTGCCGGCAAGCCCGCAGGCCGCCGTCGCAAGACCCCACAGCAGGACGCCGATGGCAATCAGTTTGGTTCGATTCCAGTTGTCCGCCAGCCGCGCAATAAAAACACCGACAAACGTGTAGAAGAGGGCGAATGCGAGGCCGTGCAGTAGCCCAATATCGGTGTCGGTCAGATTCAGGTCTGTCTTGATCGGCGTAACGAGCAACGCGATGATCATGCGGTCAATGAAGGAAAAGATATAAAGCGTCATCAGCACGACGACAACGAACCACGCGTAGCGTCTATTGGGCCATTCGTTTTTTTCCGCGGCGCGTGTGATCATCGCATCGCCGCGATGGCGTCGTCATATTCCGAAGCCAGGCGATCAACAAGGCTCGCTACGGGCTGTATCTCGTCAATGCAGCCAACACCCTGGCCCGCGGCCCAGATGCCTTTCCAGGGCTTCACTTCGGCGCCATCCTGACCCGAGAAGTTCATTTTTGCTTCGTAGTTTGCAATCTCGCTGGGGTCCAGCCCCTGGTTCACGATGCTGGGTTTCATCATGCTTGCGTTCGCGCCTGTGAATGCCTTGGTGACGATGAGATCCTCGGCTGTACAGGCGACCAGCATATCCTTGTATTCAGGCTCTGCAAGACTCTCGTCCGTGGCGATAAAGCTCGTACCCATGTAGGCAAAATCCGCGCCCGCAACAATGCTCGCGCGGACCGCCGTGCCGCTGGCAATTCCGCCCGCCAGTGCAATATAACCATTCCAGAACTTGCGGACTTCATAGACGAAAGAGAACGGGTTCAGTGCGCCCGTGTGGCCGCCTGCGCCGGAACAAACCAGCACCAGTCCGTCCACGCCGGCGTCTGCCGCTTTTCTCGCGTACGCGACACTGTTGACATCCGCGAACACGAGACCGCCATAGGAGTGCACCTCGTCGACGACCCTTGCCGGGCTGCCGAGTGCCGTGATTACGATTGGCGCTTTGTGCCGCGCGACGATTTCAAGATCCTCGGGCAAGCGCTTGTTGGTGCTGTGTACGACGAGATTCGCAGCATAAGGCGCGTATTGAGAAGCCCGTGGATCGTCGCTGCGATTAAGGCCCTCGTCGATCTCTACCAACCACTTTTCAAGATCGGCGGTAGTCCGGCAATTCGGTGTTGGAAACGCGCCAATTATGCCGGCCTTGCATGCGTTGATAACCAGCTTCGGTCCCGAAATCAGAAACATTGGTGCCGCGAATAACGGCAGCCGTAACTCGTCCAGTTTCTTGCGAACATCAATATTTTCCAATTTCACCACCCCATTTCACGCGCTGACACGTGACTCGCATGACAGGGCCTACGATGCGACACCGGATTCAATTCGCGGTGCAATAAGTGCCACCTACGTCGAGGTCGAGCTTTCTCGCCATCGCAGGATGCGGACATAGCGCGATCTTTGTTGCGACCGCCGTCTCCGGATCGGCCGCGGTTGCAATTATCTGCTCAGGCGCCTGGCCGGATTCGACCCACTGATCCAGTACCGATATCGGATCGAAGCGATCGGGGACATCGGCGGGCATCTCCCAACAGTGGCCATGCCCCGGTATCAAGAACAGGCGAAAGAACGACTGAATCGCGTCGTAACCGCCCATTTCCGCCACAACGTCTTCGTAGTAATCAAGGCTTTGATCCGGAAGAACCAACGCATCACCCCAGCCGTGCCACATTAGGTATTTGCCACCCGCAGCGCGAAATTTTCGCAGGTCGGGATCCAGTGCATCCAGCACTTCGGCCGTCTTCGTCAGTCTCGGTGGGTCCGTGTCGAAATTGAAGTCCAGCACCGTGTAATCGTCAGGCGTACCACCCTCGAATCCTAAGTATTTCGCGTACCTGCCGCCAAGCTGGTTGCCGATCGCGGTTCTGTCGTCGGAGTCGAGAAACCAAAAACCGACGTAGCGCTCACCGCCCGGCGGCATACCGGGCTGCAGTTGCTCACCGTCCGAATTGCGTGGGCCCTGGTACCAGGCGCGAAGCACATCGGTTTCTGCTTCCGTGAAGCATTGATCGGTGCCTTCGCGATCGCAATCCGGAAGCGCATCAAAGTCCATAGTGCATTGTCGCGGCGCCGCGATAATGCCGTCGGCAACGCCATCCACGGCATCGCACTGGTCGATAACCGCCTTTTCCAACAGCGGGATCTTGGCCGCGAAATTCTCCCGCGTCAGGATCCGATTGCCTTGTTCGTCCGTATTCGATTGAACGACCCAGGAGCCGTAAATGCCGCCCGACTGCGACAAATTGAGTACGCCGGCACCACCGATAATACCGTCGAAAAGCTCCGGGTAACGTTGCGCTGTAATCGCTGCCATACGCCCACCATTGGAGCAGCCACTGAAATACTCGCGCGACGGCGGAGTGTTGTAGAACGCATTGACCAGGCTGGTCCCGGCCTGGTGTGTGAGTGGAATAGCGCGGTGACCGTACAGCTCGACAGCTTCAGCATTGTTTTTAGCCCAGGAAGGATCGCCGATAGAGGCCTTGTGGCCGCTGTCGGTCGTGATCGCCGCGTAACCCTGCTTAAGTGCTTCGTTGATCGTGTTCGAGAAACCAGGCTTGTCGGGCAATACCATTCCACAATAGCCACCACAGCCGGATTGGTAATACTTGCCATTCCAGTCTGCCAGCGGGAAGCGTGCTTCAAAGCCGATGCTCGGAGCGATCGTGCCCTGAACCTGGCAAAACCCTGGCAGGTCCTCCCGGTTTGTTATCAGTGTCGTCGCACTCACTGCGACGCCCGGAAGATTTTCCGAGGACAGCGCCTCGCACCGTGCCTGAAAATCGGGTTGCCGGTCGCAGGCGACCATTGCGAGAAGGCACGCGGCGCCGACAAAAAAAGGTGTCGATAAAGGTGCCGGATTTATTTTCCCTTTCTGATATCGAAAATAAAAAGAATTGAAAAATAAATCCGGCACCTTTATCACCCTCTGATCCGATGACGAAGCTGACGGTCGTTGTCGCGCTGCCACCGATATTGAGTGTCGCGACATTTGATGCGCCCTCTATCTGGTAGTCACCGGCGTTACCGGTTACCTGTTTGTAGCTGTCCAGCAACATGCGCACGCCGGTCGCGCCGACCGGATGGCCAAGACCAATAAGGCCACCACTTGCGTTGACCGGTATGCGGCCACCCATCTCGATATCTCCCGCCTCGACCGCCTTCCAGCTCTCGCCCGGACCGGTAATGCCAAAATGATCAATGGCCATGTACTCGGTACTCGTGAAGCAATCATGCGTTTCGATACCGTCGAGGGCGTCGACGCCTTCGATACCCGCGCGGGCAAAGGCGTCCGTAATCGTGCCGCGAACGTGGGGAAAGACATAGTCGGTTCCGCGCCCTTCCGCTATTTTTTGATCGTAGCCAATAGGTGCTGTGCGGTGTCCCCAGCCCTTTATATAGGGAATGTCGTCAATGGCGATGCCACAACGTTTCGCATAGTCGCGTGCTTTCTCGGCGTTCGCCAGAAATATGCAGGCTGCGCCGTCGGTAATCTGTCCGCAATCCTGTTTCCGCATCCGACCCTCTATGACCGGATTGGCCTCGTCATCCTCGGCGAAGCTGTCCTCGGTGAACACCCACTTGCGCGTCTGCGAATTCGGATTGCGTTTGGCGTTCGCGAAGTTAATCCTGGCGATCCCGGCGAGGTGTTCCTGCTTCAGCCCAAACCGTTTGTCGTACTCGATCGCGAGTTCGCTGAACATGTGCGGCCAAGGAAATTCAACGTCAGTGCATTCGTGACCGCTCCACATAGCGGGTGCGCCGATGAATTCCGCCGCCTGCTGGCCCGGGACGTTACGCATTTGCTCAACGCCGACGACGGCCGCCAGACCGTATCGCCCGGCCTCGATATCTGCGGCAGCAGATAACGCCGCTATGCTGCCAGATGCACATGCCGCCTCGTGACGTGATGCCGGCAGACCGGAAAACGCTGGATGCAACGCGGCGAAAAAGCCGCCGAGATGCCCTTGCCGGCAAAAGAGCTCCGCCGCGAAATTGCCGATGTGCGCGACTTCAACGTCCTCAGGCTCCAGGGAAATAGTATCGAATGCCGACTGCACGGTATCCCGGAATGCGTCGAAGATCTCGACGCCATTTCTCGCCCAGTTTTGCGAAAAGTCGGTTTGATATCCCCCCAGTATGTATACGCGTTCTGACATGGTCGTTCCCGTTCTATGCTGGATTCATTTATCCTGGCTGAGACGCTGCTCGATTTGCTGTAGTCGATCAGATCCCCAGAACATCTCGCCATCGACAAAGTAGGTTGGCGCGCCGAAAACACCCTTTTCCATCGCCTCACCGGTCACGGTCTTTAGCATCTGCTTGACCTCATCCCGGTTGACAGCCTCGAGCAACTCCTCGCTGTCGTGGCCCAGACGCTCTGCAATTTCACCGAGTACCTCGGCGTTCGAACAGTCCTTCCCCTGACCCATACTCGCATCGAATACGGCGAGCGCCCATTTCAAGGCCTGATCTTCGTCCTTATCTGCCAGGTACCAGAAGATCCGGGCGGCGGACATGCTATTGAATGGGAACGGTTTCGGCCACTGGTAAGGCAACCCGTTCATCGCAGCTGAACGCTCCACGTCATGGCGAATGTAGCTGGATTTAGCGCTGTCACCGATCGGCGGTGCATGCCCATGCGCCTTGAAGATCGCACCCAGTGCGATCGGCTTCCAGTTGACGGTTCGCCCGAATTTCTCAGCCAGCTCGCGGATCTTCTTGTGAGCGACGTAGGAATAGGAGGACGAAAAGTCGAAATAAAAATCAATCGTTTCGGACATTGCCAGCCTCTTCGTGGACAAAGCGGCTCGGCAGTGATACACCAATTCCAGTTGATTTGACTCACTTTCATAAATAGACTATGTAAAAGCAGGAACAAGTCTCGTCGATAATATTCAATAACAGGAACCGGAATCCCACAGAATCGACGGGCGAATACAGATGCGTACAACACCGACGAAAGAATAACAGATCTCACCAGCGCGGCTGGTGGGGCGATCGGACACTCGACAGCTTGTTTCAGACCGCGGTCGAGTCCAGTCCGGACCACGTCGCGCTCGTCGATCAGTTCAACCGCAGCGACTTCACTGACGGCAAGGCACAGCGCTTCACGTATGCCGAATTGGCCAACGTCGCCGATAACCTGGCCGCGGCTTTCTATGACAACGGGCTACGGCAGGACGACATCGTCGTCGTGCAGTTACCCAACATCGTGGAACTTGCCGTCCTATATCTCGCGCTTGGTAAGCTCGGTGTCATCCTTAGTCCTGTGCCCATGCAGTACGGCCCATTTGAACTCGAGAAGGCCGAAACACGTTGTCGAGCCGGTGGCCTTCATTTCATTGACGAACTTCAAAGGCAACAACTTCGCGCGCGAGCATGGCGACGTATTCCGAAAAGACAGCAAAATTTATTGTTTCGGTGATGACACACCAGACGGTGCGATTTCGTGTAGCTTTGTCAACCGACAAACCGGCTGACGATAGCGACTACGCAGCCTATGTCGACGGTCTCGACATCACGGCAAATGATATTTTCACGATCTGCTGGACCTCTGGAACGACCGGCCAACCCAAGGGCGTGCCACGCAGCCACAACATGTGGATGGCCTCGGGGATCGGCTCACATGACGCGGCGTTGCTTCGTGACAACGAGATACTGCTCAATCCATTCCCGATGGTCAACATGGCCGCCATTGGCGGCTTTTTGTACTGCTGGATGATGCGCGCATGCACGCTTGTGTTGCATCACCCTTCGACATGCAGGTGTTCCTGAAGCAGATCCAGGACGAAAAGATCGCCTACACGATAGCACCGCCGGCCGTCCTGACAATGCTGCTGAAGAAGCGCGAGATTCTGGACGCGGTCGATATATCGAGCTTGCGTTGCATCGGCTCGGGCAGCGCACCGTTGTCGGAGTTCATGGTGGCCGGGTTCGGAAAAGATTATGGCATCGAGATCCTCAACATCTTCGGTTCCAACGAGGGCATTTGTCTTGCCTCGGGGCCAAAAGAATTACCCGACTATGCTGAACGCGCGCAGTTCTTCCCACGCTTCGGCGTTGACGGCCTCGAGTGGGCCAATCGAACCGGCAACAATATGAAGACACGCCTTGTCTCCCTGGAATCGGGCGAAGAGATCATCGAGGCCGGCAAGCAGGGGGAACTCGAGATCTGGGGCTCAACCGTTTTCGACGGATACTACAAGTCGCCCGAGGCAAATGCCGAAGTTTTTTCCGCCGATGGTTACTTTCGTACCGGCGACGTCTTCGAGATTCCGGGCGAAGGGGAACATTCAAAATTTCTACAAATACGTTGGCCGTTGCAAGGACATCATCGTGCGTGGCGGCGTCAACATCTCTCCCGACGAGATCGACAATGAACTTGCCGCACATCCGAAGGTGGCCGCGGTCTGCGTTGTTGGCGTCGACGATGAAATCCTGGGCGAGCGTATCGGTGCCGCTATTGTTCCGAAGCCCGGCGAAACCGTGACTCTCGAGGATTTGACGGACTTCCTGAAGGAAAAAGGCAATGGCTGTCTTCAAGTTGCCGGAGAAATTGCTATGCGTCGACGAATTACCGTACAACGCGACCGGCAAGATCCAGCGCCGCGATGTCAAAGCTCTGTTCGACAAGGCATCGTCCTGACGGAGACAGCCTTTATCTACGATGCCGTACGAACGCCGCGCGGCAAAGGTCGCGATGGCGGCGCACTGAATGCGTTAACACCGCTCGAACTGCAAAAAGCGCTGATCTCCGCCATTCTGGATCGCAACTCACTTGACGGCAACGCGGTCAGCGACGTTATTCTCGGATGCGTTACTCAGGTCGGTGAACAGGGTGGCAACATCGCCAAGGTTGCGGCTCTGGTTGGCGGTCTGCCGAGCAGCGTCTCGGGCATCACGATCAACCGCTATTGCACATCCGGCCTCGACGCATGCAATTTTGCAGCGATGAAAGTAATGGCGGGCGTTGACGATGTCGTGTTCGCGGGTGGCGTCGAGTCAATGTCGCGCGTTCCGATGCTGTCGGATAAGGCAAGCTTTTACGATCGACCCCGCCGTTTCGAAAGAAGCGCGATTCGTCATTATGGGCCTTGCGGCGGATCTCGTTGCGAGCCTCGACGATATCAGTCGCGAAGAATGCGATGCTTATGCTGTCCAGTCGCAGCAGCGCGCCGCAGCAGCACAACAAAGTGGTGCTTTTTCGAAGTCGTTGATCCCGGTAAATGACGTGGAACAGGACGAGTGTGTTCGCGGCTCCGTAACAGCGGAAAAGCTCGCAACGTTTGAACCCTTGTTTACCGACTTCGGCAAGCAGGTTACGAAGTGGCGTTCAAAGCCGAATTTTCTGATCTCGATGAGCTTCGCTATGTGCACCATGCCGGCAATTCGCCGGGCATCGTCGATGGTGCGTCGCTTGCAATCATCGGTTCGGAGCATGCGGGCAATAAATACGGCCTTCAGGCACGCGCGCGCATACGTGCGATGACGAACGCTTGTGGTAACGAGCTGATCGCTTTGACCGGCGGCATTGACGCGGCGGATCGATGTACTGAGAAAAGCCGGCATGTCCGCGAGCGATGTCGACCTGGTCGAGTTCAATGAGGCGTTCGCGGCGACTTCGATCAAATTCACTCGTGACACTGGCTGGAACGAGGATCAGGTCAACGTCAACGGCGGTGCAATAGCGCTCGGCCATGCGATGGGAGCGACTGGTACTAGCCTCGTCGGCACCGTATTGGACGAACTTGAGCGGCGTGACCTGAATGTTGGTCTGGTCGCAGTTTCAGGCGCTGCCGGTATCGGCACCGCAACAATTATCGAAAGAGTCTGAACCAGACAGCACCGACGGACGAGGTACCTCGAATGACAGAAAAATTCGATTCCATAGTCATTGGCGCCGGAATGGGCGGTATGTGCGCGGCGGCCCGACTTACGGCAGCGGGGCAGCGCGTTCTCGTCGTCGAGAAGTCTCCGCATCTCGGCGGACGATGTTCACATCGCGACAGGAACGGATGCCGGGTCACTACCGGTGCGATCATGATACCGATGGCAGAATCGAGTGCCATCCGCCAGGCGTTTGATTTGCTCGAAGTACCGATGGACATGATCGAGCTAACAGGGCGCATGCGTTACCGGCTGCCGCATGGTGATTTTGATCAGGCAAAATCGGGCGGTGGCCTGCGCGGCATTATCAGGTTTGCCCTGGAAGATGACGAGGATCGCACCGATCAGTTATTCCAGCACTTTCTGTCCGCCATGCAGGATATGCCAGGCGATACCATCACCTTTCGTGACTGGCTCGAGCAACACACCGATAACGAGAACGTCATCAATCTGTTCCAGGGATTTTGTGCCGCGCTGATGGGCACGAACCTGCATGAAATACCGGCCGGCGAGTTCTTTCGTTTTCTTGCCTACAGCAGCCGCGGCAGTCGCTTTGGCATGGCCGTGAACGGCAACGGCGAATTGATGGAGGCGCTTGCCACGGCAATCGAGCAGCGCGGATCGCGGATACTGCGACGGACGATCTGCCGTGAGATTTGTATCGAAAACGGCAGGGCGACTGGCGTCCTTGTAAAATCAAGAGCTCGCGGCGAAGAGTTTTTCGAAGGTGACAATGTGGTGTCCAACACCGGGCCGGATCGAACCGTGCTTCTGGCAGGCGGCAGGGACATGTTCGATGCCGATTACCTGGCCAAGCTCGACGAATCTCCGCATGAAGCGCCTATCTTTCACATTTCCTTCGTCACGGACGAACCTTTGATCGAGGACTTCGACGGCTGTCTCGTGTTCGGCAACAACAAGAACCTCATCTATCTGGAAATCCCGTCGTTGATTTCTCCGGATGTCTCACCGCCGGGGCGCTACTTGCATACGGCATTCGGGGCACCAACCGATGCCGCGAACGCCGACCTCAAAAAGGAGCTTGAGAACACCCTGCGTGAACTCGAGGAAAACTTCCCCGGGAAGCTCGACGGCGCCGAGTTCCTCGTCAAAGCCAGGCACTCCGGGGAAGGCCCCGGCATGCACCGCTGGGCAGGTCATATGCTGCCGGTCACGACGTCCATCGAGAATCTGTTCAATGTCGGGGATGGCAGTACTTCGCCGGGCACCATCGGTACTGAAGGGGCTGCCGCATCGGCCAGGGAAGCAGCAAGATTGATCGTTTCAGCTAGCCCGAATATTTCATGAGTTGGCGTGTAAGATCGGTTAAGGTTTTGATTGTCTGAAGGCTTTTTCGAACGAGCGGAATAACCTTGTGTATTTCCGAGCGAGGAAATTTCTTCAGACGATCAAAGACTAAGCGAAAGCGCGTCATACTCGTGAAATATTCGGGCTAGTGATGATTGTACGTGACATCATGCGGATCGAGTACCTCATCGCATTCGCTGCAGACAACTTCTCCGTTGAACAGCTTATCGCAAGGCGCGTGCCGCAAAAGTAGTGGTTCGTTACCCGGTTTGATTAACCAGCGAGTAGCCCATTCGTGAATGGCGATCGTATGTTGATAAAGGTCCCTGCCTTTGTGCGATAGATGATATTCATATCGCACCGGCCGGTCACGATACGGTACCCGATCGAATACGCCCATATTTACCAGCACCTTAAGACGATCCGACAGGATGTTTGTCGCAATGCCGATGGCTTCGGCAATGTTATCGAATCGTTGTAAGCCGAAAAAACCGGCTGCCAGAACCAACGATGTCCAGCGATCACCAACACAATCGAGCACCGACACGTGTTGTGGTCCCAGGTAACCGCTCTTTTCCTGTTTCGACTTTGAACGGCGTTGGAATCTCGGTGGCACCTTTTTAGCCGCCTCGAAAGATTTGCCAGGAGAAAAACTGAAGTCCTGCGGCCGCACCTCTTTTTTGCACGCCGTACACCGGTAGACAGGTGTCATTTCCTTGCCGCAACTTCGGTGCACAAGGGTCGCCGGCAGGTATTGATTTTGTCCCCATTTATGTTCCCAGTTCCACATCAGCAGGACCATGGGATAGAGATCCAGCCCTTTCTCGGTCAGGTGGTACTCGTACCGAACCGGGCTGCTCTGATACGGAACTCTTTTGAAGAATACCTCGCTCAACGAGCGATTTGAGACGCGATGCCAGGGTACCGCGCGCCGCTTCAGTGCGTTTTCGAAACTCTTCGAATCGACGTGCCCCGAGATAGACATCCCGGATAATCAGGAATGCGCAGCGGTCTCCGATTACAGCGAGGCCTTGAGCAACCTGGCTGCCGAGAATGAGGTCTGGATCAACCTTCGTCGTTGGATTGCTGGCCACGACTCAGAGGTTTACCTTTTTCGGCGGCATCGGAATCAGCCCGCTGGTGTTCGCCATGTACGCCGCGTAGCCCGGCTTCTCGCGAGCGAGTTTTTTGTCGAGCGTACGCTGCCCGGTCACGTTGACGACCAGGTAGCTGTACAGGATCGGCCCGATGACGGTAAAGAGGCCTAGTGCGTTTTCGCAGGCAATCACGAAAAGTCCCCACCATACGCAAAGCTCTCCGAAATAATTCGGATGCCGCGAATACTTCCACAAACCGGTCTTAAGCACCGTGCCTTTATTGGCGGGATTGGCACGAAAGCGTGTCAGTTGATAATCGGCCACTGACTCAAAAAAGAAACCGACCGCCCACAGCCCGGTGCCCAGCCAGGCCAGCCACCCCAGCGCGACTGGCGTCGCGTAGGACTTGTGCGACCTGCGCTGGAAGCGACGCGAACCAGATCACAACACCTTGTAGCAAAAACACCTTGCGCAAACTCAACCAGATGAAACTTTTGTCGTTGTTCGTCCAACTCCGTAGTTTCGTGTAGCGCGGGTCCTCACCGTGACCCCAGTTTCGTCTGATCAGGTGAATCGTTATCCGCAATGCCCACAAGCCGACAAGAATTAGCACCAACTGCTTGCGTGCTGCAACGCCATTACCCATCACAAAACTGACGGCGGTAATCGCGAACAACACGACCGCAAAGAACATGTCGATGATGCTGACGTCGCGCAACGGAATGCTGATGAGCCACAGCAGCAACACGGCACCGATAGCAACGCCGAAGTTCGTTGCCAGCAGAAACACGAGTTCTTGTGAGATCAATTCCAATGTTGCTCCGAGGCTGGTGCCGTGGCGTTGATGCCAGCAATCAGTTTTGTTAGTCTAATAATGAAAGTCACTATCTGCAAGCCCACTATGACAACTATCAGTAGAGACGCCCGCGCTCGTTTCAAGGAAATGCGCGCCTCTTTGAGGATGCCGATCGTCGTCGCACCGATGTTCCTCGTTTCGGGCCCCGACATCGTCATCGCCGCGGCGCGATCGGGCGTGATCGGTTCGTTTCCATCAACAAATGCCCGCTCTATCGATACATTCGAAGAGTGGCTCGAGAGAATCTCGGGAGAATTGAAGCTGCTGCGCGACAGGCAGGTCGATGGCGCTACCGATGTCTGGGCGCAGAACC
>CAVXCW010000026.1:0-33426 GCA_963760325.1 uncultured Gammaproteobacteria bacterium | reverse complement strand
CTCGTATTCAGCGACATCATTGGCGACACGATGTTTTGCTGGCACGAAGACGGCGAACTTGCCGAGTTCCGAAAGCCCAGCCATATGGCTAACGGTAATGCCTGGGACCGTGCGGGCCGACTGCTTTCTTGCGAGCACGCCACGAGTCGAATTAGTCGCACCGACCGGGACGGCAATTACGAGGTGCTGGTCTCGCACTATCGGAACTGTGAGCTGAACAGCCCAAACGACATCGTTGTAAAAAGGAACGGCAGCATCTACTTCACAGACCCAAACTCTGGCCGCACTGAGAAATACGGCGTGGCACGTTATCAGGAACTCGACTTCCAGGGCGTTTTCCGATTCGACCCGGAGAGTTCCGAATTGACGTTGCTGGCGAAAGACTTTGCCAAACCGAACGGACTGTGTTTTTCACTCGACGAGTCGCAGCTATTCGTCAACGACACGGACAGGCAACACATCCGGGTTTTCGATGTACTCGATGACGGCAGTATCGCAAACGGCCGCGGCTGGGCCGAAACCGGTGGCAAACAGCCCGGCGTAGCGGACGGCATGAAAGTCGACGCAGCCGGCAACCTGTACTGCTGTGGCTCCGGCGGCATCTATATTTTCGATGTGAGCGGCACGCGCATCGGCGTTATCGAAACGCCAGAGGTCGCGGCCAATTTCACGTGGGGTGGCGACGACCTAACCGACCTGTACATCACCGCGACACATTCTGTTTATCGGCTCAAAGTGAAGGTGCCCGGTCATGTCTGACAACACGTTCAACGTATCCGCGGAATCGCTCGAGACTTTTGTTACCCAGGTTTTTCGAAAAGCCGGTTGCAGCGATTCGAGCGCCCGCGATATGGCGCAATGCCTCGTGCAGACCAACCTGTGGGGCATCGATTCACACGGCGTTTTGCGAGTAAGGAAGTACCTTGATCGCATTCGCTCGGGCGGCATGAATGGGTCACCGGAACTCAAGACGCTGAAATCGGATGCGGCCCTCGAAGTCCTCGACGCCGACAATGGATCGGGCTATGTCGCGGGCAAGGCGGCGATGGTCCGCGCCATGCAACTCGCCGAGCAACAGAACATCGCCGCCGTTGGCATCATCAACAGCAACCACTGCGGCGCCACCTCTTTGTATGCCCGCATGGCGCTTGAACACGACATGATCGGCATCGCCATGTCTAATGTCGCACCGAACATGGTCATGACGGGCGGCAGTCGCCCGATAACGGGTAACAATCCGATCGCAGTTGCGATCCCGACGTTTGGCGACTTCCCGTTCGTTCTCGATATCTCGCTATCAGCCGTCGCCGGCGGAAAATTGCTCGTGGCGGCGAAGAACGGCGAACAAATTCCATTCGGATGGGCCACCGACAGTGATGGCCGGCCGACAACCGATCCGCAAGTAGGGTTCAACGGATTCCTGTTGCCGCTCGGCGGGCACAAAGGATTCGGACTATCGCTCCTCGTCGACATTCTGTGCGGCGTCATCACTGGCGGCAGTTTCCAGCACCAACTGAAAAGCATGTATCGCTACCCGAATGATCCGAGCAATACCGCACACCTGATGATCGTCATTAACCCGCTGGCGCTCATCAGCAAAGAGCAGATGAAAGAACGAATGAGCGACTTCATACGGACCATCAAGGAGTCACCCATGTGGAATCCGGACAGCGAAATGTTGTTGCCCGGGGAAATCGAGTATCGCAAGGAGCAGGAGCGTCGCCGGGACGGTATTCCGATACCGGCCGCCCTTTACGACGAGCTCGCAGCGATTGGCAGTGAATTAAACCTGGACGCGGCGCTCGAACGCACCGCCGCCTGAACTGGAGGAACGCACATGTCTAACGGCGAAAGATCATCGGTATGGTTTCATGAAGTGGCGGCACCTGACATCGTCAACTATGCGAAGAACGTCTGTGACCTGGCGATCCTCCCGATAGGCGCGATCGAGCAACACGGCCCGCACTGCCCGTGCGCGAGTGACGCACTCAATGCGATAGGCATGGCCGAGCTCATTGCGAAGAAGTCGGGTGCAACGGTACTGCCGTGCCCGATGTACGGCTCTCACCCGTACCACCACTGGGGCGTCGAAGGAACCATTCCGCTGCGCTTTGAAACGCACATCGCGTTGCTCGAGGATATTGTTCGTGGCGCCTCTGTTGCGGGTTTCAACAAGTTTATAATCCTCTCCGCCCATGGCCAGGTGTCGTCGACCATCGTGGCTGTGCACAAGCTTGGAATCGAAGGCAACTTCGTCCTGTCACTGCACTGGTACGACTTCCTGCGCGACAACCAGGAAATTCTGGACGATCCGATGTGGCACGCCGATGAAGCTGAAACATCTGTGGCGCTGTACCTCTATCCGCAGTTCGTGGACATGAGTAAGGCCGCCCCGGGCAGTAGCACCGGGCTGATCGATCCCAAGTGGAAGATCGCGCCGGGCGTGATGCCGAAACCAGGCCAGATGTATCACTTCGAGGGCACGTTTGCGAAGCCAGAGAAGCTCGAGATGCTCGAGGGCGCCAACGGTGTCGTCGGCGACCCGACCAAAGCCACCCTCGAGAAGGGTGAAATCATCGTTACGCGGCTCGTCGATCACGTCAGTCTGCTGGTCCAGGAAATCATGGAGCAGTACCCGGTTGGCACGAAGCCGCAGACGGCCTGAAACGGGGAGTTCTATGACCACGGCGACAACGGCAAAACCCAAAGTCGCGCTGATGACCTTCGGTGATGAGCGCGATTACATGTGGGAGGGCTACTTCGGGAGTCTCACCGAGCCACGGCACAAGGAAGCCGTGGAATATCTCCGCACGCTGCCGATCGAAGTCATCGCTTTTGACGATGTCGCACGCTCGAAGCAGATCGTCGACCAGCAGGTAAAGGCGCTAAAGACGGCCGGTGCGGAAGCACTGTTCGTGCACCTGCCCTGCTGGGCTACGCCGAACATCGTGGTCCGCGCGGTACAGGGCCTGAACTTGCCCACTGTGACGATGACCAGTAAGAGCGCAGCGACACACGGGATGGTAGGGCTTTTGAGCGTGGCCGGTACGCTTTCGCAGATTGGTGTCGAGCACATCAGGGTGCGAGACGATTTCGGCGCTTCCGTGTTCGAAGAGAAACTACTGCCCTACTTCCGCGCCGCCTCGGCCAAGGCCCGACTGCGCGGTCGGGTCATGGGCCTGTATGGCGGCCGGTCGCTGGGCATTGATACCGGCACGTTCGATCCAATGCAGTGGCGGTCACAGTTCGGAGTCGATGTCGATCACATCGACCAGCTGGAAATCGTCCGCCGCGCGGAGCTTGTTGACTCAGAACGCGTCGATCAAACCATGGCGTGGATGTCCGAACAGTTTGCCTCGATTGCGTTCGACGATGGCAAGCTAACCGAGGAAAAGCTGCGATTCCAGGTTCGCTGCTATCTTGCCAACAAAGATATCAATGCCGAAAAGGGCCTCGATTTCATTTCCGTGAAGTGCATGACCGAGTTGTCGGACCATTACGTCCCGCAGTGTATTTCCGCGGCGCTGATGCCCGGCCCGTACGACGGCGAGGGCAAAAAGCAGCCATGCTCGATGTCCTGTGAAGCCGATGGCGACGGCGCCTTGAGCATGGAGATTCTCAAGGAAGTATCGGGCGGCGGTTCGACCCTGTTTGCCGACGTTAGCCACATGGATACCGACAAAAAGATTCTGTACCTGCCCAATTGCGGTGGTATGTGCTCCTGGTTCGCCGGCCGCTCCGACGACGCCAAGAGCAATCTCAAGCACATCCAGTTACGACCGTCGGTTCGCCCGGGTGGCGGTGCCACTACGTATTTCACCGCCGCACCCGGCCCGATTACGCTGGCCCGACTCTATCGTGTAGCGGGCAAGTACCGCATGGCCATCATTCCTGGTGAGGTCGTCAAGCCAGGCGCAGCAGACCTGGAGGCGTTTGTCACGGCACGCGGCAAACATCAGTTGCCGACCGCATTCGTACAGGTCGATACCAACCTTGATCGTTTCGTCGATGAATTCGGGTCGAACCATATTTCCGGCGTTGCCGGTACCTGGTCACGTGAACTTGTATCTCTGTGCGAAATGCTCGATGTCGAGCCCGTTGTAATGGACAAGAACTTCTAGTTACTAGCTATTGTAAGGCGATGATTTAATGATGACCCCAAGAGAGTGCTTCCACGCTGCGATGAATCACGAGCAGCCTGACCGTCTCCTCCTCGATATGGGGAAACACATCGGTTCTATTCATCGTCGTGCCTACGTCAAGCTCAAGGAATATCTCGGCGACGACAGCATGGTCAACGAGAACCTGATCCTGGATCGCATGGCACAGACAGTCGTGCCCGATGAGTCCTTGTTGCAGCGCTTCGACATCGACTTCCGCTGGATTGTGCCCAACTGGGTGCAGGTCACCGAGCGTGATGACGTCCCCGGATACGTCGACATGTGGGGTGTGCCTTACAAAGCGACTGAAGACTGCGACCACTGCGTAGTCGATGGCGCGCCAATGCGACAGGCGACTCTGGATAATATCGATGACTTCCAATGGCCCGAACCGAATGATCCCGAGCAGTTCAAAGGCCTGCGCGATAAGGCGAAGCACCTTTACGAGAATACGGATTTCGTGATCGGCGCCGATGCCATCAAAGCCGGGGTGCTGATGAACTCACTGCAAATGCGGGGCTATGACCAGTTCTTCATGGACCTGGTCATCGACAAGGAATTTGCCGAAGCACTAATGGATCGCATCCTGAAAACGCTTAAAGAGATGTGGAGTCGATACATGGAAGAAGTCGGCCCCTACGTGCAACTCGCGTACGTAACCGACGATCTGGGTTCGCAAAGTTCACTGTTGATCTCGCCGAAATTATTCCGCGAGATGCTTAAACCCCGCATGAAAGAACTGCACGATCACATAAAGACTCTCGCGGACGTGAAACTCATGTTTCACACCGACGGCGCCGTGTTGCCATTGGTTGATGATTTCCTGGATATGAATGTCGACATACTGAACCCGGTGCAGACGTCAGTCAGCGGACTCGAAGACACGTACGCACTCAAGGAAGCATTTGGTGACCGCTTGTCGTTTCACGGTGCTATCGATGTGCAACAGATGCTACCCAATGCCAGCACCGAGGAATTGGAACTTGAAATTGCGCGGCGCGTTTATGACCTTGGCAGAAACGGCGGCTATATTCTCGCCCCGTGCCACAACATTGGGCATGACATCCCGCCCGAAAACGTCGTGACATTGTTCGAAAAAGCCCGCGAGTTCGGAAACGACCCGGCCTCCCTGAAAACTGTCGTTGAGAGCGGCACCTCTTACTTCACTCCGCAGCAGACGAAGGCAGGTTGACACATCCAAATGCAAAACATCATCAAGAAGAAACTGGAGAACGGCCAGAAGACCATTGGCGCTTTCCTGCAAACGCTAAGCCCCGTCGCCGCTGAAATACTGGGTCAGTGCGGCTTCGACTGGTTAATCGTCGATCTCGAACACGCGCCGGGTGACTTCGCCAATCTGCAGGCGCAACTTCAGGCCATGAATGGCTACGACGTTGTGCCTTTCGCGCGTGCGCCGTGGAATGACGAAGTCGCGATCAAGCGCATCCTCGATACCGGTGTGATGGGCGTGCTTATACCGTACGTCAATACCCGCGCGGAAGCGGAAGCCGCGGTTGCAGCCTGCAAGTACCCACCGACAGGTGTTCGCGGCGTAGCGGGCAGCCCGCGTGCTGCAGGTTACACGGGCAACACGATGCCCTATTTGACGTCGGCGAACGCCGAAACCATTGTCATAATCGCCGTTGAGACAACCGAGGCCGTCAAGAACCTCGACGAGATTTTGTGCGTCGATGGCCTCGATGGAATATTTATCGGCCCCATGGACCTCGCCAGCAGTATGGGGCACCTGGGCAATCCCGGGCACCCCGACGCGCAACAGCAAATTGCCATCATCGAGGAAAAAGTGTTCGCATCCGATAAATTCCTCGGCACGGTGGCGACGACACAAGCCCAAGCGAAGAGCTGTTTGGACAAGGGCTACCAGTGGTTGATCGTAATGCAGGACGGTGCGGCCCTTCTGAACGCAGGTAAAGGCAAAGTGGCCGAATTCCGCGATGCCTGCGGCGACGGGTGACAGCGTATGAAACTCAAAGACAAGGTGGCGATCATCGCGGGTGGTACCAAAGGTATCGGGCTCGGCATCGCACTGGAGTACGTTCGCGAAGGCGCGAAAGTAGTGGTCGGGGGCTCGACGGAGAAGAACGGTCAGGCGGCAGCGGATGAAATTGAGGCTGCTGGCGGCGACGGACTGTTCGTGAAATGTGATGTTTCCAGTCTCACCGATCTCGACAACATCATCGGGCAAACCGTCGAGCGATTCGGCCGACTGGATATCTACGTAGCGAACGCCGGGATAAACGACCCCAGTAAGACGCATTTTCTCGACATCACGCCAGCGCAATACGACCGGATCATGGACGTGAATCTCAAGGGCATGTTCTTCGGCGGACAAAAAGCAGCGCAGCAAATGATCGCTCAGGGTGATGGGGGTGTCATTATCAACATGTCATCAGTCAACGCCCACCTCGCACTCGACTCACAGGTGGTCTACACCATATCCAAAGGTGGTATCCAGCAATTGACCAAAGTCCAGGCGGTCGCGCTCGTGCGTCACAACATCAAGGTGAATGCGATTGCACCGGGGCCCATCGAGACGGATCTCATGCGCAACGTAGGCTCGGATAAGCAACTCATGGACACCATACTCTCGCGGACGCCACTGGGACGCATCGGCACACCACAAGAGTGTGGACGCCTCGCCGTATTCCTGGCGAGCGAAGACTCCGACTTTGTTTTCGGCCAATCAATCTACATAGACGGCGGGCGGGGTTTCCAGGCCTATCCTACGCCCGGCTACAGAACCGTGACCGATGAAGACTACGAGCGGCTGCAGAACTTATGAACGCACGCCAGCGCTGCGAGCTTTGTCGTCAAGCCACTTCGATGAATCGACAAACCCGCCAAAGCTAAACAGATGTATACCGGCAAGGTTGCCAGTTTCATTCGAATCCTTGCGCTTTGCGAGAATTTCGAACTGCTTGTCCGGACTCGCGTGCCTAGCCAGTTTCAAAGCGTTCAGACCGAGCTTGTTTGCTGCGCGAATCGACGTCCCTACACCGCAAATCTTCGCGAATCGTAACAACTTCGTGGGGCTGGTCGGTCCCACCAGCCCGGCGTAGACCGGCACCTCGGGCACATTCATCCCGAGATTGGCACAGTAGGCGACGATGTTGTCCGGCTGGAATGAAAACTGGGTAACGACGTTCAGGCGGAAACCCTGATTTTTCGCGAGCACGACTTTTGATTTGAGATCGGCGAGCAAGATATCTGACGAAATCTCAGGATGCCCATCAGGATAACCGGCTACGTCAACCGTGCGAATACCGAAGTTCGCCAACATTCCGCTCGCAAGAAGGGCCGCGCTGTCCTGAAACGGACCCCGGGACACTTTATCGTCACCGCCGATAACAAGTACCCGGTAAACACCACCTATGCGCACGGCATCAGCCAGAAAGGTATTTAGCTCGTCTTCTGAAGACAGCTGTCTTGCAACGATATGGGGTATCGGATTGAGCCCGTATTTGCGAAGCAATCCGATCTGCACTAGTTTGTCCGAGAGCGTTTCCCTGGGCATTTTGGGAACGTAAACACCCATACCCGGCGGCAGGATTTCAGACGCACCCCTGATCGCTTCCTCGCCGTTCGTACTCAATTCGATAGAACTGTTCTTGAGTAAGCCTGGAATTGCCTGCAGTCGCATTTTAGCGAGCTCTATCGAAGCCGGGCCTGAGGCCGCGCGTATTTCAGTTTTACTATTATAATCAAACACTTATGTTACCATTGGCGTGTTGCATTGAGATTTCGGAGTGGCCAACAAAGCAACACGATAAGCTCGATTAATAGTAGTTTATTTGTACTTCGAATGCAATCTATTCTTGACTCTATCTTATTGAAATAATGATTTATTTGTTAGCTGATCTCTAAATGAAGAGACAAATATTGCATTCGTAGTCATCACCAAGCACCACATTACTATCTTCACTTCAGCGCGGTCAGCTGTGAATCCGGGCCGGATAATCGGGGCCCTGAAGAAACTGGCCGTGCCGTCGTCCGACCGCACACGCATATCGCCTCCGAAGTAATGGTCGGCGCTTTTATCGTTGCACAGCGTGACGTTCGCAATCCGTGGTCAATGCCGGCTCGCGACCTGCAGGCGCTCGTCGACGTCAAGCACCGCCCGATTCAGACAAGATGCTCATCGATCGTGCCCTCGATCGCCGACCGAATAGGCCCTTCCATCAGCTTGAGGGCAAACCCCAGTTTGATCACGATCTCGACACTTTCCTCAGCCACCACCAGGTGCCCGTTGACGCCGTTACCTCTGACCATCAGGTAATCGCCCTGCCAGCTCGAAGTCAATGAAAACTGCTTCCCAAGGTGCTCAGCGATTTCGTCGGCCCGGCGTCTGGCCTCCTCTCGGCCCAGCTGATGGCTGCGTCTGATTCTCATCCAAAATAGGTCTCTGGCGGGCTCGGGATTAGTGTGAACACCCTAATCCTAACAGCTACGATTCAGTCATGGCAGACAACCCATTCAAAGGAGAATGATCATGGCTGGCAAGAAACGTACTACAAAACAGAAAGTTAGCGACAAGAAAATCGCGCAACAGCTGGAAGACGCATTCCTGGCCGGACTTGGCGCATTGTCGAATGCCCAGAAGGCAGGAGAGAAAACGTTTGATTCGCTTGTTAAGCAAGGCGAGCAATTCCGCAAGAAAACCACGAAGCGAACCGAGTCTCTTATCGACAACGTACAGGACGCCATTCGCGATATGAGTGACGACGCGCAGTCGAAGGCGACTGGCTTACTTGATCAGGTCCGCGACAAGTCGAACCTCAGCAAACTGCAAGGCGCTTTTGACACACGCGTTGCAGACGCAATGGACCGCTTGAACGTTCCGAGCAAGAACGACATCGACAAGATCAACAGGAAGCTGAACAAGATCGTCAAATTGCTGGACGACAAGCCCAAAGCTGCGGCCAGGAAGCCGGCTTCGAAGAAAGCAAAGCCTGCTAAGAAAGTCGCCAAGAAAGCGACGGCTAAAAAGGTAAGCAAGAAGAAGGTTAGCAAAGTGGTTAAGAAAGCCGCGTAACGACTGACGTTTAAGGAGTATTGAAATGACGGAGAAGAAAGTGACAACGAGAAAGAAAGTAGCCAGGAAGACACAGCCCAAGTCAGTTTTTGACCGCTTGGAAGACAGCTTTGTTGGTAAGCCGATCAAGATCGCGAACAGGACTTTTTTGGCAAGCCTGGGCCTGGTGTCCACGATGCAAACTGAATTCACGAAGTTCCAGTCAGAGTTCGAGAAGACCTTTGAAAAGCTCGTGAAAGATGGCGAAAAGGCACGAAAACGCTATACCGCTGGCATCAAGGACTTTCGAGAAGACGTCAAGGACTTCGGCGAGGATATCGTTGAAGAGGTCGTCGAGGTTAAAGATCGCGTCGTCGAGAACGTAAAATCGGTCGCCGCTGACTAAGTACAAAGACACCGCTTGAGTGTTAAGGGCCGCATTGTGCGGCCCTTTTTTTGCCTATAGCTCGAAGTAGGCGGCCAATTCCGCCAGGTGCGAAGAGGCGGAGTCTGCAACAAAAGGCTTCAACACGTTCAGGATCGAACCGGCAATACGCAATGAAGCGTCGTCTGCGGCGGGCGAAGAACCAACCAGAGCATCGAACTTCTCGGAGAACAGTGCTATGACCGCGAGATTGCGGCTCGTAAGCTTGGCGTCATTTTTTCCCATTCGAATTACCCCGCCGTCAGCCATCGCGTGGAGATAGAGCTCGAACGAGGCAGCCAGCGCCCGAGCAAAATGCTTGAGGGCGTTGCGAACCTTCGGGTACTCGACGACCAGAGATTCCATATCACGCAGCAGAAAACGATAGGCCGCCGTCAATTCCAGAAGATGGTGCAGGAACAGCCAGAAGTCATCCAGCGAGGCCTGAGTCGAGTCAGGCGGCTTGAGGACTTGTCTTGCATCCACCTGAAACTCCAGGAGCAGTGCGTCGACGAGGTCCGACTTCTTGTGGAAATGGTAGTACAGGTTCCCCGGACTGATGTCGACAGCGTCGGCGATTTCATTCGTCGTGGTCTTCGGCTCGCCCTTTTCGTTGAACAGCAGCAGGCTGGCCACGAGTATTCGTCTGCGGGTGTTTACCTTCATTGCCTAACGATGGGGGATTCTGCCCGGAGATTCAATTCGAACCAGGCGATAGGTAGATCTCCGTATCCGGTTTACGAATTGCCGTATTGCGATTCTCCGGCAGATATAGAGAATGCTTAATCAGTAAATTAGAATTTCCTAATAACGGAAATTCTCCCAACGCTCGGACTGCAAGCTAAACACAATAAAATGAAGCGCTTAACGACAAAAAGCGCGCCCGACAGGCCAGTTCCAGCCCCGGCTCCCCCCGGGCAGATCCTCCACCTGAATCCGCCCGGCTCCCTGTTTTTTCAATCTCCTTGGGAGAAATCATCATGAAGAACTTTTGGCAAGGCTATTCGCCACCGCTCGCTATCCTGCTTGCAATGGTGGTGAGCTTCGGACTGTCCGGCTGCGACGGCAAGGACGGTGCCGCGGGCGCCTCGGGTACTGCTGGCCAGGACGGCGCTGACGGTGCGGATGGCTTCAGTTGCTGGGACCTTAACCAAAACGGTATCGGCGACCTTCCGGACGAGGACATCAATGGTGACGGCGTAGTGGACGTTCTTGACTGCAACGCGACGGTCAGTGGCGCCTACGCGGCCGAGCAACTGCACAAAGGCTACTTCACAGAGAACGCCTACGAAGGCACAAAGTCCTGCATGAACTGCCACGGCAAGATCGGCGATGACGTGATTACGACCGGGCACTTCAAATGGGAGGGCGTCGCAACAAATATCGAGGGTTTCGAGGGCGGCATTCACGGCAAGACCGACATCCTGAACAATTTCTGTATTGCCATACCGACGAACGAAGGCCGTTGCACGCAGTGTCATATCGGCTATGGCTACGCAGACGCGACATTCGACTTTGCCGATCCGGATAACGTCGACTGCCTTGTCTGCCATGACCAGACTGGCACCTACGCTAAAGCACCGACAACTGCGGGCCTCCCCGCAGCAACGATTGGCGATCCGCCAGTGCCCCTGGACCTGACGTTGGTCGCGCAAAGTGTGGCCGAGAACGGCGGCGTTCCGACAATTGACAACTGCATCGATTGCCATGCCAAGGCGGGCGGCGGCGACAACGTCAAGCACGGTGACCTCTCGATGTCGATGGCCAATACCACACGCGATTTCGACGTGCATATGGGCAAAGATGGCAAGGCCAAATTTGAGTGCGTCGCGTGCCACCAGGTTAATAAAGACGGCGAAGGCAATGTGCTCTCGCACGGTATCGGTGGGATGCCCTATCACTCCGTCGATGAAGGCGTGATGAAGGATTGCGAAGACTGCCATGGCGATCGGTACAACCGTCACATCAATACGACCGTCCAGAGCATCATTGAACTCGAGGGTCACGACAGGCTCGCCTGCCAGGTCTGCCATATCCCGACATTTGCTCGCAACACGTCGACCAAAGTCGAGTGGTACTGGGAAGATGCGGGACAGGATATCGACCCGATTCCCAAGGATCCCGCGACAGGTCGACCAACCTACGACAAGAAGAAAGGAACGTTTGTCTGGGCCAACGATGTCCGGCCCACATTGCGTTTCTTCAACGGCAAATACACGAAGTTCCTGATCGGCGAGAATGATCAATACACGAGTTTGCCAGCCGTACTTGCCGAGCCGGTCGGCGACTACACCGACCCGAATGCCATGATCTATCCATTCAAGAAGATGATTGGCAATCAGCCTGCGGATGCTGGTAACCAGACGATTCTCGTGCCACATCTGTTCGGCACGGCCGGCGGTCCGAACGCGTATTGGGGCAAATACGACTGGAACCTCGCACTTCAGGATGGCGCGGCCGCAACAGGCCAGACCTACACCGGAGCTTTCGAGTTTGTCGACACCGAGATGTATTTATCCGTCAACCACGAGGTCGCGCCGAAAGAACAGGCGTATGGCATGGACGGTGCCTGCGGCGACTGCCACCTCGGCAATCAAATCGATTGGGCGGCCCTTGGTTGGTCGGGCGATCCGGCAGCTGGAGGCACAAGACCCTAGTCATTCCCCCTTGTCGTTATCGACAACTTTGGGCGCCCGATTCGGGCGCCCTTTTTTTCCGATCACCGCGACGGTCGCCGCTACGCAAGCATGGACGCCAAGTGCGCGGTCGTCTGTTGGCCCCATTCGGTACGATAGACAATCGCCTGGTTACGCCCCTGGTTCTTGGCCTCGTACAACGCGTCATCTGCCTGACGTATCAGTTGATCCGCAGTGACGTGACCCGCCGCCTCAGTAATGGCGGCACCGATGCTGAGCGAGACTTTGGTTATAGCCTCGGACGCCTTGTGTTCGATATCGAGATCAACGACCTTCTGGCAAAGGCTACGGGAGAATGTTTCCAGGAAGCTTACGGTGGGGTCGTAAAGAACAATGACGTATTCCTCACCGCCGTAACGCGCAACGATGTCCAGCGGCCGACTCACGCTCGCGGCCAATACGTCGGCCACCGCTTTGATGCACTCGTCGCCCTTCTGATGACCGTAGCAGTCGTTGTAAAGCTTGAAGTGATCGATGTCCGCGACGACGACCGCAATGTGCTTGTCGTCCCGCTGCGCCTGCTTCCAGATCTGCCGGAGATGTTGGTCAAAGGCGCGGCGATTGAAGAGCCCGGTCAGCCCATCCGTGCGCGCAAGACGCATCAGCTCCCGCTTACTGTCAAAAATTTCCCGCGCATCGCGCTCCAACAAATAACTCGCGTACGTGCCGATGAGGTTGGAGAAGCCAAGAAACAACATTCCGTAGCCCAGTTTCTGCATGGGTGCGCCAAGAACAATACCCATACACACGTAGAAGAGGAAGATCGGCCATCCTGCAGAAACGCTCTGGCGCAGCGTGAGCCCAAGGACCAGGTAGACGTTGAAGGTCGTGTAGATTGCGCCCCAGAACACCATTTGTGTGCCGGTGCGCACCGCGATCGCACCAACGACGAGCGTAGACACTCCGACCAGGAACGCCACGAACGCAATCAAGTAGGGTAACCAGGGTTGCTCTTTGACGAGGAAAGTTGCGGCCAACACCGCTGATAACGGTATGACCATCGTAATGACACGTAGCGAAAACGCCTGCTCGACAAAAGCCCGTGGCATCATGAACAGATCCAAAATGCAGACGGCGATAACCAGCACAAGTCCCAGGCTGATGCCGGCTCGTGCGACCGGCAACATTCGGTCGCCGTAGTAACGACGGAACTCCTTATCCAGCGCTTTCGCTTCATCCGTCGAATTCCACGGAGGTCGGCAAAAAGCTCGGTGTTAGGGGAAGATGTACGGCCTGATTCAGCATTGCTCGAGACCCTCGCGTAGTCATCAGTGCGTATCGGCAGCCAACCACCAAACCTTAGGCACAGCCGCGCAAAAGACTATAGCATTGAGACTGTAGCAGTCCGGACACGCGACATGCGTTCTTTCTCCATTGTGTTGACAACAATATTGTGCACAACCGTACTGGCGGATGAGCTGCCGGACAGCGACACGCTGGAACGGGATGCGGCGGTTATTGGGGAAATCCGGATCGAAAAAGCGAATATCTTTGACCTGTCGAATCCGGAGGAGAACAACTGGCTCTATCGCCTTGCCAATCGATGGCACATCGTCACCAAGAGACAAGGTTATTGAAAAGCAACTGCTGTTCAAGAGCTGGCGAACCGTACTCCGAGCGCCAGGTCGACGAGTCCGAGCGCATTCTACGCGCAAACCGGTACCTGTTTGACGCGAAAATCACGCCGGTTCACTTTGAAAACGGCGTAGTCGATCTTGCCGTCAAGACACGGGATGTGTGGACACTGAGTCCGGACATATCGGTGTCACGCAAAGGCGGCGAAAACCGAACCAAGTATGGCCTCGAGGAAACCAACCTGTTTGGACGCGGCCAGTTGCTGCGCTTTGCTCACGTCGAAAATGTCGATCGTAAGTCAGACAGTTTCGAATTTTCGGATCAGCACCTCGGCAGCAGCTGGGTGTCGACATTCCTGAGAATCTCGAATAACTCCGATGGAAAGTCCAATTTGTTCTCCGCTATTCGGCCTTTTTATGCGTTGGATACGCGCTGGTCCGCGGGTAGCTGGTTTCTGGATGACGACCGTCGCAGCGCGCTCTACGACCTGGGCGAAGAAGCTGCCGAATTCCAGCACAAGCGAGACTACCAGTCTGTATTCGGTGGTTTGTCCAAAGGCCTGCAAGAGGGTTGGGTACGTCGCTGGACTGCCGGTCTCGTGCGCGATGAAAACCGTTTTTCGTCCGTCCCGAACCCGACACTGCCAGCAGCGATACCCGAAGACCGCAACCTGGTTTACGCATTCATCGGGCTGGATATTCTCGAAGACCAATACGAGACAGCCAGGAATCGCGACCAGATTGGCAGAACAGAAGACTTCTACATGGGATCGAGATTGATTACATCGTTGGGTTGGTCGGACACGTCATTGGGTGCGGACCGAGATGCCTTGATCTTCTCGGCAAGCGCGAGTCGCGGCGTCGGCTCATTGGAAAAGCAAGCGCTGCTGCTTTCTGCGAGTACTGCCGGCCGCCTCGAGTCCGGCGACGCAGTCAATAGCCTGTTGAACGTCAGTGCTCGTTATTACCGCACGCAATCTGAAAGACGCCTGTTCGTCGCGACGCTGAGCGCAACGGCGGGCCACGCCTTGGATCTTGATAATCCGGTTCAGATCGGAGGCGACACCGGGCTGCGTGGCTACCCGCTGCGTTACCAGAGCGGCGATTCGAAGGCGCTTTTTTCCGTTGAGCAGCGCTACTTCACCGATTGGTATCCTTTTCGCCTGTTTCGCGTTGGCGGTGCTGTGTTCGCTGACGCGGGTCGCGTTTGGGGCGAAGACCCGCTGGACGGTCAACGCTTTAGTTGGCTCACCGATGCAGGATTCGGCCTGCGACTTGCACCGACACGCAGTAGCGGCGGAAAAATGGTTCACATCGACGTCGCGTTTCCATTGGGCGGCGACGACTCTATCGATTCCGTTCAGTTCCTGGTGGAAGCGAAACGAGGCTTCTAAGTCGGGCGAAAGATCACGCTACGGCGTTTGCTCAAGAATGTCCCACAGACGCGGCAAGCCATCTGCGCGTTCCCTGCAATTCAAGTCGCATTGCACAGGGTGCTGGAGGTACCAATCACATATCGATAGGCCTAAAATTGCGGCGCACGACAGAGAGCCGGCCAGCCTGAGGCTGCTCCACCCTGGAGACACAAGAAATGAACACCTCCGAATCACAGGGCTTTCGAATCGCCTTTGACGATCACGGCGTTAGAGATCCCATCGTCCTGCTACATGGTTTTGCGGCCGATCGACGCACCAACTGGCGACTGACCGGCTGGCACAAACCGCTTCTGAGTGCCGGATTTCGCGTCATTGAGCCGGATGCTCGCCGCCATTGCCGCAGCAACAAACCCACGGATCCCAAGATCACCGACAGTTTTTTCGTAGGCGCGGTGCTGGGATTGCTGGGTTACCGTTGAGGTACCGGCTGGTATTTGGCGCGAGCGGCTACATTGGTGGCCATCTTGTGCCCTACCTGTTGGCGCAGGGGCTGCCCGTGCGCGCGACAGCGCGTAACATCGATGTCATCGAAAGCCGCGACTGGCAGGGCGCCGTGCTGGCTGAGGCCGACGCTTTGCAGCCGGAGACCCTGGACAGTGTTCTTAAAGATGTCGACGTCGCCTATTACCTCGTGCACTCGATGGCTGCCGGCAAGAATTTTCCGGAACTGGACGCAACAGCGGCGAAAAATTTTGCGGACGCGGCAGCACGGCACAATATAAAGCGCATTGTCTACCTCGGTGGGCTGGTTCCGGAAGCACCCAGGTCAACGCATCTGCGCTCGCGCCAGGAAACGGGCGACATACTTCGGGCCGGCACCGTGCCGGTCACCGAGATCCGGGCCGGCATGATTATCGGGCCGGGATCCGCGGCATGGGAGGTCATCCGCGATCTCGTCAACCACCTTCCAGTCATGATCACGCCGCGCTGGGTCTTTTCACGCTCCACACCGATCGCTCTGAGCAATCTCTTGCGATACCTTGCGGACGCGCCGGTGCTTGACGAGACGGCCGGTGAAATCTACGACGTTGGCGGACCCGATGTACTGACGTACGAAGAAATCATGCGTCAATACGCGGCACTGGTTGACAAGAACCCGCGCATCATTCCCGTGGGCGTCCTGACCCCGCGACTGTCGTCGTACTGGTTACGTCTCGTCACATCCGTGCCGACGAACATTGCCCGAGCATTGATCGACGGCCTTTCACAGGACGTCATCGCCAATGACGATCGCCTTGCCGAGCTAATACCCCAGAGGCTTCTCGGATTTCGTGAATCCGCAACCGAGGCACTCGAAGCCGAGCGCATGCATTCGGTACCTGCTCGCTGGGTAGAAGGTGCCGTCGCCTGTCGTGAATTTGATCCCGAGTACGGATTTTATGCCAAGCAGGCTGGTGACAGCGCCGTCAGCGACGCCAGTGCCGACGCACTATGGCGTGTCATTTGCCGCGTTGGCAACAACGGTGATTTCTTTTATGCCCGCTGGCTTTGGTGGCTGCGCAGAGCCCTCGACTGGATGGTCGGCGGGCCGAGTTTTCGTCGCAAGCGCCGCCACCCTGACGAGCTTCGCGTCGGTGATGCCGTCGATGCGTGGCGAGTCATCGCCATGGAGCCGCAAAAGCAGTTGACGATGCTAATGGAGATGAAGGCGCCTGGGGCAGGCGTGCTTGAGTTTGAGATTCAGGATGTCGATGAACGCCGGCAAGTTACCGTCACTGCCTATTTTCATCCGGCGGGCGTTTGGGGGCTGCTGTACTGGTTCGCTTTGTTGCCGTTCCACGCTTTTATCTTTCGCGGTGTTACGCGCGTTATCGCGGAGCGCGCGGAATCCATGCAAGACTCGATGACGACCTAGTTGCAAGCAGGCGCTTGGGCCAAGCTAACGAGCGTGTCGGCAACCGGTTGCAGCATCACACCAGGATCGGCAGTTTCTACCGCTGTTGGCGCCCGGACGAATTTGTGCAGACGTGTGAAATTAACAGTGTAAAATTTTTTGTGTAAAATTTATTCGCATCCACGGGTAGGATGTTAGCAATGCAAAAGCAACACCACTTCGTTTTCGGAATACCACGAGGAGATCGACATGACGCAGCAGCAGCTCCAAACGCCTGTTCCGCTCGGTGGAAAACCGATTAACGCGCTTTTCGGTGCCAGCATTGGCGACGAAGAGCACATGGTCAGGGCTCTGGATGACGCCATTCCACTGCAAGGCGCGAGCCACGCCGATGTCGCCGAATACGTCGTAGAAATCCCCCTTCGCTACGCAGAGTGTTTCGCACTGCTCTCTGACGGCCGCAAGGTCGCATTGCAGAATCCGCGTCATTTCGTCGGTTGGTCATCGCATGACCCCGACCGATCGCTGCTCTTTCGCAGCAGGGGCAAGCACTACGAGGTCGCCGTTGAAGCCTGTCTACGCGGGCAATCGCCCGGCTGCATCCGCGAGGTGTTTCTCGAAGCCAAGTCGGAACAGCGCGCCAGCCTTGCCGGGAAGTTCATCGGCGTTGATGGGGATCTCGTGATCCATCCGGTGCCGCCGGCCACAATTTAAGCCTCTCGTACGCCGGACATCGGGGATACGCGCCCGAACCACGTTGCGACAGGCCAGAAAAAGACCAAGCAATCAGCGGCTTCCGGCTTCGGAATAAACTTATAGAACTTACCGCTGGTACGGCGATAATCACCCTATCCAATGAATTCTAGGGGAATCGACGATGGCCTATACATCCAGCGATATTCGTAACGTATGTCTTGTGGGCCCGAGCAATGCCGGAAAGACGCAGCTGGCCGAAGCGCTGCTGCATGCGGGTGGTGCGATTCCCGAATGCGGCTCGGTCGAACAGGGCAATACCGTATCGGATTACACGCCCCGTGAGAAACAGCTCGGGCATTCACAGTATTCCGCCGTTTGCCATCTGGACCACGGCGGCATCCACGTCAATCTGATCGACACCCCCGGATATAGAGATTTTATCGGCCGCGCGCTGTCCGTTTTGCCGGCCGCTGAAACCGCCGCTCTCGTAATCAATGCCCAGGATGGCGTCGACATGATCTGTCGACGAATGATGGAGGCGGCGAAGAAGCAGCGACTGTGCCGCATGATCATCGTCAATAAGATCGATGCTGAGGAATTGGATCTCGAAGCACTGTTAACCAATATCCGCGACGCGTTCGGCGCGGAATGTCTGCCGCTAAACCTTCCGGCGGCCGATGGGAACGGCGTCGTCGACTGTTTCTTCAAGCCCCAGGACGTCGCTACCATGTTCAGTGACGTAGACACGGCGCACACGCAGATCGTCGACCAGGTCGTCGAGGTTGACGAGGCGCTGATGGAGGTTTACCTCGAGCAGGGACAGGAACTCAAACCCGATCAACTGCACGACCCTTTCGAAAAAGCGCTGCGTGAAGGCCACCTGATACCGGTCTGTTTCGTCTCGGCCAAGACCGGGGCCGGCATCAAGCAGTTGCTGCAGATCTTCGAACGCCTGATGCCCAACCCGATGGAAGGCAATCCGCCGAGATTCCTCAAGGGTGAGGGTGAAAACGTGGAAGAGGTGGTTATTTCACCGGATCCCGACGCGCATGCGATCGCGCACGTGTTCATGGTGAATATCGACCCCTTCAAGGGTCGGCTGGGCACCTTCAGAATCCACCAGGGTACTATCCGGCCCGGAAATCAGCTATTTGTCGGCGACGCGCGAAAACCGATCAAGGTTAATCAGCTGTTGAAGGTCAACGGCGGCACGCATACCAAAGCGAACATCGGGGTGCCGGGCGATATCTGTGCAATCCCGCGCGTCGACGAAGTGCATTACGACGCCGTGCTGCACGACTCGCATGACGAAGATCATTTCCACCTGAAGGCGATCGGTCTTCCGCGGCCGATGTACGGACTGGCAATCAAACCACCGAGCGATAACGACGCGCAAAAGACCTCGGACGCATTGCACGTGGCCGAGGCGGAAGATCCGTCCCTGCAGGTCGAGCACAACGCAGCGCTGAACGAAGTGGTCTTGCGAGGGCTCGGCGACCTGCACCTGCGCACGGTACTCGAGCAGATCTCCGATCGACACAACCTCGAGGTCATTACCTCGCTGCCCTCGATTGCGTATCGGGAAACAATTACCCAACATGCCGAGGGCCACCATCGCCACAAGAAACAAACCGGCGGCGCGGGTCAGTTCGGCGAAGTGTATTTGCGCATCGAACCGCTGCCCGCCGGCACGGGTTTCGAGTTCGCGAGTGCCGTTGTCGGCGGATCGATCCCGTACCAGTATATTCCAGCCGTCGAAACCGGCGTCCGTCAGGTCATGGAATCCGGAGCGGTTCATGGATATGCGATGCAGGACATCAAGGTCACCGTCTATGACGGCAAGCATCACTCCGTTGATTCCAAAGAGATAGCATTCGTGCAGGCAGGCAAGAAAGCGTTTCTCGATGCGGTATCGAAAGCAGCTCCGATCATCATGGAACCGATCGTCGACGTCACCGTAACCGCGCCAAGTCGATGTGCGGGCGGCGTAACGGGCGACCTGTCTTCAATGCGCGGCATGGTAACCGGCACGGAGGCACTGCCGAACGATCGAATCATCGTATCGGGGCAGGCACCGCTAAAGGAAATCCAGGATTACCATTCGCGACTAAAATCGCTGACCGGTGGTGATGGTAGTTTCAATATGGACTTCAGTCATTATGCTGAAGTGCCACGAGAAGCGCTGGATTCCGTCGAGTCGAAATCTACGGCTGCAGGCTGACACGTCGCTCATCTGTTGTCAGCTACTGTGAATCAGGTCACACGCTTACCGATATAATTGCGCTATACCTTGAAGCAGGTTTTGTTTGCAGAAGAGGATGCAAACCGATGCGCGAGTCGGGCAGCAATGATCGGGTAGTGCCAGTTCGCTAATTTGCAGGACTACTTTCGGACGTCTGTTGAAGGCGTCATTGCTGAGCAAGGTGTGGACGTCAAGCCACACGCAACCTACTACGTCGTCAACCTGCTCACCTTATTCTCGCGCTCCGAAGAGCTCTACGACGATGACGGCGAATCCTTCGGACTGAAGCCCCTGGCACTCATGCTTGCCGATGCAAGTGATGCACCCAGCCCCGAACAGCGCAATTCACTGCTACAACGTATAGGCGATGTGGCCCTGTTCATTTCCGGTTTCTTTGCCGACAGCCTGGCGACTCACGCGGTTGACCTCGACTACTACGTCCACATGGGTGGTAGCGCTTACGGATCTCTTTCTGCGGAAGTCCGGGGGACCTTTCGCGGCCGCGCATTTGCAGACACGTACAGTGAACTTGCCACGAAGTTCCAGGTCCTTGTTGATGTGCTCAACGAGGTGCGCGACCGGGAACGGCAGGAATCTGACATCGACGTACTTCGTACCTACAGCGTATGGCGCAAGACAGGCAGCAAGCGTGCTGAAAAACTGTTAAAGCAACAGGGTGTTGTTCCCATTACATCGGGCAAGGCAATCCACCGCCACTAATTGAGAGCACCAAGCAAGTCTTCGTCCTCTTGTGGCTCTCGTGGCTCCCGGCGATTCGGTTCTTCGCGCAGACCCAGTTCATCTGCAATAACACGCGTCGCTGCGCGCGCTTCGCTCTCACCCTTGAAGCCCTCTCCCAGAAGAATCTCGTTGCCTTGCAGATCGACGGCGTAGATCGAGTAGTAGACGGTGTGCTTGCCGCCTGACTGCGTTTTCATCGTGCTCCTTTTCTCGAATCGCACGAAACTATTCTGATGCATCTGCTGGCGATGGATAGGTATGCCCAACAACCGGCGAACCGTTCATGATATCGGCAGCTTGTTTCGATACCTCCAGCGAATTGAGCATGAGGTAAAGACAAGAGATTCCGATCAGCAGGCCAACGCTGCCGAATATACTGCCAAAGATCGACTTCGCCCTCTTCGAACGATAACCACCATCCAGCGACCGCGAAGATCCCGCCGACAATAACTCCGCCCAGCGCCGACCCGATATGGCGGCCCATCGGGTAAACCATTCGTTTGCCCATACTGCCATTTCGAATCGTTATGATTTCGCCAACCGAGTGATTATCGATCACATTCTGTTCGGACCGCGCTTTTTGCACCGCGCGATCGGAGAGGTGGCGGGATTGAGCAAGAGTCGCGTACACCGGGATATCGTAGTCGCGATCGATGTCGGTGCCCGGCAGCTCTGCGCGCAGATTCAAACGCCATAAATAGTAGCTGTCATCCTGGTCGGTATCCGATGCGTCGAGGCCTTCCGGTATGTCGAAGCGAAAGACAAGTCGTGTCCCGTTGGCGCCGGGCTCTGCAAACGCAACCATCGTTTCCTGCCACTCCGCTTCTTCCTTGCGGCTTCGGCTCTTACCACTGCCCGAGACATAGCTGTGCAGATTATTCAAAGTAAGCTGGTAACGGGCGGCCGGGTCAAACGGAATGTTGAGGTCAATCGTGCCGCCAACGTGGCCACCAATCGAGCCCGGAAACGGATCGAGCGTGACCGGCGCCGGCCCGAAGCGTCGCCACTCGAGCGAGCGCCGTATTGCCCACACCAACAGACCGACTCCAACCAGCGGAAAAAGCAGCCCCACAAGCGCTATGTAATTTTCTTTTTGCGTGACCTCCTCATACAGAATGAACGGTAGCGGAGCCGAGATCAGGTTCCAGAACGCCGCGAACCCCCAGGCGCCCCACATTGCGGTCTTCGAACTGGAGCGGATTGTTGGTGTTTGCCAGGCGTCATTCAGTAGCCATGGCGCATCCTTGTATTCGGGCTGGTCGGCGTCCTTCTCGGGTGCTGCCCGCCAGACGAAGATCAGCACTCCCAGGCCGAAGCCCCCGAACACGAAAATAAAAATGGACTTGAAGCCGATCAGGCCCCAGCGCAGCTTGCGATCGATGATCGACTGGTCGTGCGACTCAGGATCGACGAACACGGTAATCGCAGTGCCGCGCGCCGCGGCGGTCTGCAGGCGACGACCGGTGTCCTGCTGGTAGTCACCGATATTGTCGCCACCGCTGCTTAACGATACGCGGTCGCCCGCATACCGAGCGCCGCCGAAGCTATAGGAATACTCCGCGTAGGCCTGATAGGTGTCAGAGTCACTGCCGCTGCTCGTCGTATAGCCCGCACGGATAAGTGTCGCGTCCGCGGCGATCCAGTCTCGCATCTGCCACGCATCGTAAAAGGCGCTACTGACTGACCACAGCATCCAGACGCCAACCGCGAAAAACGGCAGCGCAAACAGCGTAGCGACGACTTTGCCTTTCATCCGAGCCAGCGTATCAGCACGGTAATTGCGACGCTGTGACCGCGGTCAAACGTGGAGAATGAGCAGACGTTATGTCAACTACGGATTGATGGTGAGGCGATTCTTGGCGTGCCTCGACGCCCTGCGATGCGCTACCCTCTCAGCGCATCGACCAACGCGCAGGCTTCTTCGGCAAGCCTTGTGATGGTGGCGAAGTCTTTTGCCTCGATCGCTTTGGCCGGCGTGAGCCAGCTGCCACCGCAAGCGATGACGGATGGCAGGCCAAGGTACTCCGCAAGGTTTGCGGGTGACACGCCGCCCGTCGGCATGAACCTGACATCCCGAAACACCGAAGCCAGCGCTTTCAGCATTGGAACTCCGCCAGCCTGGCCCGCCGGAAAGAACTTGAGCGCCTTCAGGCCCATGTTCCATGCCGCCTGGGCTTCCGTTGCGGTGGCTACACCCGGATAGAGAGGCAGATTGAGCGATTTTGATTCCGCAACCACCGAGTCGTGCAAGCCCGGAGAAACAATAAAGCGAGCCCCCGCGCCGGCGGCAATACCTACCTGCTCGGCGTTGAGCACCGTTCCCGCGCCAATAATGACGTCTGAGACTTCGTCAGCGATCAGCCGTATTGCTTCGGGAGCCGCCGCTGTCCTCAGGGTCACTTCAATAATGGACAGGCCGCCTTCACGCAACGCTTCGGCGACGGGAATGGCGTCTTCCGCATTATCGAGGACCACGACCGGCACGACGCCGACATTTTCGAATAGCTCATTCATATCAATAGCTCGATCGTTACACCAGGGCCGCTTCGCAGGGGCTCTTTCTTATTGACTGTTCAGTACCGTCCGTGCTGTTTGAAAATGTAATTATTGAGTTCGATAAACTCGGTATTCATCCGATGAACGATGCGGTGGGTCGATCGCGCGATCGCACGCATTACCTTGTACACGAGCTGCGGATTCTCATCCACAATCTTTTCGAAGTCTTCACGTTTCAAGCTGAGAATATGGCACTGGCTCAATGCGCGAAGACCGACTGTGTGCTCGTGGCCGTCGATAAAGCTGAGTTCACCTGCCAGATCCCCTTCTCTGAGCACAGCCAGACCGGCCACATCGCCACCGCCGGTACTTTTTACAACCTCCAGTTTTCCCTCCAGCAGCACGTGAAGCGAATCGTCGCTCGTGCCCTGGATAATCAGAAACTCGTTGTCGGCCAGCTCGCGGGACGTCATTAGAGCACCGAGCACACCGGCCTCGTCTTCGGACAGCTCGCCGCCGAGAGATGATAAGAGAATTAGATTGGCTATGTCAGTCATGTTGCTACTCCGGGTACCTACCTACAATCGCGATGATAGTGAAACAAGGGCGGCTAAAACCATACGTAGAAGGCCCACACAACGTCGCGATCTAGTCGCTCTTGGTGCCCATCAACTCGTAATGCCCACCGCGATCGAGCGCTGCTTTGTACGCGGGCCTCGCCCGCACCGTTTGCAGGAAGCCGGCAAGATGCGGGTAGGAAGTGGCGAGATCGGACCTGACCTCCGCCGCTTCCAGCGCAAAACTCATTTGTACATCGGCCGCGGTAAACCTGTCGCCACAGAACCATTTTGACTCGCTTAACGTTTGATCCAGAAAGTCGAGGTTGTTCTTTATGTTGGCATCCAGATAACTGGCGCGCACTTTGCCAGCGATGCCTTTCGCCACCGGCTTCACGAAAAACGGCATCGGCGCCGTCTCAATACGGGCCAGGATCAGTGAAATGATCATTAGCGGCATGAACGTCCCCTCAGCGTAGTGCATCCAGTACGTGTAGGAGCGCCATTCCGCAGAACCTGCGGAAGGATGAAGCTTGCCATCGTCGTAGGTCTGCACGAGATATTCGATGATTGCGCCAGATTCGGCCACCGTAACTCCATTGTCAACGATGACCGGCGCCTTGCCCAACGGATGAATTTCCTTGAGTTCGGGCGGCGCCAGGCTGGTCTGCTTGTCCCGCCCGTAGCGCTTCATTTCGTACTCGACGCCGAGTTCTTCGAGCAACCAGAGGATGCGCTGCGAGCGAGAGTTTTCCAGATGATGGACGGTCAGCATTTTCTTGTTCCTCTCAGGATGACACTGCGTCTCAGCATACTTCAATTCTGACGGTCCGGCCGGGCCGGTTCAAGAGATTCAATGCGTCACCGAAGTGATATAGTCGTCGTGCATACAGTAGGGAGACCAGAATGAAAAAAACAATCATTTCAACCGCTCTGATCAGTTTTGCGCTCTTCGTCAGCGCCTACGCTCAAGCTCAGGCAATTGAAGCGGTGTACGGCATGAAATTTGAGAACACGGCTGCGGTCAAGGCTGCGATGACCGGGTTGTTCGAAGACAACGCGGTTCGTGGCAACAAAGCGACGCTTTACGCCCACGATCTCGGCGTCCCCGGCGAGGCGACGCATACGATCGTCGCTGACTATGACAGCTATGCCGCACGCGACAAACTGGATCAGGCTCGCAGGGAAAGTCATGGCTGGGCCAATTATATGCTGGCGACGCAAGATTCAGAATTCGTGTCTGGAAATCTCGCGGTAGTCGTCAAAGACTATGGCAAACCGCGCCATGAGGCTGGATACCTGGTCGCATTTACCATGCAAGTCAGCGATCCGGGCAAGTACGTTGTCGAGCTGGACAAATTGAACGACGCTGTCTCCCACCCGGGCGTCCTGCGCCTCGTCGCATTGCGGTCCGGACCGGCTGATATGACGCACGCAGTGCTGATCGGCGCATCTGATTTCGCGGCCGCGAACAAATATCTCGATAAGCTGTTCGCCAGCGACGCCTACGCGAATTTCAATAAAGAGGTTGGTGATCTGCGGAAGATCCATAACGTCGCTATGTACCGACGAGTCGGTGCCTGGGGATACTAGGCGAACTACGGCGCTGTCACAGGGCGACGGCGACTTTGGCAACGACGCCGCCGTTTCCTCGCCAGCGCACGTTAATATGCATGCCTCACTGATTTCTCGTAGCATGACCCATCTGCATCCAAACATAAGCCCGACCGACCGTTGACTGAATGAAGATCGCCCACAAGAAATGCCACCTCGTGTTGCTGCTGGCCGTTCTCTTCGCCGCCACCAGCTTCGCGCAGCAGCCCGAGGAGAGCGAAGCGCTGGTTGCGCCCGATCTGACCGCTCTGCAAAGCAACTGGTGGACCTACTTCGAGGGTCCGCGGGCCGAGGTCGGACCGCGTAAAGATGCTTTTCTGCAGGATACCGGCGCCCAGATTTCGGACCTTGCGCCGCAGAATCAGGCGGTTGCCCAGTCTGTTCTCGAGGCCGTACGCGACAACTTTACGGCGCTGCTTGCGTTGTCGGAAGATACCGAACTTATAGAGCAGGTAATTGCGCCGGAGGCGGCGAGCTATTCGATCGATGATCTGCTTCGAATTGCGGCTAAGGTGCGCGAGGCTCGCGCTGATGCTGCCGAGGAACAGCTCGAAGTCGATCGCGAAAAACGTGTTCTCGACGGCACCCGCCGACATCGCGATGCTGTTTTTGACGATTATGTCGATGCGCCGCCCGGGGACGCGCGTTGGCTCGCCGGACTGAGGTTGATGCAGGCGCGTTCTGCACAGGCGATTTCCGTTCGTCGCCTTGCTCTTTTGACGCAGCGCGCAGATCGGGACGCTGAGTATGCTGACGCGCTGACCGAACGTCTGGACACTGCCAGGGAGCGTCTGTCGACGACCGCGGATGAGGCTGACATTGATGGCCTTAGTCAACGTGTCAACACCGGCAGGGCCGCTGTTGCGTCGGCGCGTGAGAATTTGCGAGCCGCCCAGATTGCCGCGAGCGGGCTCGACCTCGACACAGAGCAGGGACGATCGCAGCAGCGCTTGCAACAACAGAAGCTTTTGGGCGCGGAGATCAGCCTGGCCCTGGCCGAGACAGCGCTCGCCCAGGATGAAGCGCAGCTTTCGTGGACAGAAATTGTGCTTGATCGGGCACCCGATACCGGTGCGCTCGAAGACAAAACTCTGGCTTGGCGAGAATTTGTGCGCGAAATCGAACGGCGCACACCGGAGTGGAAACAGGAAACCGGCGACGAGCTGCTTTCAGTTCAGCGTGTTGATCGGGATGGCCTCAATCGGGCGGCGCGGCGCCTGCTGGACCAGCGATTGGGAACCGCACAGGAAACCCTCGCTCAGATCGGCAATCTGGATGCGGAGGTGGCCGATCTCAAGCTCCTGATGCTGGCAGTCGACAGCGTTGCGGCGGAATACACCGGCGCGTTCAAGTCCGGGCTGACAAGCATAAGCCGTGCGATCAAGACAGCCTACATACGAATCGCGAGCCTGGCCGACGTCACCTTGTTCTCGATAAGCGAAACACCCGTCACGGGTGGCGACATACTTCGAGTACTGCTGATTCTAACTGTGGCGTTCCTGCTCTCACGAGGCATCCGCCATGCAATCCGCCGATTTGGTGACAGCGAGTCCGCCGGCACGCAGGCATCCCTGTACACGGTAGGTCGACTCAGCCATTACGCCATCATCATATTTGGTCTGTTCATAGCGCTGTCCTCGATCGGACTCGACTTCAGCAACCTCGCGCTGGTCGCCGGTGCGCTCAGTGTCGGCATCGGTTTCGGTCTGCAGTCCATCGTCAATAACTTTGTGTCCGGGCTGATTATTCTTTTTGAACACTCATTGCGCGTCGGCGACTACGTTGAGCTCGATACCGGGTTGACCGGTACGGTGAAATCAATCAACGTGCGCAGCACGCTCATCAATACCAACGATAATATTGACATCGTTGTGCCGAACTCGGAGTTCGTAACCACCCGACTGACGAACTGGACGCTGGGCGAACGCATCCTGCGTGTACGAATCCCGTTTGGCGTAGCCTACGGCAGCGACAAAGAACTTGTTAAGAAAGCGGCACTCGAGGCCGCGGCCGAGGTGCACTATACGCTGACCAACATGAAGGGCCGCGAGCCTGACATATGGCTAGTGGAGTTCGGTGACAACAGCCTGAATTTCCTGATGCTTGTGTGGGTTAATCGCCAGGGTGCCCGGCGCCCTACTCGCACGCGTGCGGCGTATCTCTGGGCGCTCGAGACCAAGCTGGCCGAGTACGGTATCGAGATTCCGTTTCCCCAGCGCGACCTGCACCTGCGCTCCGGTTGGCCCGTCGAACCGGAACCCGACGCTAAGCCCAACACATCGGATTTTGACGAATCGGCAACATCCACCAACTAACCGAACCAGGACAATCTCAAGGAACCGTTCATGAAAGACGAGACACTGGCGATCCACGCCGGCTTTAAATCAGATAGCGCAACCAAATCCGTAGCAGTCCCGATATACCAGACGGTCGCCTACGAATTCGACAACGCACAACACGGCGCAGACCTGTTTAATCTGGCAGTTCCAGGCAACATCTACACCCGAATAATGAATCCAACCGTTGACGTGCTCGAGCAACGATGCGCGCAGCTCGAGGGCGGTATCGGCGGCCTCGGCCTGAGTGCCGGCAGCGCCGCGATTCATTACGCGATCCTGACGTTGGCTGAGAAAGGCAACAACATCGTCACCGTGCCGATGCTGTACGGCGGTACCTACACATTGTTCAAGCACATGTTGCCGAAGCTCGGTATCGATGTGCGCTTCTCGAGTGACGACAGTGCCGCCAGCATGGAAGGATTGATCGACGATAAAACGACCGCGGTCTTTTGTGAGTCGATAGGCAACCCCGCAGGCAACGTCGTCGATATTGAAGCGCTTGCGAAGATGGCGCATGAGCACGGTGTACCGTTGATCGTCGACAATACGGTGGCCACGCCTGCATTGATCAAACCGATCGAGTGGGGCGCCGACATCGTGGCCAACTCCCTGACCAAGTACATGGCGGGCCACGGCAATTCGCTGGGCGGCGTTATCGTCGATAGCGGCGAGTTTCCATGGGCAGACTATCCTGAGAAGTTTCACATGCTGACACAACCTGAAGACTCGTATCATGGCGTCGTCTACACGGAGGCGCTCGGAGCCGCCGCTTATATTGGTCGTGCCAGGACCGTGCCATTGCGCAATACCGGCTCGGCAATGAGTCCGATGAACGCGTTCCTGATACTGCAGGGACTACAGACTCTGCCGTTACGCATGGAGCGGCATTGCGAGAACGCGATCGTCGTTGCAAAGTACCTCAGCGAGGACTCGCGCGTTGAATGGGTCAACTATGCCGGCTTGCCGGAGTCGCCCTACTACGACCTCGCGATGAAGTACACGAACGGCAAACCGTCGGCATTGTTGTCGTTTGGGGTAAAGGGCGGTTACGACGCCGCGGTGAAGTTCTATGATTCATTGGATCTATTCCTGCGACTGGTCAATATCGGAGACGTCAAGTCATTAGCCGCCCACCCGGCATCGACGACGCATCGACAATTGTCTGAAGACGAGCTTCAATCTGCGGGGGTAACGCCAGACATGGTTCGCCTGTGCATCGGGATCGAGCATATCGATGACATCATTGCGGATATTGACCAGGCGCTCGCCGCGGCGAGCTAACATCAAAATATTGCGGTGAAAGAACATGCTAAGAGTCCTTCTGATCACGCTGTATTTTTTTGTGTTCCCATCGGCGGCCAGTGCCGATGACCTGCCGATGACGGCACAAGAAATCGGTCTTATGATCGGCGCGCCCCCGCCGGATGAGAAACTCGTAACGATCGAGAACTTCTTGCAGCCGCCGTATAACCGGTGGTCGCTGCGACATCTGCGTGAGGTCGTGCCGACACGCAACGTAGCAGTCGGTGGCACTGTTGCGGAACTTGGCAAGCGCTCGATTGATCTGTCCGCGCTGGAGGTCGCGTTCCCCGACGGACGGTCGGTGACGGTGGGCGAATGGCTCGGGTCAGCGTACACGGACGGATTCATCGTGCTGCAGAAGGGCGAAGTCGTATACGAGGAGTATTTCAACGATCAAACTCCCGCGACCCAACACCTGATGTTCTCGGTCACCAAGTCGTTTACCGGAACGATGCTGTTAATGCTAATGGAAGAAGGACATGTGGACGGCGATGCGCTCGTCGCCGAGTACGTGCCGGAACTGGAAAGAACCGCATTTGGCGATGCGACCGTACAGCAGATGCTCGACATGACGAACTCGATCCACTACATCGAGGACTACTATAATCCGGATGCCCATATCACGGGCTTTTTGACCGCGATGCTGCCCGAGGGTGAGGGTCTGTATTCAAACCTGCAAACGCTCACCGAAAAACAGGAGACTTTTTCACATGGCGAAGCTTTTCACTACGTCACGCCCGACCCGGAGGTGCTTGGTTGGATCATTCGACGGGTAACCGGCGGGAATCTTGCCGACGCGTTGCACCAGATGATCTGGGCGCCATTGGGCGCCGAGCACGAAGGCTATTACTGGCTTGATTTTCACGGCGTCGAAATGGCCGGCGGTGGCCTCGCGATTACGCTCAGGGACGCAGCGCGTTTCGGCCAGATGATACTCCAGGATGGTGCGTTCAACGGCCAGCAGGTCATTTCCAAAGAAATCGCTCAACGGATCAAAACCAAGCGTAACGCAGACAAGGTCAATCGCTTCTACAACGATCCGTGGTTTGAATTGGTCGTCGATTCCTATCACGATCAGTGGTGGGGCTATACGGGCGTCGACGCGGTCGCCGCGTTAGGTATCCACGGGCAGTTCATCTATATCAACTCGGACGCGGACGTGGTCATTGCCAGGCAGTCGTCTGATCCGGACGCGGAGAGCGAGCGCGTGGATACCGAAACCGCGTTGATCATGCACGCCATCGCGGCGCACCTTGCCCGGTGATTTGGGGACATTCCTGATTTAATGTACTGATACATTAAATCAGGAATGTCCCCGTTTATGTCAGGCCGAGGCAGTCCGCCGCCCGCGCTGAAGCTTCCCCAGCTTGACGAGTTGATCGGGCGGAACATAGTCGAAGATAAACGTAATCCGATCGTCTTTGCCCTTGTTCATCACGCTATGATTCTTCTGATTATTAATTTCATAGGCTCTGCCGACGTCGAGTTTGTGAGGTCGTCCGTCGATCATGAAGCGTACCCTGGGGTTGGTCGTAATTGGCACATGGATGCGGTGACCGTAATGAAATGACGGATGCGTATCGACATGCGGCTTAATCTTCCCGCCAGCGAGTAACTTGGCCGCCATGGCGCGGATAATGGTGCCGCCTTTTGGATAATGCCGCTCGATGATGTCGTGCATGACCGGGACAGCCACATCGGCAAGCCGGTCCCACCCTGGCTGTTTCACGATTTCTATTTCGGGCCAGCTTTCGAGATTAACAAACACGAGGACGATGGACTCCGTTTCCCGGTGCACATCGAATACGTGCTGACGTTTCTGGTCTTCCCACCAGGCTTGCTCGTCCTGCGCAAGGATCGCGTCGGCTAGCGCCGTGCTATCGACGCTGCCGAGATCGCTAAACAGGGAATCGATGTCCATCGTGGATAGCAGCCTCCCCAGCAATCGCTAGGCTAAAAACACGGGCCCGGCATGGAATGCCCGACGCAGCGACCCCGGACCCGGCGTGATTACCTGAAGTTCCGCCGATAACTGATGCCAATGGTGCGCGGTCGGTTAACACTGAGCCTGGTTTGCGCCCAGCGGTCATTGTAGAACTGCTTGGCGTACTCGTCGGTGAGGTTATTGACGAACAATGTTGCGCTCCAGCTGTTGGCCTCGAGACCGAAGCGGAGGTTGACGAGCGTATACGGGTCCTGCTTGCGCACCGGCTGATCGAACTCGACAGACTGGATGCCGGCCAGTGAGTTCACGGATTCGCCCGTGTGCTGGATCGCAATTCCAACTGAAGGCTCCGCACCCCACAGCTCGTTGTCGAAGTATCGATCAACGTTGAGGCTAAGCTTCATATCCGGCGTCAACGGCAGACGGGTACCTTTCTCCGCGGATCGGTCGATCGGCGCACCCTCAACCACCAGCGTAGCGCTCTTCGACAGCTCCGCATTGTTGAAACCCGCGTTCGCCGCGACGTTCCAGCCATCGGCCGGTAGCCAGTTCAGGAATGCCTCTACGCCAGTGATTTCGGCCTCGGGGAAATTGAGGATACCGAGTGTAAACAGGTTGGGCGTCGGATCTTCGGCCTCGATCTGCATATCTTCCCAGACCATCCGATACGCGGTAACGTTGAACTGCACGCGCCCGTCTGCCAACGTGGTCTTGGTACCGATCTCGTAGTTCTTAACCAGATCAGAGCTAAACTCGTTGTAGGGAGCACGACCGAAGATCGACCTGGGTTTTGCAGCATTGGCGCCGCCGCGTCGAAAGCCCTCCGAGTAGGTACCGTAGAACATCACGCCGTCGCTTAGGTCATAGTTCAGTGTCACTTTGGGCACGAAGCCGGTCTCGGATGACGACGATACCGTGTCCTGGTAGCAATGGTCGCCGGTTGAACCAGAGCAATTTGATTCGGGCGCCATCGTCCGGTAGTCGGACAAACCACCCACCAGCGTCGCCTGCTGCAAGCGCCGGTCAAGATCGACGCTGAACCAGCGACCGCCTGCGGTGATGCTGAAGTTGTCATTAATATCGAAGCTGATTTCACCGAACAGGGCGGTCTGCTTCAGCGTGTTGTCATACACGCCGGTCCACCAGTTATTCGACGGTGCTACCGGGTCGATACAGTCGTTTGCATTGTCCGGTCCGGTACCGCAGTTATAGTAGAACGCGACATAGTTCAGGTAATAGTGGGCGCCGACTGAGTAGGCGACGGTTTGTGGCCCGCTCTGATCGAAGTCTTTTACGTTCGACGAGAAATGCGAATGCCCCTCGGTATTGTTGTAGAACGCGCCAACGATCCCCGACCAGCGGCTGTTGGAATCGCTGGGCGTCGCTACGCGCAGCTCAATGCTGGTCCGGTCCGACTCGCCGGTGCTGAACACCTGCGCACGCGGATCCTGGTCGGGAAGAAAATCATAGATGGTGTAGTAACCGCCGCCGCTTAACTTGTTTGGATAGCGTTCCTGCCAGCCGCCGAGATAGGTCGTCGCATCGGCCCGAAAAAAGTATTCACGGTTCAGGAAAGAACTCGCAAGAACCACCTCGGCCCCACCCAAGCTTCCTTCGAGCGTCAGCGCAAGTTGGTACCATTCGTCCTCGAAGTCTTCCTCTTCGTAACGCATTTGCTGCCATTCGCCAAGACTTCGCCCGTCCAGAAAACCCTCAGGCAAATCGGTATCACCGAAAGCATCTTCTTCGACTTTCTGATAAATGACCCCGGCGTCCACCGTCCAGTCTTCCGTCGGGAGCCAGCGGAGGTTGGCTCGCGCACCCGACGTCGTCGATCCGTTCACATCTTCTGCAACGAACTCTGCGTTGTCGAACGTACTGACCCCACCCGCTGGAAACAGCGGTCCGGTCGGACTCCCTCCCAGAACGTTATCGATGTAACCGGCTTCTTCGGCATAGAATCCCACGAGGCGCAGCGCGGCTTTGTTATCGGCAATCGGGAAGTTGACCATTCCGCTGACTTCGTAGCCGAGTTCTCCATGAGCGACGCTTGACGCGCCGAGATCAACCCAGCCCTCGAACGCATCCGTCTTCGGCTTGTTCGTAATGATGCGCAATGTGCCGCACTGCGACGCATCGCCGAACAGCGAGCCCTGCGGGCCACTCAGGGCTTCGATTCGCTCGATATCGATTAGCCTGGGATCCGGGTTGAAGCCGGCAACTGTAATCGGTTGTTCGTCGAGGTAGACAGAGGTCGTCGGGTTGTCGCTAAACGCAATGCCCGACACGGCGCAGCCACGCATGACGACGTTTGACCCACCGGGATGCCTGGTGCCGA
>CAVXCW010000025.1:0-9976 GCA_963760325.1 uncultured Gammaproteobacteria bacterium | reverse complement strand
TTCGCTAACGGTCTCCTGCGACTGCAATTGAAACATCTCTAGACCCGGAGCCACCTGAGCGCCAATCGAGACGGGCACGCAGCCCGTTCGGATTGCCGGGTTTCGTCGACCGGCCTAGTCGTTGAGTTTTGGCTCGTAGTCAACCCCTGCAATCCACTTCCAGCTACGACCGACGCGCACAAGCACCTCGGTAATTCGGCCGACACTCGCATTTCGTTCACCCTTGCTGTCCTCTGTGACTGTCGTCACGTTGTAATGAACGACCGCCGTACCGTCGACAATTGCAATAGCCTCCGGCGAGACTTCGTACATCAGCGTATTGCTGCTTTCGTCGCCAAATCGATTCCATGCAATCGCCGAATCCTTGTATCTCGGCGCCGCATCGCCGTCGCCCCATGAGACATAGTTGTCGTGAATATAATCCGTCGGCCATTTACCATTCTCGGCGACGTCATCCACCCATGACTGTTCGACGAGCGCCCAGACCTCCGTTTGCGCATCATTCCAGGACGGCTCTTGGGCGTTAACTGAAACCGTAAATAGACAGGCTGCAATAGCACCCAGTGCAATTCTTTTCTTCATGCTTGACTCCATTTGGTTGTCATTTTTGTGTGGCGGATCGAGTATAGACGCTGTCACCCCGGTCAGAGCAACTAATTGTTCGCATCCGGAGATAGCCACGAGGTCCCGATGAATCAACGCAATTTCACATTATCCACCTGGCAGCGTCTGTCAAAGAAGCCGGCTGGAAAATGGGCGTTTTCCCGCCTGGTGTGCTGGAAGGCACCCTACTTCGGCAGCATACGACCTGCGTTCGTGGAGCTGCGTCCTGGTTACTGCGAGGTGCTTATCAAGAAGCGCCGCCGGGTCCTCAACCACATTGGGACGGTGCATGCTATCGCGATGTGCAATATGGCGGAGCTTGCCGGGGGGACAATGACCGAAGTGACTGTTCCCGCAGGCTATCGGTGGATTCCGAAGGGCATGACGGTTGAATATATCGCGAAGGCCGAGACCAACCTTAAAGCAGTAGCGCGAACTGATCCCTTACCCCAGTTTGCTGCGGCAGCGGAATTACCGGTTACCGTGACCGTTACCGATACGGCCAATCAAGCAGTATTTCGCGCCGTGATCACGATGTGGGTGTCACCCAGGAAAGAGTAATTGATGCTTACGAACTATAGTCGACGATGCCTCGAGAGCGCGTATTCATCAAGATAGCGCTGCGTGGTAGTGGCTCCCGGACGTTACTCCGAAGGCTGGAGAACTCCAGCGTGACTGGGCTGGTTCACGAAAACAATCTCAAAGGCTGGGCTTTCGAGCCGGTCCTGAAACTTGGCACCCAATCCTACGAGGAATACACCGAACTATGGTCTTCCTTTTACGGTCTTCTTGCTCAATGCGAAAAACACACGGTTAGAGGGCGATGTCCGTAGCGCGCGCTCCCCGTTATACTCGTGCGCCCGATGGAATCGTGGAATTCGTAGAAAATGAAAAACCTCCTTCAACTTTTGATCTTGTTGGTTACTTTAGTGGCTTGCTCAGGCAAGGAGCCCTCATCACCTACTCCAGCCCCGGAAAAACGGCCAGTGACACTTGAATTACATGGCGATAGTCGTGTCGACAATTACTTCTGGCTTAGGGAACGCGAAAACCCTGAGGTAATTGCCTACCTCGAGGCAGAGAACGCCTACGCCGAGCAAGCCCTGAGCCCCTACAAGGGTCTGCAAGACGGATTGATCGACGAGATGAAGGCCAGAATGAAACAGGACGAGGAATCGGCACCTTACAGGCGCGGTGACTACTATTATTACGTGCGCTATGTCGAGGGTAGTGAGTACCCAATCTACGCACGCAAAAAAGGTTCACTGGATGCGCCGGAACAGGTGATTCTCGACGTAAACGCGCTGGCGGGTGACGCCGACTACTTTTCAGTGCGCGGCTTTTCCGTGAGCCCAGACGACCGCATTGCCGCCTACGGTATCGATACGGCGGGCCGTAGATTCTATGACCTCTACTTCCTGGATATCGAAACCGGTGCGCTGCTTGGCGAAAAGATCGATGACATCACGAGTAACTTCGAATGGGCCAACGATAGCAAGACGATACTGTACGGCAAACAACATCCTGAAACCCTGCGTTCCTACCAGGTATTCCGACATAAGCTTGGCGAACCCGATGACACACTCGTTTACGAGGAAGAAGACGAAACCAATTACTTGTATGTATCCAAATCGTTGTCTTCGGCATTTTTCTATCTGACCAGTGCGCAGACACTGTCAACGGAGGTGCGCTACGTATCCGCAGATTCACCGGACGATGCGCCGAAACTGTTCCTGCCCCGCGAAGAAAATCACGAGTATTTTGTCACGGACAGCGCCGATCGCTTTTATGTAATCTCCAACGATGAAGCCAAGAACTTCAAGCTCATGGAAGCGCCGCTCGACAATACGTCCAAAGATGCATGGAAGGAGGTCGTCGCGCACCGCGGCAGCGCCCTGATCGAAGATGTTGATGTATTCCAGGATTACCTGGTGGTGACAATCGTCGAGAACGGATTGACACAGATGGAAGTTGTCGAACGTGCGTCGGGCACAGTGAGACGAATCGACTTTGACGAAGAAGTCTACACGGCCTCTTCGGACAACAACTTCGAATTCGATTCCGCTTTGTTCCGCTACAGCTATGAATCGCTGACGACGCCAGAATCGACGTATGATTACGATCTGGCAACCGAGGTTCATACACTCATCAAGGACCGCATTGTTGTCGGCAGCTTCGATCGCAGCAATTACAAAACGGAGCGGCTGTTTGCGACTGCGCGAGACGGAACCCGGGTCCCGGTATCGATTGTGTACCGCGTTGGCATGAAAAAGAATGGCCAGAACCCGTTGCTGCAATATGCGTATGGCTCGTACGGCTCCAGCACCTCTCCGTATTTCAGCTCCGACCGTCTCAGCCTTCTGGACCGCGGGTTTGTGTATGCGATTGCTCACATTCGGGGAGGGTCCGAGATGGGCCGGGAATGGTATTACGACGGCCGGCAACTAAAGAAGAAGAACACGTTTACCGATTTTATCGACGTTTCAAATCACCTGATCGATGAGGGCTTTACGTCACCCGAACATCTCTACGCGTATGGCGGCAGCGCCGGCGGCCTGTTGATGGGCGCCGTGCTGAACATGGCGCCTGAACTCTACAAAGGCGTGTTTGCGGCAGTGCCTTTTGTCGATGTTGTTACAACGATGCTGGATGAAGACATCCCTTTAACGTCCGGCGAGTGGGACGAATGGGGCAACCCTAAGGAGAAGGAATATTACGAATACATGCTGTCGTACTCTCCCTACGACAATGTGCGCGAGACGGACTACCCGAACATCCTGGTAACCACCGGCCTGCATGATTCGCAGGTGCAGTATTGGGAGCCGGCAAAGTGGGTCGCGAAGCTTCGCGAGCACAAGACGGATGACAACCTGTTGGTCCTGAAAACGGACATGTCCGCAGGCCACAGCGGCAAGACCGGGCGTTTTCGCCGTCTCGAAGACACGGCGCTGTATTACTCGTTCTTCCTCGGACTCGAGGGAATTCGCGAGTAATGCTGAACAGTCAGGTCCTATGACAACATCTTGCGACGTCGAAATTCGCCTGCAAGAAATCAGTCGCGACTTCGTTGAGGGCCAGCGCAGGCATCGCGTTCTCGACAACATCAGCGCTGATTTTCTGCGTGGCGAGTCCGTCGCAATCCGTGGCCGCAGCGGCTCCGGAAAATCTACCCTGCTCAACCTTGTTGGCGGTATCGACGCGCCTGACGCTGGCCGCGTGACGGTGGCCGGCACCGATATCACCAAACTCTCGGAGCGCGACCGGACGCTTTTTCGCCGCGAGCACATCGGTTTCGTTTACCAAGCCTTCAATCTCGTGCCAACCTTGGACGTGGCCGATAACATTCGCCTGGTACTGGAGCTAAACGACGTTGCCACCGCTGAGGCCAGCGCTCGGATAAAAGAATTGCTCGATGCGGTGGGCCTTCTTGATCGCGCGTCGAGTTACCCGGACGTACTCTCCGGCGGCGAGCAGCAGCGCGTCGCGATTGCGCGGGCGCTCAGTCACCGACCGTCGGTGCTCCTTGCTGATGAACCGACAGGAAACCTGGACGACACAACGGCAGACAGCGTTCTCGAACTGCTTGACCGACTCGTACGTCAGAGCGGTGGCACGATGCTGATCGCAACGCACAGTGCCAAGGTGGCATCCTTCTGTGATCGGGCCCTTGAACTCCACAACGGCAAGCTGGAAACCTCATTGAACGATCCGTCTGTCGCATGAAGCGGGCTCTCTATCGCGCAAACTACGGTTACCTCCTCCGCCATCCGTGGCAGCTGGCCCTTGCAGTACTCGGTATCAGTATCGGTGTTGCCGTGATCGTCGCAGTCGACCTTGCAAACAGTAGCTCCAAGAAGGCCTTCCTGCTGTCGATGGATGCCGTAACCGGGAAAGCGACGCACCAGATTATTGGCGGTTTGAGCGACATTGACGAAGATCTCTATGTTGAACTTCGAGTGCAGCACGGTATTCGCAGTATCGCTCCCATCGTCGAAGGCTACGTAACGATCAACGAGCGTTCGCTGCAGGTCCTTGGCGTGGATCTGTTTGCCGAGCAGGAAATGCGAGCGTTCTCCAGCCAACTGACCCCTGAGGACGCTTCGGACGCGACGCAGGCTCAATCCGTCTTTCGCGAAATGCTGACCCGGCCCGGCGCGGTCATGATGTCCCAGCCTACCGCCGATGCGCTCGGCTTGACGACCGGCGATCACTTTGAGGTGCTCGCCGGTGGCAAAATACGCCCCGCGATACTGTCAGGTACGTACAAGAGTGCTACCGAAACCGGCCTCGGCAGTCTTTTCACTACCGATATCGCTACCGCACAAGCCTGGTTCGACAAAGCGAACAGGCTTTCCCGAATCGACGTACGCATCACTGATGAGGATGCAGGGCTCGAGGAAAGGCTGGAAAAACTGCTGCCCGGTGACACCACGCTATTGGCCACAGCAACACGCACACGCACTACGACGGAAATGAGCGCCGCCTTCATGACCAACCTTGCAGCCATGAGCCTGCTCGCACTACTTGTTGGGCTATTTCTCATCTATAACAGCGTCAGCTTTTCGGTACTACAGCGGCGCCGGCTGATCGGAATTCTGCGGGCGCTCGGCACGACGCGGCGCCAGGTGATCACCCTGGTGTTGACCGAGACCGCGGGAATCGGCCTGATCGCCGCAACGCTGGGAGTAATGGCGGGCATTTGGTTGGGAGGCGAACTACTCGGGCTCGTCTCACAGTCGATCAACGATTTTTACTTCCGAGTCACTGTCACGGACGTTTCGATAAGCACATCCTCTGTGACTAAGGGCGTCGTTGCCGGTATCGGTGCGGCACTTGTTGCCGCCGTAGTGCCCGCTATCGAAGCTTCGTCATATCGACCGCGGCTTTCATTGACACGGTCTGCCCTGGAGCAACAAACGCGTCGTTTGTTACCTTTCGTGGCGCTCGCGGGCGTCGTAACTATCGCCTTGGCCATGGTCGTGCTGGCATTCTCAGGTCGCGGCCTGGTTGCGGGCCTCATATCAGTCTTTATGTTGATTCTGGGCTTTGCACTGTGTGTGCCCCTGGTGGTGAAGGCGGCGGCGCACTTCCTCTCGCCCATCGCGAAGCGGCTGGGCGGAGTCTGGGCTCGACTTGCCGTCGCCGACATCGGCAGCAGCCTGAGCCGTACTGGCGTCGCGATCGTCGCGCTCGCCGTCGCGGTGTCCGCGACAATCGGCGTCAGCGTCATGGTCGATAGCTTTCGTGGCTCCGTGAGTGACTGGCTGGAACAGACTCTTCAAGCGGATATTTACGCGGGCATGCGACGCGGCACCTTGGACCCTGTTTTGCTCAAGGAGCTATCGCAAATATCGGGCGTCGTTGCGTTCAGCAGCAATCGCCGCTCGTGGCACGAGGATGAAAATGGCCGCACTCAGGTGCTCGCGACCAAGATGGCACCGGGAAGTTACGCCGGCACCGAGATACTCGACGCCAATCCGAAGGAAGTGTGGTCGCTGTTCGAGCGCGACGACGTCGTCCTTGTATCCGAGCCTTATGCCTATCGTAACCAGGTCACGCCCGGAGACAGCGTGGCGCTGCGCACCGCGAGCGGCAAGACTGAGTTTCGCATCATCGCAACTTATCAAAGTTACGACATCAATGCGGCCGCGTTGCTCATGAGTCGACAAACCTACGACCGGCACTTCGACGATTCCGGCGTCGACTCTATCGGGCTCTATCTTGACGACGGTGTAGACGTTGCCGACGTCATCGCGCAGATGGAAGCAATCAGCCGGGGCCGCCAGGAACTCCTGATTAACTCCAACGTCAAGATCCGCGAGCTATCGTTGCAGATTTTCGACCGTACCTTTGTTATTACCGACGTGCTCTATTGGCTCGCTGTTGGTGTCGCTTTCATCGGCATTCTTGGCGCAATGCTGGCACTGCAGCTCGAACGTGCGCGTGACTTCGCTGTGCTGCGCGCGCTGGGCATGACGCAATTGCAACTGGGCGGCATGATTACACTGCAAACCAGCATCATCGGCCTGCTGAGCGGCCTTGCAGCCATTCCGCTTGGACTCGTAATGGCCTACGTCTTGATCGAGGTGATCAATCGACGTGCGTTCGGTTGGCAGATTGACATGGCGATAGCGCCGGACATTTTGCTGTCAGCGGTGCTATTCGCGGTTGTTGCGGCATTGCTGGCTGGCATTTACCCCGCCTGGCGTACCGCGCAAAGCCAGCCGGCACTCGCGATGCGCGAGGAGTAACAAGTGCGAGAGCCGATTCTAAACTCGCGGTCAATGTTTTGGCATGCAGTCACGCTCGCTGTGATCCTGATTGTCTCGTCGAATGCGATGGCCGACAGCGAATCTTACGAGCAGTCAAACCTGTCCTCGTTGTTGCGCGCAGATAGTACTGCCGGCTTCGCCGTGGCCGTGGAACCGCGGACCTTCAAATTTCCTCGCGATCATGGGCCACATACTGATTTTCGTAATGAATGGTGGTACATGACGGGCAATCTCGATGCCGCTGACGGTCGCCGCTTCGGATTCGAACTAACGTTCTTCCGTTTTGCCCTCGTGCCTGAGCCAACCACATCGGAATCCGCCTGGCGGACGAACCAGGTTTACATTGCACACTTCGCGGTCACCGATGCCGATGGCCAGAAGTTTTATGTCGCTGAGCGATTTTCACGCGGCGCACTGGGGCTTGCTGGTGCCGATGCCGATCCGTTTCGAGTCTGGATCGACGATTGGGAGATTGCCTCAACAACGACTGAGAGCGATCGTGAGCAGTGGCGGCTCCAGGCGAGCGACGATGACTTTGCGTTAGGCCTTCAGCTTGTTGCCGAGAAGGCGGCGGTGCTAAATGGCGACAAAGGCCTGTCGCAGAAGTCGGCCGTGAGCGGCAATGCGTCTTATTACTACTCGATCACCCGCTGGCAAACGGAAGGACAGATGCGGCTCGGTGACGAGGTGTTCACGGTCTCGGGACTTTCTTGGCTCGACCGCGAGTGGAGCAGCAGCGCGCTCGCGTCCGACCAGCAAGGCTGGGACTGGTTTGCACTGCAGCTGTCCGATGGCAGCGAGCTGATGATCTACAACCTGCGCAAGACAGACGGCACGCAGGATGCTTACAGCGGCGGCACCTGGACCTCGGCCGAAGGCAAATCGCGCCACCTGGACCGGGACGAATTTACCCTGTTGGTAACGCAGCAATGGACAAGCCCTAAGGGGGGCATCTACCCGTCAGCATGGGATATTGAATTGCCGGAGTTCGGACTTGTGCTTGACGTCGTTCCGGTACTCGACGACCAGGAGTTGTTCACGACGGTTCGCTACTGGGAGGGTGCGGTCGATGTCAGCGGCACTCTTGGCGGCGCCAGAATCACCGGCCGCGGATATGTCGAGCTAACCGGCTACGCGGACTAGACTTCTTCAGGCATCGAGCAAGTGGCAGACATTGTGCCGCCCCCGATGGCCGAGCTGCTTCAATCCATGCTCGCAGCTGATGCGCGGGACGCATCAATGTGCAGACCATTGAGAGCCGAGCGCGTATCGATGGTAAGAAGGTGGTCCCCGGATTCATCCGTATAGGTCAGTTCAACCGACCGGGGAGACGGTGCCAGCGGAAAGAACACGTCAAGCGCCGCCTCTTCCATCCCGGATATCTCCAGCGGCAAGGCGGTCTGCCGAGTCTCGATCTGCGTGTTCACGGCGCTGTTGTTCACTCCGCGAACGACACCACCGACGGCGAGAGCCGGGCCGAGCAGCAACAAGCCACCGACCGCCGCACCGGCGCCGCCCGCCCCTGCGGCTGCACCTGACAGGACGGAAGTGGCAGCAATGGCGCTCGCCGAGGCAACTCCCACGGCAGTAACTGCGGCACCGGCAACCAGCATGGTGCCTGCTCCACGACCGGCTTTGACCTTCACTCCGGATCTCTTGTAGCGGCGAGCAGTTTCTTTGCTGCCCTTGACGAGCTTCTTGCGTCCCGGCTGCGGGCCGATCGGCGTGTTCAGGGAGTCCACGATCATCAGCCGCGTTATCTTTACCGGCTGGTCGGACAAGTTGCGAACCCGCAGCTGGTACTCATCCCAATCGGCGTTCCTGGCCCACGTTCCTGGACCCTCGCGAACGATAACCCAGTCGAGTGTCGCGCTAACGCGCTGGTCCGCCGTTTTCGCGAGCGGCTGCGTGGTCTGCAGCGGCTGCGGTTCTTTGAGGACTTTCGTACCGCCGCAGCCAACGAACAAAGAGGCGCTAAGCAGGATAGCGGTGACGATGCCCCGATTGACGATTGTGTTTTTCACGAACTGCTCCATGGCGAAAAGCGCCGTTTGCGCTGATGAGCCACAATAGTGCTCGAGCAGGTCGGGAAACTCCTGATTACGACCCGATGTTCTTCTGATGATGTGACGAAAGACGCCGGAGCAAGTCGCGACTACCAGGCCACGCCATAGTCGTCGCCATAATCACTGGCACCACCCCACATCGTTTCGTTTTCCGTATCGAAAAAGATGGCGGTGATCGGGCTGTACGTGCGGTCCTGGACTTCGACGCGATACCCCATGTTGCCCAGCTCGTTGTGGACCCATTCCGGCACTTTCCTGCTGACCTCGATGCGTCCGGGTTCAGCCTTATGTGCGCCGAATGAACTTTGCATCTGGTAGCTCGTGATGTTGTGTGCCTCGACGGCCTGTTGCACGTTCATGCCGAATTCCACGATGTTGAGGAAAAACTGCAACAGGTTTTGGTCCTGCGTGTCTCCGCCCTGAACCGAAAATGCCAGGAAAGGCTTGCCATCTTTCAGCGCCAGGCTGGGAGTGAGCGTCGCCCGTGGTCGTTGCCCCGGATGCACCACGTTAAAAGGATTAAGTGCCTCGTCCAATACGAAACTTTGCATGCGTTGGCTCATGCCGATACCGGTGCGACCGGCGACAAAGGCCGGAATCCAGCCGCCGCTCGGGGTGATCGAAACCACCCAGCCTTCAGCGTCAGCGGCCTGGATCGACGTTGTGCCTGCGAGGAAGCTCTCGTCATCGCTCATCAAGCGAGCCTGCTGGAAGCCCTCAGCACCTTCGGCTTCGGCGGTCGGCGGAACGGGTGTCCATTTCTCAAGCAAATCGAGATAAGGATTCTTATCGCCCTGGAACGGATACGGATCGCCAGGCTTCGTTTCAGGATTGTTGCGTTGCCAGTCAATCTGCGCGCGCCGATGTTTTGCATACTTCTTCGAAAGAAGGCCCTCGATCGGTTCAACCGGAGGCACGTAAGGGTCACCGTAGTAGAAATCCCGATCCGCAAAAGACAGGTTCATCGTTTGGTAAAGAGTGTGGATATACCTTGCCGTGTTGTAGCCCATGCTCTTCAGGTCGATGTCCTCAAGG
>CAVXCW010000024.1:0-78623 GCA_963760325.1 uncultured Gammaproteobacteria bacterium | reverse complement strand
TCAGGTGAGTACCTTGAGTTCCAAGAAGTAACCGTCAGCATCACAACGATCTCTGGCTAGCCAGGATGATGGAGTTCTTCTTGCCGTTAGCTGCCTGTCGTCTTGGTGATTTCTCGACAATCTGAACGACTGCATTCAAGCAAAGCGGCCGGTCGAACGATCTGAGGTAAAATGTCGGCTGATGACCCAAAGCCGCGATTTGAAAAACGAATGTCAAGAGCAAGTCTGCTAGGACAAGAAGATGCCGACACCATCAAATAACGTAACTTCGATAAACGTCGGACGAGCCGTAGAAATTGTGGGAATTGCTGGAATCATAGTGTCACTTCTCTTTCTTGGATACGAATTGAAGCGCTCCAACGACATCGCTGAGACCGAGGCAGTTGCAACTATCTACAGTATGACAAACGAGATGGGTTTGGCATTGGCTGAGAATCCAGAGTTATCTAGAGTATTCCGTCAGGCTCTATCTGATTTTGAATCATTGGGCCCTGACGATCGCTGGACTCTTTATGTGCTACTTGAATATGTGGTCAATGTGAATGAAGCGGCATGGAAGTACTATGACAAGGGTATCATCAACCAGGAAGAAGCCGATTCTTATACTCGGAGCCTTTGCAAGTTAATTGGACGCCACCCTGGCCTTGTCGCGGCTTGGCGATCAAACAAGCAGGATCGACTACCGGGATTCTACGAATACGTAATGGGTGTCTGCGAGCTGTAGAATCGATCTGGAACAAGCAGTGGCGCATCGGATTCGTAGGTGACGTTGTCAGTTTAGAGTGGCCGGTTCTGAGCTAGATTGCCGGCTACTTCTCGATAGCAGACTCTCGTCGTGATAACGGATAGCTAGCCCGGACGATAGGCCGTTCATCGACGATTCAGCATCTCGGCGATAATGTCCCAACCTTTACGGTCAGTCTATCTGCTCAGCATAGGAGCACATCCTAGTGCAAAAAATCGTTTTCGCTGTGATCGTAGTATTGCTGTTTTCGACGAGCACGCAGTCTGCTGATGACGATGAGCGTCCAGCAGGCAATCTTGCGGGCGCGAAAGCTGACACCGGTAGCTGGACCTGGATTCCACTAGATGACACTTTTTGTCGTGATGGGTCAACGACCGGCATTGGCGTACGGCTATTGCCGGATGCCAGCGCAGTGATGATCTTTTTGCAAGGGGGTGGCGCCTGCTACGACGCAAAGTCATGCGAGCAAAATGCCAACGCACCTATCTCAGGCAAGAATTTTTCTCGTGCGAAATTCAATAACTGGGTCGAGACCCTAGGCAATCAGGGCGTCTTCAATACTGAGAACCCATCAAACCCTGTCGCCAGATGGAATCATGTTTACATCCCCTACTGTACGGGCGATCTCCATGGTGGCGAGAGGGAGGACGCTCTGGTTCCCGGCGTGCCGGGGAAACAGCAGTTTGTAGGTTATAGAAACCTTCGGAATGTCCTGAAACGAGTCGCGCCGTACTTTCGCGATGCCGATGACGTTGCCTTGATAGGCGCAAGCGCGGGCGGGTTCGGCGTACTGATTAACTACCCGCAGGTTGTAGAAGCATTTGACGGCAGATCCGTTGCGGCGCTAGTGGATTCGGCTCCGATAATTCCCGAGTCAGCGATTCGAACGGCCTGTTTTCAACGCAAAATGACTACAACCTTTGATTTACAGCTCCCAGACAGTTGCCCCGAATGTGCTGATCCGTCCAAAGGCGGTCTGCTCAAATTGTACAGCTTTCTCAGTCATACTTATCCGCGCGGTCGCTATGCTTTCGCGTCCGCGGACGCCGACCTTGCAGGCGTTATTCTCTACAATGATGAATCTCGCGCTTGCGGAGGCGCCGGGGTAAATATTATTAACTATCGCTTTAGCCTATACGCACTTCGCGACAACCATATTGGGCACGACTGGGCGACCTTCCTGCCAGGTGGGATACAGCACACGATGACGCAATCCGACGCGTTATTCCTTGACCGAAAATTCAGAGGAGTCAGCGCGGGCGAATGGCTCAGTAGAATAAATGACAAGAAGCCCTCCCATGTTCCCGCAGCGAGACTTCGCCCCAAGAGATAGGCGGGGCACTGTAGCGTCGTCAAGTCAGCATTGAGAACACGAACTCCGGACATCCGCTATCGGCTGTTTGCGCCTGTCATATTGGTGATTTTTGCGACGCCTGAAAGACCGCTATGAGTGAAAGCAGACGTTCAATCCACTGGCAAGTTTTCGGGTTCAGACCCAAAAAAAAGCCCGGCAAGAGCCGGGCTTTTTGGCCAAGGATGGCCTTATGTCGCGAAGCACATGGATGTGTGAGAGCGACGTCTGTCGGAACAGACGCGGTCCTTACATCATTCCACCCATGCCACCCATGCCGCTCATGTCCGGCATCGGCGGGCCACCTGCGTCGTCCTGCGGCGCGTCGGCGACCATTGCTTCGGTCGTTAGCAGCAGGCCGGATACGGAGGCTGCGTTCTGCAGCGCGTAACGCGTAACCTTCGTGGGATCGAGAATTCCCTGTTCGATCATGTCGCCGTACTCGCCGGTCGCCGCGTTGTAACCGAAGTTGCCCTTGCCTTCGGCAACCGCGTTGAGCACAACGCTTGCATCACCGCCGGCGTTACGAACGATCTGTCGCAGCGGCTCTTCGACCGCACGCTTCAGAATGCCAATACCGACGTTCTGATCGTCGTTATCGCCTTTCAGCTTCGCGATCGCCTTGACGGCACGAATCAGAGCAACACCACCGCCGGGGACAACGCCCTCTTCGACAGCGGCACGAGTGGCGTGAAGCGCATCTTCAACGCGAGCTTTCTTTTCTTTCATCTCGACTTCGGTAGCAGCGCCAACCTTGATGACGGCGACACCGCCGGACAGCTTGGCAACACGCTCCTGCAGCTTCTCTTTGTCGTAGTCCGATGAAGAATCTTCGATCTCAGCGTTGATCTGTTCGACGCGCGCCTTGATGTCGGCGCCCTTACCAGCGCCATCGATGATCGTGGTTGCTTCCTTCGTGATCTGGATCTTCTTGGCTTCGCCGAGATCTTCGAGCGTCGCCTTCTCCAGCGACAGACCGACTTCTTCGGAGATAACCTGGCCACCGGTCAGAACAGCGATGTCCTGCAGCATGGCTTTGCGGCGATCGCCGAAACCAGGTGCCTTGACGGCGGCGACTTTCACGATGCCGCGGATGTTGTTAACGACCAGCGTCGCGAGCGCTTCGCCTTCGACGTCTTCTGCAACGATCAGCAGCGGGCGTCCGGCTTTTGCTACACCTTCGAGAACCGGCAGAAGATCGCGGATATTAGAGATCTTCTTGTCGTACAGAAGGATCAGCGGGTTGTCATGCTCGACCTGCTGGCTCTGGCCATCGTTGATGAAATACGGCGACAGGTAACCGCGATCGAACTGCATGCCTTCGACGACATCGAGTTCGTTCGCAAGACCCGATCCTTCTTCAACGGTGATAACGCCTTCCTTGCCAACTTTGCCCATTGCGTCGGAGATAATCTCGCCGATCTCGGCATCCGCGTTGGCAGAGATACTGCCGACCTGTGAGATCGCCTTCTCGTCTTCACAGGGTTTGGAAAGCTTCTTCAGCTCTTCGACGATCGCGGCCGACGCTTTGTCGACACCGCGCTTCAGGTCCATCGGGTTCATGCCGGCGGCAACCGACTTCAGGCCTTCACGCAGGATTGCCTGTGCCAGAACCGTAGCCGTGGTGGTGCCATCGCCAGCAATGTCAGACGTCTGGGAAGCAACTTCCTTGACCATCTGTGCGCCCATGTTTTCGAACTTGTCTTCGAGCTCGATTTCCTTGGCGACGGAAACGCCGTCTTTCGTAACGGTCGGTGCGCCGAAGCTCTTGTCGAGCACGACGTTGCGGCCTTTGGGACCCAGGGTCACCTTAACCGCGTTTGCCAGAACGGTGACGCCGGCGAACATCTTTTGCCGTGCATCATCGCTAAATCGTATTTCTTTAGCAGCCATCTTGAAATTCCTCTGTTGACTAAGACGGCCATGAACCGTCTTCTGATTATTAGAACTGAGTGGTGTTGCAGATTTAATCCTGCGATAACTGCCATGATGTCGTCTTCCTTCATCACGAGCAGTTCCTCACCTTCCACCTTGACTTCGGTGCCGGCGTATTTGCCGAACAGGACCGTGTCGCCGACCTTGACATCGAGCATGCGAACATCGCCGTTGTCGAGAATCTTGCCATTGCCAATAGCGACAATTTCACCCTTGATGGGCTTTTCAGCCGCAGCGTCGGGAATGACGATTCCGCCGGGCGATGTGCGCTCTTCTTCCATGCGCTTAACGATGACCCGATCATGAAGCGGACGCATCTTCATGGTGCTTAACTCCTATAAGTTGTTAAATTTAAACCGATTTTCGGCTAGTGTTCCGGCCGAGCGTTGTTAGCACTCGGTCACGAGGAGTGCTAATGATAGGGTCCAAAGGTCAAATTACAAGCTTTTCAGACCCACATTTCGTCCAAAAATCAGACCTGTATCGAAGACACGACCCCGGTTTGGAGTAACATTCGCCTCGCCTGGCCGGTCCTGGAGTATTAAGGCCGCCCCCACAACACCCTTATCGATGCCTATGACCACTATTAGAAACAGCTTTGCAGCAGTCTTTCTTGCCGTTTGCCTCGCGATCCCGGCTTTCGCCGACGAAGAACCGTTGCGGGTTACGGAAGCGTTCCAGTACGTCGTATCGGACACCGGCGACGCCTTTGAGGTGGACTGGGCCATTGCCGACGGTTACTACCTTTATCGCAAGCGCCTTGGGTTCGTGGCCGGAGATGATGCGCTTGTCCTGGGAGAGCCGGAACTACCGGAAGGCTTGCCGCACGAAGATGAGTTCTTCGGCAAGCAACAGGTCTATCGCGATCGATTCTTCGTAACGATTCCCTATACGGTCAATGGTGACCGCCCACAGACAGTCGCACTCGTAATCAAGAGCCAGGGTTGTGCCGACCTGGGCCTGTGCTATCCCCCGCAGACCTGGACAGAAGAGGTCAAGCTACGACGAGTTGCCAGCGGCACACCGAAACTCGAGCTCGGGTCACTTGCCGCAAATTCGGACGCAAGCAATGAATTCCCGCCCGTGGACGAGGTCTTTTTTCCCGAGGTGTTCCCGGTCGACGGCAACAGGGTTGAGGTCGGAATCAGAGTCGTCCCTGGCTTCTACCTGTACAAGGACAAAATCTCTGTCCGGGCACTGAGCGACCGCGCCAAGACCGGCCGACTCGAATTGCCGAAAGGCAAGATGAAAGTCGATGAGTACTTCGGGGAGATGGAAGTCTACCTGCAGGACGTGCTGGCGCCGTTGCCTATTGCGCGCGCCACGCCGGACGCGATGGAACTCGAACTCGAACTCAAGTACCAGGGTTGTGCAGAGGGCGGGCTATGCTACATGCCTCAGACCCGCGTCATCTCCGTTAGCCTGCCCGAGGCCACGACCGTCTCGGACATCTCGACCGTGCCTTCCAATAATGCACCTGTCAGTGAACAGGCAAGGCTGGCAGGGATCATAATGGGCTCCAGTATCTGGGTAGCGGCCGGACTGTTCTTCCTCGCCGGTCTGGGTCTCGCGTTTACGCCCTGCGTCCTGCCGATGGTGCCGATACTTTCAGGCATCATCGCGGGTGAAGGCGATAACGTTACGCCGCTGCGCGGATTTTCGCTGGCGCTGAGCTACGTCATGGGTATGGCCCTGGTCTACACGGGCGCAGGCATCGCGGCCGCCGCGGCCGGCATGCAGCTTCAGGCGACCTTCAATCAACCGTGGATTCTGATCCTCTTTTCCGCGCTGTTCGTTGTACTTGCGCTCGGTATGTTCGGCGCTTACGACCTGCAAATGCCCAGCAGCGTCCAGACCAAGCTCGCGGGCGTGAGCGGCAACCAGAAGAGCGGCACAACGATAGGCGCATTTGTCATGGGTGCACTATCGGCCTTGATCGTTACAGCCTGCGTCGCACCCGCACTGATCGCTGCGCTTACCGTGATGGCGCAAACCGGCGATATGCTGCGCAGCGGCAGCGCCCTGTTTGCAATGAGCTTAGGGATGGGCGCCCCGTTGCTGCTCGTCGGCGCCGCGCAGGGCAAGTTGCTGCCGAAGGCGGGCCCCTGGATGGTTGCGGTCAAGAATGCGTTTGGCTTCATGATGCTCGGGCTCGCGATCTGGATGTTATCCAGGATTCTGTCCGGCAACGTGACGATGATGCTTTGGGCCATCCTTATTTTCATGGCGGGCGTGTTCATGGGCGGACTCACAACACTGAGTAGCGATTCCCCGATCGCGCAAAAACTCGGCAAGGGCTTCGGCTTTCTCGCCATTATCTACGGCATCATTCTTTTACTGGGAGCGCTCACGGGCGGCAGCAATCCGTTGAAGCCGCTTGCCAGCATCAACCTGGGTGGCGGCGCGATGGTTGCCCAGGAAGAGCACGCGCTGCCGTTCAAACGGGTCAAGACGGTGGCTGACCTGGATCGGGAACTCGCGACCGCCGCGAGCGCGGGCAAGACTGCGTTTCTGGATTTCTACGCAGACTGGTGTGTATCCTGCAAAGAAATGGAGGCCTACACGTTTACCGACGATGATGTGCAAGCGACGCTCTCCAACACGGTCTGGCTGCAGGCCGACGTGACGGATAACGATGAAGCGGATCAGGCCTTGCTCAGTCGCTTCGGCGTATTTGGACCGCCAACCATTATCTTCTTCGGTGCGGATGGCCAGCAACGCCAAGGCTACGAGGTGGTGGGTTACATGGAAGCGGATGACTTTGTTGAACATCTGCAAAAAGCACTCGACGAAGCTGACTCCATAAGCGCAAACGTCCGGCACTAACAAGAGGCAGACCGTGTCCAGAGTAATGTTGATCTTCGCAACCGCACTGGTTGCACTGCTTTGCGGCGCATTGTTCTACGCCGCACGCATACCGGTCACTGCGCATAAAGCGCAGACGCCCGCACCCGCAATGTCTGCCGCAGCAAGCGCGCCAAAAGCCCTTGAAGTCGTCACGCATCCTGAGTTCACGCTGCCGGACATTTCCGGAACGATGCGCAGTTTCTCCGAGTGGCAAGGGAAGAATCGTCTCATCAATTTCTGGGCTACCTGGTGTGCGCCCTGCCGCCGGGAAATTCCGCTGCTGAAAGCCTTTCAAACGGAGCAATCAGGCAACGGCTTCGAGGTTATCGGCATTGCCGTCGATTTTCCCGAAGCGGTGACGGCGTACGACGAATCGGCTCAATTCAATTACCCGGTACTTGTCGGTGAGCAGGACGCAATGGCGGTAGCCGAGTCGTCCGGTATCGAGTTCATCGGCATGCCTTTTACGATGTTCGTCGCCGCCGACGGCGAGTACCTCAGCGCCTATATTGGCGAGCTGCACCAGGAACACCTCGACACGATCGTCGACGTGATGACCCGGCTCGACCGTGCCGAAATCAACAAAGACTTGGCCAGAAGCGAGCTGAACGCGCTCTAAGCGCCGTTCATCCTGCCGCCCGCCAGGCGGGTTTTGACGAAATTTGCCCTAATATCTGAAAAAAGGGTTAGAATTGCCGCCAATTTCGGCTATCTCGCTGAGAAGCTCGCGTCATGTCTGTCTTCTTGCTCATTAATGGTCCCAATTTGAACCTTCTCGGTTCTCGCGAACCCGAGGTCTACGGGGCCACGCGCCTCTCCGATATCGAAGCACGCTGTGCCGAACTCGCGCATGAAATGGGACACGAGCTGAGTTGCTTTCAGAGCAATGCCGAACATGAACTCATTGATCGCGTGCACAAAGCAGCGACCGATGGTGTCGATTTCATCATTCTGAACCCCGGTGGCTTTACCCACACGAGCGTCGCCTTGCGCGATGCGTTCCTTGCGGTTCGGATTCCGTTTATCGAGATTCATCTCAGCAACACGTTTGCGCGGGAAGAGTTTCGGCACAACAGCTACTTCAGTGATATAGCGAATAGTTGTCTCTTTGGGTTTGGGGCTCACGGCTACGAACTGGCGTTGCAGGCCGCCAGTCATTACGTTGCCAATGCGGGGGATTGATTAATGGATATAAGAAAAGTAAAAAAGCTGATCGAACTGCTGGATGAATCCGGCATCGCCGAGATAGAAATTACTGAAGGCGAAGAGTCGGTAAGAATCAGTCGTTATTCACAACACGCCCCGGTCGCCGCGCCCGTTGCCGCAGCCGCTCCCGTTGCCGCAGCCGCTCCCGTTGCCGCAGCCGCGCCCGTCGCCGCAGCGCTCCGATAGTCGCGCCGGCTGAGGTCGAGGACGATGGCTACGATGTAACCTCTCCGATGGTGGGAACCTACTACGCCGCATCGTCTCCGGGTGCCGCCTCCTACGTTCAGGTTGGCGACCGCGTTAATGAAGGCGATACGCTTTGCATCATTGAGGCGATGAAGATGATGAATCAGATCGAAACCGATGTGTCGGGCGTGATCAAGTCGATCCGCGTCCAGAATGGCGAACCGGTCGAGTTCGGCCAGACGTTGTTCGTAATCGACCAGCGCCACAACGACTAACGGGTCACGCTGACATGCTGGACAAAATCGTCATTGCCAATAGAGGCGAGATCGCACTGCGTATACTCCGGGCTTGCCGCGAGATGGGCATCAAGACCGTCGCCGTCTATTCCACTGCGGACTCCAACCTGAAGCACGTATTGCTCGCCGATGAGACGGTCTGTATCGGGCCGCCGGCATCGACAGAGAGTTACCTCAACATGCCGGCGATCATCAGTGCGGCAGAAGTCACTGATGCGACCGGCATACACCCCGGCTATGGCTTCCTGTCCGAGAACGCCGACTTTGCTGAACGCGTTGAGTCGAGCGGATTCACTTTCATCGGACCTAGAGCTGATTCGATTCGGCTGATGGGCGACAAGGTTTCCGCGATCAAGGCCATGAAAGCGGCGGGCGTTCCCTGCGTGCCCGGCTCGGACGGCCCACTCGGTGACGATCCTGATGAAAACATGCGCCTGGCGCGTGACATCGGTTACCCGATCATCATCAAGGCCTCAGGTGGTGGCGGTGGGCGCGGCATGCGTGTGGTGCATTCCGAAGCCTCCCTGACCGCCGCGATTACGGTGACCAAGGCGGAAGCACGTGCCGCATTCAGTAACGACGTGGTCTACATGGAAAAATTCCTGGAGACGCCGCGGCACGTTGAGTTTCAGGTGCTCGCGGATACCCATGGCAACGCGATTCATCTCGGCGAGCGCGATTGTTCCATGCAGCGGCGCCACCAAAAAGTCATCGAGGAAGCGCCCGCGCCCGGAATTTCCGAAGAACAGCGCAAGCGAATCGGCGAGCGCTGCGTCAATGCCTGCAAGGAAATCGGTTATCGCAGCGCCGGTACGTTCGAGTTTCTGTATGAAAACGACGAATTCTATTTCATCGAGATGAATACGCGTTTGCAGGTAGAGCACCCGGTCACCGAGATGATCACCGGCGTCGACATTGTCCGCGAGCAGCTTCGTATCGCCAGTGGCGAGAAGCTGCAGTTTACGCAGGACGACATCAAGATCCAGGGACATGCCATAGAGTGTCGTATCAACGCCGAGGACCCGAATAACTTCATGCCGTCGCCCGGTTTGGTGACCTTGTGGCATTCTCCGGGCGGACCAGGCGTGCGCGTTGAGAGCCACATTTACAGTGGCTACAAAGTGCCGCCCTACTATGACTCGATGATCGGCAAACTGATCGCCCACGGCGCGAACCGAGAGGCGGCATTCGCGCGCATGCGCAGTGCGCTGAGCGAGATCGTAATAGAAGGCATCAAGACGAACGTCCCCTTGCACCAGGAGATCTTCCAGCACGCTGCTTTTCAGGCTGGCGGCACGGACATCCACTATCTCGAGAAACGTCTCGGCCTGGTTTGATCGGGAGCAACTCACCGGTGGATTGGCAACAGTTTGTCATGCACCTCGACACACTGAATCCCGCCATCGTCGAAGAGATCTTCAATCGTCACGGTGCCTGGTCGGTAACGCTGAGTGACGCCGCTGATAACCCGGTGCTCGAACCGGGTCCGGGAGAAACGCCGCTTTGGGAAAACACCCGGATTACCGGTCTTTTCTCCTCGGACGCAGACCTAACGCTACTCGAAAATGACCTGCTCGCCACGTTCGAACTCGCCGGACTGCCGCCACACCAGGTAGAACGTCTCGCTGATCGCGCCTGGGAAAGAGAATGGCTGAAAGACTTCGGGCCGATGAGGTTTGGCGAGCGACTTTGGATAAGCCCGGGTCACGGCACGGTCGAGCAGGATGGGGCCGTGGTCATTCAACTCGACCCCGGGCTTGCTTTCGGCACTGGCACGCATGCGACCACCGCACTTTGCCTCGACTGGCTGGATGGGCTGTCATTGCAGGGCAAGACAATGCTGGATTACGGCTGCGGATCCGGGGTACTGGCTATTGCCGCCCTCAAGCTTGGATGCCGCTCGGCCACAGCGATGGACATCGACCCGCAAGCAGTCATCGCGACCGGCCAGAACGCCGGCGCCAACGATGTTTTGGAACGCCTCCGCGTGCTCGACGGGGCCGACGAGATTTCAGGATCGTTCGACGTTGTCGTGGCCAATATTCTTGCGGGACCTCTTGTTCAGTTTGCCGAATCCATCACATCAACGATTGCAGGCCGCGGTATGCTTGCGTTATCGGGCGTATTATGTGAACAAGCAGCCTCCGTTATGGCGGCGTACGAGCCCTGGATCGCGTTCGACGAACCGGCATTTCGGGAGCAAGACGGTCAGACGTGGTCGCGGCTAACAGGATCGAGGAGATAGAGCCAGGTAATGTATACGCAATGTCCTGACTGCAGCACATCGTTTCGCGTGACAGCGGAGGTCTTGAAGCAGGCCGCCGGGAAGGTGCGTTGTGGAGGCTGTGGCCGTGCGTTCAATGCGCTCGAATACCTTTCCGAATCTATGCCCGAGCGACCGGCGGCAAGGGTATCCGAGTCGCCGCTTCCGAAATTGACGCCCGAACCGCCTCAAGGCGACGAAAGCCTGCCGAAGGCCATTTCCGCGGAACAGAGTGCCGCGCTCCTGAAGACGCTCGATGAACTCGCAGGCTCCGATATTCGCATCGAGGACACCGGCGTCGAATGGCGGGTGCTGGATGACGATGAAATACAGGAGCCTACCGACGAAGACATGGAGGCGATTGCCAAGGAGAACGAATTTGTTCTTGACGAGCTACTTGACGAGTCGCCAACGCCGGTCGATCAATTCCTGACGAAGACGCCGAACGACATCGACGCAAGCGAGATTTTCGAAGAGTCGGCGAATGCCCTGGCGCAAACCCCGGTTGACGAACTGCGCTTCGACGACAATACGCCGCTGCCGGATGACTTCGACCTGGATGACGAATCGTCGTACTTGCCGGAATCGCCGGAGTCTGCGCGCGATGAGATCGAGGCATCGGCGGACGGCGGTTTCGACGCCGAATCTGCGGCTGATCATGATGAGTTACCGGTTGACCTGGCGCTCGGCGATGCCGACGAGTGGGCCGATATTCTGGGTGAGTTTTCCGAACCCGCTCGAGCCTTTTGTTCCGCCTCTCGATGCCGAGCTCTCGGCACTTGAGGAAATCGAATCTCGGGACGTTGACACCGGCGAACCAGCCCTTGTTGGTGTCGCCGACACGCCGCTTGATATGGACACGCAGTTCGCGTTGCAGGCGGAGGCGATGGGCATCGACCTCAGCGGGATCCATGCGCCGCCGGCTGAAGAGCCAGACGAAGAAAATCGGGAAGTCGTCGAAGAAGCGAACGAGTCGGCAGTGGCGGCTTTCAGCGAAGAGCCGGGCGAAACCGCAGATATTGAAACCGCCGACGAGACGGGCGAAGCGCCGGAGCTGGAGATTTCCGACGAAACAGGCGGGGAATCGCAGCTGGAGGTTTCGGGCGAGACAGGCGAAGCGCTCGAGCTTACGGACGAGACGGGCGAGGCGCCCGAGCTGGACCTCACGGATGAATCCGATGAGAAATCGCAGTTGGAGGTTTCAGGCGAGACAAGCGAAGCGCTGGAGGAGCTTGCGGACGATACAGGCGAAGCACCCGAGCTGGAGCTTGCGGACGCAACAGGTGAGGAAGTCACAGCTGGAGGCTTCAGACGAAACCGGCGAAGCGCCCGAGCTGGATCTCACGGACGAAACCGGCGAGGAATCAGTGCTGGAGGCTTCAGACGAAACGGGCGAAGCGCTCGAGCTGGATCTCACGGACGAATCAGGTGAGGAATCAGTGCTGGAGGCTTCCGACGAGACACGCGGAGCGTCGCAATTTGAGCCAACCGCCGAGGCGGACGAAAAAGAGGGGCCGTCAGTCGACTTAGCGGCTGACGATGCGGACACGGCAGTCCGCGCATTCGACGACTCCGACGAAAACGAGGAGGCCCCGCTGGAATTTGGTTCCGTCAAGAAAGCGATGGCAGAGCTCGAAGAACAGTCGGATGTTTTCGACAAGAGCTTCTTTGGTGCCGCGGGCGAGGTTGAACCGGAAAACGATAAGCCGCTTGAAGACACGGACGACGAGCTTCCGCCCAGCGAGGAGATCAGTCATTTCGTACCGCCACAAACGGAAGAAGAACAGACGCTGAACCGCATGATCGACCAGGAACTGCTGAGTTTCGCCGTCGAGGACGAAGACGGATTCGCGTCGACGATGGTCATTTCGGAGAAAGATACGGAGAACAAGGCCGTATCCGGGAAGCAACACCCAATGGCTGGCGAGGACGCGTCCGCGGGTTTCGAATCGATAGTGATGGAAGGAGAATTCGTACGCTCAGCGCTCGACGCGGAGAAGCGCGCAGTCGATATCGCGGCGGCCGCTTTGCTTTCGGAACAGGCGAAAGCGACAGCGGAAGCCGAACGGGAAACAGCCGGACGCGGCAGGAAGCGTGGCATGCTGGCCGCCGCTATCGCGCTCGCACTGTTGCTCATCGTGCAAGTCGTACACCAGTCGCGCGAAGCGCTGGCGACGATTCCGGCGTTTAATGACGCCGTCGGCCCACTGTATCGCGCAATCGGCAAACCGTTGTCCCCGACCTGGGACGTCACGGGCTGGCGATTTGAGGCAAGACGCGACATTCTCGATGAAGAGTCTGACAAGTTGACCGTTATCTCGCGAATTGGCAACACGTCGGACAAACCGCTGCCCTACCCCCTTGATCAATATCGCACTGACCGATCGATTCGAAGAAACCATCGGCAACAAAACGCTCGATCCCGCCGAGTACCTGACGGACGATCTCGACCCGCGTAAACTCGTGCAACCCGGAAACAACTTCACCGCGGTAATGTCGATCGAGTCGCCCTCTGACGAGGCAACAGGCTATAAATTGCAGGCTTGTTATCGGCTGCCCGACGCGCGACTGCGCTGCCACGTACCCGACTTTAGATGAACCCATTGAAAATCGGACCTTACGAGCTTTCGAGCCCGTTTGTTCTTGCACCTATGGCCGGCGTGACCGACGCGCCCTTTCGGCGTCTTTGCCGCCGCTTCGGCGCAGGCATGACGACGTCCGAGATGACAACGGCCGACATTCGCCTCTGGACAACGCCCAAATCTCGTCATCGGCTTGATCTTGATCTCGATACAGAACCCGTCGCCGTGCAAATCGCGGGTTCCGAGGCCGACCAGCTGGCGGTCGCCGCGACCGCCTGTGTCGAACGTGGTGCCCAGATTATTGACATCAACATGGGCTGCCCTGCAAAGAAAGTCTGCAGGAAACTCGCTGGATCTGCGCTGCTGAAAGACGAAAAGCTGGTCGCATCCATACTGGCTGCGGTCGTAAGCGCCGTGGATGTTCCCGTGACGCTGAAGTACCGAACCGGCTGGGATGCGGCGCACCGCAACGCCGTGGAGATTGCACACATCGCCGAGGACGCCGGTGTTCAGGCCCTGGCGATTCATGGGCGAACGCGTGCATGCCGCTACAAGGGTGACGCGGAATACGAGACGATCGCTGCCGTTAAACAGGCTGTTTCCATACCGGTCATCGCAAACGGAGATATCGGCACTTTGCAGAAGTCGCTTGAAGTATTGCGTCTAACTCGAGCAGATGGCTTGATGATTGGACGAGGCGCGCAGGGGCGCCCCTGGATCTTCCGGGAACTTGGCCAACTCCTGGATCCGACTTCGGAAAATACGCAACTAGAAAAAATTGAATTGCGTGATATTATGATCGGCCACTTAAATGATCTTCACCAGTTCTATGGGGATTTGACTGGCGTTCGAGTGGCTCGCAAGCATCTGACCTGGTACTGCAATAGTTTGGACAACGCCGACGATTTTCGTCATCAAGTCGTGCGTGTCGATCGTGCTTCAGAGCAGATCAGGTTGACGAAAGAATTCTTCAGGAACTAAGCAACGTGGCGCAAGACAAGAACAAGAAGACGGAACTCACGTCCAGGAAAAGCAAGAAACCGCTCTGCAAACATACCGAAGACGCACTCGATCAGTACTTTACGACGCTGAACGGCGACCGGCCCGGCGAGCTGTACGATCTTGTTATCGGCGAGGTCGAACGACCCCTGTTTAAAGCCGTCATGGACTACACGCAAGGCAACCAAAGCCAGGCTGCCGGCATTCTCGGCATCAACCGCGGTACCTTGCGAAAGAAACTCAGGACTTATTTGCTAATTAAGTAGGCGCCGCCGATTCGGCATCGCCCTTTTTGCCAGGTGCACCCATGTTGAACGTAAGACGTGCGCTCGTCAGTGTCTCTGACAAGCGTGGATTGATTCCATTTGTAACTGGCCTCGTCGAGCTTGGCGTCGAGGTGCTTTCAACCGGTGGCACCTGCCGCCAGCTACGTGAGGCTGGCCTGGATGTCATTGAAGTATCAGAAAAAACGGGCTTTCCCGAGATCATGGACGGTCGGGTGAAGACACTGCACCCCGTCATTCACGGCGGCCTGCTCGGGCGCCGCGGCATCGACGATGCCGTCATGAACGAGCATGGCATCGAGCCGATCGATCTCCTGGTCGTGAATCTGTATCCCTTTGAACAGACCATCGCACGCGACGACGCGACCATCGACGAGGCCATCGAGAACATCGACATTGGCGGGCCCGCCATGATTCGCGCCGGCTCGAAGAACCACGACGGCGTCGCCGTGATTGTCAGTCCGGATGACTATGATGCGGTGCTTGCCAACCTGAGAAATAACGATCTCACGCTCGAACATCGCCGCCGTCTTGCGGCCAAGGCATATGCGCATACTGCAAGCTATGACACCGCCATCACGAAATACCTGTCACAGACGTTGGGCGATGACCCACTCGGCGAGCGTTTCCTGTATTCGGGCGGTCTCTCGGAACGACTCCGTTACGGGGAGAATCCGCACCAGGGTGCCGCGTTTTATGTTGATCAGCAGGCACCGCAGGGCTCCCTCGCCAGAGCGAAGCAGCGACAGGGCAAGGCATTGTCCTACAACAACATCGCCGACAGCGATGCGGCGCTGCAATGCGTCATGCAGTTCGCAGATCCGGCGTGCGTGATCGTCAAGCACGCGAATCCCTGTGGTGTTGCCGTCGCTGACAACATCCTGGACGCCTACGACAAGGCCTTCAAGACGGATCCAACCTCCGCGTTCGGCGGCATCATCGCGTTCAATCGCGCACTCGATGCCAAAACCGCTGGAGTGATTGTCGATCGGCAATTTGTCGAGGTTATCGTCGCGCCCGCCGTTGCTTCGGAGGCATTAGATATCCTCTCGACAAAGAAGAATGTTCGCGTGCTGGAAACAGGCGACTGGCCGACCACCGCTGTCGCTGACTTCGACTTTAAGAAGGTATCGGGTGGATTGCTGGTACAGAATAACGATCTGGGTGTGATAACGGCTGACGACCTCAAGGTCGTAACCGACAAAGCGCCCACACCGGCTCAGGTTCAGGACCTGTTATTCGCCTGGACGGTGGTCAAGTACGTCAAGTCAAACGCCATCATCTTCTGCAAAGATAATGCGACCGTTGGCGTGGGAGCCGGACAGATGAGTCGCGTCTACAGCACCAAAATTGCCGCCATCAAGGCTGGCGACGAAGACCTCGAAGTAAAAGGCTCGGTCATGGCGTCGGACGCATTCTTTCCGTTCCGCGACGGCATCGATACCGCCGCCGACTATGGCATTTCGGCCATCATCCAGCCTGGCGGCTCGATGCGCGATGACGAGGTGATACAGGCAGCGAACGAACACGGCCTGGCCATGGTCTTTACCGGCATGCGCCATTTCCGCCACTAATGAAAGTACTCATCATTGGCTCAGGCGGACGCGAGCACGCGCTCGCCTGGAAATGCGCTCAATCACCGCGGGTAGACGAAGTGCTGGTCGCGCCCGGCAATGCGGGCACGGCCCGTGAAGACAAGGTCCGCAACATCGCCATCGCATCCGAGGATATCAACGGCCTGGCAAGACTGGCAACGGACGAACGCGTTGGCCTCACCATCGTCGGCCCTGAAGCACCGCTGGTTGACGGCGTTGTCGATCGGTTTAACGCGCTCGGGCTGCCCTGCTTTGGCCCGACGGCAGCGGCGGCGCAGCTAGAGGGCTCGAAAGCATTCACGAAGGACTTTCTCAGACGGCATAACATTCCAACAGCGGACTATCAGAACTTCTCGAAACTTCAGCCTGCGCTTGATTACATTCGAGAACAGGGAGCGCCGATCGTCATCAAAGCCGACGGTCTGGCTGCCGGCAAAGGTGTGATCGTCGCCATGAGCCTTGCAGAGGCGGAACAGGCAGCCACAGACATGCTGTCCGGCGGCAGCTTCGGCGAGGCAGGAGCCCGAATCGTCGTCGAGGAGTACCTGGATGGCGAGGAAGCGAGCTTCATCGTTATTACGGACGGTGACAGCATCCTTCCGCTAGCGACGTCACAGGACCACAAGGCGCGTGACGAGGGCGACGTGGGCCCGAACACCGGCGGTATGGGCGCCTATTCACCGGCGCCGGTCGTCACCCGCGAGATCGAACAGCAAATTATGGATCGCGTTATTCGTCCGACACTTGCCGGCATGAAGGCTGACGGTAATCCGTATCTCGGCTTCCTGTATGCCGGGCTGATGATCATGCCGGATGGAGCGCCGAAAGTTATCGAGTTCAACTGCCGCCTGGGCGACCCGGAAACACAGCCGATACTCGCGCGACTCGAATCCGACCTTGTAGAAATCTGTGCGGCGACGCTGGACGGATCACTAGGTGAGCAAACTGCCACCTGGGACGCACGAGCCGCCCTCGGCGTGGTCCTGGCCGCCGGCGGATACCCCGCAAGCTATAAGTTAGGTAGTCCGATCACCGGCCTTGATGACGCGGATAGCGACACGCAAAAAGTCTTTCATGCCGGAACGGCCTTGGAAGGGGGCGCCGTAACGACCAGCGGTGGCCGGGTGCTTTGCGTCGTAGGACTCGGCGAAACGGTTGCGGCGGCCGCCAAGTGCGCCTACGACGCGATCGACAAGATCGAATGGGAAGACGTTTATTTCCGCCGCGACATCGGTCATCGCGCCATCGCAAGAGAGGGCTAGCCGCAAGTGCTAACGACGGACGAGGCACGCGAAGCAATTCTGTCGTCGATGCCGGCTTTTGTCACTGAGATGACGCCGCTCGACCAAGCCAATGGACGGGTTCTGCGCCAAACCGTTCACGCGGAGCGCGATCAGCCGCCATTTGATCGCGTCATGATGGATGGCATTGCTTTGCGCTTCGCGGATTTCGCAAGTGGCATTCGGCAATTCCCGATCCAGGCAATGCAGGCGGCAGGCGATGAGGCGCTCGTTTTGAAGTCGGGCCGGTGTATTGAAATCATGACCGGCGCATCCTTGCCGCAGAATGCAGACTGCATCGTTCCCGTAGAGCGGATTTCTGTCGAGGATGGCGTCGCCGTCGTCGAAGAGGACTACGCCGCCGAGTCCGGTCGTTTTATTCACGCCCGCGCCTCGGACCATGCGATTGGTGCCCACCTCCTGACGCCTGGTAAACGCATTTCGCCCCTGGATATCGCGATCATCGCATCCTGCGGCCTGACCGAGATTGAGGCGAGCCGCATCCCTGTGATTCGCGTTATTTCGACCGGTAACGAGCTCGTGCCCGCTGGCAAGCCGATTGAACCCCATCAGATCCGGCTTTCGAACGGACCGGCGATTCAGGCCATGCTGCGCGCTCGAGGGTACGCAGACTGCAATCACGACCATCTCGTCGATGATCTCGAGGTTTTGCGCGAGCGCATCGCCGACCATCTCGAGATTGCCGACGTACTTATTCTGAGCGGCGGCGTTTCAATGGGAAAAGCCGACTACGTTCCGGAAGTACTCGCTGCGCTCGGCGTCAAAGTCGTGTTTCACAAAGTAAGCCAGCGACCGGGCAAACCGATGTGGTTCGGGCTAGGCCCAAATGGCCAGGCTGTGTTCGCCCTGCCAGGTAATCCGGTTTCGGCCCTGGTCTGTTGCCGCCAATACGTTATTCCCGCGTTGGAGGCCGCATCAGCACTGACCGCAATGCCGCCCGAGTTTGCTTCTCTTGCTGCGGATGTCCGGTTTGCTCCTGACCTCACCTGCTTTCAGCCCGTACGCGTCCTCTCGAACGCGGCCGGCCAGATCCTGGCGATGCCCGTCAAGACCAATACGTCTGGCGACTTCACCGCACTATCCGCGACCGACGGGTATGTTGAGCTCGCAAAAGAGACGAGTTTCTTCCCGGCCGGCACTACGGTATTCCTGCACCGCTGGTAGGCGGGCTAGCCCGGATGTTGCGCCAATATGCTGCGCTCTCGCTTAGTCTTTGATCGCCTGAGGGATCTTCTTCGCTCGGAAATAGACACCGTTATTCCACTCGTTCAGAAAATCCCTCAACCGGTCAAATCCTTAACCGACCTCACGCACCATATTGGCGCAACATCCGGGCTAATTGCCTTGCAGCCAGCCAACGGCTGCCAGATACTGGTTGCCTATGATTTCAGCCAAAGATGCTCTTAAAGAATTGCGCGACGGCAATCGCCGCTTCGTCGCCGGTGACTTCGATGCCGAATCGCTGGCCAGCCGGGCCCACCAGGCTGGCATGTCCGGCGGACAATATCCCTTCGCCATCATTCTCGCCTGTTCCGACTCGCGGGTTCCGGTCGAGCTGGTGTTTGACCAGGGCTTCGGCGACCTGTTTGTCATCCGTGTTGCCGGCAATATCGTCGCTCCCTCGCAGATCGGCAGCATCGAGTTCGCCGCCAATCAGTTTGGGACAAGACTCGTCGTCGTCCTTGGCCACTCCAACTGCGGCGCGGTAATCGCCGCGCTCAAAGAACTTGCCCTCGAGCAAACGCACCGGTCGCCAAACCTGCGCGCCATTGTCGATCGAGTGCGGCCTTCGATCGAGCCGATACTCGAAACGCACAGGAATAGCGACGAAGAAACGCTGACCAGCGCGGCTGTGCGCGCCAATATCCGCGCCTCCGTGGAAAAACTGTCGCACGGCTCGCTCATACTCGAACAGCTCATTGACGAGGGAAACCTCACGATCGTCGGCGCCGAATATTCGATCGAGAGCGGCGAAGTCGAGTTTCTCGACATCTAGTGTCCTGTGCGATGTCTCGCATGATTTCAGGGCCGACAGAAACTGCCAGGACACCAGTCGCTTCTATTGGGAGCGAGCGATATGAGTAAATCTGTCATAGCCGGCCGATGCTTCTGCGGTGACATCTGCTTCGAGTTGCTTGGCCCTGAAAAATTCGCCTGTTTCTGCCATTGCGAAAGCTGCCAGCGCGCGGCAGGAGCACCGGTCGTCGCCTGGGCGACCTACGCCCGCGAAACGTTTGCCGTGACGCAGGGCGAGATGCACTGGCACCACTCCTCTACCGGTGTTACGCGCGGTATTTGCAGCAATTGTGGTTCATCCATCACCTACGAGAACGAAAAACGCCCCGGCGAGATTGATGTCACACTGAACAGCCTGGATAAGCCCGACGCGCCCGTCCTGCGCGCGCACATCTGGACTGAAGACAAGCAGCCCTGGTTTCACATCGGCGACGACCTGCCTGTCTACGAAAAGAATATCGGCTGAAAAATGGGGACATTCTGCTTTTCTCCAAAAGCAGAATGTCCCCGACCGATTCTCCGATGCTGCTCCGTCTAAATAGACAGCCAATGCCCATGCAAGAGAGGAGCTGTCGACGGCGGTGTCAGGAACGCGCCGGCCAGACTGGACATGCAGATCGGTCACATCAACCTCGCGAAATCGTTTAACGGCGCAGGTGAACATTTCGTTAACCTGGTAGAAGCATTGCAAGCGCTCGACATGCGGCAGCACGTCCTGGTTCGAAACGTCGCGCTTGCCAAGCGGTTGGACCTGGTCGAAGGGGTGACGGTCGGTCCGGCCGTCCGGTCGGCCGTCATGGCGTATTGCCTCATGCCGCCAGTCGATGTCGTGCACATTCACGATCCGTCCGAAGGACAGTCCGGCCTGTTATTGACGCTTACGCGCTCCATCCCGTTCGTCCTGACCCATCGTGATGCCTCACAGTTAAGAAACCCGCTTGCGCAAGCCATTTACCGGCGGGCTTCAGGGATTGTTTACCAGGGTGACGTCGACGCTGCAAAGCACCTGAGGATCTACAAGCACGCCGTCGAGAACTGGCGAGCAGTGGCGCCGTTGGCATGACTTCAGAATTCCCAGAGTACGCCTATCGCCGGCAGCAACGGAAGCCAATAGTCCTCGCTGGCTTCCAACACGTCGTTGCCGTCGGCGTCCGAATCGAGGTCGAATTCGATACAGCAGACATTGCGGCGATTGAGAACATTGGAGATTTCCACGAATACGAGCAACGAGCCTCTGGGTACTTTGAATTTTCGGCTAAGACGCACATCCACGCTGGAAAACGTCGGCAAACGCAGCGCGTTTCGCGGCGTGGGAACGGCGATATTGATCGGTTCGCCGTCGGCATCGACTCCCGCTTCGACCAGCGTCAGGTCCGTCCTCGGCCATCCGGAGTGAATGCTCGCCGCGGCCGAAAAATTCCAGGATTCATTGCCCCATGCGAACCCGCCCTGCACCGCATGCCGCTGATCCCAACTGCGCGGAACATCGCGGCCGTCGATGCGGTCCGTCACTTTCGACCACGTGTAGGAAGCCCACCAGTTCCATGCTCCCGCCGTACGGTCGGCCGACAACTCCACCCCCCGTGCCTCTGCTTTTGACGGATCGAGTCGCACACGATCAACTTGCAATTCGGGAATCAGACCCAGTGGGTCGTAAAGATTCTCGAATCGCGGCCGCACATTCTGAATCTCCTTGCGAAACAACTCCAGTCGGACCGAGGTTTCATCGTTGATAAGTTGCCTTATGCCGACAATCAGATGATCCGCGCGCTGCGCGGGCCAGAAATTACTGATGCCGTCTTCGACCTGCAGGGACTGCAACGGCTGCGACTGGTGGTACCGACCGACACTGAGGCGAAGCTCGGTTTGCTCCCTTGGCCGAAACATGACATTGAGTCGCGGACTCAGCTGCGAATCAGAATTCAGTCCGGTATAAGTCTGATCATCCCACCGCAGCCCCCATTCAAGCATCACGCGAGGTGACACGCGCCAGCGGTCGGACACGTACATCGCGTAACTGCCACCCTTCGGGCTGGCCGCCAACTGCCGGACTACGCTGGCCGGCTGATTCTCGTAAATTGCCTGTAGCCCGAAATACTCGGCTGACCCGGAGTACACATAGTCTGCTTCGCCGTAGGCCGCATGAATCCCCCACTGCGTTCTATGGCTCGATGACGGGCTCCAGACCCAATCCTGGTAAAGCGCGAAGCGACTGATGTCCCGGTTATCAATTACCGACGCGATCATTTTTTCTGGATCCAGCAAGACACCATCGCGTCGATTGCTGAAGTCGACCATCGACAGCACAGTACTGCTGCTCAGCGCGTCTGACCATTCGCTGTCCAGGCGCAGCCAGAACTGCGCATTGTGGGTATCGCTAGCAACCTGTTCGCGTTCGGCGGGATCTGCTTCCAGGATGAGCTTGACCTCGTCATCGGCAAACAGGGCGTTCACGGACAGACGCATGTGCGGGGTCACCTCGAATGTGTACTCTCCAAACACATCAAAATAGGACGGTTCACCGTACTTGGGATCAATAACGAGGTCGAGGTTTCCACGACGCGCCGAGAACAACCAGTTTCGCTTGTCGTCGGTGCCCGCCGACAGGAAAGACGTGTTGAACACACTGAAACCGATTTCCGTATGTCTGGACTTTTCGGTATCCAGAGAGTCCATCAGGACAAGTCCACCCATACGATCGCCATAGCGAACGGGAAAGCCGCCGGTATAGACCTCCACACCTTCAATTGCGCGCGCATCGATCGCACTGAAGATGTTCTGGTAGTCACGAATGTGAAACGGGTCGAAAAGAAATTGTCCATTTAGCATGATTCCGACTTCGCTCTGCTCTCCGCCGCGAAAATGCGCAACCGCCGACGTACCGCTGGCGGCAGTGCCGGGCAGGCGCTGAGTGACACGTATGGGGTCCTCGCCAACATCCGGCATGTTCTGAATCGTCCTCCTGTCTAGCGCAAACTGTGACGTCGAAATGTCTCTTGAGATTTCGTAGCGACTCGCGGCGACGACCACGGTCTCGATATCCGGCGACGACGGCTGTTGCACCGCAACCGGACCGGCTTGCTCTGCCTCCTGTGATTTCGCCCTGACGACCAGGTACAGGCCTGCCTCCGGCTTCACCGCCAGACCGTGTGGCTGCAGTATCTGTCGAACGATTTCCAGTGGGGTGCCAGGCAGGGGCTCCTCGGTGACCAGCAGACCATCGCTGACCAGACTGGTGCTGTACGCGAATGGCTGACCTTGATCGCGAAACGCGTCGATTACATCCGCGACGGCGCGCCCGACATAAGGCTCAGTCTGCCCGTCGTCAGCCAAAGCGACTGACGAGGCCAGTAAGACCCAGAGCAATAGTGCGCGAATCGGTTGCTTACGGGTCTTTTGCTTAACGATCGTCGCTAACGTAGATCACCCCTTCACCTTCATTAATCTCGTAGCCAAGCGCGGTGGTCGCCATCCACCGTGGTAGCGATTCCAAGGGCTCGGCGTCGATGGTGCCTTTCAGAAGCTCGATGCGCGCGACCTGTTCCGCTTGCCCCTCGAATCTTGGTTGCAGGCCTGTCTCCCTGTACACCCACTGCAAAAACTCGTAGATCGATCTGCCGTCCACATCGGCAGGCGGAGATGTCCGGCTGACCCAACTCCAGTCCTTTGCAAACCCGCTGATGCTCAGCACGGCCGGTTGCTGCCGACCGCTCAGCGTCACCTGCTCGCCCGACGACGCAACGTAGTCGTAGTACCGCCCGTCAACCGAAACCTGGCCCTCCCGGACACTAACGCTTAAGTTTCTGTCATCCACGCGGGTCATAAACTGAGTCCCGATATGCGACACCTCTCCATAGTCAGTAGTGACGAGGAAATCGGCTGCAACGCCGGCCGTGATGCCGGCAATCAGCGCGGACGGCGTTGAGTCGAAATAGACACGACCGGCCTCGAGGTACACGGACTTGCCGTCCAGGAATCTTAATCGCGTGTTGGCATCCAGACGCAGTGAGCCACCGTGGCCCCAGGCCAGCGCTATGCCCGCATCGTCTCCTGTGACAATCGTCTGCCCGGAGAGAACGCTCGACAATGCGGGTGTCTCGCGTAGCTCGGACGATTCACCAAGAAGGTAAATGGCGCCGAAACTTTTCTCGATCGTCGCCACCTGGACCGCGTCCACGATCGGCAGGCGAAGCAGACCAAACACTGCGAAGAGACCAATGAGCACCGTCGCGGCCATTGCGAAACCGACAATCCGCCTGCGCGAGCGGTGACTGCCGCTAACCGCCCGCCACTCGGCCAGCAGGGCCTGTCGCACCGCGGCTTCGTCGGACCGTGATGGCATTGGCCGCGGCGACGCGTGCTTTAGCAGTTCCTCCAAAGCCTCGTCAGTCTGTTCGCTTATGCCCTGATAAATGTCACTCATGATTTCACCAGCTCGCTCTCGTTTAGTTCGATGCCGTCTGTCAGCGATGAATAGACGTCCGCAAACGCTTTCTTTGCGCGACCAAGCAGGGACTGCGTCGCCTCGGCACCAATGTCCAGACGCTCAGATATTTCCTTTATCGAGTGTCCTTCGATGTACTTCCACTCCAGGACATCGCCGTACCGCGCCGGCAGTTTGTCCAGGGCAACCTGTATTAACCTCAGTAGCTCAACGCGCCTGTAATGCCGTTCCGGACTCATCTGCTCTGGCGCGTGGAATGAATCGACAGCAGCCTGGATCTCCGGAAAATCTTCCGTGAGCACGATGTGTTCCCGGTATCGGGACTGCCTCGACAGCCAGTCGCTGGTCTCGTTGCGACAAATCGCGCACAGCCACGTGAACAGGGCGGATTCGGCTCGATACGTGTGCATTTTGCGTAGTGCACGCGTGAGGCTGATTTGCGCCACTTCACGCGCCGCATCCGGATCGTCCGACAATCGCGTCAGCGCAAAGCGATACAGCCTCGCGAAGTTCTCATCAAAAAACTGGTCAAAAGCCCGTTCATTGCCGGCAAGCAGTTGTTTTACAAGCTTTTTATCTTCGAAATAGACCATCATGCCGAATTGTCCCGGATGCTCGATAGTTTTGACGGCTATTGCTGGAAAAATCGGTCGGACGCCGACCCGATTGTACGCCTGGCGACTACACAGAAGGCGTCAACTCAGCCTAAATATGTGGAAAGATCAGGTGGAGGGACAATGAAATACGGGCCCGCAAGGGGCCCGTTTGAATCGACACATATTTTGGCAATGACGAGCGCGCGGCAGCGCGAGCATTGCCGGACAGATCGACTATCTCTTCATAGCCTCAAAGAACTGCGCGTTGGTCTTGGTGTCCTGCAGCTTGTTCAACAGGAACTCGACCGCCGCAAGTTCATCCATCGGATGCAGGACTTTTCTCAAAATCCACATCTTCTGCAACTCATCCGGATCGGTCAGATACTCTTCCTTACGCGTGCCCGAGCGGTTGATATTGATCGCCGGGAATACGCGTTTCTCGGCGATACGGCGATCCAGGTGGATCTCCATGTTGCCTGTGCCCTTGAACTCTTCGTAGATCACTTCGTCCATCTTCGAGCCTGTATCGACGAGCGCAGTCGCAAGAATCGTCAAGCTGCCGCCTTCCTCGATGTTTCGAGCTGCGCCGAAGAAACGCTTCGGCCGATGCAATGCGTTTGCATCGACACCACCCGTTAGCACCTTGCCTGACGACGGCACAACGGTGTTGTAGGCGCGCGCAAGTCGGGTAATCGAGTCCAGCAGAATAACGACGTCGCGCTTGTGCTCGACAAGGCGTTTCGCCTTTTCGATGACCATCTCGGCCACCTGCACGTGCCGGCTGGCCGGCTCATCAAAGGTCGACGAAACCACTTCACCGCGAACGGTGCGCTCCATCTCGGTAACCTCTTCCGGCCGCTCGTCAATGAGCAGGACGATCAGGTCAACTTCAGGCGTATTTGCGCAGATTGCCGACGCAATATTCTGCAGCAGCATCGTTTTACCGGCTTTCGGCGGAGAGACGATCAAGCCGCGCTGGCCCTTTCCGATCGGCGCGACCATATCGATAATGCGCGCAGTCAGATCTTCAGTACTGCCATTGCCCTGCTCGAGCTTCAGGCGTTGCGTTGGAAACAGTGGCGTCAGGTTCTCAAACAGAACCTTGTTGCGCGCATTCTCCGGCGCATCATGATTGATCTGGCCGACTTTGAGTAATGCGAAATAGCGCTCGCCTTCCTTCGGCGGACGTATCAAGCCTGAAACCAAATCGCCCGTACGCAGGTTGAAGCGACGAATCTGGCTGGGGCTGACGTAGATATCGTCGGGGCCGGCAAGATAGGAACTGTCGGAGGATCGCAAAAAGCCAAAGCCGTCCTGCAAAATCTCCAGTACGCCATCACCGTAGATATCCTCACCCTTGCTGGCGTGCGCCTTGAGGATGGCGAAGATCATGTCCTGTTTGCGTGAACGCGCGAGATTCTCAACACCCAGTGACTCGCCTAGCTCGACGAGTGCCGCTGCCGGACGAGTTTTCAACTCCGACAGGTTCATGATGTTCTTACTTTGTTCGAGTTGCTCGGGCGTTATTACGTCGAGACTGCCTTCGTCATCCGGATATTCGGATTGTGGTGGCCGACGACGACGGCGGCGATTCGGATTGCCCTTACTCTTGTTACCCGCTTTGTTCGGGTGGTTTTTAGTTGAAGTACCCAAGTACCCTCTCACAGATTAGTTTCCAGAAACTCTTCGAGTTGCGATTTTGGCATCGCACCCATCTTTTGTGCCTGTACGGCACCGTCCTTGAACAACATTAACGTCGGAATACTGCGGATGCCGAATTTCTGGGCCGTATTCGGATTCTCATCCACATTCAGCTTCACAACCGCAAGTTTGTCAGCATGCGATACGGCGACCTCTTCCAGGAGCGGCGCGATCATCTTGCAGGGTCCGCACCATTCCGCCCAGAAATCGAGCAGCACCGCTTTGTCATTTTGTAATACGTCGGCATCGAATGTGCCGTCCGATGTGTGCACAATATTGTCGCTCACCGGTTACTTCCTCCCAATGAAAGTGTGAATCGATAGTGGTTTTGCCCATTGTCCGGTTCTCAGACGAACCAACATTGCAAAAACGGATGACGCTGCCTCAACTATCAGGCAATATGTCGCAGCTCAAATGCCGACTAATTCCGGCTATTTCCGGCTTCTCTCTGGATCGTTTAGGAAATCGAAATTGGCGGGTGCGACGGTTGTCGCGTCGAATTAGGCCAATTTGACCGGTTCGCGAGCCATTTTGCAAGCTTTTAACGTATATTTTCTGGTCTCTTTTCTATGTCTGAAAACCATCTGAGCGAACTCAGATTCGACTCCTTGCCACTTCAAGACAGTGTGCAGGCGGGTATACGCGATGCAGGATTCGAATTCTGCACCCCCATACAGGCCAGCACGCTTCCGATAGCCCTCAAGGGTCACGACGTCGCGGGTCAGGCGCAAACAGGTACCGGCAAGACTGCCGCCTTCCTGATTGCCGCCTACGAGCGGCTTCTGAAGACGCCGCATACCGCGGGCGAGAAACGCCAGCCCAGGCTGTTCGCGTTGGCTCCAACACGCGAGCTGGCCGTGCAAATCGCCAACGATGCGGAGGTCCTGGGCAAGCACACGGGGCTAAAGATCGGCATCGCATTCGGCGGCACGGATTACGAGAAGCAGCGCAGAACCCTCGAGAACGGTGTCGACCTCCTGATTGGCACGCCCGGGCGCATCATCGATTATTTCAAGCAGGGCGTGTTCAAGCTTGACCAGGTTGAAGTGGCGATCCTCGATGAAGCCGATCGCATGTTTGACCTCGGTTTCATCAAGGACATTCGTTATTTGCTGCGCAAGCTCCCGGCTCCTGACAAGCGCCTCAACATGCTGTTCTCCGCGACCTTGTCTCAGCGCGTGATGGAGCTCGCCTACGAGCACATGAACGAGCCCGAGCTGATACGCATCGAACCCGACAAGGTCACGGCCGACCGCGTTCGCCAGGCCGTGTTCTTCCCGTCGAACGAAGACAAGATGCGGCTGCTGATCGGCCTCGTCCGGGAGATGGGTGAGGGGCGCATCATGATCTTCGTGAATATGAAGCGCGAAGCCGAGCGCGTGCAGGATTATCTCGAAGCCAACGGCATCCATGCCAAAGCTATTTCCGGGGACGTGCCGCAAAACAAGCGTTTGCGCATGCTAATGGACTTTCAGAGCGGCGAGCTTGCGGTGCTCATCGGTACGGACGTCGCCTCTCGCGGTTTGCACGTCCCGGACGTGCAGTACGTCATCAACTACGACCTGCCGCAGGACGCCGAAGACTATGTCCACCGCATCGGTCGAACGGCTCGCGCCGGAGCGGCGGGCGACGCCATCAGCCTTGGTTGCGAGACCTACGTCGTGTCGCTGCCCGAAATCGAAGAGTACATCGGCCACAAATTGCCGGTCGCCAGCTACAACCCGGACGACTTACCGGAAATCATCGTACCTAAACGACGGCCGAGGAAACCCTCTAACCAGCGCGGCAGGCCCGGAGGCGGCAGATCCGGCGGCGGTAAACCACGATCCGGCGGCGCACGGCGCGGACCACCGAGGCGGTAATTTCGGGAGCGTGGTTGTAGGAGGCCGCCCCAGCGGCCGAGCGATTGCGGCGACCTGCAGGTCGCACCAATGGTCGGCCGCTGGGGCGGCCTCCTACAATGTGCGGCCTCCTACAGCATATCCACCACCGTTTCGACGCCGCGAAATTCAGAGCCGTGTTTAAGCGGTCGCGTCGTGTCCGGTCGCGTAACCGTGACCAGCATCGACACGCCGTATTCCTTCGCGCTTTGGAGCACGGGCTGACTGTCGTCCACGAATAAGCGTCGTCTCGATGTCGAATCCGACGTCATCCTGTAATGCATGCCAGAAAGCCTGGCTTTCCTTCGCGTGTCCATAGTTGTGTGAGCTGAACACGCCGTCGAAATAGTCGCCCAGGCCGGTTACAGCGTCCTTCAGCGCGAGCGTATCGGGATGCGAATTGGTAACCAGGAGAACGCGGGTATCCTGCTCGTGCACCGTCCGCAGGAAGTCCAGCGCGCCCGGCAGGTAACCGATGCGATGCGTGACGTCGTGGTGGATCTGCACAACGTCGATACCGAGTCGCTCACACCAGTGATCCAGGCAATACCATTCGAGATCGCCCTGCACGGCACGGTATTGCTCGAACAGGTGGTCGCGTGCCGCTTCAAAGGTCATTCCATTGGCGGCGGCATAGCGCCGCGGCACCAGTTCTTTCCAGATGTAGTTGTCGAAGGCAAGATCGAGCAAGGTGCCGTCCATGTCGAGCATCAGCGTCTCGCTGCGCTGCAACGCAGTTTTCGGATCGATATTCATTGGTATACTGCGCGCCCGGTTTAGTGGCAGGAAAAAAGCATGGATCTCAAAACACTGATCGAGCCCGTCGTCGCGCTGGCGGAAGATGCTGGCCGTGCGATTCTCGAAGTTTACTCGACGAATTTCGAGGTGCAAAGCAAGGCGGATGAGTCGCCCCTGACGCAAGCCGACCTTGCGTCCCATCACTGCATCGTTGCGGGCCTCGAGACGCTGACTCCGGGCCTGCCCATCATTTCTGAAGAATCCGGCCTGCCGGCGTTCGAGGAGCGCCGCAAATGGGAGCGCTACTGGTTGATCGACCCGCTCGACGGCACCAAGGAATTCGTCAATCGAAACGGCGAATTCACCGTCAACATTGCCTTGATCCAGGAAAACCGACCAATACTGGGCGTAGTGCACGTGCCGGTGCAGAACAAGACTTACGTCGGATGCGAAGGTCTCGGCGCGGAACTGCGCGATCGCGGTACTCCGGCCACGCCAATTCGTGTAACGACCACGAGCGGCACGCCGGTCCGGGTTGTCGGCAGTCGTTCACATCGTGGCGCGAGCCTCGATGCCTATCTTCGCGTCTTGGTGAGCACGACATGGTGCCGATGGGTAGCTCATTGAAATTCTGCGTGGTAGCCGAAGGTGGCGCCGACCTCTACCCGCGCCTCGGCCCGACATCCGAATGGGACACCGCAGCGGCTCAGGCCGTTGTCGAACAAGCAGGTGGCAGCGTCGTTACGCTCGACGGGAAACCGATGACATATAACGCGAAATCGGACATCCTTAACCCGTCATTTTTTCGTCATTGGCGCCAGCGATCGAGACTGGTTGGCGCTGTTACCGGACAGCGAGTAGCATAGCTGTATGACAGAAAAAGTCGATACCGAATCGTTTAAGCAACTGGAGCGATTGCGCGAACTGCGTGTCAGTCACCGGGATCTCGACTACCTGATCGATCGCTTGCAGCACGACCCCATGGTCGATCAACTGCGTATTCGACGCCTTAAGAAGCGCAAGCTGCTCCTGAAGGACATGATCACTAACCTCGAGAGCGAGTTAATCCCGGATCTCGACGCTTAGCGCTTCTCGCCAAGCAACCGGCGCACGCCGAACAGCGTCGCGCCGGGACAAAATAGCCGGACATCTGATGTGCCTTACGGCTCATAATTTTTCGCTCCGTAACCGAAGCGCATTGGCGATGACGGATACCGAACTAAAACTCATCGCCGCTGCCGCGATCATGGGACTTAGCAAGATCCCGAAAAACGGATACAGGATTCCCGCAGCAATCGGCACACCTGCTGTGTTGTAAGCGAAGGCGAAGAATAGATTCTGGCGAATATTTCGCATCGTCAACTGGCTCAAGACTCGTGCCTTCGCAACGCCCAGCAAATCCCCGCGCACCAGAGTTACTCCGGCGCTTTCCATCGCCACGTCAGTTCCCGTTCCCATGGCGACGCCAACGTCGGCCTGCGCCAGCGCGGGAGCGTCGTTAATTCCGTCTCCCGCCATTGCGACGACCGAACCTTTGGCCTGTAGCTCACGAACGATGCGAATCTTGTCTTCCGGTGAGACATCCGCATGTACCTCGTCGATGCCGATTTTTCGCGCGACCGCCTGCGCTGTCGCGGCACTGTCGCCCGTCAGCATCACAATGCGCAAGCCAGCATGATGCAATTTCTCTATCGCTTCCGGCGTCGATGCCTTGACGGGATCCGCAACACCGAGCAGTCCCGCGGCCTTGCCATCAATCGCAACAAACATGACTGTCTGACCTTCTTGCCGATGGACGTCGGCGCTCTGGACGAGATGGGCGTCGTGCGCGCCAATCGACTTCATCAGTTTTTCATTGCCGACAGCCACCGATTTTCCGCCGACTGTCGCCTGTGCACCCTGCCCTGTGATTGATGTAAAATCGGTCTGCGTCAGCAAGGATAGTGATCGCTTTTTCGCGCCTGCGACGATTGCCGCTGCCAGCGGATGCTCGCTTGCGTTTTCGACCGAAGCCGCCAACGACAATATTGTCTCCTCACTGAAACTCTCTGCCGGGCTGACCATCACGAGTTCAGGATGACCCTCGGTCAATGTGCCTGTTTTATCAACGACAATGGTGTCCACTTTTTCGAAGGTTTCGAGCGCCTCCGCGTTTTTTATCAGGATTCCATTTTGTGCACCCTTACCGGTGCCCACCATGATTGACATCGGTGTTGCAAGTCCCAGTGCGCAGGGGCACGCGATGATGAGTACCGCGACGGCGTTGACGATCGCGTAAGCCATCGCGGGCTGCGGACCAAGCCATGCCCATACACCAAATGTTATGACGGCAGCAGTAACGACAGCAGGAACGAACCATGCTGCGACCAAATCGGCCAGGCGCTGAATGGGTGCGCGACTGCGTTGCGCCTCTGCAACCATTTTCACGATTTGTGACAACAGCGTGTCGTCACCGACGTTAGTAGCCACCATCGCAAACCCGCCGGTACCGTTGACGGTGCCGCCGACAACCGTATCGCCTGTGTGTTTTTCGACGGGGATGGGCTCACCGCTGATCATCGACTCATCAACATTGCTGCTGCCTTCCGTAACGGTTCCATCGACCGGGATCTTCTCGCCCGGCCGAACACGCAGACGATCGCCCGTCGCGACGTCATCGACGGATACCTCTTCTTCCGTTCCGTCCGTATTAATGCGCTTTGCGGTAGGAGGCGCGAGTTCGAGCAAAGCCCGGATAGCACCCGAGGTCTGGCTACGCGCACGCAGTTCCAGTACTTGCCCCAGCAATACCAGCGTAGTAATGACGGCTGCCGCTTCATAATAGACAGCAACCTCGCCGGCCGCGTTTCGAAACGCCTCGGGAAAGATGCCGGGGATCACTGTCGCGACGAGTGAATAAGTGAACGCAACGCCCACGCCGAGCGCGATCAACGTGAACATGTTGAGATTCATCGACCGAATCGATTGCGCACCGCGCACGAAGAATGGCCAGCCACCCCACATTACGACCGGGGCCGCGAGCGCGAATTGCAGCCATGGTGCCCAATTAGCTGGCACGAGGTGCATGAACGGCTGCCCGGGAATTAGGTCACCCATCGCATAGATAAACAATGGCAACGTCAGCGCTGCGCTGATCCAGAAGCGTCGGCGCATGTCGTCAAGTTCAGAGGTATCCTCTTCGCCCGCCACGACCCCCTCAGGCTCGAGCGCCATGCCACAAATGGGGCAGCCCGAGTTTCGGACGTCCCGGACCTGCGGGTGCATGGGGCACGTGTACACGGTGCCGCTGTAGTCGGCAGGCACGAGATCGTAATCACCGCTCGCGCGCAGGCGCCGTGGCGTCATGTCCGCCGTGACAACATGCATGGTCGATGGATTCATTAGTCGATGCCTCGGCCGCCGGGTGGCAACTGGCATGTTCGTTCGATTCGTGAGTCTTCATGTCAAGTCCGGCTCCGTGGCTCGCCCGCGCCAAATCAGGAACAACGCGGGTATAACGATCAAAGTAAGTACTGTAGCGCTCACCATTCCGCCGACCATTGGTGCGGCGATACGACGCATTACCTCCGACCCGGTGCCCCCACCCAGCATGATTGGCAACAGACCGGCGATAATCGCGGCAACCGTCATCATAATTGGCCGCACACGAAGCACAGCCCCGTCAATAACGGCCTGCTCGACATCGTCCATGGTAAGCGAACGACCGTCGGACTTCGCCGTTGCCATGTGTTCTCGAATCGCCTGGTTGAGGTAAACCAGCATCACTACACCGATTTCGACCGCAACGCCTGCCAACGCGATAAATCCGACCCCGACCGCGACCGAGAGGTCGTATTCGAGCAGGTAGAGCAGCCAAAGCCCGCCAATCAGCGCCATCGGCAACGTGCCAATAATGATCGCAACTTCGGCAAAGCGCCGGAAATTGAGGTACAGCAGCAGCACGATGATCGCGAGCGTGACCGGGCCGACAACTGGATAGTCTCTCCTTGGCTCGTACCATGTACTCGTATTGACCCGACCATGCCAGCGAATAGCCCGCGGGTAATTCAACCATGTCGGCCACTACATTTTGTGCCTCTACGACATAAGAGCCGAGGTCACGACCCGTGATATCCACGTACGTCCAACCGTTCAATCGTGCATTCTCGCTCTTGATCGCCGGCGGACCATCAACCACTTTGACTTCGGCGACGTCGGCCAATGCGATTCTGGCACCGTTTGGAGTCACTATTGGCAGCAATTTTAATTGCTCGACCGAGTCGCGTACTCGCTGCGGGTAGCGAACGTTGACCGGGTAACGCTCAAGGCCTTCCACCGTTTGCGTTACGTTCATGCCGCCAACCGCAGAACGAACAACATCTTGCACATCGTTGATGTTCAGGCCAAAGCGCGAGGCACGTTTACGATCGATGTCGACATCCACGTAGCGCCCACCCGCGACACGCTCGGAATACACCGAGGCGGTGCCATCGACATTGGCGAGCACGCGCTCGAGATCCTGGCCGATACGCTCAATCACCTTCAGATCCGGCCCGGCCACCTTGATGCCGACCGGCGTCTTTATGCCGGTCGCGAGCATATCGATGCGCGTTTTGATGGGCATCACCCAGGCATTGGTAAGACCCGTGTATTTGACGACTCGATCGAGCTCGGCGCGCAAACCCTCCGGCGTCATGCCCGCGCGCCACTCCTCGCGCGGCTTTAGCTGAATCACAGTCTCGATCATTGTCAAAGGTGCCGGATCGGTTGCCGTCTCGGCGCGTCCGATCTTGCCAAAGACGCGCTTTCACTTCCGGCACTCCGAGGATCATTTTGTCAGTGCTTTGCAGGATCTCGCGCGCCTTGTCGATTGACACACCTGGGTAGGTGGTCGGCATGTACATCAGATCGCCTTCGTCCAGCGGTGGCATGAACTCCGAGCCAAGTTTGGTCGCTGGCCAAAGGCCGATCAAGAGAATGATGCCCGCCAGTACCAGCGTCCCTTTCGGAAAACGAATCACCGCGTGGATGATTGGCTGGTACACGGCGATGAGTACGCGATTTATTGGATTCTTGTGCTCGGGCGTCACTTTGCCGCGAATAAAATACCCCATCAGCACCGGCACCAGCGTGACAGACAGCACGGCAGCGGCTGCCATTGCGTAGGTCTTGGTGAAGGCGAGCGGCGCGAACAACCGGCCTTCCTGTGCCTCGAGCGTAAACACCGGCAGAAAGCTCAGCGTGATGATCAAGAGCGAGAAAAACAATGGCGGACCCACCTCGGTCGCCGCATCACCCATGATGCGCCAGCGGTTTTCATCCGTTAGCGGCTCATTCTCAATGTGCTTGTGCACGTTTTCGACCATTACGATGGCAGCGTCTACCATTGCACCGATTGCGATCGCAATGCCACCCAACGACATGATGTTGGCGTTGATTCCTTGTAAGTGCATCACGATGAAAGCAGCCAGAATTCCCACTGGCAAACTGAAAATTATTACGGCCGACGATCGAAGGTGGAAAAGAAATACCGCGCAGACCAATGCCACCACGAGGAATTCTTCAAGCAGCTTGCCCTGTAGCGTTTCAACGGCGCGCTTGATCAAATCCGATCGATCGTAGGTGGTAACGATCTCGACACCGTCCGGAAGACTGCGTTGAAGCTCGACGAGTCGATTCTTGACTGCGCTGATCGTTTTCAGCGCATTCTCGCCCGAACGCATGACGATCACGCCACCGACGACCTCACCTTCGCCATCGAGCTCCGCAATACCCCGGCGCATTTGGGGACCCAGACGAATATCAGCGACGTCCGACAACACCAGCGGTGTGCCCTGCTCGTTGACGCCCAACGGAATGTCGCGGAGATCGTCGAGGTTCTCCAGGTAGCCGCTTGCGCGCACCATATACTCGGCCTCGCCCATCTCAATGACGGAACCACCGGTTTCCTGGTTGCCTTGCTGTATAGCCATCTTGAGTTTCGATAACGGAATTCCGAATGCGCGCAACTTGTCGGGGTCTACGACCACCTGGTACTGCCGTACCATTCCGCCAATCGTCGCAACCTCGGCTACACCGGGAACCGTCTGTAGCTCGTACTTGAGGAACCAGTCCTGCAGGCTCCGAAGCTCCGCCAGATCTTGCTGTCCACTACGGTCAACCAACGCGTACTCAAACACCCAGCCCACGCCCGTGGCATCCGGTCCCAGTGCCGGCTTGGCATTGTCCGGCAGCCGTGTGGCCACCTGGCTCAGGTACTCGAGAACGCGTGAGCGCGCCCAGTACAGATCCGTCCCATCCTCGAAAATGATGTAGACAAACGAGTCGCCGAAGAAGGAGTAGCCCCGAACCGTGACGGCTTTAGGAACCGACAACATGGCTGTTGTCAGCGGGTAGGTGACCTGATCTTCTACAACCTGCGGCGCTTGCCCCGGAAACGACGTCTTGACAATGACCTGAACGTCGGAGAGGTCGGGTAACGCGTCAACAGGGGTTTGACTGATCGAATAAAGCCCGCCCGCAGTGACAAACAAGGTCATGATCAGGACCAGAAAGCGGTTCCGAATGGACCATCGGATAACACCGGCGATCATTGTGCTGGCTTCTGTTGGTGCTGGCTATGATCCATGGGCTCATCCATGGGATCTTCCGGGTTATCTGTCCCCTCTTCGGCGGTGTCCTGCATTCGCCTCAATGCGGATTCAATGTTCGATTCAGAGTCGATCAAGAACTGTCCGGAGACCACCACGAGTTCGCCTGCCGAAATACCCTTGCGAATCGCCACACGCTCTCCCGACTCGATACCGACCTGCACAGGCTGGGCCCGGAAACGACCTTCGCCCAGTGCCACCACCACCCGATCAACCGAACCACCTCGAATCAGCGCCTCGCGCGGCACGTGCACCACCTCGCCGACGCTGTCGCCCTGTATCGTGACGCGTGCAAACATGTTCGGCCGCAGCGTTTCTGCCGCGTTGTCGAATCGTAGCCGGACTTTTAACGTTCGCGTCTTTGGGTCGAGTTCCGGGTAAATGTAATCGACTATGCCGTGCAATTTCTCGTCGGGCAGGTAGTCGAGTTCAACCATCGCTATCTGACCGGGCTTGACCCATGCCGCCTGCCGCTCGAATACCTCGGCTAGCACCCAGACCTTGTCGAGTTCCGCGATGGACATGACCTCGGTGGCCGGTGTGACGAAAATGCCCTCGCGCACACCCAGATGCGCGATGACTCCATGCGCTTCGGCGTACACCCGCACTCGCTGTCGGACGGCACGTTCCTTGTCCAGTCGAGCGATGTCGCTGCCCGGCATCCCGAGAGCGGCGAGGCGTTCTTTCGAGGCTTTTAGCAGTGATTTGTTGGCGTTACGCAGAGCGACGAGGTATTCCTCCTGCGCGTTAACGAGCGTCGGCGAGTACAGTTCGAACAGTAGCTGTCCCTTCTCGACCGGATCGCCCTTCGCTTTAGTGACAAGTTTCTCGATCCAGCCGTCGACGCGTGTGTGCACATGTTGCACGGTGTCCTCATCGTATGCGACGTAGCCGACCGTCTCGATAAGCTGCGACAAGTCGCCACGCTGCGCCCGGGCCGTACGTACGCCGAGGTTATTCACTACCGTGGCGTCAATGGCGACCACGCCGGGTTGGCTATCAACCTCATCGGCATACACGGGCACCAGGTCCATGCCCATCGGCGACTTGCCTGGTTCATCACGGCGGTAATTGGCATCCATGGGTGCGACCCAATACAACACCTCGCGATCGCCGCCAGCGGCCGCTTCGGGGGATGTGCCAGCTGTCGAGTTCATGGAACGGCCAATCAGGATGCCAAAAGCGATCGCGATAAGAATTGCGCCGATAACAAATGTAATCTTCTTCATTCTGGAAGCCCTCCGAGGTTGGCGAGCACGGCATAACTTTGTGCGCGCTCCACCTGCAGGCGAATGTGATCAATACGGGTATTCAAATCGTCGATATAGGCACGCATCACGTCGGCGAAATCGCCTCTATCACTTTGATACGCAAGCATCGATGCCTCGGCATTGATTGCCGCCAGACTAAGAATGCGGGTGTCGTACAGCGACAATCGGCGCGTCAGGTCCTTCCAGCGCGCGTGCTCAGCCGCCAGTTGGCTTCGCAAGGCCCGCAACATTTGCTCTCGGCTCGATTCGGCCGCCCTGCGTTCCTGTAGTGCAGCCGATAGCGTACTGTCCACCGACTTCTTGCTGAAGAACGGCAAATCGACGCTGACACCAAGGCTAATGAAGTCCGATCGCGGTTCGCCGGAGGGCAACATTCCTTCGCGGTAACTGTAGCCAAGATCCAACGCCCATTCCGGCTTGGACCGCTGTTTCGCCACGTCGACACCGGCACCACGCGCCTGGATCTGTGCATCAGCGGCTCTCAAGGCCGGATGATCCGGCAGCGTGCCCTCCAGAGACTTCAGAAGCGGTAACTGGCCCCAGTTCGGCAGCTTCTGAGCCACACGTCGACCGGCGTTGTGACCAACCCACTCACTCAGCGCGGCTTGCGCGCGCGCGCGCTGTCGCTCGATGTCAATTAAACGGTCATCGAGCCTGCTGAGTTCGAGCTCGGCGCGCAACACATCTTGCTGACTCTTGCGACCTACCGAGTACAGCGACCGCGTGACTATCGCCAAATCGTCAAAGAGAGGCCGCGACTCAGACACCAGCGCGCGTGCCTGCTCCCAGTAATAGAGATCCAGCCACGCGCTCCTCACGGCGGTCAAAACATTTCGACCCCGGGCGTCGGCGTTGTCGTTCATCTCGGCGGCGAGCAAATCAAATTGCCGCGCTTTGAATGAGCGAGTCTTGCCCGCCGGAAACGCCTGCCGTAATCCGACAGCCGCGTGCGTCATGCCTTCGGTCCGGAAACCGCCGGATTCGATGGGGAAATTGTTGAGACCGACGCGCAGCATCGGGTCGGGCAGCTCGCCGGCAACCACGGCACGTTCTTTGAGCGCGGCGGCCTTCGCTTGCATGGCCTGTTGCCCGGGCTCTGCCGCAAGTGCCAGATCCTCGGCCTCAGCCAGGGTCAACGGGATGCCCTGTTGTGCGAACACAGGCAACGTAACGATCGTCGCAGTGAGTGCTAGCAGGATCTCGTGTGTCGACGAGCGCAACGAGCGCCGACGGACGTCTTTTTGCTCGGGCAGCTGCCCGAATGGGGAATACATCAGAAAAACTCCTACGTTGAAAACCGAAAAACGGGCGGCTTACAGCGTGGAGTTAGCTATTTCAGATAGACACAGAACAAGACGTGAGGCGTTGGCGAGCTACTGATGATCTCTGGCGGATCGGACGCCCATTTCGATTGCCCATTCGAGCGCGCGGGCACGACGACAATTGCCGGTTCCGAAATGAAGACTACTTCGGAAGGAGGTTTGATCTTGAGATTGCTGCCCCTGATGTCGATGCTTGCATCTTCAAGGTCGCAACATTCGGATTGCGTTGTCGCAGCGGATTCATTGGCGTGTTCCTCGCCATGGCCATGGTGCGACGCCATCTCGTGCTCAACGGCCGGCGGACAGTGCGCGCAATCATGATCACCACTCTCAAGCGCCATTGCACAGGGCAAAACGGCCATATTGAGCCACAACAGGGCCAGCAAGCCCCAGACACTGCGTGTCAGGCCGGCCGACCTGAATCGGGCTATAGCGTGATGACTCATCAGGCCTTTTTAGACCTTTCGGCTTGCAGGTGCAAGGAACCAGGCTGGATTTTTGCACCGATATGCACCTCGCCGCGCTTCGCCGCCAGCAGAACCTGCTTGCGCCGCTCCTCGAGCCGGGCCCGACGGTCTTCATCCGTCTCATCGATACACCGTGGGCAGGAAACGCCTTCACGATAGTCGGGCGACTCGAGGTCTTCTACGCTCAGGGGCCGCCGGCACGCGTGGCACTGGACATAGCCGCCTTCAGACAGGTCACGATCTATTGCAACACGAGTATCAAAGACGAAGCACTCACCGTCCCAGCGATTCTCGCCCGCGGGCATGGACTCCAGGTAATTCAAAATACCGCCCTGCAACTGATAGACGTCGCTGAAACCGAGTTCCAGCATCAGGGCGCTGGCTTTCTCACAGCGGATGCCGCCCGTGCAAAACATCGCTAGTGGTCGATCCGTCGAGGTCTCCGCCAGCTTTGTCGCGAACGCCGGAAACTCGCGAAAGCTGTCGTTGCCCGGATCCAGCGCTCCAGGGAAGGTGCCGACTTCAAACTCGTAGTGATTGCGTGTATCGATAACCAGGACGTTCGGGTCTTCAATCAGTTCATTCCACTTCTCGGGCGGCACGTGTTCGCCGGTATGTTTGTGCGGCAGAATATCCGGCCGACCCAAAGTGACTATTTCTTTCTTGACGCGTACTCGCATGCGTCGAAACGGCGCCTCTTCCGCGTTTGTCCAGCGCGCGTCCAGGTTCCCGGCTATTTCAAAGCGACCCTGTAACCAGGAAAGCACGGCTCGTATTGCTTCGGTACTGCCCGCAATGGTGCCGTTGAAGCCTTCAGTCGCTACCAGTACGGTGCCAAGCAGCCCGTGTTGGTCGCATAGCGCCTGCAATTCGTCACGAAAAGTTTCTGGATCTTCAAGGTCCAGAAAACGGTAAAACGATACGACCTTCATTCTCTAACCTGATCGTTGGCCTCAGGCACCGTGAGTGACAGGATGCTGTGACGAATTTCCTCGCCGAGCACGAGCCGCGCGTCAGCACCGATACTCTTGATATTGTCATCGTACTCAATCAGACCGCTACCGTTCCTGCGGAGGACGCGCTGATCCTGCAGGGAACGAATAAAATCATGAAACAGCGTCTTGTTGAAGAAGTCTGGCGAATGCAGTCCGTAAATCATCGACAGTCGCTCGGCACTCTGCTGGCACAAGACTTCGAGCCGCGATCGGGACAGCGTGCCAGAGCCGTTTCTCACTAATACCGAAATGACGAGGTAGAAACGCTGCAACATGGGTACCATCGACTGCCCCAGCATCAGCAGTTGGAAGGCTTTCTCCGAGCCGGCAGGCGGCCGAACGAGCATCGACTTGCGTTTTCCGTACGTGAGAAGTTCCAGGTCGACTAACGACTTGATCGCCTCGGTAGTGACCGCGTCGATTTCGTCCAGCGGCCATTTCAGATTCAGCTCCTTCTTCATAAACGGGTATATCAGGCGAATTAGTCGTTGCAATTCCTTGTGTTCCAGTTGCCGTCCCTGGATAAAGCAGCATGCTACTGAGGACGGTACCGCCAACAGGTGCAGGATATTGTTGCGAAAGTAGGTCATCAGCACGGCCGTGCGCTCAGCCATGTGGACGACCTCGCCCATCGGATGTCTGGTACGGCTGATCACGTTGAGCTTCTGTCCATGTTCGATGATCGCTTCCGCGCTCCAGTCGGGTATCGTCACAGAGTCGGAGTAGCTGAAGCGCTTCATTAGGGCAATGCTCAGCCCAAGCTGGCGACGGAGCTCGTCAATACCGATTTTCTGCTTCGGTGTTGCGAGCAGCACATAGGCGAGCAGACTGATCGGCGTAACCGCCGCGGCTGAGTTAATGCCGCTCATTATCTCGGCGCCCAGCTGGTCCACGACATCGCCCAGCCAGGGTGGGCGCTCGCCATTCTCCGATTCGTGCTCACGCCAGGCCGGTTGCATCCGATTCAGAACCGGCTCGAGGTCTATCGGTTCTCCGATATTCACGTATACCCTGCCGAACTGTTCGCGCAACGACTTTATCGAGCGCAGCAGGCCTCCGAGTGATTCTTTCTTCTTCTCGGCGCCGCCCATCTCGCTGATGAACGAGTCGCCTTCGATCAGCTTCTCGTAGCCGAAATAGACTGGCACGAAAACGATAGGACGCTGCCGGTTCTTGATGAAGGAGTTGACGGTCATGACCAGCATGCCGCCCTTCGGCGCAAGCAGGCGCCCCGTGCGACTGCGCCCGCCTTCCACGAAATACTCGATCGAGTGGCCCTTCTTGATTATCTGGTTCAGGTACGCGTCGAACACGGCTGCGTAAAGGCGATTACCCTTGAACGTGCGCCTCAGGAAGAACGCTCCGCCGCGACGCAGGATACGGCCGACAAGCGGCAGGTTCAGGTTAATACCGGCCGCGATATGTGGCAGGTGAAGTCCATTGTCGTAAAGGATGTAGCTCAACAACAGGTAGTCGAAGTGGCTTCGATGACAGGGCACATATACAACCTCCTTCTCCCTCGCAACCTCGTGAAGACGATCCATGTGGTTGAGCTCGATCCCGTCGTAGATCCGATGCCATAGCCACTTCAGGATTCGACTCGCAAAACGTACAAACGAGTAGGAGATATCGGCGGCAATTTCGAGCGCATATTGGTGTGCCTTGTGACGGGCAACTTCCTGTTTGCGGAAGTCGTCACCCGCCTCCGCAACGATAGCGCGTCGCACGCTCGGCGCGCGCAACACCTGGTTGATGAGTGTGCGGCGGTGCGAAAGGTCCGGCCCAACCGTCGCGACGCGTCGTTTGCGAAAGTGGACGCGCAGGATTCTCGAGACCTTGCGATTCGTGATCGCCGCATCCTGCCCTTCCATCGGAATCGACCTGAGCGGCAGGGCATGACTGAAACGCAACAGCGTATTGCGGCCGAGCAGCAACGTCCGGAAAAACTTGTTGATCCTGCCTGCGACCTCCCAGTCTTCGGAGAACAGCAGCTTGACCAGCGAGCGTTCCTTGTCGGGCGACCGCCCCCAATAAATGGCGACCGGAATCAGCAACAATTCCTGATCACCGTGTTCCGCGGCCTCCACCAGTCGCTTGAGCCTTTGCGACCCCGTCTTGCGAGGGCGACGATAAAACAGGCCCCTCATCCGGCGCAGGACAACGACCCGTTTATGGTCGCGCGTGCCGCAGAATTCGAATCGACTCGTTGGCGATGGCAGCCCGTAGTCGGAACAAGCGCGCTCAAGCGCAAGAAGATCTGCAAGCCCACCCGTTTCAAGCACGTAGCAGATAGCCGCATCGCCGTCGGTAATCAGCTCGCCAGGCGCCTCGGGTTGAACCACGGGCCGTGCCCACAGGTGAAAAATTTTGCCCGCAAGCCAATAGAGTGGGCGAACGGTGGCTGCGGCGATATTCATGGCGGTCAAGTCTACCGGAATCCCGATAATGTGACCCCCTTCGTTTTGCAAGCCGTTGTTTTGAGAGATGATTCACGGGTTCGAAGCATCTCGAAAGAAAAGGCCTGTCATGAAAAATCTGATTATCGGTGTAATTATCCTGGGAGCGGTCGGCTACGGCGGATCAAAACTCCTGTTGCACCACAAGGTTGAGTCCAGCGTGGACACGGCCGTCATGGCAATTTCGCCATTTGTGAACGTGCAATACGATGGCGTCAGCTCCACCATGGGCGGCGAGCTAACCATCGACGCCATCGAAGCCAAGATTACCGACTTCAACGACACGATAACCATCGATCGGCTGGGTATCGATACTCCCAATTATTTTTCATTACTAGGGCTTGCCGATATCGCCGACAACTTGGGAAATCCGGACGACGTTATCCCGGAGTACTTCGGCTTCATCGCCGAGGGCGTCCGCATGCGGGTCGATGCAGACTATTTCAAGAAACTCCATGCCGAGCTGCAGAGCGTCACACAAGCAGCTGATGCCGATGAGCCAGCCGCTGTCTGCACCGGCAAGTATGGCTTTTCGCCGGCGACGCTTGAAGAACTCGGCTATGTCGAACAGGTAGTGTCGGTATCGGCACACTTTCGCCGCGAACCGTCCAGTTACTCCGTGTCTGTGAAGTCCTCCGTCGAAGACATGTGGGTGATCGACGCAGAGCTGACGCTTTCGGGCAACATGGTGGCAGAATTGTCGCAAGGCCCCCGCGCCCGACCGAAACTCAGCGCAATGCGCATCGAGTACATCGATCAGTCCCTGAACGCTCGCGTGGCAGAATATTGCGCGCGACTCGGATTATCGAGCGAACAAATTATCGCTGCCCAGCTGGATAAGCTCTCTCATGTCGGCAAAGAATATGGCATAGAATTTGACGAATATGTGATCGACCCGTACACCGAATTTGTTGGCGGCAAGTCCAGGCTGGTGATTACCGCGAAGCCTGCCGAGCCGATTTCCGTTAGCCAGATCGGCCTCTACAAAGCGAGCGACGTTCCAGCACTGCTGGACCTGGCGGCCGAAGCATTCTGAAACATTCTAGGAAACCCACTGTGCCATACTTGCCTGGCTGAAATAGCGCAGAGCCAGGTTCATGACACGACGATATCTCCGGGACGGGACATGAGCAAGATACCGCACCCGTTCGCTGTCGAAAGCATGGCCTTATTCGCAGATTTCACCGACGAAGAAAAATCACGCGTGATCTTCATTCATATGAATCACACGAACCCGCTGTTGATTGACGGCAGCCCGGAACAGGCAGAGGTGGATAAGCGCGGCTTCAGGTTTGCGCGCGAAGGAATGCGCCTGGAACTTTAGGCTCCAGGCGCATCGACTGTTACTCTTTCGTTGCGTCTTCGATGGCGGCGTCAGCCTCGTCTTTCTTTTGCATCAGCATATCTTCAACGCCTTCGGCGTCTTCCATTGCGCCGTGCATCGCCTCGGTCGCGTCATCCATCGCGCCCTTGCCAGCATCCATGGCGTCATCCGCCATTTCGCCGGCAGCATCAGCCGCGTCATCCATTGCGCTGCCCGCCGAATCCATCGCGTCATCGGCCGCTTCCATCGTGTCACTCGCCGCTTCTTTCGCAGCGTCGGCAGCCGAATCCATAGCGTCTTTTGCCGAACCGCCCGAATCCTTGCCACCACAGGCAAACAAGGTAAGGCTCATTACCAAAATCATTACGTACTTCATGTGCTCCTCCCAACTTTCCGAATTATTCGGATGTATGTTTTAGAAAATAGGTAAAATATTCGTTGATCTCATCGATGTTCGCCGTCAACCGGTGGTCCCCATCGACTAGATGCAGCGTAGCGCCACAGGTCTGCGCGAATCGAATACTGTTTTCTGCGGGCACGATGTCATCATGCCAGCCATGCACAATGCAAATCGGGATGTTTGGCGGTAATGGCGTCAGCGCTTCATATCCGGGCATGTAATAGGCCGGCGCAAGCACAAATAGCCCAACTGCGCCTGATTCTTCGGCCGCCGCAGTTGCTACATGGCCTCCCATGCTGGATCCAACGAGGATGAGCCTGTCATCAATATGCGCACATTCGCGCACCAGTTTCCTTACGCGTTTTGTCGGATCCGCAATTCCCTGGTAGTCGACACTGTCGACTTTGCAGCCCAGACTTTTGGCCCGCTCGGCCATCGCCCGAATCTTCGTCCCCCACGGGCCGCTTTCCTGACCGTGCGAGAATATCACCGTAGTCATACGAGTATTCCGTCTCCCGTGTCACACAATTCTTCAATATGGCGGACCAGTAGCCAGTCGCGATCCTGTCCCCAGGCGATGAAGTCACCCATCCGCAAGGTCGGTACACCCCACGTACCCGATGCCATCATCGACTCGCGATTATTGTCAACAGCATCGCGCCATGTGTCGTCATTCATCGCGGCCTTCACATCTGGCCAGAGCAGCCCGGTCTTGCCAGTGACTTTGCGCATTCCGGCGTCAGTGGCCACGTCAATCGCCTTGTCCCAGATTGCTTCGCCGGCGTTCAATAGAAAATCCCTGCCGCGCTTTTCCGATTCGGCATAGTAAAAAACGGCGAGGCACCGTTCTGCGCCGGCGCCGACGGGATCGGCGATATTACCGAACGCAATACCACGTCGCGCGGCTTCGCGGGCCGCGTCTTTAACGATGTAAAGCAGCTTAAGGACTGGCACTTTCATTCCACGCATCACCATTGGCAGCACCGGTCGAACCTTGAGCTCGAGGCCAAACGCGTCGGCGATCTCGAAGGCGCGCGCCAGCGACAAGTAAGAATAGGGGCTGCGAATCGAGTGAAACAGCTCCAGAGGCGGCAGGCGCTTCGCCGCCGTGGGAGGTGCGACCGGCAATGTGACTTGCATGGCCTGGCCGAGCGACGACAGTATCCGGTTTTGGGCATCGCTCCTTGCCACTCCCAGCTCATCCAGCCGTTCGAGAAGGTAATGCAACCTGTCGACACCCCAGTACCACTCGCCCGCATAGTGCAGCGTCGCGCTGTTGTAGTGCCCCAGACGCTTTTGTAGTTTTTGCGATTCACTGATCAACCTGCTCGAAAGACCCTTCATCTCGGCGCCGGGACTTCGGCGAGCCGCCGCTTCTGCATCCCCTCTCCAAAAAACGCCTAGCGCCTGCAACAACTCGTCATCGAAGTTGGCTTTGCCGTGACAACCAGCGATCGTGTCCAGCATCGAGAGTCGATGCTCGACCGGCGGACTGGCCCCCTTGTCAAGAAACGGAATACCCAGCTCGCGCGCAAGTCGTTCGCAGTCCATCGCCGCATACTCGGCCAACATATCCGGCGCCGGCTGATACGCATCGCCGCGAGACTCCGAGAGATATAAGCGCAGTGTAATGTCGTAGTGCTCTGCCAGGCTCGGCAGGTAGTGCGCCAGCAAGTAAGAGTACGGGTCATCGAGTTGCAGGAACGCCGAAACCACGTGCGGTTGCCTTAGCAGGCGACGGCGCATTTCGCGGAGCCAACGTGCAGTAGTGCGAGCTCTTTCGTTGAGCAGCACGTTCAAATAGAACGAACGGAGTTTTCGTTTGGCGCTCACGATTCATCCCAGGTCGATGAAGGCTTCCACAATAACTCATCAAGCCCTGGCTCCCAGCGATACTTCTGCATATTCACCTTGCCGTTGATCACGGCCACGCCCTCCTCAATCAAGCGATCGCATTGCATCCTGTAATGTTGGCTGTTTGGATCGAACGCGCTTTTTCCAGACGCAGTGATGACGCGGTGCCACGGAAGCTCAAGACCATTGGGTGCGTGGCGCAGCGCGTACGCGACCTGCCGCGCACCGCGAGGTATGCCTGCGATCTCTGCAATCTGTCCATAGTTCGCGACACTGCCTCTCGGGATCTCCTGAATCGTTTCCCAGATCCGGCGCATGCGCGTTTCGCGATCCATCCCGAGCGGCTCAGCCTAGACCCAGCCGTGCCTGAATTTCGCGCTTCGCATCACGCAGAACGGTGTCCCTGTCCAGCGAATCAAGAATCTGCTTGACGACATTTTTCGGCCCGCCTTCGCCCCACGACTTGCCCTTGGCCAGGTACTCGGCCGCGGCACCACCGACAAGGTAGGTGCTGTAATAGGCGATGGCCCCTTGTGCTCCGGCAGTGAGAATAGTCGACAGGCCAAGGGTACCCACTTTCAGTGCGCTCGAAACAAAATGCAGGGCCCACACGGTACCCATGAGCGCAGCGGATTCCGCGACGATGACCTTCACAATGGATCCTGCTTCCTTTTGACTTAGCGGCAGGTCGTAGACGCGCGACAGGTGCACCACCATGCCGACATCGATAAAGGCGGCGGCAAACAGATCCGCTACCGGAACGGGATTGAACGCAACCGCAATGCCCTTCCCGACGCAGTAAGTGCGTACGAGCTTGTCCCCAAGTTCCCGCCGCGCGTTGAGTATTCGACGACCCACCTGATCGGATAGATCAGACGCGAACAGACTGGCGTTCAGTGCTACCAGCGTTTTGCCTTCCGCTTCGAGGATCTCCCAGAGCTTGAGGCGCAGTTCGTCGACATCCGGTTCCCGCTTTCTTGTCGATGTCGATTCGCTGCCGTCCACATCGACCTCGACTACCATTTGCCGTCGCGGTTGTGCGGCCGCGGAAATGACGTGGTCTGGGTCGATGATCCGCTCGGCCTTGGTGCGTATCGATCGCAATAACGCCGCGAGTTCATCCGCCGTGTACAGATCGGACTTGTTGAGTACTATCAGGACCGGGCGACCCTGTGTTACCACGGCTTTAAGTGCGTCCAGTTCCGAGTCGGTAATATCGCTGTCGAGCACGAAAATGACGAGATCGGATCGGCCGGCAACCTCTTTAGCCAGCGCCTCGCGATCTTCACCGCCCGCTTCGTCCAGCCCGGGCGTATCGATTAGAAAAACGCCACCGGCTTCCACCTGGTTCCACGCCTGCATTGAGGAATATCGGGTCTCGCCGTGCAGCGGGCTAACGGAAAACATGTCTTCGCCGATCAGGGCGTTTAGCAGCGAGGACTTGCCGGTACTGACCCGACCGAATGCCGACAGGTGGAGGTGACCGTGCTCCAGTTTGTCGAGCATCGCCTGCACGGCCTCGTAGTCCTGCGCCAACGAGTCGCGCACTCCGTCGGGCAGGCGCGCGTCCTGAATAAGTTCGCGCAAGCTCTCGCGTGCGAGACTCAGGTGATCTGAGCCGCCGTCAGGCGGTGGCTCAGTCCCCTTTCTCTTCCAGGGCCATTCTGGCAACGCGGCGAACGCCCGCTTCCAAATGCTCACTGATGCCATCCTCAAATTCTTTGGTGGCCGTCGCGGGCACGAGCTCGCCATGACGGGACAGAGACAACACCAGGCTTCGTCCCAGCGCGTCGAAAATTAATCCGTAGGCCACCGCGTGTACCAGGCCGCCGGCAACCGTGCCCAAACCGGGAAATGCTTTCAGCCCATTGCCGGCGACGGCAAGCGACAAAGGAAGCGCACGGCCGACCCGACTTTGGCTCATGGACAGGAATTCTTCAATATCGAGATCCCGCGGCGTCGCACCGTATAACTTGCAGAGTTGCTGCGTCATTGTCGTGCCGACGTAGCCCTGAATAATGATATCGGTTCCTGGACTGATTGCAGCGAGCGCCCCGATGACGGCCTTGCGGGTCGCGCTGCGGATGATCTGCTCGGAGCGCTGCTGCCGATACTGCGCCTCGGCCTCGGCAAGCCTCGCTGCGGCCATCTGAAAAACAGCGCGTTCACGACGCTGATCCAGCGGTTCCGCGCCGCTCGACAGCAGGCGATTAATCGCAACGACGAGTACGCCTATATCGGCGGGCCGGCTGCGCCGCACCATCTTGCTCACGCCCGTCTTCCTGCCGCTCAATGACATCCGACTCGCCACCCGCGGTCACCGCGACCACGTGATCACGTTTGAGCTTGCCACCGACTGCATCGACACGCTCGAGTAACTTCTGCATTAGCGTTGCCTGTTCTTCGGTTGTAAACCGATCAGCCTTGTTCAAGACCAGTACCAGCGGCTTGTCAAAAGCCAGCAGAGCCTCGATCGCCCGAATCTCGGGCCGGGTCAGGTCACTGTCGCACACGAACAGCACGACGTGGGCACGCTTGGCTTCATCCGTGGCGGTCACCGAAAGCTCGCCGTCAATACCGCCGATGCCCGGAACATCCGTCAACAGAATCTCGTTGCCCGCCTCGTTGCGCCAGCGGTAGTGGCGTACGTCGTCGGTGGACCCACCGACCACATCGACAACAACATTCGCTTCGGGCACGAGCGCTTTGATCAGCGAGCTTTTTCCCGTACTGATTTCGCCGAAGAAACAGAGATAAATCGTCCCGTTATCCTGACGCGCGGCCAGCTCCTTCAGCTCCGCCTGCGCCTCGTCGACTTTTACTCCGGCCGCTTCGGCATCACGAATGCGCGCTTCAATTTCCTGCCTGGACAGTGGCGATGACGCGGCCGCTCGCGCCGGCGCAATCTTGCGCCTCACCACGAGTCGCCAGATCAGCCAAAACGCGGTGACCGCGAGCAGCAACATCACCGACATGTAGGCATAGAGAATTACAGGCGGCCCGGCTTTGAGGCGATCCCAGACGTTGAGCGCCGATTCGGAAATGAACAGCAGCGCGCCGATCGCGATCACAAACACCAGCGCAATAGCTACTGCTATTGCGATGCGAATGAAGCGGTCGAGTTTCATCCTTAAGCGGCCCGTTAGAGCTGCGCCTCGACCCAGCGATCGATTTTTTTCTCCCTTCCTCGCTAGAGCTGCGCCTCGTCCCTGCGATCGATTCTTGTTTCCAACATCGGCAATGGCTTTGCGCCGCCGAAGACGGAGACGAGCAGACCCACAGCCAGGGAGGCTGAGGCGAGTATTTTCATGGTGGGTATCCCCGATATCGAATCAGGCGATCATAAACCCTAGGTCGCGCTGCGCAAAATTAACGAGGTTCGGCGCCACGATATCGAGGTCGATATCCGGGATACCGAACCAACTCGCTAGCGTCGCAGCATATTGATCCGCCGATGTCGATGGAATCATGCGGCCTCCCGACACGTCTTCGGGACCGTCGATCGCCAACAACGGATAGCTTCCGTAAAGTTCACGACCATTGACGGCGCCACCAACAACCAGCTGGTTGCCGCCCCACGCGTGGTCGGTGCCATCGCCATTGGACGTTAGTGTCCGACCGAAGTCCGACTGAGTGAAGGTCGTCACGTCATTCACAACACCAAGCTCAACCGTCGCGGCATGGAACGCCGCAATCGCATCGCTGATGCCACCCAACAGGCCGGGCTGATCATCCACCTGATTATCATGAGTATCAAAGCCACCGGTCGCAACAAAGAATACCTGGCGTTTCATCTGCAAGCGATCGCGAACGGCGATCAGGCGCGCGACGGTTCTGAGCTGAGTTCCCAATTGCGACTGCGGGAATACGGCGCTGATTGGCGGCGCTGAGTCAATGGCGGCCGTGACAATGTCGGCCGCGTTGATGGCGCGACGCTGCACTTCGGCGAAGCCGCGCTCGTAAACGGTTCCGTACTGCGCGTTGACGATGCGCCGGAAAGCTTCACGCTGCTCGAAAAATATGCTGCCGGGCTCGGTAGAAAAACCTTCGAACTGGATTGGCCCGCCTGGACCCATCACATACGCCACCGTCTCATCGGCGGACTGCAACAGGTTCGCACCGAACAACGATGCGTTGGTCGCCATTTGCTGTTCTGTAACCCCCGTGCGAATCAGGTCAGCAATGCGTCCGGCCCAGCCGGTCTTGCTGGGCACGTTACCGCGTAGCGACGTCCATTGATCCTGTTGATCGTTGTGCGAGAACAACTGTGGCGGGAGCGTGACAGAACCGTTGAAGTAAGCGTCTTTTGTCGTCGGTTCGACGAGTGGGCCGACATTGGTCACAAATGCCGCAACACCGGTATCGAACAGCCCCTTGACCCCGCCCATCGCAGGGTGCAGGCCGAAGTCCGGCGTTCCGGCGGAGACAGGCGTGATCGGCAGGAGCTCGGCCTGCGGTATGGCGAGGTTTTGTCGCGATGTTGCATATGCGCCGTATTCTGCTTGCGTATTCGGGACCAGCATGTTGAACGAGTCATTGCCGCCAAACATGAACACGCACACGAGAGCACGATAATCGTCGAATGGCCCGGCACTGCCAACAACCTGCGAATAGGCCAGCCCGGGTGTTGCAGCGAACACCGCCGCTGCACCGCTGGTCTTCAGAAAATCACGTCGATTCAAGGTCTTCATATTCAGTCTCCCCGGCACCTAGCGTTGGTACGCATATTCCGGTGATGTCACGACAAAGTAGATGGCCTCGGCAGCACGTATCGCCGTATCCGTTTCCGGGATGCGTTCCAACATGCCGGTGACCTCCTGTCGCAGGGTGTCGGAAATCTGGCCGCCGAGCAGTTTGTTGGCAACCATGTCGATCAACGCATTGATGTCCGCGGCAATATCCATCTCTTCCTGAAAATTAATGAAAACGTCATCGTCTGCGAGCTCGCCGTTGGTATGGTTCAGCGCAAACACCTGGTAGAACATGTAGTTCGTGAACAGCGTGTTTTGATACTCGGTAGCAATTTCCAGCTCGGGCGCGACGAGGCTACTGTCACGAATCTCACCGGGCGGCGCGTAGAACGGACTAAAGAAGTTGAACACTGAGGGCGACTGCAGCGGACCCTGCCCAAAGAGAATATAGGCCGCGTTTAGCGGAAAGCGTCCGCTGTTCGAGGTCGCGTTATAAGCCTTCCACAGCTGTGTAAGACGCAACAAGGGCTCTTTCACCTTGCCATCGATCTCCATGGCCATGGACGGATGCGCCTCGTCATCGAGCAATATGGCTTTCACCACCGCGCCGAGATCGCCGCGCACGCCCGAACCGTTGTTGTTGAACACCTCGGCCACACGCCGGACATAGCCTGGTGATGGATTGCTGGTTACGAGCCGCTGTATGAGGCGGATCGAAATAAAGGGCCCGACATTCGGGTGATTGAAAATATTGTCAAGTGCGCCGGCAAGATCCTGCCCGCCGGTCTGCCCGGCGGGCAATACCACGCCGTTTAGCAGCGTCTTCGCTTCGGTGTCATGAAAACCAGGATACAGCTGCATCGGAATAATCTGGTTGAACTGTGTGGGCCGCGCCTGCCGGAAACTCGGCGCACCCGCGAACGTCCATCCCGTATAGACGTGTGCGAAGCCTTCGATGATCTCCTGGCTGTACGTCGGAATCGGCTGACCCTCGCTGTCCAGTTTTGCCGTGCCGTCGATATTCAGCTCGACGAGACCGATCGAGAAAAGCTGCATGACCTCGCGCGCGTAGTTCTCGTCCGGTCGAATATTGTTAAGCGGGTCGGGTTTTTCGTTACCGAGCATGCTCAGGTAGACGCCCATTGCCGGATGCAGGGTGACCTCCTCGAGCAGGTCGCGATAGTTGCCGAAGGCGTTCTCTGCGAGCACGTCATAATAATCGGCCACGGCAAACGGCAGGTTGCTGAGCGCGCCCAGCTGCGAAACAACCATGATTTCAGACAACGCGAATGCGACGCGCTGACGAAGCTGATCTTCGCCATACAGTGAGTTGCGGAACCAGATGTCGACGCGGTCCGCGTGTAGCTCGAACGGAAACTGCGGCGGTGGCAAGGCCTGCAGATGCGGCAATTGCCGGGATACGGGTTTTTGCAGCTGATCGTTGATCCACTCCTCCTGGCGCATCGATATGACGCTCTGGGCTTCCGCCTCAGTCGCCCCGAACGAGCCTTGGTTGAGAAACTGGTAAGCCTCTGCCTTTGTGACGGGCGGCGGTGGCGGGGGTGGTGGCGGCGGCGTGGACCCACCACCTCCACTGCCTCCGCAACCGGCGAGGCCCAGCATCAGTGATGCCAGGATGGATAGGAGTCGATTCATGTGCATAGTCTTACCCCGATTTTCCGGAGGGTTCCAGGAACCAGGTTCCGTTACGCTCGGACAGGACACTGGTTACTGCTGTACCGACTCGAGATAGCTCACCTGCTCCGCCGTCAGCAGATTTTTCAACCGCACCAGCATCGCCATCTGCTTCTTTTTGACCTGATTTTCGGCCAGCAGCGCCACGTCGGCGTGAGCAATCACTCGATCTTCGTCAATCGGCGCTTTGTCCAGCTCCAGCATCAGTGCCTGGTAGGCCTCGCGCATATCCCACTCGTGCTCGGCCACGCCAGCCTGCACCTCGACGACGGCCGCCCTGATCGCCGTAAACTGCGCCTTGCTTAAACTCAGTTCCGCCTGATGCTCCAGTATCACGTTAGGCGGAAACAGCTTGCCTTTAAATACGTCTTCTTTGGGTCCCGCGGCCATCGCGGTTCCCAACCCGAGACTGGTCAGGGCCAGTAATAGAAAAATTCCCTTCTTCACAGTAACGCTCCTCCATAGGTTTCGGTTGACTCGATGAGCACCGGAATATCCTGGTATATGTCAAATGCATGGTCAGGCAACAGGCTATCGCTGGGTGCCGACCAACCGGTTGTCCCCAGCAATTCGTCGGCGTCGATGTAACGCAATTCATCCCCGGTCGGCGCACGCAAACCGAAAGCGATGGCCAGGACCGCCGCAACAGCGGCGGACCCGGCGAGCAAGCGCTGTCGCATTCGGGACGCCCGGCCTCGCGCGCTCGCCGCTGCCCAAACGCCGTCAAAGTCCGGCACATGCCTGCTCTCTGCGTTCGCCTGTGCCTCGCGTACCGCGTTTCTTAGTGCCACATCGAAATCAGTCATCGGACCCTGCTCCGTAATTACCCAATTTTATTTTCAATGCTTTTTTCGCCCGGTCGTAGTGAACCCTGCCGGTTCCCGTTGTTACGCCCATTACGCTGGACGCTGCCTCGATCGTCATGTCGCGACAGAACACAAGCTCAACGATGTCGCGTTGCCGTTGCGGCAGCGCCTGCACCGCTGTCCAGACCGCGGCATGTTCATCCGGGTCGACGGGCTGGACGGCATCATCGATCACCTCTCTACCTGCCGCTTGAACCAGCCGCAGGTGCGATGCAATTCGTCGGTATCGGCTGCGCGCAAGATTCTGCACGACGGAAAACACGAACGTCTTGAGCGACGACTTGTTATCGAAACGTGCTTTTCCAGTTAGTAGCTCTATATAAGCCTGTTGCACCAGATCCTCCGCGACTGCGCGATCGTAGTCCGAGCGCGAGAGGGCCCAGCCGAATACCTGGCTGTGAATGGCTTCCAATGCCGTTCGAGATATGTGCGGGTTTTTGTCCAGAACATCACTGTCTCTCATACCCCCTCCCGAATGATTGGTGGCATCAGATGGATGCTTATATGACACGCCATGGATGCGGCGCGCGCCGGCTTATGTAAGGTGGGCTGACGTCGCTTCGGGCATCGTCTCGATAGACGGTGCGAACGCCGTGCCGCTAACACGGCATCCCGTGGCCGTGAGGTGCAGCGTCAGGGAAACCGGCTCGTCACCACCCGTCGGGTGAAAAACCAGCAGGATCGTAACGCCATGCTGTTCACCGTTGGCGCGCTGGCTCATGCCGGCATCACAGCGGACGGAGAATTGCTGGTCGATGAACGCACCCAGTTCATCAAGATCGTGAAAATAGGCGAGCACCTGCGTCCGAATCCGCTTCACCACGGTCGCGTCATCGGGTTCGAAGACTGCCCACCGCGCTGCTTTTGCAATCGCATTGGCGATCTGCAGGCAAAACCGGCGCACCGTCAGGCTCGCATATTCGCGATACAACTCGGAGCCACGGCCCATCGTGACTGACCCGACCAATCGCGACCGCCCTGCAGGCCCGATCGCGAGGACGTTGAGCCCGGCGCGATTCAGCAGTCGCCTCTCGTCATCGTTCATGGCTACGGCCGGCATTAAATTGCGTTGCAGCCCCATACCCTGCTGGTTCAGGTCGTGCCATGGGCCATAGGTTCGGTCCTGCTTGCAGAGCAGGCCCGCGATCGCCCCGCCCACCTGCCGCACGGGTGCGTCAGCCTTGCCGCGCTCGACGACACGCGGAAAGTAACCGAGCATGTTGGGACTCGCGTAACCAAGATTACGGATACCTTCCACGGCCGCTTCGGTAGTCGCCCACTCGGCGCGCGGATCGACAATTAACATTGCGCCGCGACGCCGACAGTAAAGTTCCGCCGCAAGCACTGCCGCCGGTCCTGCATCCACATCTCTTCCGAGTGGCGGAAGGTAAAGCACATCGAAATTCTCGACGTCCTCCAGCGCGCACAAACCCGTACGCGCCTTCTGCGATCCAATCAGATCATAATCGGTCAAGGCGGCACCGTCCGTACCAGCCTGGGCATGGTCGATATACGATGACTCGAATCGCCTGCCCTTGTTGAACGTGGACTCGGGCCTGTGAGTTGGATACGGATGCTCGAGCCTGGCAAGGGTCGACGCAAGCAACGCGTCGCCAATGAAATTCTCGGCGCCTTCCTTGTAAGACAATCTCCGAAACAATTCCTGATCGACGACGAGACCGCTGGTCGGATCCACTCGCTGCAGCGCCAGGTTGAAGAGATCTTCATCCTCGCCAACGGCGTCGTAATCGACCGCCGCCCGTATATGCTCGGTCGACCCTGGTTCGACTGCACGCAAAACCACAGCGGAACCACTTGCCGCCAGACACAGCATCGCACCGCGCGCGTTGTTGGCGACGCGCACCACATAGAGGTGTCCACCACCATGTTCGAAGAACTGCTTTACCGCCGGACCGAGACTTGAGCGCGGCCAGACGTCACCGAAGCGACGACGGAATTCACCGAAGTTCCTGACGAGCGTCGGCGTATTGACGGGACCACGAAGCGCACGGCCGACGAAAGCAGCCGTGGTTTCCCTTGACACATCGATGGATTGATCCATCGCTGCGATTTCGGTAACCGTAATGCCATGGTCCACTGCTTCTGACAAGCCTGTCTCCGCGTCGGGCCAGATGAGTGCGCAGTCTAAATCATTCGCGATACCCAGTGCACTTGGTTAATCTCTGTGAATGAGTGATTTCCTGGCTGCGGCGCACCCTCTGCTGTCTGATCGTCTTAAGAAAATGGCGATCGCTGATCTGCCAACCCCGGTTTCGACGGTTCGTTTCAATACGCCCGAAGGACCGCGCACGGTTTCGATCAAGCATGATGACGTGAGCTGCGCACACTATGGCGGGAACAAAATCCGCAAGCTCGAGTACATTTTCCAACGAGCCAGGGAGCGCAACGCAAGTCGCGTCGCGACCTTTGGAGCGGTCGGCTCTAACCACGCGCTCGCAACCGCCATTATCGCCAGGCAGCGCGGCTTCGAATGCAGCTGTTTCCTGTTTCCGCAGGAACCCACACCAAACATTCCGACGACATTAAACATGCATCGGAGAATCGGTACAGAGCTGGTTCCCATGGGTCGCATTGTCGATCGCCTGGCAACATTCAGACGCTATCTTCAGGGCCGTCATTGCTGGGTCATCCCGATGGGCGGGTCAAGCTGGCTTGGCGCGGTAGGCTTCGTTAACGCGGGGCTGGAACTCGCGCACCAGATCGCATCAGGGGACCTCGAATTACCATATCGTATCTACATTGCGAACGGCACGATGGGCAGTTGTGCCGGGCTGGCGCTGGGTCTTGCCTTGGCAGATTTGCCCACAGAACTGCACGCCGTCCGAGTGGTTGATGATCGCGTCGCCAGTCCGCCGGGCTTCGAACGCCTGATGCGAAAAACGGCAATGATGCTCAATCGCATCGACGCATCGATTCCGGCAGATCTCGCTGACCGCACCCGTATCTGCTGGCGCAGCGAGTTCCTGGCCGGCGGTTATGCGGTCGCGGACAGCGTGACCAAAAATGCGGTGGCGATAGCCGGGAATGCACTCGGTCTCAAGATTGAAACGACGTATACAGGAAAGGCCATGGCGGCACTGTTGCATGACCTGGCTCTGCGGGATTACGCCGGACAACCATGCCTTTTCTGGAACACCTACAATTCCCGGCCATTGCCGGTGACCGGGGACCGACCCAGCTCGGCAGAGAATATCCCGCCGGAATTTATGCGTTACTTCGACTGATCAGATTCTGCCGCCGGCGACTTCTCTTGCGCTGCATCTTTACGACGTTTCAGTTCATCCTCGGCTTCATGCAATTCGCGACGCTTGCGCGCGATTTCCTCAAGCATGAGATCCAGCCATTCGCTCACATCGATTCCTCTTCGACATCGGCTGCGATTTCGGCGGCGACTTCGTCCATCATTTCGCGCACTTCCAGTAAGGTCGGCGCATCGGGGTCCATTTCGACGGTGTTGTGTACGACGCGCGCGCGGGCGACGAACTCATTTGCGTCGTACATGACGATGCTAACCGGAATGCCCGATGCCGTTTCGGCCAGCGCCCTTACGTGGCTCTGCAAATGATCATTCAGGGGCTGCCCGGCTGCATCAATTTGCTCTTCAAACAGGGCCTGCAAACGCTCTTCTGCCGACACGGTATCGTCCTTCAGCGGCGTATGCGCTTCAAAGTACAAGACACCATCGCGCTGCCCCATCTGGTAAGGCTCATTGATGATCATGACGGACTCACCGACGCCGACCAACGTATACAGAAACTCGATGTTCTCCGGGTACAGGCGAACGCAGCCGTGGCTGACGCGCATGCCGACGCCGTAAGGTTGGTTGGTGCCGTGAATCAGGTAACCCGGCATTTCGAGCTTAAGCACGCGAGTGCCAAGCGGATTGTCGGGACCCGGTGGCACTAGCGATGGCAGCGGATTACCCATTTCCCTGTGCTCTCGCCGAACCGATGCGGGCACCCACCAGCTTGGATCTCTCGCTTTCGACACCACCCTGGTTTCGCCCAACGGCGTCTCCCAGCCTACGCGGCCGATACCGATTGGATAAGTCAGCACTTGCTGCGGCTCACCGTCGATGGCCTCTGGGAAGTAGAACAATCGCTTGGTCGCAATATTCAGAACGACGCCGTTTCTCGGCACGTTCGGCAGGACGTATTGTGTGGGCAGCATGACAGGCGTGTTTTCCCCGGGTAGCCACGGGTCGGTGCCGGGGTTTGCGGCCAGGATTTCGTCAAAGCCCAGTCCGTATTCGCGGGCAAGGTCGGAAAGCGTGTCCTCTTTGCGCGTGAATACAACTTGCGGTTCGCCCACTACCGACTGATCAGCGTGGGTTAATACGAACGTATTGGGCGCAGTCGGATCTTCGACGGGGCGATCTTCAAAAGCGACTTCGCCAGCGTCTTTGCCTTTCTTGATATTGGCAAAAAAATCATCCAGCGTCGCGCAGCCGCCAAGAGCCAACAGTGGCAACAGCAGGAACAGGCGTTTGAACACGATGTTCCCTAGTCTTTGGAGCAGGTCGGAGCCCGGCCTTCCGCGACGGCCTGATTATAGAGAGGCAACGTTTTCTGCCACTCGGAAACCAACGCCTCAATTCGCGTTTCACTGGACGGGTGCGTCGACACGAATTCCGCCGGTTTCTTGTCCGTAGACGCATCCATGCGCTGCCACAGGGTCACCGCCTCACGCGGATCAAACCCGGCTTTGGCCATGTACTCGAGCCCGATGATGTCAGCCTCACTCTCTTGACCCCGCGTATGCGGCAGCGAAATGCCGAGGTCTGCACCCGCTTGCAGTGCCTGCTGCGCTGTATAGGTTGAACCGCTGTATCCGCCACCGAGTATGATCGCAAGCGCATTGATACCGACACCGGTCACCGATGCTCTCGAAGCGCGTTCGTTGGAATGACGCGCCGTCACGTGCGCTATCTCGTGACCAATCACTGCGGCCAGCTGATGCTGATTCTCGGTAACGTCGAGGATCCCCGTAAATACGCCGATCTTGCCACCCGGCATCGCGAACGCATTCACCGACTTACTTTCAAACACCGCGAGCTCCCAGTCGATGTCGCTGAGCGGCGGATCGAGCACGCTAACCACGGATTGTGCTACGCAAGCGACGAAATCGATCTTCTTGCGATCGGTCGACAGCGGCATTCCGGCGCGCATCTTGTTGAAGGCCCGTGCGCTTTCGGCCTCCAGCTCCGCGTCCGATTTCCAGATCATCTGGCTGCGACCCGTCGGCGACGTCGAGCAGGACGCCGCAACGATCGCGATAAAAACGATAGGAATTAGTAACTTGAGTCTATGCATGCGAATGAAAACTCCTCCGGAATCGCTGGATTATAGCGCCTCAGTGCGCCCCAACCCTGCAATGCGTTTCGACCAGAATACGATGGGTCAGTTCCTTGTTGCCAGTGTCCTGGCCGTTTCTGTCGGCTCTGAAATCATGCGACACATCGGACAGGACACTAGCGTGGCAGGCGGGATTCGAATCGTCGCCTCCAGCTGGCCGCATCGGCTTTCTCAAGCAGTCCGTCAATGTTCGACATGAGGCGCTTCGGCAGCGGTTTCTTGATGTTGTAGGTCACGCGGTATAAGTCACGGTCCGCAGCCAGCTCTTTAAGCAACTCGTCGCTCGTCTTTATCTCGTCGGTCAGTCCAAGCTCAAGTGCCCGCGTGCCATACCAGTGTTCGCCTGTGGCGATCTTATCGAGGTCCAGTTCGGGCCGATACTTGCTGACGGCGTCCTTGAACAGCGTGTGCACATCTTCAAGCTCTTCTTTCAGCTTCGCGCGATCCTCGTCCGTGTTCTTGCCAAACATCGTCACCGTTCGTTTATGCTTTCCTGCCGTGATTTGCTCAAAATCCACGCCGTGGCTATCGAGCATGCGGTTGAAATTGGGAATTTGCGCGAGTACGCCGATTGATCCGAGGATCGCGAACGGCGCGGCATACACCTTGGACGCGACGCACGCCATCAGATACCCGCCGCTGGCCGCAACCTTGTCGACGCAAACGAGCAATGGAATCTCACGATCCCTGATCCGCGCCAGCTGTGAAGCGGCGAGACCGTGCTCATGGACAACACCACCATGATTCTCAAGCCGCACGATCACATCATCGCCTTCGGCAATCACATCGAGAATCGCGCTGACCTCCTCGCGCAGCGATGGTACGGCGCTGGCCTTCAGGTCGCCCTTAAAATCGATGACGAAGCTACGCGGTTTTGTCGACGGGGATTTACTCTCCGCCTTCTCCTCTTTCTTTCTTGCCTTCGCCGCCTGCTTTTTCTGTTCTTTGGTGGATATCGCAGCGCGCAGCGAATCGGCCAGCGACCTGAACTTCTTGTTCAGGCTTTCGACTTCAAGACCCTCATGGCTGGCGCGGCGCCCGGCGGAAGCCGCGACCACGACGATCACGACGATGGCAGCCACGATCGTAATGACCTTGAGAAGAAATAGTCCGTATTCAGCAAAAAACTGGCCCATAAGAATCCTGGCTGCCTGGTTGGTAAGGGTGCTTCTAAATCGCGATGCCGACGTTGTTCTTTTGCAGCACCTGTTCTGCCCGGTAGCTGGAGCGCACCATCGGTCCGGCAACGACCTCGAGGAAGCCTGTCTCAAGACCCTCGCTTCGATACGCTTCAAATTCTTCCGGCGTCACGTAACGCTCCACCGGCAAATGATTGGGCGTTGGCCGCAGATACTGGCCCAAAGTCAGGATGTCGACATTGGCACGACGAAGGTCATGCATGGTCTGCATGATTTCATTGTCACGTTCGCCCAGGCCAAGCATCAGGCTGGTCTTCGTCAACACCGAGGGCCGATGTGCCTTGGCATGTCGCAATACCTCGATGGACTGCTCGTAACTGGCGCGAGGATCTCGCACCGGATGCGTCAGGCGGCGGACCGTTTCAACATTTTGTGCAAACACCTCGAGGCCCGAGTCGACGACGAGTTCAACATGTTCCTTGATCCCGTTGAAGTCCGGTGTCAGTGCCTCGACGGCAGTGTTCGGATTGAGTTTCTTAATCTCACGGACGCACTCGGCATAGTGCGCTGCACCGCCATCGGCAAGATCATCGCGATCGACCGATGTAATTACGACGTACTCCAGGCCCATCAGACTTACGGCCCGTGCTGAATTCAACGGCTCTTCGGGATCAAGCCACCCCTTCGGGTTACCCGTGTCCACGGCGCAGAATCGGCACGCCCGCGTGCAAACGGACCCCATCACCATGATGGTCGCTGTGCCTGCATTCCAGCATTCACCGATGTTCGGGCACATTGATTCTTCACACACCGTGCTAAGGCGGTGCTCGTGCACTATTTTCCGCGTGCCTGAATAGCCGGCGCCGGAGGGCATCTTAGCGCGCAGCCAACGAGGCTTCTCACCCCGCACCAGCGGTTCGGCGTCACGGCGCTCCTTGACTCCGTTCTTGATCGCAGCGAAACCAGCGTCTGTCTTGTACTTCTGGCCACTCTGAACGATGGGAATGCCCTGAAAACTCTTGTCTTTATGACTCATGCGAATTGTGCGTGGGATTGGCGTTGGGGGGACGCATTGTCGCATAAAAAAGGCACAAAAAAAGATCCCGGCCGAAGCCGGGAGAGTCAGGGGCGATCCGCTAGACAATGCAATTCGTGTGCAAGCGGTCGGTGCGGATCGGCTTTGGGGAGATGATTGTTCGTATGGCAAGACAAGTCCGGAACGGGCAAAAAAAATCCCGGCCGAAGCCGGGAGAGTCAGGGGGAAATCAATAAACGCCAGAAGTGTTAGTGCAGTCTCGACCAGCTGACCAGTCTTACAGCGCTCTGCTGGAGGTCAAAGTTGCGGGCCAGAATCGCTTCGATGTCGCGCTGATCTGAATCGTGTTCCATCGGTTGATTCAGTTCTACAACTCCGCAAAACTCGTTACCGTCCCGGTACTGAGTGTCGGTCAGAATGAACTGTGTGTAGTACTTTGCAGACATGGCTAAAGACTACCCGCGGCCGCGGGCGGTATCTGTGAGCCACAGCACAAATTTTCGGTCTCTGCGGCCCGATCGCCAAAAAGTAGACCCAAATCACAAACGATTCAGGAATTGCCGCGTGGCCCGTGTCTGTCTCCGGCGCACCGGAAAAGCCCGACCAGGTGCCAAATACGGCTAAGCTGCCGATTTTTCGGGTATTTTGGCCAAGACCGGGTAAAATTCGCTCAGATGGTGGACACGTTCCACAGTTTTGATGTCATACCATATGTAATATCGGGATCCATCTGCCGCCGATGCGGCAGACCCGCATCTAAAGAAATTGAGAGGATTGTATTCATGGTCGCGAAAGCCGGTCTCCCCCAACTCGTTGCTTTGACCCTGTTGCTGCTTGCAGCCGGCAGTGGCTACGCACAAGACGAGCTCCGCAAGACGTTTTTCAAAGACGCCGACGCCGCCCTTGCCGCGGCAGAAGCCGCAAACGCCAAGTTGCTCGCGCCAAAGAATTACGAGCGCGGTCTTAAGGAGTACCGGGACGCAGAATCTGCCCTTGCTCGCGGACGTAACATCGAAGTCGTACGCGCGAACGCGGCGGATGCGACCGAGTATCTCAGGACGGCCACCGAAAAGGCGGAACTCGCCTCCACCGCGCTGGCCCAGGTCATGAAAAGCCGCCAGGATGCCGCGAATGCAAAAGCCCCCGAATTGTCGGCAGAAATCTGGCAGGAAGCACAGCGCAAATTTGCTGATGCCATTCGGCTGCTGGAACGCGGCGACCTCAAAGGCTCCAAACGCGACGATATTGAAGCGACGAGCTTGTATCGTGACGCGGAACTTGTGGCGATCAAAGCGCAGTACCTTAGCGAGACCCGTCGTCTGCTGGCGGACGCCGACCGCGCTCGCGTCGGACGATATGCCCCGATTACCTTAGGCAAGGCGAAACAATTGCTCTGCGGATGCCGAACGCGAATTGAGTGAGAATCGCTATGACACGGACCTTCCCCGAAGCCTTGCGCAGCAGGCAAATTACGAAGCCAAGCACGCCATCTATCTTTCAGAAGTTGTCCGCCGGGTCCGGGACAAAAAGCTAACCGCAGAGCAGCTCATACTGCAGTGGGAACAGCCGTTACAGGCTATCTCGGGTGTTGCCGATGCCGTTCCCGCCATGGAGGAAGGTCCCGACAGGCTGACCCAGGAGTTGGTTGCTTATTTTGAGGCGCAGCGTAATCATTTGCAGAGCCTCGAGCAGGAAAGCGCCGAAAATGAAATCCGCATTGCCGATATGGAAGAAGAACTCCGCGCATTGGACGAGCGCCTCGGCGGCGCGACGGAAGAACGCGCTGCGCTTATCCAGCGCCTCGAGGCACAGGCAAGGGTCAAACAGCAGTTCGAGCAGATCGAGAAGATGTTTACGTCGGAAGAGGCTTATGTCTTCCGGGAAGGCAACAAAATCATCATGCGGCTCGTCGGCCTGAACTTTGATAGCGGCTCGTCACAGCTGAAATCTGAGAACTTCGATCTGCTTGCGAAAGTGGAAAAAGCCATTGACGTTTTCCCGCGCAGCGAGCTGACGATCGAAGGTCATACGGACTCACACGGTGGCGACGACCTCAACCAGACATTGTCCCAAGCGCGTGCCGAGTCTGTGCAGCAGTACATGATCAATGCGATGCGCATTCCGACGTACCGGCTGATCGCGACGGGCTTCGGCGAAACCCGGCCGGTTGCCAGCAACGAGACCGAAGCCGGGCGCGCTCGAAACCGGCGGATCGACATCGTCATCAAACCCAATTTTGACGCAAGCTAGCGTTCCGAAATCGCGGAGTCATGGCGGCGCCACCAGTCGGCCACGGTGCGCGCCGTCGTTTCGTTGACGAGGTAGCCATACTCCGCGTGCACGTTAAGTTCACCGTCCAGTCGAAAATAGTTACGTAACTCGGTGTCCTCAAAACTCTCCACCAGACCGAGTTTGAGCATCTCCCCAAAGTCATTTTGCAGCCGCGGGTCGATCGCGGTCATGTCACCAATCGCGGCAAAGTTCTTCCAGCAGCGGATATTGGCCGGATAGCGACTGCGGCCGGTCAATTCATTACCTTTTATGCGTCTTTGCATATAGCGCTGACCGAGCGGGCTGCCCATCGTTAGAAAAAGATCAACCCGGACGTGATCGGACCTATTGTGCGACATCTCCCACAACGTGTCGTAGGCAATGACCGATCCCATGCTGTGCGCGATAAGCAAGACCGGATGCTGCGCCTCGATTGCCGCTCTCAGCGGTATCTTGAGCATGCGTCGCGAATGTTCCGCGATGCCGTTGTCGTCTGCCACATAGCGATGTAGATCGCGCAGGTGCAATTCCGTTCGCTCGCTGGCAATGTGCGGAATCAGAAAGGGCAATCGATCACCCAGCGTGTATATCCAGCGCACAAGTCGACGCCTCCATGAGCTCGCTTCGGCAATATCGCGTTTGCTCGCCCTGGGCTGACTGATGACATTGTCGATTGCGTCAGCGTCAATACTGATATCCCGATGCTCCCGATAGAAGTCGAAGGTCCAGGAAACGACATCGAAGCCGCCGGTAGTCGCCGCAATCGCGTCGGCGACGGGCTCATCAATTCGACGAACGCCGGCCAGCAGGCAGCGTAGCAGCGCATCCCTGTGCACGCCGGGCTCCGGTTTTGGCAGCAGTCCGGGTACGTATAGAACAATCGGATGGGCAGACTCGGTCACCGCAAACTCTGTCCCAAAAGGTCGTCAAGCTCACCGACGTTCTGCACTTCCGCATCGGGCAAGTGATAGTCATCCGGCCACTCGTCGCCGTTTCGATTGACCCAGACGGCACGCAAGCCTGCATCGCGTGCACCGTGAACATCGTACAAAGGATGATCGCCAACGTGCAGGGTTTGTTCAGCGCTGGCGCCGCCCAAGGCCACTGCCATGTCAAAAATCGGCCGATCCGGCTTGGCGGCGCCGGCCATGGCTGCCGAGACCACGCCGTCAAATAAATCGCGTATGCCGATCTTTTCGAGGTTGGCATTGCCGTTCGTCACTGCAATCAGCACGAATCGCTCACGCAGCGATACCAGTGCCGGGCGAGCTTCGGGAAACAGGGTGACGTCGTTGCGCGCCTCGTCAAACACGGCGAAGGCGTCATCGACGTAGCTGTCGTCATAACCGGCTACTTGACCGATGCGTGACAAGACGGTGCGGCGCAAGAACGTAAGATCGTGTGCCCGCTCGCTATACTCGGCAATAACCTCTGAGCGCATCTCCCAGATATCTGCCGGCTCAAACTGCTCGGTAATACGCGGATAGTTTTCTCCGATCCAGGCGTATAAACGCTCTTCCGCACGCCTGATGACCGGGTGTATCGCCCAGAGCGTGTCATCCAGATCCAGAGTGATGGTGCGTATGTCGTTCATGTATTGCCTGCGGCGCGTCGATCAACGACCATTGTGGAGTCAAGACCAATCCGGAGCAAGACAATGAAATACCTGCACACGATGGTGCGAGTCACCGACGTTGAAAAGTCACTGGACTTCTACTGCAAGCAGCTGGGGCTCGTCGAGCTGAAGCGCTACGACAGCGAGCAGGGGCGATTCACGTTGATCTTCCTGGCGGCACCGGGCGATCACGACGCGCAGGTCGAGCTGACTCACAACTGGGACCCGGAAGAGTATGACGAGGGCCGCAATTTCGGTCACCTCGCGTATCAGGTCGACGACATCTACGCGCTTTGTCAGAAACTCATGGACGCGGGCGTCACAATCAACCGGCCGCCGCGCGATGGCCACATGGCGTTCGTGCGTTCGCCAGACAATATTTCGATCGAGCTGCTACAGAAAGGTGAAGCGCTGCCGCCGAAAGAGCCGTGGGCGTCAATGCCGAGCGTCGGGCACTGGTAGAAATCCACATCGAGAAGCACTTGGAAAAAGCGGTCGCATCAGGCCGCGCTGCCCGCGACTATAACGCGAGTCATGGCTGGCTCAGAAAATCATCTCACGAGGTGCCTTTTTTGCTCGAGGCGCACATCGCTAAGGATCGTTAGTCTGCCCCTGAACGCGAGGCCCTGATGAATCAACGCAATTTCACATTATCCACCTGGCAGCGTCTGTCAAAGAAGCCGGCTGGAAAATGGGCGTTTTCCCGCCTGGTGTGCTGGAAGGCACCCTACTTCGGCAGCATACGACCTGCGTTCGTGGAGCTGCGTCCTGGTTATTGCGAGGTGCATATCAAGAAGCGCCGCCGGGTCCTCAACCACATTGGGACGGTGCATGCTATCGCGATGTGCAATATGGCCGAGCTTGCCGGGGGAACAATGACCGAAGTGACTGTTCCCGCAGGCTATCGGTGGATTCCGAAGGGCATGACGGTTGAATATATTGCGAAGGCCGAGACCGACCTTAAAGCAGTAGCGCAAAGTGATCCCTTACCCCAGTTTGCTGCGGCAGCGGAACTACCGGTTACCGTAACCGTTACCGATACGGCCAATCAAGCAGTATTTCGCGCCGTGATCACGATGTGGGTGTCACCCAGGAAAAAGTAGTACGATCTGACGATCTCTCACTCCGAATGCTCGCTAATCGTCATCAGCTGGGCGGCTGGCGCTGACCTGCAGAGGACGCTTGTTCTCCTTTGCAGGTAGCGTAGCTATACTGATTTCCTGAACAGTAATGCATTATTGGGCAGGTAGATGAAGCTCAAAGAGTACGCATTGATCGCTGAGATTATCGGCGGGCTCGCAGTTGTCGTTGGTCTCATCAAATGAAAAACATCCTTCAACTTTCGATTTTGGTGATCACCTTGGCAGCTTGCTCCAGCGAAAAACCCTCGTCACCCACTCCGGCCCCGGAAAAACGGCCAGTGACGCTTGAGATACATGGCGATAGTCGCGTCGACAATTATTTCTGGCTGCGTGAGCGCGAAAACCCGCAGGTCATCGGCTATCTCGAGGCAGAAAATGCCTACACCGAGCAAGCCCTGAGTGCCTTCAAGGGCCTACAAGACGGGCTGGTCGACGAGATGAAAGCCAGGATTCAGCCGGACGAAGAATCCGCGCCATACAAGCGCGGCGAATTCTTTTATTACACGCGCTATGTCGAGGGCAGTGATTACCCGATTTATGCACGTAAGAAGGGGGCACTGGATGCGCCGGAACAGGTGCTTCTCGACGTGAATGAACTGGCCGGAGACGCAGAATACTTCGCTGTGAACGGGTTTTCCGTGAGCCCCGATGATGGCGTTGCCGCCTACGCAGTGGATACTGTGGGCCGCCGCCATTATGACCTCTACTTTCTTGATATTGAGAGCGGCGAGCTGCTTGCCGACAAAATCGTAGACACCACGGGTAGCTTCGAGTGGGCCAACGACAGTAAGACGATCCTGTATGGCAAACAGGAGCCCGTCACGTTGCGGCCCTATCGGATCATGCGCCATAAGCTGGGTAGGGCTGACGACTCGCTCGTCTATGAGGAAGCCGACGAGACCAATTACCTATACCTGTCCAAATCGATTTCTTCGAAGTTCATCTATCTAACGAGTTCGCAAACCCTTTCAACGGAAGTGCGCTTCGTGCCTGCGGATTCGCCGGCCGATGCACCTGAACTATTCCTGCCTCGCGAGGAGGATCATAAGTACTACGTTACGGACGGAATCGATCGCTTCTACGTGATATCCAACGACGATGCCAAGAACTTCAGGCTAGTGGAAGCACCGCTCGAGAATACGTCCAAAGGAATGTGGAAAGAGGTGCTTCCGCACCGAGAAAATTCCTTGCTGGAAGGCGTTGATGTTTTTCGAGACTACCTGGTGGTGACGATCGTCGAGGAAGGACTGACGCAGCTGGAAGTGGTCGGTCGCAATTCGGGCTTAACGAAACGCATTGATTTTGACGAAGAGGTCTACGCCGCGGCTTCGGACGACAACTACGAATTCGATACCAATATTTTTCGCTACAGCTATGAGTCGCTTTCGACGCCGGAATCGATCTATGACTACAACATGGAAACCGAGGCTCACCAACTCATAAAAGAACGCGCGGTCTTGGGCGGCTTCGACCGAAACGACTATAAAACAGAGCGCCTGTTTGCGACTTCGCGAGATGGAACCAGAGTTCCGGTTTCGGTCGTGTATCGCAAAGGCCTCGAGAAAAATGGAAAAAACCCGCTTCTGCAATATGGGTATGGCTCTTATGGCTATAGCACTTATCCTTACTTCAACTCGAATCGGCTGAGCCTTCTGGATCGAGGCTTTGTGTTTGCCATCGCACACGTGCGAGGCGGTTCCGAGATGGGCCGGGAATGGTATTACGATGGCCGGCAGCTAAAAAAGAAGAACACATTCACCGATTTTGTCGACGTCTCCAAATTTCTCATCGACCAGGGATACACGTCGCCGGAACATCTCTACGCGTACGGCGGCAGCGCGGGTGGTCTCTTGATGGGTGCCGTGCTCAACATGGCACCAGAGCTTTTCGAAGGCGTGCATGCTGCGGTGCCATTTGTCGACGTTGTGACGACAATGCTGGATGAGGATATCCCGCTAACCTCCGGCGAGTGGGACGAATGGGGCAACCCGAACGACAAGGAATACTACGACTACATGCTGTCGTACTCGCCATACGATAACGTACGCAAGATCGACTACCCGAATATTCTCGTTACCACCGGCCTTCATGATTCCGCGGTGCAGTACTGGGAGCCGGCAAAGTGGGTTGCCAAGCTTCGCGAGTACAAAACGGATGACAATCTCTTGATAATGAAAACGGACTTGTCCGCGGGCCATAGTGGCACGACCGGTCGTTTCCGTCGCCTCGATGACACCGCACTGTCCTACGCGTTCTTCCTCGGACTCGAGGGAATTCGCGAGTAATGCTGAACAGTCAGGTCCTATGACAACATCTTGCGACGTCGAAATTCGCCTGCAAGAAATCAGTCGCGACTTCGTTGAGGGCCAGCGCAGGCATCGCGTTCTCAACAACATCAGCGCTGATTTTCTGCGTGGCGAGTCCGTCGCAATCCGTGGTCGCAGCGGCTCCGGAAAATCTACCCTGCTCAACCTTGTTGGCGGTATCGACGCGCCTGACGCTGGCCGCGTGACGGTGGCCGGCACCGATATCACCAAACTCTCGGAGCGCGACCGGACGCTTTTTCGCCGCGAGCACATCGGTTTCGTCTACCAAGCCTTCAATCTCGTGCCAACCTTGGACGTGGCCGATAACATTCGCCTGGTACTGGAGCTAAACGACGTTGCCACCGCTGAGGCCAGCGCTCGGATAGAAGAATTGCTCGATGCGGTGGGCCTTCTTGATCGCGCGTCGAGTTACCCCGACATACTCTCCGGCGGCGAGCAGCAGCGCGTCGCGATTGCGCGGGCGCTCAGTCACCGACCGTCGGTGCTTCTTGCTGACGAACCGACAGGAAACCTGGACGACGCAACGGCTGACAGCGTTCTCGAACTGCTTGACCGACTCGTACGTCAGAGCGGTGGCACGATGCTGATCGCAACGCACAGTGCCAAGGTGGCATCCTTCTGTGATCGGGCCCTTGAACTCCACAACGGCAAGCTGGAGACCTCATTGAACGATCCGTCTGTGGCATGAAGCGGGCTCTCTATCGCGCAAACTACGGTTACCTCCTCCGCCACCCGTGGCAGCTGGCCCTTGCGGTGCTCGGTATCAGTATTGGTGTTGCCGTGATCGTCGCAGTCGACCTTGCAAACAGTAGCTCCAAGAAGGCCTTCCTGCTGTCGATGGATGCCGTAACCGGGAAAGCGACGCACCAGATTATTGGCGGTTTGCGCGACATTGACGAAGATCTCTATGTTGAACTTCGAGTGCAGCACGGTATTCGCAGTATCGCTCCCATCGTCGAAGGCTACGTAACGGTCAACGAGCGTTCTCTGCAGGTCCTTGGCGTGGATCTGTTTGCCGAGCAGGAAATGCGAGCGTTCTCCAGCCAACTGACCCCTGAGGACGCTTCGGACGCGACGCAGGCTCAATCCGTCTTTCGCGAAATGCTGACCCGGCCCGGCGCGGTCATGATGTCCCAGCCTACCGCCAATGCGCTCGGCTTGGCGACCGGCGACCACTTTGAGGTGCTCGCCGGTGGCAAAATACGCCCCGCGATACTGTCAGGTACGTACACGAGTGCTGCCGAAAACGGCCTCGGCAGTCTTTTCACTACCGATATCGCTACCGCGCAAGCCTGGTTCGACAAAGCGAACAGGCTTTCCCGAATCGACGTACGCATCACCGATGAGGATGCAGGACTCGGGGAAAGGCTAGAAAAACTGTTGCCTGGTGACACCACGCTATTGGCCACAGCAACACGCACACGTACTACGACGGAAATGAGCGCCGCCTTCATGACCAACCTTGCAGCCATGAGCCTGCTCGCACTGCTTGTTGGGCTATTTCTCATCTATAACAGCGTCAGCTTTTCGGTACTACAGCGGCGCCGGCTGATCGGAATTCTGCGGGCGCTCGGCACGACGCGGCGCCAGGTGATCACCCTGGTGTTGACTGAGACCGCGGGAATCGGCCTGATCGCCGCAACGCTGGGAGTACTGGCGGGCATTTGGTTGGGAGGCGAACTACTCGGGCTCGTCTCGCAGTCGATCAACGATTTTTACTTCCGAGTCACTGTCACGGACGTTTCGATAAGCACATCCTCTGTGATTAAGGGCGTCGTTGCCGGAATCGGTGCGGCACTTGTTGCCGCCGTAGTGCCCGCTATCGAAGCTTCGTCATATCGACCGCGGCTTTCATTGACACGTTCTGCCCTGGAGCAACAAACGCGTCGTTTGTTACCTTTCGTGGCGCTCGCGGGCGTCGTAACTATCGCCTTGGCCATGGTCGTGCTGGCATTCTCAGGTCGCGGCCTGGTTGCGGGCCTCATATCGGTCTTTATGTTGATTCTGGGCTTTGCACTGTGTGTGCCCCTGGTGGTGAAGGCGGCGGCGCACTTCCTCTCACCCATCGCGAAGCGGCTGGGCGGAGTCTGGGCTCGACTTGCCGTCGCCGACATCGGCAGCAGCCTGAGCCGTACCGGCGTCGCGATCGTCGCGCTCGCCGTCGCGGTGTCCGCGACAATCGGCGTCAGCGTCATGGTCGATAGCTTTCGTGGCTCCGTGAGTGACTGGCTGGAACAGACTCTTCAAGCGGATATTTACGCGGGCATACGACGCGGCACGTTGGACCCTGTTTTGCTCAAGGAGCTATCGCAAATATCGGGCGTCGTTGCGTTCAGCAGCAATCGCCGCTCGTGGCACGAGGATGAAAATGGCCGCACTCAGGTGCTCGCGACCAAGATGGCACCGGGAAGTTACGCCGGCACCGAGATACTCGACGCCAATCCGAAGGAAGTGTGGTCGCTGTTCGAGCGTGACGACGTCGTCCTTGTATCCGAGCCTTATGCCTATCGTAACCGGGTCACGCCCGGAGACAGCGTGGCGTTGCGCACCGCGAGCGGCAAGACTGAGTTTCGCATCATCGCAACTTATCAAAGTTACGACATCAATGCGGCCGCGTTGCTCATGAGTCGACAAACCTACGACCGGCACTTCGACGATTCCGGCGTCGACTCTATCGGGCTCTATCTTGACGACGGTGTAGATGTTGCCGACGTCATCGCGCAAATGGAAGCAATCAGCCGGGGCCGCCAGGAACTCCTGATTAACTCCAACGTAAAGATCCGCGAGCTATCGTTGCAGATTTTCGATCGTACCTTTGTCATTACCGACGTGCTCTATTGGCTCGCTGTTGGTGTCGCATTCATCGGCATTCTTGGCGCAATGCTGGCACTGCAGCTCGAACGTGCGCGTGACTTCGCTGTGCTGCGCGCGCTGGGCATGACGCAATTGCAACTGGGCGGCATGATTACACTGCAAACCAGCGTCATCGGCCTGCTGAGCGGCCTTGCAGCCATTCCGCTTGGACTCGTTATGGCCTACGTCTTGATCGAGGTGATCAATCGACGTGCGTTCGGTTGGCAGATTGACATGGCGATAGCGCCGGACATTTTGCTGTCAGCGGTGCTGTTCGCGGTTGTTGCGGCGTTGCTGGCTGGCATTTACCCCGCCTGGCGAACCGCGCAAAGCCAGCCGGCACTCGCGATGCGCGAGGAGTAGCAAGTGCGAGAGGCGACTCTAAACTCGCGGTCAATGTTTTGGTATGCAGTCGCGCTCGCTGTGATCCTGATTGTCTCGTTGAATGCGATGGCCGACAGCGAATCTTACGAGCAGTCAAACCTGTCCTCGTTGTTGCGCGCAGATAGTACTGCCGGCTTCGCCGTGGCCGTGGAACCGCGGACCTTCGAATTTCCTCGCGATCATGGGCCACATACTGATTTTCGTAATGAATGGTGGTACATGACGGGCAATCTCGATGCCGCTGACGGTCGCCGCTTCGGATTCGAACTAACGTTCTTCCGTTTTGCCCTCGTGCCTGAGCCAACCGCATCGGAATCCGCCTGGCGGACGAACCAGGTTTACATTGCACACTTCGCGGTCACCGATGCCGATGGCCAGAAGTTTTATGTCGCTGAGCGATTTTCACGCGGCGCACTGGGGCTTGCTGGTGCCGATTCCGATCCGTTTCGAGTCTGGATCGACGACTGGGAGATTGCCTCAACAACGACTGAGAGCGATCGTGAACAGTGGCGGCTCCAGGCGAGCGACGATGACTTTGCGTTAGGCCTTCAGCTTGTTGCCGAGAAAGCGGCGGTGCTAAATGGCGACAAAGGCCTGTCGCAGAAGTCGGCCGTGAGCGGCAATGCATCCTATTACTACTCGATCACCCGCTGGCAAACGGAAGGACAGATGCGGCTCGGTGACGAGGTATTCACGGTCTCGGGACTTTCTTGGCTCGACCGCGAGTGGAGCAGCAGCGCGCTCGCGTCCGACCAGCAAGGCTGGGACTGGTTTGCACTGCAGCTGTCCGATGGCAGCGAGCTGATGATCTACAACCTGCGCAAGACAGACGGCACGCAGGATGCTTACAGCGGCGGCACCTGGACCTCGGCCGAAGGCAAATCGCGCCACCTGGACCGGGACGAATTTACCCTGTTGGTAACGCAGCAATGGACAAGCCCTAAGGGGGGCATCTACCCGTCAGCATGGGATATTGAATTGCCGGAGTTCGGACTTGTGCTTGACGTCGTTCCGGTACTCGACGACCAGGAGTTGTTCACGACGGTTCGCTACTGGGAGGGTGCGGTCGATATCAGCGGCACTCTTGGCGGCGCCAGAATCACCGGCCGCGGATATGTCGAGCTAACCGGCTACGCGGACTAGACTTCTTCAGGCATCGAGCAAGCGGCAGACATTCTGCCGCCCCTGATGGCCGAGCTGCTTCAATCCATGCTCGCAGCTGATGCGCGGGACGCATCAATGTGCAGACCATTGAGAGCCGAGCGCGTATCGATGGTAAGAAGGTGGTCCCCGGATTCATCTGTATACGTCAGTTCAACCGACCGGGGAGACGGTGCCAGCGGAAAGAACACGTCAAGCGTCGCCTCTTCCATCCCGGACACCTCCAGCGGGAAAGCGGTCTGCCGAGTCTCGATCTGCGTGTTCACGGCACTGTTGTTAACTCCACGAACGACCCCACCGACAGCAAGAGCCGGGCCGAGCAGCAACAAGCCACCGACCGCCGCACCGGCACCGCCCGCCCCTGCGGCTGCACCTGACAGGGCGGAAGTGGCAGCAATGGCGCTCGCCGAGGCAACTCCCACGGCGGTAACTGCGGCACCGGCAACCAGCATGGTGCCTGCTCCACGACCGGCTTTGACCTTCACTCCGGATCTCTTGTAGCGGCGAGCGGTTTCTTTGCTGCCCTTGACGAGCTTCTTGCGTCCCGGCTGCGGGCCGATCGGCGTGTTCAGGGAGTCCACGATCATCAGCCGCGTTATCTTTATCGGCTGGTCGGACAAGTTGCGAACCCGCAGCTGGTACTCATCCCAATCGGCGTTCCTGGCCCACGTTCCTGGTCCCTCGCGAACGATAACCCAGTCGAGTGTCGCGCTAACGCGCTGGTCCGCCGTTTTCGCGAGCGGCTGCGTGGTCTGCAGCGGCTGCGGTTCTTTGAGGACTTTCGTACCGCCGCAGCCAACGAACAAAGAGGCGCTAAGCAGGATAGCGGTGACGATGCCCCGATTGGCGACTGTGTTTTTCACGAACTGCTCCATGGCGAAAAGCGCCGTTTGCGCTGATGAGCCACCATAGTGCTCGAGCAGGTCGGGAAACTCCTGATTACGACCCGATGTTCTTCTGATGATGTGACGAAAGACGCCGGAGCAAGTCGCGACTACCAGGCCACGCCATAGTCGTCGCCATAATCACTGGCACCACCCCACATCGTTTCGTTTTCCGTATCGAAAAAGATGGCGGTGATCGGGCTGTACGTGCGGTCCTGGACTTCGACGCGATACCCCATGTTGCCCAGCTCGTTGTGGACCCATTCCGGCACTTTCCTGCTGACCTCGATGCGTCCGGGTTCAGCCTTATGTGCGCCGAATGAACTTTGCATCTGGTAGCTCGTGATGTTGTGTGCCTCGACGGCCTGTTGCACGTTCATGCCGAATTCCACGATGTTGAGGAAAAACTGCAACAGGTTTTGGTCCTGCGTGTCTCCGCCCTGAACCGAAAATGCCAGGAAAGGCTTGCCATCTTTCAGCGCCAGGCTGGGAGTGAGCGTCGCCCGTGGTCGTTGCCCCGGATGCACCACGTTAAAAGGATTAAGTGCCTCGTCCAATACGAAACTTTGCATGCGTTGGCTCATGCCGATACCGGTGCGACCGGCGACAAAGGCCGGAATCCAGCCGCCGCTCGGGGTGATCGAAACCACCCAGCCTTCAGCGTCAGCGGCCTGGATCGACGTTGTGCCTGCGAGGAAGCTCTCGTCATCGCTCATCAAGCGAGCCTGCTGGAAGCCCTCCGCACCTTCGGCTTCGGCGGTCGGCGGAACGGGTGTCCATTTCTCAAGCAAATCGAGGTAAGGATTCTTATCGCCCTGGAACGGATACGGATCGCCAGGCTTCGTTTCAGGATTGTTGCGTTGCCAGTCAATCTGCGCGCGCCGATGTTTTGCATACTTCTTCGAAAGAAGGCCCTCGATCGGTTCAACCGGAGGCACGTAAGGGTCACCGTAGTAGAAATCCCGATCCGCAAAAGACAGGTTCATCGTTTGGTAAAGAGTGTGGATATACCTTGCCGTGTTGTAGCCCATGCTCTTCAGGTCGATGTCCTCAAGGATATTCAGGGCCTGCAATAACACCGGACCCTGCACCCAGTGCGTGAGTTTGTAGACGTCGATGCCTTTGTAATTGGTGCTAACGGGTTTCTCGATATGGACTTGCCAGCGGTCGAGGTCCGCCATCGTCATCAAACCGCCATACTCCGCTGAGCCGCGAATCAGCTCCTCCGCGATGTCGCCGCGATAAAAGCGATTGTAGGCAGCGTAGATAGCTTCTTTACGGCTCTTGCCATCAGCGAGTGCCTTGTGCTCTTCCTCAACCAGTTTTTGCAGGGTAGCCAGCAGGTCCGGTTGCCTGAAAATCTCTCCTGGACGCGGTGCGGCGCGTTCCTGACTGTCATCTTCTTTCAAGTGCGGCAGAAAAACGCGCCTCGAGTAAGACCACTGCTTCAGGACATCTTTGCGTCTCTCCATGTTGTCCGCCTGGGACTTCTCAACCGGATAGCCTTCGGCCATTTGCATGGCAGGCGCCAGCACTTCCGCCAGGCTGAGTTTTCCGTATTCGGCGAGCATTACCATTAGTCCGCCCGGCGTTCCCGGCGTTACGGCGGCCAGCGGACCATATTCGGGTGGATACAACAGGCCGCGCTCGCGGAAAAACTCCGCCGTTGCGCCGGTGGGTGCGACTCCGAGCGCATTGATTCCAAGAACTTCGCCCGTGTGTGGATTGTAGATCAGCGCCTGGGTTTCGCCGCCCCACCCCAGCGTGTCCCACATCGTCGATGTTGCCGCAAGCATCGCGCATGCGGCATCCACAGCGTTGCCGCCACGCGTAAACGTCATGCCACCAGCGGTCGCGGCCAGGGGTTTGCCGGTAATGGCCACCCAATGCTTTCCATGCAAAACCGGTTTGGCGGTCTTTTGTGCGTCGACGGTACCGGCAGCAAACAGCGTGGCGAGACAAAAAAAGATCGCGACGAAATACTTCAGTCTGGAAGTCAACAAGTGATCATGTGGAGACACGGCTGCATCCTTTGTTACGGACACTTGAGGATAGCAGAGATATTTGGTGGTTATGGGTGACTACCTGGATGCCCGACTCCGAATGGAAATTTCTCTCGCCAACGGAAGCATCTTGGATCTCTCATTCGATCTCCAGAATCGAATCGACACTCCAATTTCGACGTCTTTGGACCTGAGTCGTTCCTCACCATCTGCTGTCACCCGACAGCGGGCATTCGATGGATCAGAAATGCGAGGTTTTGGCACGCATCTAACCGTCAAGACCGGAAGTTCCGGCTATGACTCTATGACTGTTACAGTAGTCGTTCAGAATTGCATTCCCGTACAGCTATGCGAACAGTCATTTTTGACATGGATGGTCTTCTCATTGACTCCGAACCACTCTGGCGGGAGGCAGAGATTGCTATCTTCGAGTCGGTCGGCATCCGACTTACGGAACAGTTATGCCGCGAAACTACCGGTTTGCGTATTGACGAAGTAGTCGGGCACTGGCACACCAGGTTTCCGTGGAGCGAACCAAGTTGTGAGGTCGTCACGAAGCAACTACTGGGCGCCGCTCAGCGCTTGATTATCGAGCGTGGCTCGCTGATGGACGGGGCACGAGACCTCGTCGCCGAACTTCACTCTCAGGGCGCGAAGCTCGCTATCGCTTCCTCATCGCCAATGCGCCTGATACGAGCTGTCGTTGAGAAGTTCGCAATTGGGGGCTATTTTTCCGTTCTGCATTCTGCGGAGCACGAGATCGTCGGGAAACCAGATCCTGCGGTGTACCGAACAACGATGTCGCTACTTGGAGCAGATCCTCGTCAATGCCTGGCTTTCGAGGATTCACTATCTGGCGTTCGAGCTGCAAAAGCGGCCGGCGCGCTGGTCATTGCCGTACCGGCCCCGGAAGATGCGCTTGACCCAGGGTTCGCAGTGGCAGATGTGATTTTGAGGTCTCTGAGCGACTTCTCGCTTGACCTGTTGCAGCCTTCGTCAGGCGCAATTCGACCCAGGTAGCCGGGCTCGCGAGATGCCCTCTTCAGGTCAGTTCCTGCCCTTCAGGACAAGTCTAGACGTATGACGGCTTTGAACGTACGGCAGATGCTCTGTCGCGAGCATTGAACGCTGCGGCATCTGTCAGCACGAGTATGGCGAGACGGCTAGTTTACTGCCGGGTCAACAAAAAAAGGGCCAGACCTACAGGTCCCGCCCTTTCATGCCACAACTCCCAAGGAGTGCGTGGCTGGCCAGCAATCACTGCATTGCCGGCCAAATCGTGCTAATTAAACGGCTACGATGTTCTCTGCCTGCGGACCTTTCTGGCCCTGAGTAAGAGTGAACTCGACTCTTTGACCCTCAGCCAACGATTTGTGTCCATCGCCTGTTATAGCGCTGTAATGGGCAAACACGTCAGGGCCAGATTCTTGCTCAATGAAGCCAAACCCTTTGGCATCGTTGAACCATTTAACAGTTCCAGTAGTAGACATAGTCATAATCCTATTCATTCAAGAGTAATTGGAGCCTTCTTGTGAAGGCCAAATCGCTGGAAGCGTTGCTATTACTTATGAAAACAGGACGAGGTATTGAAGAAGAAACTTCGAAATGGTGACCATAAATATCAGACGTACATTCAAGCTGTGCGAAGTATAACAGCTTGACGCCTTAGTCAATGCTAGTTCTTCGCCAATGTATCGTTGATCAAAAGCGGAGTTATCACACGGCAAACTTGATTTCGTGTTGGACCCGTGATTTTGCGTCACTGGCTTGGGTCAGGTTTGCCTCTTATCCATCGCAGAATGTTGGGAGGCGGTGGGGAACCCGTCAAGTCTGGGATGTACCCGCCCCCAATGTCCGAGGCTGCGTGCGGCCGATATTTAAATTTCACGTCTTTCCGGATTCCCTGGCGCACAGGATCCAGTTTAGCATTACGAGTGATAATGAGAGCGCTGCGTAAATCACAATCACTGCCATTTGAAAGAAAAAGGCCGCTATACCACCTTGATCACCGGTATACGACGCAAGATAGAAAGAGATAGCGCTGCCAAGAAACACGACTAGTCCACCAAGGATTCGATATGCCTTGCGCAGGCCTGATCTTAGGCGTCCTGAAAGCGGAAGTGTAAGAACAAAGACGGCCCCGGGCGCCAATAACATCAACAGTCCAAATAGCATGCAAACGCATCCTTAGTAATAATCTGATAGATGACATTGGTATGAGTGAATACACAAATAACAATAGCCGGAAATCCCTAACCAGACCAAGTTTGTCTGCTTTTACGAACAGCGTTTGTTCAGCGTCATACAATTTATCCGGCAGCTATAGGCTGCGGTTTAAACCGGTCACTGCAACACCTAAGCTCTAACTATAGAGCGGGAGGTGTTATTAATGAAGCAAAGACCAAGAAGATATTTCACCCAGACCGAGATGGCAGAGGTTTTTGATCGCCAGAAACTCCTTATTGAGACGAAAACGAATTCAGAATTTAGCTAATCCGCAACTGGTGGTCCTTCTTCGTACATCGTGACGCCCTGTGGAAGGACTTCCCATGCCGCTTTGGAACCAACGAAGATATGGTGACCAATTTCAATTTCTGGGTCCCCATTCACGCAACCTAAAGTGATCCCATGAACATCCCCGCCGTATGTACCGCACAGGGTTGAGCCACAACGACTACAGAACTGAAGGCCAAACCCCTGATTACTCTCAAAGGATGTCAGCAAGTCTTGACCTGATAGCCATTGAAACGTCCCAGGTTCGACTTCTGCATACGCGGAGGCCTGCGCGCTGAAAGCTTTGCGGCACCGCGAGCAATGGCAGGATCGAGCATCTCTGAGTCGTTTATCAACTTTGTAGGTTACCGCGCCGCAGAAACACCCTCCCGAAATTGCCATCGCGGTTTCTCCGAATTGTTTGCCGGTCTCAGATTACGTGGTCGGCGACCGGTTTGGGTTAGTAGCCGTCTCTCCGCAGTTTATCAGCTGGCCGGCGGTTTCCGCCCAGAAGCAGACTATCTCTCGAATGCTTCAAGGTGGCGACGGCCAGAGTCTCCGATCTCATCCCATGCGGCTTTGGAATCAACCCAGATGTGGTGTGTAACCTTCAGATTTTCACCTCCATCCTTAATTGACCCCGCCGGAACAAACATCCGTGACTCGTCATTGATACCTGGAACCGGAGAGCCACATCTGCGACAAAACCACATTTGCCAATCTGCATCAGGTTTCTTCCAAGAGGTGATGAGTTCTTCGCCACCCGTCCACTCAAATTCTTTGTTATCGACTACAACAACTGCTATTCCATTGCTGCCTGTGGCTCGTCGACAAATCGAGCAGTGACAAACAATCACGTCCGACGGATCAGTAGTGATCTCGAAGCTAACCGCCCCACAGTTGCACTCTCCCCGTGCCATCAAGCCACCCCAACCTGTTTTTCCAAAGCAGAAACGCTACCCAGTTACATCAATTAGTCAACGGCCGCTATGGTTCAGTAGCGAT
>CAVXCW010000023.1:0-26667 GCA_963760325.1 uncultured Gammaproteobacteria bacterium | reverse complement strand
AAGGCCGAAGTTTTCCATCGCCAGAAACTCCTTATTGAGACGAAAACGAATTCAGAGTTTAGCTAATCCGCAACTGGTGGTCCTTCTTCGTACATCGTGACGCCCTGTGGAAGGACTTCCCATGCCGCTTTGGAACCAACGAAGATATGGTGACCAATTTCAATTTCTGGGTCCCCATTCACGCAACCTAAAGTGATCCCATGAACATCCCCGCCGTATGTACCGCACAGGGTTGAGCCACAACGACTACAGAACTGAAGGCCAAACCCCTGATTACTCTCAAAGGATGTCAGCAAGTCTTGACCTGATAGCCATTGAAACGTCCCAGGTTCGACTTCTGCATACGCGGAGGCCTGCGCGCTGAAAGCTTTGCGGCACCGCGAGCAATGGCAGGATCGAGCATCTCTGAGTCGTTTATCAACTTTGTAGGTTACCGCGCCGCAGAAACACCCTCCCGAAATTGCCATCGCGGTTTCTCCGAATTGTTTGCCGGTCTCAGATTGCGTGGTCGGCGACCGGTTTGGGTTAGTAGCCGTCTCTCAGCAGTTTATCAGCTGGCCGGCGGTTTCCGGCTAGAAGCAGACTATCTCTCGAATGCTTCAAGGTGGCGACGGCCAGAGTCTCCGATCTCATCCCATGTGGCTTTGGAATCAACCCAGATGTGGTGTGTAACCTTCAGATTTTCACCGCCATCCTTAATTGACCCCGCTGGAGCAAACATCCGTGACTCGTCATTGATACCTGGAACCGGAGAGCCACATCTGCGACAAAACCACGTTTGCCAATCTGCATCAGGTTTCTTCCAAGAGGTGATGAGTTCTTCCCCACCCGTCCACTCAAATTCGTTGTTATCGACTACAACGACTGCTATTCCATTGCTGCCTGTGGCTCGTCGACAAATCGAGCAGTGACAAACAATCACGTCCGACAGATCAGTAGTGATCTCGAAGCTAACCGCCCCACAGTTGCACTCTCCCCGTGCCATCAAGCCACCCCAACCTGTTTTTCCAAAGCAGAAATGCTACCCAGTTACATCAATTAGTCAACGGCCGCTATGGTCAGTAGCGATCACTCAGCAGTTTATCACCTGGACGGCGGCTTCCGCCCAGAAGCAATCGTCTACGCGCTGCTGATACCTATATCGTGGTCACATAAGTCTCACCGTGCCAGACACTCTGACCGAGCTACCGGGATCATTAGAGAAATCGGCCGTCAGAAGTGAACGCATCCCCATATCCTCTCCCTGCACGATGGAGAGTCGTCCTCCATGAGGCCAGTTCAGGTCGCGCAGATAGCCCGCCAAGGCTGCGGCTGCGGCACCCGTTGCCGGGTCCTCATAGACTCCGCCAGACGCAAACGGATTGCGTGAGTGAATCAATTGAGATGTTTCTGCATACACCAGATTGACGGTGATCAGGCCGGCTCCGGTCATGAAATCGCGGCCGGCAGTCAATTCGTAGGCCATATTGGCGAGACTGCTTCTTTCGCTCAATCCTAGAATCAGGTGCTTCGCGCCGGCCTCGGCAAGAGCTGGAGTAATTCGCGGGTCGAGATCGCTATGGCTGTACCCAAATAACGCAAGTGCTTCGCCAATGATCTCCTGGCTAGCAGCTTGACTTGTAGTCGCCGGCGACTGAAGCGCAGCAAAAATTGAGTCACCATGGCGTCTGCCCTCAACTGTTATTGCTGCGTCGTTGAGCTCAAGAGCATAGACATTGTCGCCATGCTGAATCGCGAGCGCTGCTCCGAGCGCGATCGTCGCGTGGCCGCAGAATGGAACCTCGAATTCCGGCGAAAAATATCGGACACGCCAACGATCTCCGAAGGGCACAGCGAAGGCGGTCTCAGAATAGCCAACATCGGCTGCGATCCGCTGCATTTGCACCGCTTCTGGCATTTCGTCGGCCAATACAACACCCGCAGGATTGCCACCAACATTGCCATCCGAAAATGCCGAAAATCTACGTACGTCCAACTCAGCTCTGTCTCTCGATAATCTGGTGCGGGAAAAATTGACCTGACAAGTATTGCTGCGCTCAGCCAGTTAGGCTTTTCTGGAAATTCAAATCGTATCTGCTAGCGCTTGAAATCTCAGTCACTAGCGGTCGTTTAGCATTCTAGCAGCCGAAGGGCAGTCCGGCATAGCTTGGAAGTGTCTACCAGACCGAGGGCAGTCCATTCGGCTACAAGCGGACACTGAACTGTGCTGCCTTTTCCATTTGGTGAAACCAGGACCGCAATAAAGCGAAGCGTTACATTTGATGTTTTCGCATGAAGTCTAGAACTTCATCAAGGCTCGGCGCATTCAGTACCCCGGGAAATCGCGTACAGACGAGAGCCGCGACCGCCGCCGCGAACTCAATCGTCTGCTTCTCATTCCACCCCCATTAGAAAACCATAGACTATTCTCGCTCGGAACGAATCGCCTGCGCCGCTCGTATCCACAGGTTCAATTGGGAACGGCTGAAATGTGTTGACGGATTCGTCGGGCCTCGCGTACCAAATCGCCCTGTTGCCGAAAGTGAAAATTACTAGTCCAGTACTGTAACCCTGGTATTTCCGAAAGAGTTCTGGAAGGTCGTGGTCTGCATAGTTCTCTTGGATAAAAGATTCAGCGATCAGCCAGAAGCGCCACGATAGAAATCAAGCTGTGTCGTATCGCAAAAAAACCTCTTGGTCTGGTCTTTCAGTTGGCGGTAGGGCGCTCTGCGGCGGCGTTACTGTCACGAGCGACGAACAGCGTTTGCGTCGGATAGGCGAACTGGATGCCGGCGTCGGCGAATCGCCGGATGATTTCAAGATTCACCGCCTGTTGGATGTTCATGTAGAGCTTGTAGTCTGAGGACTCCACGTAATAGACGATCTCGAAATTCAAGGAGAAATCACCGAATCGCTGGAAGTGCGCCCTATCGAACCGCGCGGAATCCTGCTTAGCCATGATGTCCTCGATGATGCCTGGAATCTGCTCCAGCAATTCTGCCGGAGTCTGGTAGGTGACCCCAATTGTGAACGCTATGCGTCGCTCGGACATGCGACCATAATTGTGGATGCGGCAATGGAGCAGATCGTTGTTGGAAAACACGATCTGCTCGCCGGACAGACTACGCACACGCGTCGTCTTTAGCCCGACCATCTCAACGTTTCCTGCAAGGCCGTCTATAACCAGGAAATCGCCAAGTACAAACGGTTTGTCCAGCACGATCGATAGCGACGCAAACAGGTCGCTGATGATATTTTGCGCTGCCAACGCGACCGCGATTCCGCCGACCCCGAGTCCCGCCACAAGGGCAGTGATGTTGACTCCGAGATTGTCCAGCGCGAGCAGAAATACAATCGCCCACACAATAATCCGAATCAAGAAACTGACAATGTCCATGGCGGCAACGGCACTGGCATCTTCCTCGAGCTGCTTCTCACGTCTCAGGAACATGAAACGTCCAACTCCGGAAACAGCCCAGATACCCATCTGTATGAGCATGCCGATGACCAGGATCTTACTGAAAGCACTATCGAATGCGTCGCTTGCATCGATGCTGCGCAACGACACGTAGACCGAGATCAACAGCAGAAACCAACCTTTGGACTGTCCGACAATGTGGCTCGCCACCTTGAGAGACACCAGAGCGCGTTCGTCCGCCAGTTTCTGCAGGCGCACACGCAACAGGCGGCGGGCAATGAGAAGCACCGCGAACGAGGTGATCAGGATCGCGGCACTGACGGTCCACTCACGCAGTGGATTACCAAGCAATTCGTAGTCGAGCCAATCGAGAATATTCATGAATGTACCGGTTATGACTGGGCCGCAGTGTAACGGATTCCGCAATTGACGCTAATGGCTGTTTATTGAGTTGCTCTGCAGGCCCTGCGGGCAGCTCCGGGAATCTGAATTCCGCACCTGCGACATTGCAGGCAAGACTGTCGAATTACGAGGACAACGTGGGTTCGCCCCCTCTTACATGCACTCAGCCCTGCGTTGCGATGGTCTGCCGCAGTAATTCGCGGTTGTCGATCAACCAGGGATGGAAATCATCCCGGAAGAACAGTCGAAAATCGTCGGCAACTTCTCGTATGACGCCGTTTCGGCCGAACAGGAACGCATAACCCTCACGCCAGAATGATAGCGAGAAAACCGGCTGGCCCTCCATCCTGCGCATCTGGACAATTGACCGGAACACATTGAACGGGAAGCGGATACGCACGATGCGCATTACCTGGCGCAGCAATTTTCGATCCCCGCCGATGGCCAGAAACACATCGTATGCCACCGATTTGTGCTCGGTTTCCTCGATCGCGTGCCACTGCCAGAGATCCGCCATCACGGGGTGAGCGCCGTCCATCCAGCGCGAATTGCGCATCGAGCCCGCGGCGAATATTGCCGTAATGTGTTCGAGTACGACGGTTGCCGCCAGCCGCGCAATCGGCGGCTGCTTGTTCGCTTGCTCGATTTCACGAATATAAAGAGCTTCGAGTTTCTTTAGGTCGAAACCCCGGACCTCAGCCATCACCTCGTTATACCGCTGGTGCTCACGTCGATGAACGTACTCTTGTTGCACGAAAACAGCGGCTTCGCTCTTGAGCTTTGGATCGTCGATGCGCGGCAGGTAATGTTTCACGCTATCGACGAAAAACTTCTCACCAGTCGGGAACGAAAGCGAAAGCGCGTTAAAGAACGCTGTTTGGAACGCATGGCCGCCATGCCAGTCGCCGGCAAGGGGTTCATGCAGGCTGAAGCTGCGATTGCGCGCCTCGAGACTAATATCTCCGGGCGTTTTGCTGGGTCCAGAATACGGCATAGCGTTTATTGCCGATGAGTTTTCGAGTCAGGCTATGCTACAGGGAGGGGGTGATACTTTCCACGATGGCCGTAGCCGTCTGCGAAGCTTTTAATAGGCGTTTCGGATTCGAGCAAAGAATCCAGCGGTGTTTTGGAGGCAAAACGATGTCAGATAAGAAGGCGGACCTGGCCGGACCGGGCATAAGTACCTACGAAAAAGTCGATGAGATCCTGCCCAAGGATTACGAAGTCACTGCTTGGCAGAAAACAGACGCAGAAGGCTATTTACGATGTGAAGGAATACATCGAGAAGGGGCTCGCCCGGGAACTGAACCTCATGCTCGTGCAGGTACCTTTGATTGTCGAGGTAGCTTCCGGCATGAACGATATGCTTGATCGGGACGGCTCAAGGACGCCGGTTGAGTTTCATTGCGGTCTTGGCATAGACGAACCCATACACGCCTCTATCGTGCAGGCGGCCACCAAGTGGAAACGCTGGGCGCTCAAGCAATTTGAGTGCGATGTCGGCGAAGGTGTCAACACCGACATGCGCGCGGTCAGGAAAGACTACTTTCTTGATCACGACCACAGCGCTTACGTAGATCAGTGGGACTGGGAACAGGTAATCACGGCAGAGCACAGGTCACTCGACTACCTTACCGAGGTCGTCAGGAAAATATGGAAGGTCATCACCGGCGCCGAGAAGATGGTCATGGACAAGTATCCCGAACTCCAGGACTCGAGGTTCCCGCCGCTCCCGGAAGAACTGCATTTCATCCACGCCGAGGAGATCCTCGCGAAGTATCCGGACCTGCCAAGAAAGGAACGCGAAACAAAAATCATCGAGGAGTACGGCGCCGTGTTCATCTATGGCATCGGCTGGGTTCTGGATGATGGCTACCCCCACGAGATGAGAGCTGCCGACTACGACGACTGGGTCACCCCCACCATCGAGAAAGACGGAAAACTGATGCACGGCCTGAACGGTGACATCCTGGTCTACAACCACCTGACCAAGCGAAGGCACGAGCTGACATCAATGGGCATCCGGGTCACACCGGAAACACTCGTTGAGCAGATGAAGATTGCCGACCGGGAAGATGAGCTTTCTCAGCCGTATCATCAGATGATCCTAAACAACGAGATCCCGCTATCGATCGGCGGCGGCATTGGCCAATCAAGAACCCAAATGCTGCTTCTAAGGAAGGCGCATCTCGGCGAGGTGAGCACCACCGTGTGGCCCAGGCAGCTTCACGACGTGTGTGAAAAGCACAATATCTTCGTTTTGAAGTAAAGGTCCGTTTAGCGGTCGACTGATCCCTGTCCCTGGCACTCCGTGCCGGGGACTCTCTATTGTTATCACCGAAAGTTTTTCCTGGCCGTCAACCGGTGTCCCGCCGGTATGTACAAGTGCTTATCGATGCGCACGCAGGTTGCCCCCATATACAAACCGTAAGATCTGGCTCGCTCGTTTTTTTAAAACGAATCCGGGCAGGAGGTGCGTGATGAAAGGATTTTCGGCCGTTCGACGTTTCCGTGTATCCCAGCTCTTGGCGTTCGTCTTCGCCGTGGCTTTATCGCTGCCTGTTTCAGCCCACGAATCCGAGATCAAGACACCCGATCCTGGTTTTCGACCGTATAGCCAAAATACGCCCGCGTTTCTCGAGGCTCTGGACACGACCACGATAGCGGTCTACCCGTCGCTCGTTCGCCGTGCCAATCGAACAGCGCATTCTTTCGCATCACAGAGTCAGATTATCGCGTTTCTCAATGCGGAGAATATTGCAACGGCCGTAGCCGCACCCTACCGTATCGATCTGGGAGCATTGCCGCAGGTACCTCAATGGGATCTGTTTCAGAACGACATGTGGCGAATCGCATACTTGCTAACGGACCACCAGTTCGACGCCGAGTACCACCTTTTTATGGAATTCCTCTTCCCCGTCAACAATCAGGCCGTTTTTGGCATCGAATGTTATGTCCTGGACCGCAATGGAGAAAACGCGTTTTCGTTCCTTCTTAACTCCCACCACCAACTGTTTGTCGATGCCAAACTGGTTGCCAATAACTCATCAGAGGCAGCTCGCGCGAAATTATTGGAAAAAGCGACGCAGGTTGGCGTCACCGCGTTTAAGCGACAGCTTGAGCAGGCAAAAGAATCTGCCGCAGCCACAGCGGAAAAAGGTCCAACCGATTTGCGCGATGGGCCGTAAACTGAACAAGACCCGTGTAGTGGCGAAGCGAAATCCAACTATGCAATCAATAAACTCCGATGTATGGGCATCTGAAGAAGACCGCCGCTCCTAAGCTCGTAGTTCATTTCACCGGCGTCGGCATCCCGCACGTCTGTCACGTATTCAAACGTTCGAGTCATAGTAACCCGTTCAGACTGCAGGCGGCATTAGCGGCGGCAATGCTTCACGGTGGCCGGCCTCGGCATGCTCACGCAAGACCACGATTGACCTGAGCGCTTTCGCCAGCGCCGCGCCGTCCCAGTCGCTGGCGCCGCGGCCATAGCTCGCCCTGGACAACCTGTTTAGTTCGTCCGCGAGTGGTGACGACACACGCTCGGCCAACGCACCGACGCTCCGTGGCGCATTATCGGGCCACTGCAATCGGCCCCATTCGAGCATTGCGACACGCAGCGCTGCATCATTCCCGGCCAATGCCGCTTTGCGAGCCGCTTTTACTAACTTCGCCTGCTGTTTATAGATCGGCGGCGGCTCCGGCGCACGCGGTTCGCGCTTTCGGTCACGGGATGACCACCACCAGGCGAAGATCGTTAGTAGCCACGCTGCGGCCAGAAGCTGACTTACTCGTTCCCAGAAACCAGCCGGCATGAGTTTGAAATCCACGGCTTCTGTCACATCAACCTCCGGCGTCGTAGCGGTGACCGGCTGGACAAAGACTGGCTCTTCGGCAGCCTTTACGGTGATTGTCCGCGCTGGCAACGTTGCAATGCGCCACTCGCCGGCATCGATATTCCACCAAGGTACCTTGAGCTCGGGCAGTTCGATGGCTCCCCCATTGACCCCGATCATTGCATACTGATCTTTGCGAACACCGCGAATACCGCCCGCTTCAATACGACGACTGAGTTCCGGCTTATCGTCATAGATATTCAAACCGTCAATTTCCGGTGGCTCTATCGCGGGAATTTGTGTTTCGATTTGTCCAAGCGCGCTGATGGTCACACGCCGGGTGACAGGCTCGCCCGCATTGATACGATCGGGATCACGTGACCACTCTTCGCTGAGCTGAACGTCGCGTGCCGGCAACCACGCCGCATTCGGAAAATCATCAGGCAGCGCCGGAATCGGCAGCACCTTTACCGTGTGCGAATCGGACTCGAATACTTTACGGCCGGTGATGCGCCCGCCTCGCAATACGCGCGCCTCAAAGCGCGCCGGCGATATGGATATTTCACCACTCTCCTGTGGGTAGATCGCGATGACGCGCTCCACCACGTTGTAGGCCTTCCCGTTCAATATCGATTCATAGCTACGTTCATCACCCGCCAGTTCAACAAGCACCTCGGCACCGCTTATCGTCGGCTCACGCAACGCGGGCTGCCGGGTGGCGACGGCACGATACACTTTGATTCGATACAGAATTTGCGCCTGCACGTAGGTTTCCGCCGAATCGATCTCGCTCGTAACGAACACATCCGCTTCGCCGGGTGGCGCGTTCGACGGCTCGTTGACAATGATCCTGACCGGCGCGCTTTGCTCGTTGCCGATACTAATCGGTGGGATTTCCTGCGTACCAGTGCTCTTGGGCATCAGCGCAATTGTCCAGGTACGACTGCGTCGGATCTCACCATTGTAAATCGACGTGTTACTGAGTTGACTGACCTGGCCAACGTAGAAGTCCTCCTCCAATACCGTCAGGTCGGGTTCGAGGTCGGTATTCGTATCAACAATGACCTCAAGCATGAATGACTCGTTCAGGTCCACCGATGGCCGATCAACCTGTGCGCGCACGGCTGCCGATGCGGCAGACATCGTCGCAACGCAGACGCATGTGATCAGAACCAGGTCTCGAAGCATGCTATTCATTCGCGTTACCAAGGTTGTACCTCATCATCTGGCCAGACATCGTTACCGTCCTGGTCCTTACCGGAGCGCTGATACTGGTGTCGAAATTTTCGGCGCAGCAGCCCACCGGGATCATCGGGTATGCGCCGCAACCATTGCTCCATCGCCTGCTCTTGTTCTTGTTGCTGACGGAGCTCTGCAAGTTCTGCTTCCGACATTTGCTGCGGCTGTTCGCCCTGTTGAGCCTCCTCGGCAGCGCGCTGCAATTCCTGCTGCAACGCTTCAAGATCCTCTTCGCTCATTTCCTCATCGCCGCGTTGCGATGAGTCGCCTTCTTCGGATTCATTCTCTTGTTCAGATGAGTTCTCGGCACCTTCCTCGTCTGACTGACTTTCCGAGTCGGACTGTTCACCTTCGCCACTCGGATCTTCAGTCGACTGCTGATCGTCGCCCTGGCCGTCCTGCTGCTGTTGTTGCTGCTGGTCCTTCATACTCTTTACGAGTTCGAGGTTATAGGCGGCATCCTCGTTATCGGGTTCCATTTCCAGAACCTGCTCGTAGGCATCAATGGCGGACTCAAACTCACCCTGAAACGCCAACGCGTTACCGAGATTGTAAAGATTGCGAGCGTCGCCACGCTCCGCGAACTCCGCCGCGCTTCCCGCAAAGTCCCTGGCGCGATAACGTGCGACGGCGCGCCACTCCGTGTCTTCGAAAAGCGCTACGGCATCGTCCGCGCTACCGGCCTCAAGCTGCTTTAGTGCCTGCTGATTCTTGTTTTGCCAGAGGTCGTCCCACAGAGATGCCTCGGCCGGCTTCGGCAGCGGCAGTACGAAGACCAGCAGTACTACGACCCAGCCGCGTCGAAACGCGAGCGCCGCCAGCGGCAGCAACAGCAATAAAATCCAGGGGCCCTCCTCTCGCCACTGGTCGGTGGCCAGCGACTCATCCGAAGACGCAGCCGTTGTCATTTCGCCCGACAGGAGGATATCCAGGTCGCGATCGTCCGTTGACAACACGGCGAAGCGACCACCGCCTGCCACCGACAGGCCACGCAGGGAGGTCTCTTCCAGTCGCGGCACCGCAATCTGGCCACGATTGTCCGTTACAAAGCCGCCTGACGCGCGCGGAATCGGGGCACCATCTCGAGTGCCGACGGCAAGTACCGAAAGCGAGTAACCCGCCGACTTCAGTTCGCGCGCCGCCTTCTCGGCAGCGGCCGACGAACCGCCGTCCGTTATCAAGAGCACCTCGCCAAAAGCGACACCGGCCTGCTCCAGGAGCTGCCCGCCTTTGCGAATGCCAACTTCCGGATAACTGCCTCGGCTCGGCATGATGTCGGTGCTGAGACTGTTGACCAGCGCGGCAACTGTATCCGTATCGGTGGTGAGCGGCGTAACCGTAAACGCGTTGGCCGAATAAACCAGCAGCGCCGTCTGGCCGCTCTTGCGCCGTTCGAGCATGTCGAGGATCTTCAGGCGCGCGCGTGCCAGGCGGCTTGGTGCAAGATCCTGTGCATCCATTGATCGTGACAGGTCGAGCGCGACGACCAGTGCCTGTTCGGCGCGATAGACCGGTTGCTCGATGCGCTGCCAGGCAGGCCCCGCCAGCGCCACGGCGGCGAGTACACCGCCAATCCCCAGCAACCACCATCGATAGTCCACACCGCGTCCGGGCGCCCGCGATAACACATAGGGCATCAACGCCGGATCGATCACGTTTCGCCAATTGCCCGATCCGAGGCGGCCTCGGCCGAGTGCAACGGCAAGCAGCACGACCAGCGGCACGGCCAGCAACCATTCGGGGCGCAACCAATGGAAGTCAGCCGGCATTGACACGAACCTCAGCTGCTCGTCTGCGCGTGAGTCGCTGCAACAGACTGATCGCACACAGGATCAAGACCAGGACGAAAGCCCCGCCGAGTGGCCAATAGAAAAGCGATTTCACCGGCCGAAAACCGGACTCCGGCTCCTCGACAGGTTCGAGCTCGTCGACGAGGCGATAGATGTCCTGGAGACTGGCCGTATCCGTCGCCCGGAAGTACCGGCCGCCGGTCAGGTCGGCAATCTGAGTCAAAGTCGCCTCGTCGAGGTCGGCGGACGGGTTAATTCGGCGTCTGCCGCCGATCAGTGAAGAAACTTCAAGCTGCTCTGCGCCGATACCGATTGTATAAATGCGCAAACCGACTTGCTGCGCCAGTTCGGCAGCCTTGATCGGATCGACTTCGCCAGCCGTGTTCGCGCCGTCCGTAAGCAAGACGAGTACCTGGTCGCCCGCCTCTTCCGGCTGCTCATGCACGCGACGCACTGCCAATGTGATCGCGTCGCCGATAGCAGTCTTTTCTCCCGCCAGTCCTATAAAGGCCTCCATCAGCAAGATATTGACGGTGTCTCTATCCAGGGTCAGCGGTACCTGCAGGTAAGCACGCTCGCCGAACAGGATGAGACCGATGCGGTCTCCCTCGCGCCGCGAAATAAAATCGCTCGCCACGGCTTTCGTGGCAGTAAGACGATCAACCCGGCGACTGCCGAGCTCGAAGTCCTTCTGGTCCATGCTGCCTGACAAGTCGACGGCGAGCATCAGGTTGCGTCCCGAGACCGGCACTTCAAGCTCGTCGCCGATACGCTCGGGTCGCGCCGCGGCCAGTACCAGCAGTAACCAGGCGATAACGGCCACCCAGAACCGCCAGTTGAGAAGCTGCTCCGCATCCGAGCGGTCTCGAAGCGTTTCGAAGTTACTGAGTGTGGGCACCCGCAGTCCGGCCTGCGACAGGCCGCGCGCTTTCGGCAGCAGCACACGCGCAATCATGGGCAGCGGCAGAGCCAGAAGCACCCAGGGCCAGGCTAACGACCACATCAGACCGACACTCCCAGTGGCGTGTTGAAGCGGAGTCGCACCGCCGACAGCAACGCGTTGATATCGACATCGGAAAAGTCTCCCGCCGGATCCCGGTAGGGAAGCTCCAGCAGGCTTTTGCCGCCTTCGGTATAGAAGTACGGCAACGGCATGCCGCTATCGAGCCATTGCAGCCAGGAATCGCCCGTTAGCCCGGCTACTTCATCCCGTGGCGCGTAAGCCAACATGCCGCGGCGCAACAACTCCGACAGCTGCTTTCCAAGCACCACCGGGTTGCGATGCTCGAGGTACTCGGCCTCGTAACGCGCCAGCTGCCGCAGCGCGAAACGACGCGGTGCGTTGTGCCGCCATCGTTGGTAGGTGCGCCAGGTCAGGTAGCCGAGCGCGGTCGCCACCAAAAGCAAGATGAACCACCAGCCGGGCGCCAACGGCCACCAGCCGATCGGATCGGGCAGGTGCAGGTCTCGCAAAGGCAATTGCTCATCCATAACTAGCGTGACCTCCGCCCCAGGGCCTTTTGCAGAGTGCTGACAGGATCGTCGTCGGTGGACATGGGCATCAGGTGAACACCATAGCGCTGGCAAAATGCCTCCAGCTCATGCGTCCGCTTTTCAAACGCGTTGTGATAGTCGCGACGCGCTCCCGTCGCGTAGGTATCGATCGCCAGTTCGTCTTCAGGCGACACGAGGCGGTATCGACCCGGCGGCGGCAACTCTCGCTCCAGCGGATCATTCATAAACACCGCGAGTACTTCGTTGTGGCGCGCCACGCTCGAGAGATACGACTGTGCTGCGCGTGAGAAACCCATGAAATCGCTAATCACGACCACGAGACTGCCGGGCCGCGCGACGCGTCGCAGCGAGGACATTGCTTGTGTCAGCGCCTCCGTGCCGTTCGCCGCCGGCGTGTCACGCTGCTGCCAGTCGCGATGACCAACGAGTTCATGCACGAACCGCAGCGCCGCTCGCCGACCCAGCCTTGGCTTGAGCTCGCGGTGCGTTGTGTCGCCGAAAACAATGCCGCCCAGCCGGTCGCCGCGGTGATGAGCGGCCCATGCCAGCAACGCGGCGGCGCGACTCGCGTTAACTGATTTGAAGCACCCCTGGGTTGCGAAATGCATGGTGGAGCGAAGATCAACAACAACCAGCACGGGCCGCTCGCGCTCCTCACGGAACAATTTCGTATACGCCGTCGTACTGCGTGCGGTTACGCGCCAGTCTATGCTGCGGGGATCGTCTCCGGGCTGATAGGGGCGCGACTCATCGAACTCCATGCCGCGGCCCCGAAAATGCGACACGTAAGCGCCGGTTTGCAGTGAGTTGACGCGCAATACATCGAGCGCGATAGCCCGCGCCGGGCCGTTGAGTCGAATCAGACCCGCCTGGGTGATACTAACCGGCGAGGCGTCTTCAGCAATGTGGTGCAGACCGGGCACTAGGGCACTCCGACGCCATCCAGCACACCCTTAATGACGGAATCCGAATCGACGCCGTCAGCTTCGGCCTCAAAACTCAAGACCAGGCGGTGGCGCAGTACATCCGGCGCAACGTCCTGAATGTCTTCCGGGCCAACAAAATCCCGGCCGGCGAGCCAGGCGTGCGCGCGTGCTGCACGATCAATGCCCATGCTGGCGCGCGGGCTCGCACCGTACAGCACCTGGCCGTCGAGCGCCGAGTCAACGGCACCTGGATTTCGGGTCGCGACCACGACATTGACGATGTACTCCTCCAACTCGGGGGCCAGATGCAGGTTCAGGATTTCCTGGCGCGCCTGCATGACCGACTCCAGCGCCAGCAGCTCTGGTGGCTGGAAGGCATCCCGCTGGCCTCGCTTGGCTTCATCTCGATTCAAAACGAGAATGCGCCGTTCATCGGCAACACTCGGGTAACCGACTTTTACGTGCAGCAGGAAACGATCAAGCTGCGCTTCGGGTAATGGATAGGTGCCCTCCTGCTCGATCGGGTTTTGTGTCGCCATCACCATGAACAGGTCTTCAAGCGGGTAGCTTTTGTCCCCGACGGAGATCTGCCGTTCTTCCATCGCTTCGAGCAACGCCGACTGCACTTTGGCCGGCGCTCGATTGATCTCGTCCGCAAGAATCAGGTTGTGGAACAACGGGCCCTTGCGAAACTCGAATGTGCCTTCCTGCGGGCGATAGATGTCAGTACCGGTCAGGTCGGCCGGCAACAGGTCCGGCGTAAATTGAAGGCGGTGAAAATCGCCCTCGATGCTTTCGGCGAGCACCTTGATCGCGCGGGTTTTGGCAAGGCCCGGCGCTCCCTCCACCAGCAGGTGGCCGTCGCACAGTAGCGCGATCAACATCCGGTTGATCAGGTGGGCCTGACCGATGATCAGCCCACTCGCATGTGCCTCAAGCTTCTGAAACTGTTCTGCGACAGTCATTGACTACTCCGATGAATATGGCGGCGTGCCATTTTGGTACTCCGTCTGCGTGATATTTATGGATTGAGAGCTGCCTGGATGATTCAAGGCAAGGCGCAGTCTGCAGGAAATGACGAGTCCTTTTCAAGGGCTGCAACACCGCATTGAATCATCCAGGCAGCTCTCATCGGGCGAGCCGTGAAGCAGGCATCCGCGGTGTTGCGCCTCTTGGCAAGGGCCCGCCATTGCCGGCAGGGCGCGCCTGGCGGCCACCTGCTTCACAATTCGCTCAGTCCACAAATATCACGCAGACGGAGTACCTATAGGATGTATTGCAAGGCCAACCGGTCGCGGGCTTTTTTACTCATAATTGCGCCCACTTCAGTACTATTAACCCCTTTTCGGACCATCCATAAGCCAATACATTGCATTCAACCAGAAAAAAACCGCATCCGATGGGTCATCTGAGGGCGCCGGGCCTGTGCCTGCTCGTGCTGCTCGGTGCCTGCCAGGAAGCGCCCGACACTCCGGCTGAACAGCTAGAACCCAAGGTCGTGGCGGATTCAAACTGTGGGGATAACGCTCGCCTCACGACGGAGCTTTACGGCAGCATCGCAAGGCAGATCAAGTGGTCCGCGGCGGAGCTTCACTGCGAGAGCATGCTGCGTCCGGAGGGAAAAGGTGTTCGACTGCGCTTCACCGGCAACGCCGCCGATAACAAGCTTTCGATTATTCTGGCGTTACCGGAACTGCAGCGAGGAGCAACCGCTGCGGAAACACCAACGGTCGTTACACTCACCGTCGAGGGCAGCGGTCGCTTTTTCACAACGCCCACCCTTGGGTCGTGCTGGTCAGACATTGTCACCCAGGAGCTCATCGAAGACGGCGGCGACACCTACGATATCAGCGGCATGCTTTACTGTGTCGCACCGCTGGGCGAGATTAATGGCGACGCAGCCATCTCGATTCCCGAGATGGCGTTCCGGGGAATCGTTGATTGGAACGCGAAATGACCAGGCAAACACTGTTAATGCTCGCGGCCGTTACGATACTGGTGTCTGGCTGCAGCCCGCAACCCGAGGCGAGAACGCCGAAAGTCGCAGGCCTCGATGCCATGTTCGAGCGCGATGCGCTCGTCATCGTCGCGAATGACGGATCCCGCCGAGATTTTGATATTTACCTTGCAACGAACCCAGAGCAACAACGACGGGGACTCATGTTCGTGCGGGACCTGCCTGAGCGAACGGGCATGTTGTTCGTCTACGAGGATGAAGACACTCACTCGATGTGGATGAAAAACACTTACATCCCGTTGGATATCGTATTCGCTCGAAGTGATGGCACGGTTTCATCGGTAATTCGAGATACCGAGCCTCAGTCACTGCGTTCGCTAAGTTCCAGCGAGCCGGTCACTTATGTTCTGGAACTCAACGCCGGTGTCACAAGGCGTTACAACATCGGCGCCGGAAGCCGGTTGATTTGGTCACCAAAGACCGACTAAAGCACGGCCGCGATCGAGTCCGCCAGGTAGTTCACGTTGCTCGCCGTGATGCCGGCGATATTGATGCGGCTCGAGTCCACCATATAGACGCCGAATTCTTTTTTCAGACGCGCAACCTGCTCCGCGCTCACGCCCAGGAAACAAAACATGCCCGTTGCTCGCACGAGGTGCGAAAAATCGTGGTCTGGTGCGCGGGCGATAAGCGCATCATTAAGTAAGACCCGCATTTCGCGCAAGCGAGCCCGCATCGCCGCGAGCTCGAGACGCCATGCTGCCATTAGCTCCGCGTCATTGAGAATCAGACTGACGACTACCGCACCGTGATCTGGCGGCACGGAATAGATGGTCCTGACCACATTGTTGACCTGACTGTAGACCGTATCTCTCGACACCGGGTCCGCCGCGAGAATCGACAAGGTGCCAACCCGGTCACGGTACAGGCCGAAGTTCTTGGAACAGGAGTTCGCCACTATCATTTCGGGAACGCGACTGGCCATGTGCCTCACCGCAAAGGCATCTGCCGCGAGGCTGGTTGCGAAACCCTGGTAGGCCATGTCGATAAATGGCACGAGCTCGCGTTCGACGAGCACATCAGCAATAGCTCGCCATTCGTCTTCAGACGGATCCAGTCCCGACGGGTTGTGACAGCAGGCGTGCAGCAGAACGAGGTCGCCGGCCGGCACACGGCTCAAGGCATCCAGCATCTGATCGATATTGATAACGTGTCTCTTGGTATCGTAATAAGGGTATGACTTGAGCGTCAGGCCCGCACCACCGAGCAGCGGAACGTGATTCGCCCAGGTGGGGTCACTGGCCCAGACGACCGCATCCGGTCGCGCCCGCAGAATCAGGCTGGCCGCGACGCGCAGAGAACCAGAGCCACCCGGCGCTTGTATGGTCATCAGGCGATCGGCATCAACGGAATTCGCAAACGCGAGGTCCTGCATGGCCGCATTAAACGAAGGATCTCCAGCCGTTCCGATATATGCCTTGCTGGCCTGCGTATCTACCAGGCGTTGCTCCGCTATCTTGACGACGTCAAGCACCGGCGTTTCGCCCTCCGCGGTGCGAAACACACCGACACCGAGATCGACTTTCTGCGAGCGGGGGTCGTTCTCATGCTCGGTAATCAGGCCCAGGATGGCGTCGGCTTTCGCGGGTTGCAGTGTTTCAAACAAGGTCATTCTCCATCAGAGTTCGTTGGCAAACACGCTGCCCGGATTTGCGCATTGTACAAATGAAAACGCCGGCTCGAAAGCCGGCGTCTTCTTTTCGGCTATTTGAGAGAACTATCAGGCTTTGGGGGACCAAACGGAACACCAGCCTGCAGCCGCAACGGCTTTGCCCGGAAATATCTGGCACGGGCGCCATTCGTCGCCGTCATTGCCCTGCACCAGGGCGCAGTTGGCGCAATTCTGCTCAGCCGCTGGGTTATTGCGAGTGGCAGGATCAACGGACGATGCATCGTGCGTGTATTTCATGGCCGTCGCCATGGGATCGTCGGGCGACAGGTGCGGCAAATCGTCTGCGCGGACCTCGCGACCGGCCTGAACGAAGCAACCAGCGGCGGCGGCAGCTGACAGCTGAATAAACTTACGACGTGCGATCTTGCTCAAAGGAATCTCCTTAAACTGCGGTTTTGCGCCGGCGCTTCCGGCGGGGTTAAGTCTACACCGAACGGGTATTTCCGCGCGCATTCTAAAGCACCAACCTGAACGGCGGCAAAACGGGATAGGCGCATGATTTTGATGGAGTTTTGAGAACCATTCTCATTAAGTCCTGTAGGCCGCAGCGCTACGATATACTGCTCTTCCGAGAGCGCCACGGCGGTGCCGAATGATGAGCAACAGTCTGCCAATCACGATCAGCGAAATCCGCGCCCAGTCGCGGCAATCGCGACAAGACCAGGTTGCGGTGGAAGAGCCACTGGAGATTCGCCTCGGCTACGAAACGCCCGATGGCCGCACGGAAAGCAGCATCTCCATTACGATGCGCACGCCCGGTAATGACGCCGAGCTCGCCACCGGCTTCTTGTTTACCGAGTCCATCGTCCGGGACGCCGCCGATATCGCATTCGTCAAGCCCTGTGGGCCACCGGCTCCGGACAGCGGTAACACCAACGTCGTGCGTGTTGAGCTGGAGTCCGGAGTGGACGTTGATCTTGACCGACTGAAGCGACATTTCTATACCACCTCCAGCTGCGGTGTCTGCGGCAAGACGTCGATCGATGCGTTGCGGGTTTTGGGGGCAAAGGAACCGGCGTCCGACAACACACGATTCGACCGGAAAATACTGACCGCCCTTCCTGACAAGCTGCGCGCCGCGCAGAGAATATTCGATGAGACCGGCGGACTGCACGCCGCCGCCGCGTTCGGTACCACAGGTGAACTCGTGGTTATCCACGAGGACGTCGGTCGCCATAATGCTGTCGATAAGGTCGTGGGAACGCTACTATCGAGAGACATGCTGCCGGCAAACGATCTCGGCCTGTTGGTTTCTGGCAGAGCCAGCTTCGAGCTCATGCAGAAGACCGTGATGGCAGGCATGCCGCTGCTTGCCGCCATCAGCGCGCCGTCCAGCCTTGCAGTGAACCTCGCGCGGGAGTTCAATATAACGCTGGTTGGTTTTCTGCGTGGGGACACTTTCAACATCTACTCCTCTAAGGAACGAATACTCTGATGGCACGAGAACCCATCAAGAAAGAAACGACGAGTGAACTCGTCCGGCAGTTCGGCGCAAAACCCGAGATGCTCGTGCAGATATTGCAGGCAATCGTCATGCGTCATGGTTGGATACCGGAAGACATCATCCGGCAGCTTGCCTCCGAGCTGAATCTCTCGCGCGCCGACGTTTACGGCGTGGTCAACTACTACCACGATTTTCGGACCGAACCGCCGGGCGAGCACATTGTAAAAATATGCCAGGCGGAAGCCTGCCAGGCGATGGGCAGTCGTGCTCTAACGGATCACGCCCGCGAATCGCTGCGCACCGATTTGCACGGCACGTACAACGACATCACGCTCGAACCCGTTTACTGCCTTGGCAACTGTGCCTGCGCGCCCGCGGTGATGATTGACGGCAAGACACATGGACGCGTAACACCGGATCACTTGAACGAGCTTGTCGACGCGATGAAGGAAGCCCGCTGATGTCGGTGACCAAAATCTATGTGCCGCGCGAAACATCAGCCGTTTCCGTGGGCGCGGACGAGGTTGCAATCGAGATTGCGCGCCAGGCCAAGCGAACGGGCGCGCGCATCGAGCTGATCCGCAACGGTTCCTGGGGTGCGACGTGGCTGGAGCCCCTGGTCGAAGTTGAGGTTGACGGAACGCGCATCGCTTATGGCAACGTTTCGGCATCGGATGTGCCGGGTTTGTTTGCGGCGGGCCTTGTTGACGGTGGCGAGCACGCGTGTCGTCTCGGCCCGATTAACGAAGTCCCCTATCTCATCGACCAGGACCGCTGGACCTTCTGGCGTTGCGGACTCACCGACCCGCTCTCGCTCGAGGACTTTCGTGTGCACCAGGGATTCAAGGCCCTCGAGAAAGCATTTGTCGATGGTGCGAGCGCGGTTGTTGATGCGGTAACCGAATCCGGGTTGCGCGGCCGCGGCGGCGCCGGCTTCCCGACCGGCGTCAAGTGGCGCACGGTCGCCGAAACTGAAGCGGATCAAAAGTACATCGCATGTAACGCGGACGAGGGTGACAGCGGCACGTTCTCCGACCGAATGCTGATGGAGGGTGATCCACTGGGCCTGATCGAAAGCATGGCCATCGCAGGATTCGCGGTCGGCGCAAGCAAAGGTTATATCTACTTGCGCTCGGAGTACCCGTTGACCTATACGATTCTCTCACGCGCGCTCGATATCGCCCGTGAAGGGGGTTGGCTCGGAGCAAATATCCAGGGCAGTGGTTTCGATTTTGACATCGAGCTGCACCTGGGCGCGGGTTCGTACGTTTGCGGTGAAGAGACTGCGATGCTCGAGAGTCTCGAAGGCAAGAAAGGCATCGTTCGTTACAAGCCACCACTACCTGCGCACGAAGGTCTGTTCGGCAAACCAACTGTCGTTAATAACGTTGTCACGCTTGGCTCGGTTCCAAACATCGTGAACCTCGGAAGCGAGCGTTACTCGGAGATGGGCGCCAATCGCTCGAAGGGAACGCTCGCGTTCCAGCTCGCCGGCAATATCAAACGCGGCGGCCTGGTTGAGAAATCCTTCGGCATCACGCTACGAGAGCTGATCGACGACTGGGGCGGCGGCACAGCAAGTGGCCGGCCCGTGAAAGCCGTGCAGGTGGGCGGACCGCTGGGTGCTTACCTGTCCGCCGAGCAACTCGACATAACACTGGATTACGAGGCATTTATCGAAATTGGCGCAATGATTGGCCACGGCGGCATTGTCGTGTTCGATGACACGGCCAACATGGCACAGCAAGCCCGTTTCGCGATGGAGTTTTGCGCGCTCGAGTCCTGCGGCAAGTGCACACCCTGTAGAATAGGCTCCACGCGCGGCGTCGAGGTGATCGACCGCATGATTGCGGGCGAAAATCGCGAAGAAAACTATGATCTGCTGGTCGAACTGTGTGACACGATGGAAGCAGCATCGTTGTGTGCAATGGGAGGCATGACACCCTACCCCGTCAGGAGCGTACTGAAGCACTTCGCCGAAGACTTCGCAGCGTCCGGAGATAATCAATGAACAAAACGAGACAAGTTGACCTTGGCACTCCGGCGAGCAGCACCGCGGAGACCGTGAAGGTCGAGATTGATGGGCTGCCAACAAACGTCAAAGCGGGCTCCAGCATCCTGCGCGCGGCGCGCGAGTCGGGCGTCGACATTCCCAAGCTCTGCGCGACCGACATGCTGAAGCCGTTCGGTTCCTGCCGCCTTTGCCTCGTTGAGATCGAGGGTCGCAAAGGCTATCCGGCCTCGTGCACGACACCTGTCGAGGCAGGCATGAAGATCCGTACACAGACCGAGGCGCTCTCCAAGATTCGTCGAAATGTTATGGAGCTTTACATTTCGGACCACCCGCTGGACTGCCTGACGTGTTCGGCCAACGGCGACTGCGAGCTGCAGGACATGGCCGGCGCGGTCGGCCTGCGCGACGTGCGCTATGGCTTCGACGGTGAAAACCACCTCGACGCAGCCGTCGACACGAGCAACCCCTATTTTCAGTTCGATGCCTCGAAGTGCATCGTCTGCTCGCGTTGTGTACGCGCTTGTGACGAGGTCCAGGGTACCTTCGCGTTGACGATCGAAGGCCGGGGATTCCAGTCCAAAGTCTCTGCCGGCATGGGCGAGGATTTCCTCGATTCCGAGTGCGTTTCCTGTGGCGCCTGCGTGCAGGCCTGTCCGACAGCGACGCTCATGGAAAAGAGCATCGTCGATCATGGCCAGCCCGACCATGCCGTCGTTACGACCTGCGCCTACTGCGGCGTCGGCTGTTCATTCCAGGCAGAGATGAAAGGCGACCAGGTCGTTCGCATGACGCCGTACAAGGACGGCCAGGCCAACCATGGCCACAGTTGCGTGAAAGGCCGTTTCGCCTGGGGCTACGCGTCGCATCGCGACCGCGTACTGCATCCGATGATTCGCGACAACACGACGGACCCGTGGCGCGAGGTCAGCTGGGAAGAGGCGATCGGCCATGCGGCCGGACGCTTTAAGGATATTCAGAAACAGCACGGTCGCAAATCGATCGGTGGCATAACGTCATCGCGCTGCACAAACGAGGAAGTCTTCGTCGTGCAAAAGCTCGTGCGCGCCGCCTTCGGCAATAACAACGTGGACACCTGTGCACGGGTTTGTCACTCGCCGACCGGCTACGGGCTGAATACGACTCTCGGAACGTCGGCAGGAACGCAACCGTTCGACAGCGTTATGGACGCCGACGTCATTATGGTCATCGGCGCCAATCCGACCGTGGCGCATCCGGTTTTTGCATCGCAGATGAAACGACGACTGCGCGAGGGCGCAAAGCTCATCGTTATCGACCCGCGAGAAATCGGCCTGGTGCGTTCGCCACATATCGAAGCAGCGCATCACCTGCCGCTGTTACCGGGTACAAATGTACCCGTCGTAAATGCGCTGGCACACGTCATCGTTAACGAAGGAATGGTCGACGAAGGGTACGTGCGCGAGCGTTGCGATATTGAATCTTACGAATCATGGAAAGCCATGATTCTCAAACCTGAAAACTCGCCGGAAGAAGTGGCGAAGAGTTCGGGCGTTGATGCCGAGACAATTCGTGCGGCAGCGCAGCTCTATGGTGGCGCGAGTAATGGCGCCATTTACTACGGGCTCGGCGTAACAGAACACAGCCAGGGTTCGACCATGGTCATGGGCATGGCAAATCTTGCAATGGCGACGGGCAACCTGGGTCGCTCCGGCGTCGGCGTGAATCCGCTGCGCGGTCAAAACAACGTGCAGGGTTCTTGCGACATGGGCTCCTTCCCTCATGAGTTGCCGGGGTACCGACCCGTCGGCAACGATGACGTGCGGGGTCAGTTTGAAAAGCATTGGGGCGTCACAATCGATCCCAAGCCGGGCTTTCGAATCCCGAACATGTTTGACGCCGCGTGCGATGGAATATTTAGAGGCATGTACATCCAGGGCGAAGACCTCGCCCAGTCGGATCCCGACACGCATCATGTCGAGGCCGCGCTGAGCAACATGGATTGCGTTGTCGTACAGGACCTTTTCCTTAACGAGACCTCAAAATTTGCCCACGTATTTCTGCCCGGCACCTCATTCCTTGAGAAAGACGGCACGTTTATTAATGCCGAACGCCGCATCAACCGGGTTCGTCCCGTCATGCCGGCGCAGCAGGGCAAAGATGAATGGCTCATCACCCAGGAACTCGCGCGCGCGATGGGTTACGCGATGCACTACGACAATTCGGCGCAGATCATGGATGAGATCGCTGAACTCACACCCACGTTCCAAAACGTGAGTTTCAAATTCCTGGATGAAGTCGGCAGCGTGCAGTGGCCGTGTAATGATGACGCCCCGATGGGAACGCCTGTAATGCACGTTGACCAGTTCGTTCGTGGCAAGGGGCTGTTTGTCGAGACCGACTACGTGCCAACGGAAGAACGTACGAACCGCAAATTCCCTTTGTTACTAACCACGGGAAGAATCCTCTCGCAGTACAACGTCGGCGCACAAACCCGGCGCACGGCCAACAATGTCTGGTATGGCGAAGACCTGCTTGAGGTCCACCCGCACGATGCCGAGACTCGCGGCATACGCGACGGCCAACTGGTTGCGCTCGCCAGTCGCAAGGGCGACATCACTCTACGTGCCAGGATTACGACTCGCGTCAAACCCGGCGTCGTATATACGACGTTCCATAACCCGGAAACGGGCGCCAATGTCGTGACGACCGAGTATGGCGACTGGGCGACAGACTGCCCCGAGTACAAGGTAACCGCCGTGCAGATCGCACCGGCATCGCATCGATCGAGTTGGCAGGAAGAGTTTGCGGCGCGCGCGGAGCAACAGGGCAAGATCATCGAAACAAACTGATAAGATAGGCCGCGAGTTCTGCGAGCCTGAAAGAATAAAAACAAGGGGAAGACTCTGAACCGCCAAACGACCGCATGCCTTGCGGGCATGATCGCGTGCCTACCGCTCCTCTTCCTTACTTCGCCGGCGTCCGCTGCCGACGTCACTATCGATGCGCCGAAAGTGCTTCTGACCAAGATCGGTTTCGACGTTGCGGTCAACGGCCTCGATATCGAGAGTAATGCCGAACTCCGGCTGAACGGCAAAGTCATCGCATCGGGATCGAGTACCAGCCTTGTCGCAACCGGCATCAACGTGCCGGAAACCGGCACGACATCGTTCGAAGTGGTGCAAAACGGGCGAACTGTTTTGAAAACCGAGATCCCGGTTATTCCCGCCGCGGTGTCGGTATTGCCGCCGCTCGTTGCGATCCTGCTGGCGTTTCTACTGCGCTCGGTCATACCCGCGCTGTTCGTCGGGCTGGTCGTGGGTGCATGGGCGGTCAACGGCCTGACCGGGTATGGCGCCTTCACCGGTTTCTTCGAGACCATCACCATCTACGTTGTGAATACCGCGATCAACCCGGATCACATGGCGATCATGATATTCACGTTGCTGATTGGCGGCATGGTCGGTGTGATATCACGAAACGGCGGAATGGTCGGGATCGTCAATCGCATTATGCCGTTCGCCAGCAACCCACGCCGCGGCCAGGGTGTCGTAGCAATGCTCGGCCTGGCGATCTTCTTTGATGATTACGCCAATACCATGATCGTCGGCAATGCGACACGTCCGATGAGTGACAGGCTGCATATCTCCCGCGAGAAGCTCGCCTATCTGGTCGATTCGACCGCAGCGCCCGTATCGACGGTTGCGGTCATTACGACGTGGATCGGCTTTCAGCTTGGACTTATCGATGCCGCAGTCAAAGGTGTTGAGGGCATCAACGAGACGCCCTACGTGCTGTTCCTGAATTCCATTCTTTACAGCTTCTACCCCTTCCTCGCGATCTTCTTCGTGTTCCTGGTCGTCTACACGGGCAAGGACTTTGGCCCGATGTACAAAGCGGAATTCCGGGCACGACACACCGGCGAGGTCAAGCGCAAGGCGAAAGTCGTGAGCACTGACACGTCCGGCGACGAGTTTTATCACAAAGACGCGATCCCCTGCCGTGCAATCAACGCTGTGCTGCCCATCATTACGATAGTGCTGACCGTGATCATCGGGCTTTACATCACCGGCGAAGGCGATACCGTCACCGATATTATTGCCAGCGCCGACCCTCTCCCAGTCTTGATGTGGGCATCCCTGCTGGGCTGCCTGATGGCGGCCGCGCTGTCGCTGGGCCAGCGATTGTTAACGCTGGATGAGACAATTGATGCCTGGCTCGCGGGCGTGCGCTTCATGATGACCGGTCTCGTTCTTCTGCTACTTGCCTGGGCGATTGCTGACGTCGCCGCTGACCTGCAAACGGCGCCCTACCTGATTACGGTGCTGGGCGACTCGCTGTCGCCATACACACTTCCGGCGGTCGTGTTCCTTTTGGCCGGTGCCACGGCCTTCGCATCAGGATCGAGCTGGGGCGTCATGGCTATTCTCATGCCGCTGGTCATCCCGCTGTGTTGGGCGGTGCTGCAAGCCAACGGAATCGCCGATGCCGAGCACATGCATATCCTGTATTCCTGCATCGCCTGTGTCCTCACGGGTGCCGTCTGGGCCGATCATTGCTCGCCGATATCCGACACGACGGTGCTATCGTCACTGGCAACCGGTTGCGACCACATGGACCACGTCCGTACGCAGTTGCCATACGCGCTGCTGGGCGGTGTCGTCGCGGTTCTTATCGGCGTCCTTCCCGCTGGCTTCGGTCTGCCCTGGTATCTGCTGCTGCCCTCCGGCGCAGTCGTGCTGGTGGCGGTGCATCGATTCCTTGGCAAGCCTGTCGGTCCGGCGCCAGGCTTGCCCACTTGAACACGACGAATATTGGAGATTTCCTGGTGACCGAGTTTCAAATTCGTAAAGACAACTTCGAAAACTATCGCGTTGTCGAAGCAGGCTCTGCCGAAGATGGCGCCAACCTCGCCGACGGTACGATACGGGTGAGGATCGAACGCTTCGCTTTCACGTCCAACAACGTTACCTATGCCGTTGCCGGTGAGCAGCTGGGCTACTGGCAGTTCTTCCCGCCCAGCGGAGAAGACTCGGAGGGCTGGGGAATGATGCCGGTCTGGGGTTTTGCCGAGGTGACGGAATCCAATGCCACCGAAATACCGGTTGGGGACCGTCTGTTCGGGTATTTTCCGCCAGCCACTCATCTCAACATGATGCCTACCCACGTCGCTGAACATCGTTTTGTCGACGGTGCCTCACACCGAGCCAAGCTTCCCGCCGGGTACAACACCTATTATCGCGTCAATGCCGAACCGGGCTACGACCGCTCCAACGACAACGAGAGAATGTTGCTTTGGCCGCTGCACATTACCTCGTTTTGCCTTTGGGATGTGTTGCAGGACAGCGGCTGGTACGGGGCAGAGCAGGTCGTCATCGTCAGCGCATCGAGCAAGACCAGTATCGGACTGGCTTACGCGCTGGACGACGACGCCACGGCACCGCCCGCGATCGCGATCACATCGCAGCGCAACCTGGATTTCGTGAACAAACTGGGTCTCTACGATCAGAGTGTGACGTATGAATCTCTGGCCGAAATAAACGCGAAGATCCCTACCGTCATTGTGGATATGTCGGGTAACGGCGAAGTGCTCGGACGCCTGCACACGCACCTCGGCGATAACATGCGTCGCTGCATTAACGTTGGACTTACGCACTGGGATGAAGCTAAAGCAGGCGACGGTGTGATCACGGAACGCAGCGAGTTCTTTTTTGCACCCTCGCATATCCAGAAACGGATGCAAGACTGGGGGCCCGACGGTTTCGCGGAGAAGACGTCAACTTTTATGCACGAGACGGCGCTGAAGAGTCGCGGCTGGTTGAGGTTGAAAAAAATTGACGGGCTACAGAGCTTGGCGGATGTCTATGAAGACGTTTGCAAGGGACGCCTCGATGCTGATCAGGGACTGATAATCGAGCTGTAGAGAATTACCGAGGTTCTCGCAATGAACAAACCACTTATTTTTCATCCCGCGGTCGATTCGATAGGGCTGAGTCATGCATTCCTGGCGTCGGCGGTTCGCGATCAACCGGATCCACCAATCCCCGTCGATGGTGCGACGTTTGGCGTGGCTACGATGTCCGAGAACTCGCCACACGGCGGCGAAATGCACCCTGACGGTGACGAAGTCCTGTACTTGATTTCCGGTCGCGTCAGAGTGGTGTTCCTGGACGACCCCGCAGAGGATATTGAGGTACTACCCGGTTGCGGCCTGGTTGTACCGAAGGGAATGTGGCATCGAGTTGATATTCTCGAACCCAGCCAGATAGCCTATGTTACGCCGGGACCAAACAACGAGTTCAGGCCGCTGGCAGATGACGCCTGACGCAAGGTCTCGGTAGTAGTTATTCGGTGGGTAAGACTGGGAACGGCTGCCCTCACCCAAAATAGTCATTCAGAACTGTGGAAACAGCCTGGCTGAAGCCACGGCCACAAGCAG
>CAVXCW010000022.1:0-94441 GCA_963760325.1 uncultured Gammaproteobacteria bacterium | reverse complement strand
AATGCCTCGTATTCGCCTTCCGGAACCAGTGAGCCACTGATACCGTCCGCGATGGCATCGATAACGCCGCCAACGGGAAACGCTACGGTGGGAGTGCCGCTGGCCGCGGCCTCTATGGCGACCATTCCGAACCCCTCCACATCGCCCTTGACTCGAATCAGTGGAAACACGAGGGCGTCCGCCGCTGCGTAGCAATTCCATAACACGTCGTCCGCGACAGCGCCGAGGAAGCGCACCGTGTCCTTGCCACAACGCTCGATTGCCTCCATCAACCGCTCTGCCCCCATGGGGTCCTGCAATAGCGCATCGTCCGGGGAGTCGCCAACGACCAATAATATGGCGTTTGGTTGCAGGGCAATGACGCGCGGCCACGCTTTCTCCAGGAATTCGGCCAGCCCTTTTCGCCGGATCATCCGGCCAACGGACAAAATAATTTTTCTGTCTTCAAGGCCCAGTCTCGTGCGAAACGAGGTTGCATCGTTGAGCACCGATTCCGGTGGAATCGTTGAGCCCGGATGTACTACCTGAACCTGGTTCGATTGACAGCCCTTGTCGATTGCGATTCCGCGTGTGTTTTGACTGTTGGCTACAACGCGATCGTGGCGTCGCAGGAAGGGCACGAAGAATCGCTGATATATCCAGTTATCGACAACCAGATCCAGTCCATGGACGAAAATTACAGATCGGGCTTTCCCGATCCAGGACAGGAAGGAGGTTACCGGCGCAACCAGTCCACTGCCGCCCAGCACAATATCGAATGACCCTTTTCCGGCCGATCGAAATCCCTTAAGCAATGCCATGGCAAGAAATGAAAACGGCGCCGCCGGACATTCGATGATCTTCACGTTTCTCGGTGCGGATTCACCGCAGCCGCTGGGACCAATCAGTGTTACGTCGAATCGAGATACCAGCGTTTCCACCGAATGCTGCATCAAGCGTTCCATACCACCGGTTAGCGGCGGATAGTTCCGCGTCACGACCAGGATTGACTGGCGAGTCACGTTATCCGATCCGGCCCGCAGCTGATGACTATTTCTGCAGGACCCATATGTACCCCGGCAGTGCCCAGTAAAACCAGCCCGCTACTTTTTCCGCAATGCGCGCTTTCATGCTGCCGGCAGGCAGCATGTATTCGGTATGAAACTTGTCCGGCTCGTTGATTAGTCGAACGGTGTAGTCATTACGCGTAAAGTTTCGAACGAGAGACTTGAGACCCCAATACGTCAGGTGCTTCTCGTGATAGTGGTCGGCCTTTCCGGCAAGCCGGATATAAAGGTGTGCAAGCGGACGCGGCAGAATCGCAAGCAGAGGTAAGTCATAGTGCGGTTCGTTCCACATAAGTCGGTTGCCGGCTGAAAAGTAACAGATGCCGCCGGAACGGAGCACCCGGTGAATCTCGGCAAACATCTGCACGGGATCCGGCACGTGTTCATAGACATGCGAGCAAATGACGACGTCAAAGCTCGCGTCATCGAACGGCAAGTTTAGTGCGTCCGCGACCTGAAACTCGAGGTTATTTTTGACGAAATTTTCCCGAGCATGCTGTATCGCACCGTCATCGATGTCGATTCCGACTACGTGGCTCGCATGGTCGGCGAGAAAATTATCAATGGCGCCGGCCGAACCGCCGACGTTAAGCACATCGCACTCGGCCAGCGGTTTGTGCAGGAAGTCGTCAAGAACAGTGAGCATTGTGCGTGCCTTGCGCTCGCGATTGTCCGTATCGTAAACATATGGACTGTTCTTGGAGAAGTTGTATTGGTACCCTCTGCTCAAAATGGCGGCCCCAGACATGTCCTGCTGCAGATGTTCACGGAAAGTGTGAGCGGTTAGTTGCGAGTGATAGTAAGTTGTAAGCAATACCGACGCAATTATCGAGATCACAGATAGCGTCTGATGCGGCCACCAGCCACGGGCAACAGATTGAATGAAGCTTCTCTTCTTAAGCAAGCGCAGGCCGATGGGCAAGGATCTCGTTGGCAGTCCTTATGGCCGCTTCTTTCACTTGCCGAGGATATTTGCCGAACGAGGTCATCAGGTTTCGATAGCGCTGCTGGACTATGAGAATGGTGCCGAGCTTCAGTTTGACGCTCATGGTATTCGATGGACTTCGTCGCCGTTCCTCGGTTATCTCGCTGCCGTACGCAAGCACGTTGTGGCTTCGCCACCTGACTGGGTGATCGGTTTTTCGGATACCTATTTTGGCATCCTCGCCGTGCGTGTCGCTCGCAAGCACGGGTTGCGAGCGTGTATCGATGCTTACGACAATTATGAGAGCTACATGCGGTGGGCGAAGCCGTTGCACTGGCTATGGCGAAGCGCGTTGCGACGCGCGGACTTGGTGACTGCTGCCGGGCCGGACCTGGCTGCGTTGATGTTGCAGGGACAGGAAAGTGAGAAGGCAGCCGTCATCCCGATGGCGGCCGACCCGATAGGATTTGAGCCGCGCGACAAGCGGGTATGCCGCCAGAGTTTGCAGTTGCCTGTTGAGGGGCCACTTGTCGGGTATTGCGGATCAATGCATCGTAGTCGAGGCGTAGATGTACTTTTTGACGCGATACCGCTCGTGCTTGCAGAGCGTCCGGACGTTCGTTTCATTCATTCCGGACGAACCTGGAGCGATGTCCCGCTACCGCGGACGATAACGTCTCTCGGCTTCATTGACGACGACAAGGTCCCCGTCTTGCTGAACAGCATGGATGTCCTCGTTGTTACCAATCGTGCGTCGTCGTTTGGGCACTACAGCTATCCGGTCAAACTCTATGAAGCGATGAGCTGCCAGGTGCCGGTCGTCGCAACCCGCACGCGTGCCACTGAGTGGATACTCGATGGTCATCGCGATTGCCTTGTGCAACCGGCGAATCCGCGGGAACTTAGTGTCGCGATATTGCGTGCCCTGAAAGCACCGGATGCTGACTACGGATCGGTGCCAACCTGGAATTCAAGTTGTGATATTTTCGAGCGTGCACTCGTGGGTGCCGTCGATTAATACCTATGTTTCTCGGGTGGGCAATGGTCGACAATTCTCACGACGAAGTAGACCCAGACGTCGTCTAAGTCTGCAAGTATCTCGATATCAGTCGCTCGGTGGAGCAGGGTATGGATTTCAAGGACTACTACAAAATTATGGGTGTCGGCCGCGACGCCAGTCAGGATGAGATCAAACGTGCTTATCGCAAGCTGGCGCGCAAATACCATCCTGACGTCAGCAAGGAAGCGGACGCCGAAGCGCGCTTCAAGGACCTCGGTGAAGCCTACGCGGTGCTCAAAGATCCGGAAAAGCGGGCGGCGTACGACCAGCTAGGCGCAAACTGGAAGGCGGGTCAGGAGTTCAGGCCGCCGCCGGACTGGGATGCCGGGTTCGAGTTCAGCGGTGCTTCTGGCGGTGCCGACGCCTCCGCGTACAGCGACTTTTTTGAATCCCTGTTTGGTCACGATTTCCAGCCGGCTGACGGGGAGGCGCACGCAAACCGGTTTTCACGCGCACGGTGAAGACCATCATGCCAAGGTGATGATAGATCTCGAGGATGCTTACCAGGGGGCCTCTCGGAGCATCTCGTTACGCACGCCGGAACTCGATAGCACCGGCCACGTAACAACCAGGCAGCGCACGTTGAACGTCAAGATCCCGAAAGGCGTAAAACAGGGGCAACGCATTCGCTTGGCGGGCCAGGGTTCTCCCGGAATGGGGAAAGGTCAGTCTGGCGACCTGTACCTGGAGATTGAGTTCAAACCGCACAAACTGTTCAGGGTGGAGGGCCGGGACGTTTATCTCGAACTCCCTGTCGCGCCGTGGGAGGCCGCCTTGGGCGCAACGGTCAAAGCGCCCACGCCTGCTGGCCCTGTGGATTTGAAGATTCCTGCGGGCACAACGCGCGGACGAAAACTGCGTCTTCAGAAACGCGGCATTCCCGGCCAGCCGCCGGGCGATTTGTTCGTGGAGTTGTCGATCACCCTGCCACCAGCCGATAGCGATGCCGCCCGCCAGCTGTACCGAGAGATGCAGAAGGAACTGGTATATAACCCGCGCAGCAAACTGGGAGTCTAGAAACCCATGGCGAAGAAAATACTGACCGGCGTAATCGTGGAAGAAAGCGCCGAGTTGTCGTTGACCGAACTCAGCCGGGCCTGCTCGACGAGCACCGAATGGTTGATCGAACTCGTTGAAGAAGGTGTATTGGAGCCCGCAGGCCAGCAACAAACCCAATGGCGCTTTTCTGGAACGAGCCTCAAACGGGCCCGCACCGCGAGGCGATTACACGATGATCTGAAAATCAATCTCGCCGGTGTGGCACTTGCTCTCGAGCTGATCGAGGAAGTCGAAGCGATGCGGGAGCGTTTGCGCCGCCTCGAGACGAACGATAGGCCTTGAATTCGAGGATACGTGACACCAGATGACGGAGGTTATCAACGTTTGGGAAAGACATGCCCGTGACCGAATCGCAACATATCGTTTGTCCGGATTGCAGTGCCGTCAACCGTATTCCGGCGGCACGCATCGCCGAGGGCCCGAAATGCGGCAAATGTCGCAAGTCCCTGTTCAGCGCCCGCCCACTGGAGCTCACCGGCGAAGAATTTCCAGAAGCATATCGGTCGCAATGATATTCCGGTCGTCGTGGATTTCTGGGCGCCCTGGTGCGGGCCCTGCAAGATGATGGCGCCTGCATTTGAGCAGGCGGCTGAAGAGCTGGAACCCTTGGCGCGGCTCGCCAAGCTCAACACGGAAGAAGAACGGGACATTGCTGCCCGGTTCCGTATTCAGAGTATTCCGACACTCGTCTTGTTCAAAAATGGTCAGGAAGTGGCCCGCCAGCCTGGCGCGATGGGTGCGGCGGATATCGTTCGATGGGTACGCGCGAATAAGGGGTGACCACACCGGCCCGGTGTCTATTCCTGATAGACAGGTATACCTGACGGCAAAACAATGATGTCGAGGGAGATTGGCCGAAGACGAATCGGCGTCTCCATTTCCGACAGGCATGCGTTTACGCAAACTGTGTATGCGTCAGGAGGCTGTTACGTGAGTATGGACCTTCAGTTTTTCGGAGCCGCGGGTGAGGTGACCGGGTCGCTGTATGTCATTCGCGCCGGGTCTTACACGGTGCTACTTGAGTGTGGGCTCATTCAGGGCGGCGCCGAGAACGAACAGCGCAATAGTGACCCGTTCCCGGTATCAGTCAACGACATTGATGCCGTCATCCTGAGTCATGCGCATATCGACCATTCGGGACGTGTTCCGCTGCTGGTCAAACGCGGCTACAGCGGCCCTGTCTTCGTCCAGAGCGCGACAAAAGCACTTTGCGAGATCATGTTGCCGGACTCCGGCTATCTCAACGAGAAAGATGCGGAGTGGGAGAACCGAAAACGAAAACGTAAAGGCCAGACCCTGATTAAGCCGCTGTACACGCTCGAGGACGCCGAAGAGAGCCTCACGCTATTCCAGGAAGCGGCCTACGGTGACGAAGTCACTGTGGTTCCCGGATTGACGCTTCGCTTCTTCGACGCCGGCCATATACTGGGTTCTGCGATCGTTGAATTGACCTATACCGACGAAAACGGCAGTCGAACCCTGGTATTCAGCGGCGACCTGGGCTTCAGGGACGCGCCCGTCATGGATCCGCCCGCGGTTCTTCCGCAGGCTGACGCCGTACTGCTCGAGAGCACTTACGGCGATCGCCTGCACCGGCCGTTTGACGACACGATTGAGGAATTGACGGCGGTCTTCGAGGCTGCGCGTGTGGGCCGTGGCAACGTTTTGATACCGGCATTCACCGTCGGTCGGACACAAGACCTCTTGTATCTGATGGCAGAGAACTATGATCGCTGGCATCTCGATAAATGGCAGATTTACCTCGATAGCCCGATGGCGATCAAGGCGACTGCGGTTTACGCCAAGTTCCGACATCTGTACGGCGTGAAGTTGTTTGGCCCGGACTCCAACCTTCCGGAGCTGCCCAATTTTCATCAGACGCTGACTCCGGAAGAGTCCATGCGTATCAACGAGATAGAGTCGGGTGCCATCATCATCGCGGGTAGCGGCATGTGCAGTGGCGGACGGATTCTGCATCACTTGAAGAACAATGTCTGGCGACCGGAATGTCACCTTATGATTGTCGGTTTTCAGGCCTACGGCACGCTCGGTCGGCGGCTGGTCGACGGCGCCGAGACGGTCAAGCTTTTTGGTGAGGAGTTCCGCGTGCGCTGCCAGCTGCATACGATTGGTGGATTGTCCGCCCATGGCGATCAGGCAGACCTGATTGCATGGTACGACGCGTTTCAGGACCGGCCGCCTGTCTACCTGGTTCACGGCGAACCCGACGCACAACAAAAGCTCGCCCGGAAGATGCGCGCCGATCTGGGCGCACCGGTGTTTATCGCGGAACGAGGCCAGATTATTCAAGTCCAGAGGTGACGGATACGAAAATTGAGTTCAATTTTCCTGAGTTGTCCGGGCTGGAGATACCGGCTGATGCGCTGCAACGTGCAGAGCGCCTGGCTGCGGGCTATCTGAAAACAGAGATGGTGATGCGCGAGCACGGCGTGCAGCACACCATCGTCGTTTTTGGTGGAACCCGAATTCGGGAATCCGGCGGAACTTCGATAACCAGGAGCAACGAACTACTACCAGATCGCGCGCGAGTTCGGTGAGATCGTCGGGCGGTCAGGGCGGGGGCCGGATGACTGCCGCCTAACGCTGATGACGGGCGGTGGACCGGGGATCATGGAAGCCGCGAATCGTGGCGCCAGTGATGTCGGTGCCAAGAGTATCGGCCTGAATATCCAATTGCCGCACGAGCAGGTTCCGAATCGCTTTGTCAGCAAGGAACTCAGCTTCAACTTCCAGTACTTTGCCATTCGCAAACTGCATTTCCTGGTTCGTGCCAAAGCCCTGGTCGTCTTCCCCGGTGGTTTTGGCACGATGGATGAGTTGTTCGAGACCCTGAATCTCGTGCAATGTCTCAGGATAAATCCGCTGCCCGTCGTGCTCGTCGGTCAGGAATTCTGGCAACGTGCCGTGAATATGCAGTTTCTTGCCGAGTCGGGCCTCATCGACCCGGAGGACTCACGGCGTTCTGGTACGCAGAGACGGCACAGGAAATCTGGGACGGAATCGTCGACTGGTATGCGCGAGCGGGCGCACCGCTCATGTGCGAAGGGGGGTAAGACGCCGTGCGCACGCTGGGCCGCCACGATACGTCCCCATGGAGCTGCAGCGCAGAGGCAGTACTCCAGTCTTTGTCCGTTGCTGCGGAGCACGGACTTGACGGAAATGAGGTGCTGAAGCGGCAACGAATCTGGGGCCGTAATCAGCTCGAAACGACGCGGCCTCGCCACGCTTTGACGATTCTTCTCGCCCAGTTCAAGAGCATCGTTGTCGTTCTCCTGCTGATGGCCGGATCGCTGGCTTTGCTGTTTTCGGAAATTGCCGAGGGCCTGGCAATCTTCGCAGTCATTCTGATCAACACCGTGATCGGTTTCCTTACTGAATGGCGCGCGGTGCGCTCCATGGAAGCGCTGAGGACGTTCGCCCGCGTCGAGTGCGTCGTGCTGCGAGATGGCGGGGTAAAGAAAACAGCAGCCGAGACGCTGGTGCCGGGCGACATTGTCTTACTCGAGGCCGGCGATCTCGTGCCGGCAGATGTGCGTCTTATAGAAGCGGCGAAACTCACCAGCGACGAGTCGACATTGACCGGCGAGTCGCTGCCGGTAAAGAAACAGACGTCTTCACTCAGCGAGGACACCGCCGTACTGGACCGTAACAACATGACGTTCAAGGGCACGTCGATTACGCGTGGGGCGGGCAAGGGCGTCGTCGTCGGCACTGGCATGCACACCGAGTTTGGCAAGATATATGAGCAGGTCGCGGCGGCAAAACCGCAGCAAACACCGCTGGAGCAACGCCTCAATTCACTGGGTGCCGGTCTTGCCTGGGCGATCATGGGTATCGCTGTACTGATTGGTATCGCGGGAATACTTGCGGGGCGAGAGCTTTATCTCGCAATCGAGGTTGCGATCGCGCTGTCGGTCGCTGCGATCCCGGAGGGGCTCGTCATTGTCGCCACGATCGCGCTCGCGCGCGGCATGTGGCGGCTGGCCAAGCGCAACGCGCTGATTACGAGACTGTCGGCCGTTGAGACGCTCGGCGCCACGAGCGTGATACTCACGGACAAAACCGGGACACTGACCGAAAACCGCATGGCCGTTTCGACAGTGCTGCTGCAGGGCTTCGATGTCGATGCTGAAGACGTCGAGAAGCCCGGAGCCGGACGGTTCCGAGCTAACGGCGGGAAACTTGACGCTGGCCAGGAGAGACTGCTGGACGAGCTCCTCAAGGCGGGGGCGCTTTGCAACAACGCATCGCTGGACAAGGACACCAGGGGCGACGCAGCAGGCGTCGGAGATCCCACGGAACTCGCACTGCTTGTCGGCGCGTCGGCTCGAGATGTCTGGCGTCGCGACTTGCTTTTGCAGGCCCCGGAGATTCACGAAGACCCGTTCGATCCTGACTCGAAGCGCATGGCGACTCTGCATCGGCAACCGGACGGAGTACTGGTCGCCGTCAAGGGCGCGCCTGAGATGATCCTGCCTAACTGTGTCGCAGTGCGAAGCCGCGATAACGATGTGCCACTGGACGACGCGCAACGCGAGCAATGGCTCGATCGTGCCGAACAGTTGGGCGACAACGGTCTGCGAACGATCGCAATCGCGGAAAAGACCAGCATCAGCGAGAATATTGATCCCTATGCGCAGCTGGTTTTGCTCGGCATCGTCGGTATGGAGGACCCTGCCCGCGACGGTGTAGAGCGGGCGATCGGACGCTGTCATGGAGCGGGCATTTCTGTCGTCATGGTGACAGGCGATCACGCAGCCACGGCAAGAAATATTGCGACCGAGACCGGCATTGTGAGGGAATCGGCTCCATCCGAGTGCTTTCTCGGTGGCGCGGCGGTTGATCAGCTCTTTGCCGACGGCCAGGACGAAAAGCTGCTCGCCGCCAAGGTGTTTTCACGCGTTACGCCGGAACAAAAGCTGAAGCTGATCGACCTGTATCAACGAAATGGTCACGTCGTCGCCATGACCGGCGATGGTGTGAACGATGCGCCGGCGCTCAAGAAGGCTGACATCGGCATTGCCATGGGCCTGCGGGGCACTGCCGTTGCGAAAGAGGCGGCGGTGATGGTTTTGCAGGATGATGAATTCAATACCATCGTCGCGGCCGTCGCGCATGGTCGCGCCATTTTCTCCAACATTCGCAAGTTTGTTGTCTATCTTCTTTCATGCAACGCCAGCGAGGTCCTGGTCGTCACTTTAGCGACGATCAGCGGTGCGCCGCTGCCGTTGTTACCGTTGCAAATCCTGTTCCTGAACCTGGTGACCGACGTCTTTCCGGCGCTGGCGCTTGGTGTCGGCGAGGGTTCTCGTCGATCGATGGAACGCACGCCCAGGCCACCGAAAGAAAGTATTGTGACGCGTGCGCACTGGATACGCATCTCGCTTCACGGCGCAGTAATGGCCGTCACCGTGCTTGCAGCGATGGCAACGTCAGTCTATTTCCTAAACTTCGATCAGCGGCAGGCCGTGACGGTCGCATTTTGTACGCTTGCCTTCGCGCAGATGTGGCATGTATTCAATATGCGCGATGAGCTGAGACACGTATTCGACAACGAGATCATGCGAAACGGCTGGATCTGGGCTGCGCTGGTAATTTGCCTGGTGCTCGTGCTTGCTGCGATCTACGTTCCGGCATTGAGCCATGTGCTGGTACTCAGCGATCCGGGTGCCGCGGGTTGGTTCCTGATCCTTCCAGCGAGCCTGGTTCCGCTTGTGACGGCGCCGCTTGTTAGCGCATTGAGCGGCAGCTTTCGAACAGCTTAGTTCAGGGCGTCACGTATGCGATCACTTAGCAGTCTCCCAGCGACATCAAACTCGCCATCGTGCAGTTCCGGCAACTCGATCAACTAAACGCACAGTCGTACCCGGAGGCTACCGGCCTCTATTCAATGGATGGTTGTTGTTCTGACGATACCTTCGCGTCGTTTGTCAGCGGCGCCGTCCAGCATGTCTGGCCGAACCACGATAACGTGCAGGCCGGAATTCTCGCCTTCGCGTTCCTCGACGTTGTAACCACGTTCGTGCAGATCCGCTGCGATAGCCTGTCCGGCCTCCGCGGCGACTTCAACGCGAACTTTTTCGCCGCGCGCCACGATATTGGGGAAATCGACGGCCTCCTGCGCGGACATGCCCCAGTCCAATACCGCAACGATACTCTTCGAAACGTAGGCTGGAATCGAATTTCCGCCTGGAGAACCGGTGACCATGACGATCTCATCGTTCTGGTCGAACACCATTGTCGGTGACATCGATGACCGCGGCCGTTTGCCGGGCACAATCGCGTTGGCAACCGGTTTGCCGTCCGTTGACGGTTCACGCGCAAAGTCGGTCATCTCATTGTTGAGCAAGAACCCGTGCGCCCAGCGCCCCGACCCGAAATAGAACTCCACGGTTGCGGTCATAGCCACCGCGTTACCTTCATTGTCGATAATCGACAGATGTGTCGTTCCGGATGCTTCGAATGTTTTATCGCTGCCCAGCAGTTGGGCAACAGGTTCGCCACGCAATATCTTGCCGGGATCGCCATGACTCGGAGTCGCGGCCGGCGCGAAGCGTTCGGTCGCACGGTGCCGTATGTATTTCGGATCCAGAAGGTCATCGAGTGGAATGCTGATTGACTTGGGGTCGCCAATATAATGGTCTCTGTCGGCGTACGCGAGTCTCTGCGCGTCAACAAACGCAGCAACTTTGTCCTGTTCCGTTGTTGCCTCAACGGCGAGGTGCTCATAGATGCCCGCGATCAAGATTTGTGCGATGCCCGATGACGGGGGGGACGTTGTGCAAATATTTTGTACTCGAAACTCACCGCAGATAACGGGGCGCTCGATGACCTCGTAGCCCGCAATGTCGTCAACGGTTAGTGATCCACCGTGTGGCTCTTCCCGAGCGGCCTTTGCAATAGCCGCGGCAATCTCGCCTTTATAGAACGCGTCAATTCCCTCGGTTGATATGCGGTCGAGCGTCTCCGCGTATTCGGGGTTCTTCAGCAGGTGCCCCACCTGCAGTGCCTGTCCGTTGGGGAAAAAGTACGCGGCCGTGTCAGGATTTTCATCGAGGCGGCCGATGGGCTCCACGTAGGCCAACGATTTGGCCATTCGGGGCGACACTTCGAACCCCTGCCGCGCAAGCCGGATGGCGGGCTCAAACAACTCGGCCCACGACAGATTGCCGTAGTCCTCGTGTGCGCGCTTGTACAATGCGACGGCGCCGGGGACGCCCACTGCCAGGCCACTCTGCCAGGCGTCAAGAAAGCCCATGACTTCGCCATCTCGAACGAACATGTCGGCGGTCGCGCCGGCTGGCGCCGATTCCCTGCCATCGAGAAAGGTCAGATTTCCGCCGGCACGCTCGTAGACGAGCATGAACGCACCGCCGCCTAGGCCGGAACTTTGCGGTTCGACGAGACCGAGTACCGCATGTGCCGCGATCGCTGCTTCGACGGCGTGACCGCCTTTTTCCAGTATCTCGATCGCGGCTGCAACGGCATGAGGATTGGCAGCTGCTACGATCGCGCCCTTGTTCCAAGTTTCCCCGGGTCCCGCGGTGCCGCTTTTCGCTGGCGGGTGTGTATCCTCTTTTGGCGCATCGAACGGCGCGCACCCTGCTATCAAAACAACGGTCAAAAAAATGCGGGCGAATCTCGAGTAGATCATCCAATTATCGTTTTTGGCAGCAACAAGGAAGGCCAATATACTGCATTTCGCAGCGATTCCTTAGCGTTCGCGCTAAACTGCGTGGCCCTCAAGCTATCGATCTACCAGGAATCCAAGACATGCGCATCGACGCCATCGCTATCGGTCACAACCCACCTGACGACGTGAACGTCATCATCGAGGTGCCACTGGGTGGCCAGCCAATCAAGTATGAAATGGACAAAGACGCGGGCACGCTGGTCGTAGACCGGTTCCTTTATACGCCCATGTCCTACCCCGGCAATTACGGCTTCGTGCCGCACACCTTGTCGGAGGACGGCGACCCTATTGATGTACTCGTCGTCAATACGCGCGAGCTGGTGCCCGCCTGCGTGATTAATGTGCGACCGGTCGGCGTGCTGATCATGGAAGACAATGCGGGGCAGGACGAAAAAATTATCGCGGTGCCGTCACATGCGTTGACCAAACGCTACGACGATGTGCACGAATACTCGGATCTGCCGGAAATTACCATGCAGCAGGTCGAGCATTTCTTTGAGCATTACAAAGATCTGGAGCCCGGCAAATGGGTGAAAATAGGTGACTGGCACGGCGCCGAAAAGGCCAGGCAACTCATTGCTGAAGCGATCGAGCGTGCCAAAGCCTGACTCACCGCGCGTGTCACTCGACCTGACCAGCGTTCGGGAGTTACTGGTCGTTCGAGGCGATTGACGCGCCCCGTACGTGGCGCATCTCACCGACAAAATCTATCCAGGCTTGTGCATTGCGGCGATCGTCCGCGTCGCCGCTCGAACGGACGCGATTGAATACCCGAATCGCGTCGTCGAAACGATCCATTTCGCTATATGCCGTGCCCGCCAGCATTAGGGCGTCGACGGGATTTTTCAGGCCAGCATCCAGTGCTTTGTTGGCATTTTCGACCACTTTTGACCAGGCGCCAGTCTCGTTGTAAATCTGAGCTGCTTGCAAAAAATACTCGCCGTCGTCGGCGAATGTCTCGAGGCGATCGATGACCGCGACCGCGCGGTCATACTCACGAGCCGACAGCCATGCCTGAAGTAATAACTTCAGATTGTCCTCGCTGGTTTCAAGGACATTGCTGGCAATTTCTTTTTCGAGAATCTGACCGGCTGAGTACGGCATGTCACGCATCATGGCGAGTTGCGCCAGTCCCCGGACGCGGTTTGGCTTGGTGAGCATTCCGTTTGTGTAAGCGAGCATCATCGTGTCGAGCGCGCGTTTGTCGTCTTCAAGTTCGAGGTAACACCCGGACAACATATCCCAGTACCGTGCCTTGTCAGGCCAGTACTGCAACATCGTTGTCAGAATGGCAGCAGCATCGTGGAAGCGGTCGTTCTGAAAATGAATCGCAAGCGCAAGCATGTACCAGTTCTCGCGTGGCTTGTCGGCCTTTTCAATGGCTTTGAGCACATACGGCAGCGCGTCGTCGAATCGGTCGAGTTCGGCAAACGAAGAGCCAATCAACATGTAGGCGTCCGGCGCCGGTTCTTCTTCATAGCGAAACCACTCGCGCGCAGTTTCGATACTCTTCAGGAACTTGCTTTCTGCCGCATACAGGCCCGCCAGCGAATAGAGCATGCCCTGGTGTGCTTGCGGCGGCATGGACTCCAGAGCCAGACTTTTCTCGAAACTCTCAATCGCTTTTTGCTGCTTGCCTTGCTGCGCGTAGACGAAACCGAAAGTCTGTTGAACGAGCGCTTTTTCGTATTTGCTAAGGCCGGCGTTTTCGAGTTTGCCCAGCGCCGTCAACGCCTCGTTGAGTTTGTCCTCGCCCATCAAGTCATGAATCTTTGACAGCCGATTGTAGATCGGCTCTGACATGGCGGAATTAACTTCGCGTCGCTTCAGCACTTTGCGGTTGTCATCGAGTTCTTCCTGTGCAAAGCAAACAGACGATGCGATCACGAGCAAAATAATGGTAGCTAGTTTCATTGTTCGACGATGTTGAATTCGAGTCGTTGTGTTGCACGTCGCGCGACTGGCTTGCCGTCGACAATGCGCGGTTTGAACTTCCACTTGTATATGGCGCGGACGGCGTTTCGATCGAACATGCGACGCGGGTTCGAGTCGACCACCTTGGGATCGGAAACGGAGCCGTCTGCTTCGATCGTAAACTCAATGTCGACCCAGCCGCTGATGCCCTCGATCAAAGCCTCGCGTGGGTACTGTGGCTCGATGCGCACGATCGGTATTACGTCGCCTTCCGCGGACGGGTCGCCGGCCGACCAGTTGCCAAGATATGGGCCGGCACCTGAGGCGAGGCCAACGCTGACACGCGGCATGTCTATGCGCGGCATGTCCTGCTGCGGCCGATCCTGGTCTTGCACCTGTAGCTCTGGTGGGGGCGGCGGCTCTTTGGGTGGTTCGGGCTCGGGCGGCTTGCGGCGCTCGCGAATATTTTCGAGTTCATCCCGGTCCACCTGGATAAAGTCCAACCGCAACGCACTATCGCGATCGCGATCCACATCGTTGTCGCCCGAGATCAGGCTGTGCATCAGCAGGAATAGTGAGATGGTAACGGCGATGCCCACCAAGAAGGAAATTACGAGGCGCATCAAGTCGTTTCCGGTTCTGCAGCAACGGCGATATCAATCACGCCACCCAGTCGCACCTGGTCCATCACGTCGATGACGACGCCGGACGCGGAACCCTCATCCGCAATAATGATAGCCGAACTCTCCGGATTTTCGTTGACGGCGTCCTCGACCAGCTGCCGAATCTGACCGAGCTCGATGCGTTGTTTGTTCATCCAGACAAAGCCATTCACGTCGACGCCGATGAGGATGTTGCCACGCGGTTTCGCAGCCGCGGTTTCGGCGACCGGACGGCGCGGATCGATGCCGGTCTCCTTGACGAAAGATGTCGTGACGATGAAAAAGATCAGCATGATGAAAACGATGTCGAGCATCGGTGTGATGTTGATATCGCTTTCTTCGTCAGTCCTTTGTCGTCTACGTCTTGACATCGTTATTCCGATAATGCGACGAGCGAAACCTGCTGCGCTCCGGCAACGCGGGCCTGGTCAACTACTCGAACGAGAATCCCGACATCGGCATCGCGCGCGGCGGCAACGACGACAGAGGCGTCGGGTTTTAGCGCGAGGCCGCTGACGATATTCGCACGGACTGCGCGTATGTCGGTAAGGCGATCGCGAACAAACACCTGTCCCGTATCGTCGATACGGACGAAGATCACGTCGGATAGTTTCTCGGTCTTCGGTGGTGCGTTTGATGGCCGGCTCATGTCGACGGCGGATTCCTTCACGAAGGAGGTCGTTACAATGAAGAAGATGAGCATGATGAATACGATATCGAGCATCGGTGTGATATTGATGATCGCTTCGTCGGATTCGCGGTGTTTGCGGCGCATTGGCTTACCTAATCCGACAGTATATCGGTGACAACCTGCCGGGCCAGGTCGGCGCGTCGCTTGAGAAAGACGGCGAGATACAGGCCCGATAGCGAGGCGACGAGCCCCGCCATCGTCGGCAGTGTGGCTGCGGACACGCCGCCGGCCATGAGCCGGGCGTTGCTCGTGCCGGCAGTTGCCATGACGTTGAAGACCTGAATCATGCCGGTCACGGTGCCGAGCAGGCCCAGGAGTGGCAGGATTGCCATCAGCACGTGGATCGTACCGATGTTGTGATGGGCCGCGATCGATACCTCCGAGATAAGCTGCCGTCGGATCTTTCGCGACGCCCAGGCCGATCGTTCAGGTCGTTCGACCCATTGCCGGTGCGCGGCCTCCACCTGTCCCGGTAACGCCGTGCGAAAAAACCAGAGGCGCTCAAAAATCAGAGACCACATGATAACGGTCGCCGCGAATATGCCCCAAAGCACATCGCCGCCCGCCTCGAAGAAGCTGCGAATTGCGATCCATGGCGCGCTGAGGTCGATCATCCTTTTGAGGCAGCTCGCGCAACCATGCCGGCGCTCTGTTCCTCGAGAATCTCGATAAGTTCCTTGCTCATACTCGAGATCAGTGAGTGCAGGAAAACCAGCGGTATGGCTACGATCAACCCTTCGACCGTCGTGACCAGTGCCTGCGAGATGCCGTCAGCCATGAGCTTCGGATCACCCGTGCCAAAAAGCGTGATGGTCTGGAACGTCTTGATCATGCCGACAACGGTACCCAACAGCCCCATCAGCGGCGCGACACCGGCAATCACTTTCAACACACCCTGGAAGCGCTCGAGTTTCGGTGTCTCGCGCATGATGGCCTCATCGAGCTTTAGCTCGAGGGCGTCGGGCGGGGCGTTCGTATTCGCCGCGTAGACGGCGTAGACCCTGCCGAGCGGATTGTCCATCATTGGCTCAGTCGCTTTGCGCTGGGCGCGGACGCGTCGCGAGATAAGCTGCAGCGACAACAGGCGCGTAAACGCGATTATCAGACCGATCGCGCCCATGGCGAGAATCGTGTAACCGACACCGCCCCCGAAACTGACTTGTTCGAGTAGTCCGGGCGCCAGGATCACGAGGCTCAGGAGATTGCCGCGACTCGGATCGATGGCCATCCTGGTGTTGCCGGACGTTGCATCGAAGAAGTTGGTCGCCGCGCTGACATAGCGGCGAGAGGGCTGGCGTGGCAATTCACTGAGACTTCGGTCGCCCGGATGGTAGGCGAGAAATCCGTTCTCGGATATGGCGTTGAAAACACCGACGCGGACGACAGGACGGATTGCCGTCACGCCCGCGGCATCCTCGATCTCTGTCTCGAAGCGGATCACCTTGCCCGACTCGATCATCTCCTCCAGCAACAACGCCTGCAGCTCACGGAGGTCCCCGATCGAGGGCAGTGCCGCCGCTCCTGCCAGCTTGTTGGCGACGTCGCCACGGTCTTTGAGCTGGGCGGTGACCAGCGAGCTTTCGATCGTTCCCTTGGTCTCGCTCGCGACCTGGCGCACGATGCCGAACATCTCACCCATGTCGCCGATCCGGATACGCAGCGTTTCGTTGAGTGTCTCCAATTCCTGTTCGTTGGCATCAAAGCTCGTTTTGAGGCGTTCTGTTCTTGCCTGCTCGCGACGTAATTCGCCGAGCGTTGCATCGAGCAATGTCTTGCGCTGGTCACGATTCTCGCGAAACGCCTGTTCACGGGCACGATTCTCGTTGGTCACCCGCTGCCCCTGGGTTCGCACACCGTCGAGGAGCTGTTCGAGCGTACTGGCCGGGTCCTGTGCAAATGCTGGTCCGGTGGCGAACAAAGCACCGCCAAGGACGATAGCCCCAATTCGGCAACACAGGCATCGATAGTATTGGCGGATCATCTTGCGGCCTCAGCCGCAGGTAATGGCAATTCGAGCAGAGAGGGCGCCGCTTGCTTACGGGCAATGCGCAGGCCATCAGTGATGGCGCGGCGATAGGAGCTGTCCAGCGTTTGCCAGGAGTTCGTGGTCTTGTCCCAAAAGCCCGTCTCGGACAGGTCCGGCGTCTGGTACGCCAGCAGGATGCGGCCGACCCGCAGCAGATCCACCTTGCGATCGACACCGCCTATTTCGAGCGAGCCCATGTACGCTTCAATATTGCGACCATAGGAAGTTTCGATCTGGTAGGCCTCCATGATCTGCCGATACTTCTCCGAGACGGTCAGATCAGAGCGCTCGATGTTGGTTTCGAGCCGTTCGACCCGAGACCGGCGCTCCAGCTGCGAGAACGGCAGGTCGAGGTCGATGAACGACTTGAGCGCAGCGATCATGTCGTACATTAGCGGCACGATGCCCTGCTCCATTTCGCCGAAGTTCTCGAGCTGGCTGGATATGGACGCCTTTTCCTCTTCCTGGTCAGCAACCAGCTTCTCGAGATTGCCGTTATAAATGCGTAGCCGTTCGACCTGTTGCAGGGCGACCCGGAACTCGCCGAAATATTCGCCCGCTTGCTCATCGAGCTGTGCGATGCGCAGCTGCGACTGCTGCGAGCGTGAATCGACGTCGGCCTGCTCGTTGATGGCCTGAGACAGCAATTGCTGTGCCGACTGTGCCGCCGCGGTATTGGTCATAACTGCGGTCGCCAGGCAGGCGAAAACAACGCAATACGGTACCAGCCGACGTTGGCAGCGAATAAGAACACAATCCATTCAGGTTCCCCTTGCCGTGGGTATTATTTTAATAAGGTATTGACGAAGGTCGCGCAACAACGTAGCAGACGTTATCGGTGAAGAAAAGCTCCCGGTCCGGCATCCCCGGCCAACGGCCGGCTGACATTCCGGCCTCGTCCGCTTTTCTCGTCAGCATTGTGGATTACGTTAAGTTTGTTGTGATGGCGCAACAAGCTAGTTGCGCGGAAATAGAAAGAATACGTAGTGCTACTGATAGTATCAGTGCAGGTTCTGTCGTTCCATGACAACACATTTGAAACTACATTCCACCAGCACGTATACTCCGGGAAACAACAAGAAATACATCGAAAGATTGTCGTTAGCGGAAGCGGACTCTATTCCGGCACTGCCCGTCCGCTGACTTCGAGTACTTGCAAGCACAGGGGAACAAAAATGACCAGAAACTCAGACAGATTACAGTGGAAATCTGTGATCGCCAGTTTTGTCGTGGCTATCAGCCTGTTAGTCGCGGGGCCGCTGTTTGCCCAGGATGAAGACGCCGACATCGCGGCCGATGAAGACTCCGCCGATCTTGGCAAGCTGAAGATCACCGGCTCGCGTATTAGTCGGACTGACGTTGAAGGCCCGTCTCCGATCGTTATTGTGACCCGAGAGGACATTGAGAAGCGTGGCTTCTCCACGGTCTACCAGGCGCTCGAAAATCTTCCCCAGAACACGGGCACCCTGCAAGGTGAGCAGTACACAAACTCGTTCACGCCGAATGCCCAGTCGCTGAGTCTCAGGAGCCCTCGGCGGCGGACGCACGCTGGTATTGTTGAACGGCCGCCGGGTTGCCGACTACCCGCAGCCATTCAATTCGCAGAGCAACTTTTTTAACTTTGCGACGATACCTGCTGCAGCCATCGAACGAATCGAAGTGCTGACAGGCAGCGCCTCCGCCGTATACGGCTCGGACGCTGTTGCCGGTGTCATCAACATCATCCTGCGCGATGATGTGACAGCACCGACACTGACCGCACGTGTCGGTACAACCGCCGAAGGCGGCGGCGATTCGCAACTGGTCAGTCTCGTCTGGGGTAAGCAATGGGATCGTTCGTCGCTGACTATTGCGGCTGAGCACCAGTCAATTGACCCGATTTTCGGCAAGGATCGTGATTATCTGGATTCCGTCGAAGATGCGCCACAGATTGCAGGCAACGTTCCGTTTACGCGTTCGGCGCTGATTCTCTCCAACTTCTACGGAGCCCCCGGACCAGATGGTGTTTATTATGATCCTGGCGAGGCTGCTTGTGACGGTTTGCAATCGCAAGGCGTGCCCTACGTTTACGCCTATCGCGACGGTCGTGGCTATTACTGCGGACGCGACGATTTCGGTGACGAGACGATTCAGAACGAACGTGAGCGCAACTCAGTCTATGTCAACTTCAGGACTGAGATCACCGACTCTACTTCGATCTACAGCAACCTGATGTACTGGGACAGCAGTGCCAAACTGCAAGGTTTTCACAACTGGTGGGGTGGCGATGTCTGGGATCCGAACATTGTCAGCGCGGCTGGATTTGCGGGCGACTGGGTCTACTACCAGCGTGTTTTTCACCCGAACGAGACCGGCAACCAGACGGCCACGTTTGATGAGTCTGCGTTAAATGCGACGATCGGCCTCGAAGGCGCATTCGCGAACTTCTGGAACTGGGAAGCCGGCGCCACCTATAGCACTAACGACTACAAAGAGCGCCAACCGCGCTTCAAGGAAGACGTGGCCGACTCGTATTTCGGTGGTTCGACTCAGGTAGACATCTGTCCGTTGTTGGGTTTTGGCTGCACTCTGTTCCAGCCTGATGTCAGCACGGCCCAATTCAGCATTTACGATTCTTTGTCCCAGGCCGATATCGATGCGGTTATGGGGACTTTGGCAATTGACTCCGATGCGTCGGTCTGGTCGGTATTCGCCGAGATGGACGGCGATCTCATGGAAATGAAGCATGGCCCACTGCAGTTCGCGGCGGTCCTGGAATTTTCGAGCCAGGAATACCTGATCAAGCCTGACGATCGCCTGCTGGACCAGACCGGCAATGGCTGGTGGGGTCTGAGCGGCACGGGCGGTGGCGGTGATCGCGATCGCTCGGCAGTCGGTCTCGAGTTCGGTATTCCAGTGACGTCCCAAATCAACGCCACCATCGCGGGTCGCTACGACAATTATGACGACAATTCCGACGTCGATGGCGCGCCGACCTATGGCATTGGCCTCGAGTATCGTCCGGTAGACGCTTGGCTGCTGCGGGCGAGTTTCAACACGAGCTTCCGGGCGCCTGACATGCACTACCTGTTTGCGGACGAGAGTGGTTTCTTCCAGACGCAGCGAGACATCTACCAGTGCCGCCAGGAGGCAATCGACAACGGGACGGAGTACAACGAGCTCGGCTGCGATCTGTTCAGCGTCGAGGGTATTCGGCAAGGTCAGCTGTCGTTGGAAGAAGAGGAAGGCGAGAGCTTCACCATTGGCTTCGTCTATAGCCCGACCAGCAACTTCTCCGCGCAGATTGACTACTACGAGCTCGAGTTGAACGGTGCCGTTCAGGATCAGAGCGTGACGCAGTTGTTGCGCGATGAAGCCGATTGTCAACTGGGCGTGGACACCAACGGGGGCGCGGTCGATGTGAATTCGGCCTTGTGCATGGACGTGTTCTCGCGCGTCACGCGCCAGGTGCAAGTCGGCACGGACATTCCGGATGTTGATATTGTCAATATTGGTCCGATCAACGCGTCCTATCGTCGTCAGAAGGGCTTCGATGCCGCTCTGGACTACACTATTGAGACCGACTCCGCCGGAGACTTTGGCTTCGCCATCGATTACACGCACGTGCTCAAGGACGAGCGTCAGGTGTATTCATTCGATCCGATTGAGCACGATTTCCGCGACAACCTGCAGAACTTCAACGCCCGCAGCACGGTTAACCTGACCGCTGCCTGGGATTTCAAGAAGTTCACTGGCGTGCTGTTCGCGAGCCGACTCGGATCCATGCCCAACTGGCAGGAGACGGGCCGCCTGGGTACCTGGACGACCTTCAATAGCTCGGCCACGATGCGCTTCATGGACGACAAGCTTGTCGCTTCACTGTTCGTCAACAACCTGTTCGACAAGCGACCGCCCGTCGACGACGGATTCGATACCTGGCCATTCTATTTCCGCGGGCAATACAACGCGCGTGGCCGTGAGAGCTTTTTACAACTTCGATACACCTTCGAGTAAGCTCGGATCAAAACCAGTGCGACAAAAAGCCCGCTCGTAAGAGCGGGCTTTTTTTGTCCGAGCTAATTGGTCGCGACTGGCATATTGGCTTTTGCGGCGCCGATATTTCGCGCCAAAAAACGGAGCAGCTCGTTGGCATAGTTGACGCGATTCTCGAACTTGTAAAAGCCGTGTCCTTCTTTCGGGACGAGCAATTGTTCGAACGGAATGTTCTCTTTCTGCAGACGGTCACGCAGCTGATAGAAATGCTCGACGTGCGCGCGAATATCCTCCTTGCCGTGTGCGATGTATAGCGGTGCCTTAATGTTTGCGACGTGATTGATCGGGGAGCGCGCTTTTAGCTCCGCCTCATCTCTGCCAATGTAGGCCTCGAGGTAATTGCGGCCGATCTTGATATCCTGGGTATCGCCAACCTTGTACATGAGTTCGAGATCGTAAACGCCGACGAACGCGAAGCCGCAAGCGTACAAATCGGGTTCCTTGGTGAGCCCCGCCAGCGTGGCATAGCCGCCGTAGCTGGCACCGTAGATACAGACTCTTTCTTCGTCGGCGATGCCCTGGTCAATCGCCCAAAGTGTCGCGTCGGTAATGTCGTCCTGCATCTCGCCATACCATTTGCGATAGCCGGTCTCCTCGAAAGACTCGCCGAAGCCCCCGGAGCCGCGGTAGTTCGGCTGAACGACGACATAACCGCGGTTTGCGAGCATTTGCGTTTCGGCCTGGTAGGCCCATTCGTCACGGGGCCCGTGCGGTCCGCCGTGGATGTACATGATCGTCGGCAAGGGCTCGTCACCGGCGTTAACGGGTCGCGTGACGTAGGCCTGAAACTCGAGGCCGTCACGCGCGGTTAGCCAAAAGGACTCGGTGCGGGCCATGGATTCAGGATCGATTTCAGGCCTCGCCGAGACGAGATACTGCAATTTGCTGTTGGCGATATCGTAGTGGTACCAGGTTGTCGGCTGTTGGTCACTGACGGTCGCGATGATGGCTATGTTGTTGTCGCTCGTCGTCGACGTGATGCGCACATGCATGCCCTCGAAGGTCGCCAACAGACCTTCCCAAATGCTGCGGTCGTCTTGCTGCTCGTCGACGAATCGCACTTCAGGCAGTCCCGGCAAGAATTCAACGCCGACAAGATGATCGCCGTCGCGCGACCAAAGCATGGAGTTCGCTTCCACGCGGTTATGGATCAATACCGGCTCAACTTCACCGGCTTCGAGATCGAACGCATGGACACCCATGTGCCCGCTGGCGCGAGATGCCACGTACACCGTGCGATCGTCGCCTGCAATCGCCAGCGGAGTCACCTCCCCATTGAGCGGATTTTCGAACGTCGTCCAGTCGCTGTCCGGTTCTTTTCGGTAAGCGGCACGCAGTTCGAGGTCGTCATCACGGCCAATGGCGAAGCGAATATTTTGTTCACTGTCGAGTAATACGCCGCCACGGTCCAATGGGCTGACACCGATACGGCTGGTGCGGCCCGAATAGACATTCAGTCGCTCGACGATCGGCTTTTGCCGGTTCATGCCCCGGTGAGAGACGATAACGTGGTCGTGCTCATCCTCCACCGTGTCGATGACTCGTGCGAAGGTCTTGTATTTTTGTACGCTCCAGAGCACGGCCCTTTTGGAACCATCATAGTTGACGGCCATGATGCGCCCCGTGAGTCGCGGCAGTTCCAGCGCACCGCGTATCTCGCTGGTTTGCAGCAGGACGCGCTCGTCGTTGACCCAGGTCACCGTCGCTACCTCTTCGCCGCTTGGCGCCGCCAGCACTGAAACCTGCACCGGGGTGTCGACATTCTCGATATTCAGGAACACCAGGTGATTGATGCCGTCGACCGGGGCGATGACGGCCAGATGCCGCCCGTCAGGCGATATCTGCAAATTGCGATACTTCGCGTGCGCGACGAAGTCTTCGACGGGAATGACGTCAACGGCAGATGCGGGGCTCGTAACCAATGCCAGCAGCAGGGTGGCGCCGGTGATCCATTTCATAGCTTGCTCCATTTGGGCGGTTGGCCAACATTCTAGCCGACAAGACAAGCGGATTGCAGCTAACCGGCTGTTCTGCTGGAGCAGCGCATCCGGTACCCGGTTACAACGCGTCGAAAAAGGCTTCCTGCTGTCTTCGCTCGTCCGCATCCGGCAGCCGGCCGTGCGATGCACCGAAGTTGTCATCGACATGATGCAATTTCGTCATACCCGGAATACTGAGCGTCGCCGCCGGATGGCCGATCGCGTACTTCAACAGGAACTGGGCCCAGCTCTCGCAGCCGAACGCCTGCGCCCAGTATGGTATTGGCCTGTCGCCGACCTTGTCGAAAATACGGCCGCCGCCAAATGCCCGGTTAATCATCACTGCCATTCCCCGATCGGCGGCCAGCGGCAACAAGCGCTCTGCCGCCTCACGTTGCTCCAGTGAGTAGTTGAGCTGAACGAAATCCAGCTTTTCCTGCCGCATTACCTTTTCAAATTCTTCGTACTGGGCCGCCCGCGACGTTGTAATACCGACATAGCGGATGCGGCCTTCCTGCTGCCACTCGCGCATGACGGGAAGGGCATCCTTCCAGCCGCGCAGGTTGTGGACCTGCATAAGGTCGATCCGGTCTGTCTTCAATCTGGCCATCGACGCGTCCATTTGTTCGATCGTGCCAGGGCTGCCGTCAGTACGATCGGTTTTCGTCGCCAGGAACAGGTCCTCGCGAATACCCAGCTCCGCGATCAGGTCACCGAGCACCGACTCCGATGTGCGGTACATCGGCGCCGTATCGACTACCGTGCCGCCAAGCCGGTGAAAGCGTTCGAGCGCGGCGCGCAACGGTGCGCGCGCGGCTTCCGAACTGTCGACGCCGTAGCGGTTGGTGCCGAGGCCAATGATCGGCAGCAGCTCGCCCGATGACGGAATCGCTTTCCTGATCATGTGTTCGGGATCGGCGAGCACGCCGGAGCTACCCAGCGCCGCCAGCGACAATGTGCCCAGGCCTGCTTTCGTGAATTCGCGTCGAGATATCGCCATGGTCGCCTCCGTTTGCAGTGCAAGCAATTATGCACGGCGCTGTATTGATGTGCACGACGCTGGCACAATTGTCAATTACCTGAAACAGCTTGCGAGCCGCCCATGCCAGGACTGTATTTCGAGGAATTTAGCGTCGGCCAGATATTCGATCATCCGATCCGCCGGACGATTACAGAAGCCGACAACGTGCTTCTCACGACGATGACGCACAACCCGTCCGCTCTGCATCTCGACGCCGAGTATATGAAGGGTACCGAGTATGGGCAGCCGATTATCAACAGCTGCCTGACCTTGAGCTTCATGGTCGGAATATCGGTCAACGATACGACGTATGGAACCACGGTGGCGAATCTCGGCTGGGATGAAGTGCGTTTTCCAAAGCCGCTGTTTTGTGGCGACACGATTCACATCCAGACAGAAGTACTTGAGCTGCGCGACAGCAAATCGCGCCCTGACAACGGCATCGTGATTTTTTCTCACCGGGCGTTCAATCAAAACGATGAGCTCGTCGCTGAATGCAAACGTTCAGCACTGATGCTGAGAAAGCCTGCATGAACCGCAGCTTCCTGTTCGTTCCGGCTGATAGTCAGCGTAAGTTGGAGAAAGCGAGCAGCGCTGGCGCCGACGCGCTCATCCTTGACCTCGAAGATTCGGTGGCACCCGGGGCGCGAGCGGACGCGCGCCTGCTGGCAGCCGAGTATCTGCTCGGTAAGCAGAACGTCTGGGTACGTATCAACCCGTTTGATAGCGACGACTCGATGGCGGACCTCGATGCTGTAATGCCTTCCGCGCCGGCCGGAATCTTCCTGCCCAAGGCACGCAGCGCGGCGGATGCGATCGCATTGTCGCGCCGCATCGATCTACTTGAGCAGCAGTACGACATCGAACAGGGCCGAACCCGCATCATTGCTCTATGCACGGAGCGGCCCGAAGCCTTGTTTACGCTGGCTACCTATGCCGGCGCGACAGAGCGCCTGTTCGGCTTGTCCTGGGGCGCCGAGGATCTGAGCGCCGCCATCGGCGCCAACGCCAATCGTGACGAGCAGGGCAACTGGTTGCCGCTTTACGAAATGGCACGATCGTCTTGCCTGCTCGCGGCGGCGGCAGCGGAAGTTACGGCTCTCGATACGGTCTTTACGGACTTCCGTGACAGCGAAGGACTGCTACGCTATGCAACCAATGCACACCGGGACGGATTTAGCGGAATGCTCGCGATTCATCCGGCGCAGGTCGACGCGATTAACGCGGCGTTTCTGCCGTCGCCGGAGGAAGTCGAGCGAGCCGAACGCATCGTCGCCTTGTTCGAGGAAAACCCGGGAGCCGGCACGATCGGCATGGACGGCAAGATGATCGATCGGCCGCACCTCATTCAGGCGCAGCGTGTATTGGCGATGACAAAGCGTTAACAGAGCTAGTAGAGGAAGGCAGAGCAACATGGTAAATGAAATTTATCCGGTTCCGGATTCGGTAAAAAAGCGGGCGTTGATCGACGAAGCACAGTACGAAGCAATGTATGCGCGTTCGGTTGAAGACAACGAGGGATTTTGGGCGGAGCAAGCGGAGCGAGTCGACTGGATACGACCCTTCACGAAGGTCAAGGACGTTTCCTTCGCAAAAGACGATCTGCACATTCGCTGGTTTTATGACGGCTCCCTCAACGTTTGTTACAACTGTGTGGACCGCCACCTCGAAGCCAAAGGCGACGATGTCGCTATAATCTGGGAAGGCGATGATCCCGATACGGACCTGAAGATCACCTATCGCGAGCTGCATGAACGCGTGTGCCGATTCGCGAATTCACTAAAAGCGCTCGGCGCGAAGAAAGGCGATCGCGTCACTATCTATATGCCGATGATCCCGGACGCGGCCGTTGCGATGCTGGCGTGCGCACGCATTGGCGCAGTCCACTCGGTCGTCTTCGGAGGATTCTCCCCGGACGCGCTTGCCGGCAGGATTATCGACTGTAATTCCAATATCGTCGTTACGGCCGACGAGGGCCGTCGCGGCGGCAAACGCGTACCGCTCAAGGCGAACGTCGACGCCGCTGCCGCCAACCCGGACGTAACAACGCTTGAAAAGGTGCTGGTCGTTCGCAATACGGGCGCGGACGTGGGCTGGGTTGATGATCGCGATGTTTGGCTGCATGACATCGAAAAAGAAGTCGATGCCGATTGCCCCTGCGCAGAGATGGGCGCCGAGGATCCGTTGTTTATCCTCTATACCTCGGGTTCCACCGGCCAACCGAAAGGTGTTTTACACACCGGTGGGGGCTACCTCGTGTACGCGGCAATGACCCACGAGCAAGTATTCGACTATCACCCGGGAGACATCTACTGGTGTACGGCCGACGTGGGTTGGGTTACCGGCCACAGCTATATCGTGTACGGGCCGCTCGCAAACGGCGCGATAACACTGATGTTCGAAGGCGTGCCGAATTACCCGACGTCATCGCGCTTCTGGGAGGTCTGTGACAAGCACCAGGTCAATATCTGTTACACGGCCCCAACGGCGATTCGTGCGCTCATGCGGGAAGGCGATGAGCCCGTCGAGCGCACGTCGCGAAAGAGCCTGCGCTTGCTGGGCTCGGTGGGCGAACCGATCAATCCAGAGGCGTGGGACTGGTACTACCGGGTGGTGGGCGACTCCAGGTGTCCGATCGTCGATACGTGGTGGCAGACGGAAACTGGCGGCATACTCATCAGCCCGCTACCGGGCGCCACGGCGCTGAAGCCCGGGTCCGCGACCAAACCGCTGTTCGGCATCATACCCGTCATTGTCGATGGTGAAGGTAATGCGCTCGAAGGTGCCGTTGAGGGCAACCTGATTATTACTGACAGCTGGCCGGGCCAGATGCGTTCCGTTTACGGCGATCATCAACGATTTGTCGACACTTACTTCGCGACGTTCGAGGGCAGTTATTTTACCGGTGACGGCGTTCGGCGCGATGAGGACGGCTATTACTGGATCACGGGCCGGGTTGACGACGTGCTAAACGTCTCCGGGCATCGCATGGGCACCGCCGAAATAGAGAGCGCGCTGGTGTCTCACCCGCATGTCGCAGAGGCTGCGGTAGTCGGCTATCCGCATGACATCAAGGGGCAGGGTATTTACGCCTACGTCACCCTGATGGAGGGCATCGAAGCAAGCGACGAACTCCGGGCGGAACTGCAGAAATGGGTTCGCAAGGAGATTGGACCCATCGCAAAACCCGACCTGGTCCAATGGGCGCCCGGATCTGCCGAAGACGCGTTCAGGCAAAATCATGCGACGAATCTTGAGGAAAGTTGCCGCCGATGACTTTGGCAGCCTCGGTGATACGTCGACACTTGCCGATCCGGCGGTTGTTCAGGATCTTATCGAGAACAGGCAGAATCGCAGCTAGTGTCCTGTTTGCCTAGTTCGCTTACTTTCAGCGCTCCCAGCAGCCCGTCCTGCCACGTTGCGCTCGCGTGAAGTTAGCCCGCTAATCCTGCACTCCCGCGCCTCGCAGGACGGGCTGCTGGCAGCGCCCGGAGGGAAAGCACCCAAAGCGCTATTGCGGCGTTACAGCCCTTGGCAAGGGCTAGCCATTACCGGCGGGCTGCGCCTTGCACTAGCGCTTTGGGTGCTTTCTGAAAATAAGCGAACTAGGCAAACAGGACACTAGTGTCAGGCTTTTAGCTGATCCGGGGAAATTTCCTCGGCCATGCTGCTGTCCAGTTCTTCGATGAAACTCTGATCGAGCTGGTCAAGGTCTGACTCTGGCTCGGCATCGACTTTGCGATGTCGTCTCCGGCCGTCGCGGCCTCGATCTTCCTCGGTTCCAGCTTTTGTGTCACCATCAATCCCGGATCATCGGTGGTCGGCTTGGCATCGCTTTCATGCAGGTGTTCGCGGTCATGGCGCTGGTACTCTGCGACCTGGCGTTCGTAGGCGCGCACAAACTCCTCGCCGAACATCTGCGGGAAGCGGCCTCCGCCTTTCTCAGTCATGATCGGGTAGAGATCACAATACAAGTCCCAGTACTTGGACTTGTTCATGAATGAAAAGAGTTTGCTGCTGCTCATGGCACGATCGAAGCCGTTTTGAAGTTCCTCCGGTTCGAAACGATCGGCAAATTCGATAAATGCGCTGTTCATCGCATCAAGAAACGCATTCTGGTGATTCAGCAGGTCATGGCAAGCTTCGTGCACCGCATCTTTCGCGCCCAGGTAGTCGCCCTCATCACCGACGAGTAGCTGCTTGATCAGATCGCTTGGGCTTTCCGAAAACTTGAGAGGATTGTTATAGCGCGGCAAAACGGTGGTTTGTTCAAGCCGGAACGCATTCTTTAAATTCGCGCGCGACGCCAACAGATTCACGATGCCTTCGACAAATTCACGCAGCACGTGGCCGGCGGTCAACATCATCTGAGGACGGTTGACTGCGGGATGCAGTTCCGCACGCGTAATGCCGAGGCCATCGAGGAATGAATCGAAAAGATCGTCGGCCGAGACGTTAACCGGCTTGGACCCTTTTCGTGCAAGCTTGGCATCATTTGCGGCGGGCATCGGTGGCGGCTTTTTCGTGGCCGGCGGCGGCGACTTCGGCGTTTTTTCCGAATCGCTAAACAGGACAGACTGAAATTCATCGTCGCCGGTCAGTTCTTCCTCGTCGATCAGTTTTACGCCCGTGCGCAACGATACTTCGTCGACGAACTGCTCGCTGTGGTCGGGTGCGACAGACGGTTCCGGATCCAGTGGCATGACCAGGCTCTCGCCGGAGTCCAGCGACACCGTGAATTCGAAGTCGCCCATTCGCACTCGATCGCCGTCGAACAGGCGTCGCGGATTGCCCTTGCCGACAGGCTCGACTTCGTCATTGAAATAGACGCCGTTGCTGCTCGTATCCAGCAGGTAGTAGATACCACCCTTGTGATCGATCGTCGCGTGACGGCCGGAGATGTAGCGGTCCGGATCGGGCAATATCCAGTCGTTTCCCAGCGAGCGACCGATCGTGCCGCCTTCCTCGTGGAATTCGCGTTCCGCGTCGTCACCGACAAGTTCACGGTGCTCACTGACTAATTTGAGTTGGAGTGACATGAGTTCCCTCTTAAACAGCGCTTAATTGTGCATTGAATCAAGGAGATAGGCTGATACGCAGTTCACATAACCGGACCTGTCCGGAGCACCTAAGGCCTTGATTTACTGTAAACTGCGCCATATCTAACCGTTTTGGGTACACTTCATCGCCGATATGAGTAACAAACCACTTTTCAAAGTTGTATTCATGAGCCAGGGACAGGTCTACGAGATCTATGCCCGGCACGTCGATCATGGCGAACTGTTCGGATTCATCGAGGTTGAAGAGCTGGTCTTTGGAGAACGGACGACCCTGGTTGTCGATCCCTCCGAGGAGCGGATCAAATCGGAGTTCGAAAACGTGCGGCGAACTTATCTGCCGATGCATTCGATCATTCGGATCGACGAAGTCGACAAGCAGGGCGTCAGCAAGATCAGCAAGCTTGAAGGCAGCAACGTGGCGCAGTTCCCGTTGCCCGTATACACGCCGAGTGATCGCAACAAGTAGGTGGTCGATAAACGGGGGCTCTAGTATCATCCCGATTCCCATGCTACCCACCTGCGAATAAGGTCTTACCCACCGACATGCTGGAACTGCCCGGACAGTCGGCTCTGTCCAATTTTCGCCTGGCGAAACTGACTCGTTCACTGCAACGTGCCGACAAGCGTGTAAAAGACGTTGACGCCCGTTTCGTCTACCTGGTCGACACCAACGCAGAGCTCAGCAAGCAGGATCGCTCGAGACTTGACGCCTTGCTGCTCTCCGGGGACAAGCCCGGCAAGTTCAGTAAGATCACCAGGAAGCTCTACGTTGTGCCGCGCCCCGGCACCATTTCACCGTGGTCGAGCAAGGCGACGGATATCGCGAAAGCGTGCGATATCGACGCGGTAAATCGTATTGAACGCGGTATCTGCTACGGCCTGAAGTTTTCTGGCAACGTCGACGACGACGCAATCCAGGGACTGAGTCATCTGCTGTTTGATCGCATGACCGAGACAGTATTTGATCAGGTCGAAAAAGCCGATACGTTGTTTGAAGCGCATGAACCGGCGCCGGTTGTTCACGTGCCGCTCGCGTCCGGAGGCAGGGAAGCGCTCGTCGCGGCCAATACGGACCTCGGACTCGCCTTGTCCGACGATGAGATCGACTATCTCGTTCGTTGCTACGGCGACCTTGGTCGTGATCCGACGGATGCCGAGCTCATGATGTTTGCGCAGGCTAATTCCGAGCACTGCCGGCATAAGATTTTCAACGCGAGTTGGGTGATCGATGGTCAGCAAAAAGAGCAGCGCCTGTTTGCGATGATCAAGTCCACGACCGAAAAGACCCCCGACGGCGTGTTGTCAGCTTACAGTGATAACGCCGCTGTGATCGAAGGGTGGGACGGCGCGCGTCTGATGCCCCGACCGGACAGTCATCAGTACGAGTTCGTCGAAGAGCCCATCCACATTCTCATGAAAGTGGAGACGCACAATCACCCGACCGCAATTTCTCCGTTTCCCGGCGCAGCGACAGGTGCCGGCGGTGAGATTCGCGATGAAGGTGCGACCGGCCTGGGCGCGAAGCCGAAAGCGGGCTTAACCGGCTTCTCGGTGTCGCATTTGCGCATTCCGGGCTACGCTCAACCCTGGGAAGATGATTTTCCGCACCCGGACCGCATGGCCACGCCCTTGGAAATCATGATGGACGGGCCAATCGGCGGTGCCGCCTTCAATAACGAGTTCGGCCGTCCCAACCTCGCCGGTTACTTTCGTACCTATGAGAGTCGTGTGCCAGGCCTCCCCGACAACGAAATTCGCGGCTACCACAAGCCAATCATGGTCGCCGGCGGCGTTGGCAACGTCCGTGCCCGGCATGCGAACAAAATTGACGTACCGGTCGGCGCCAAAGTGGTCGTCCTGGGCGGGCCCGCGATGCTGATTGGCCTCGGTGGCGGCGCTGCCTCGTCACTTGCCAGTGGTGCATCAAGCGAAGACCTGGACTTCGCATCGGTGCAGCGCGGCAACCCGGAGATGGAGCGGCGCGCGCAGGAAGTCATCGACCGCTGCTGGGAAATGGGCGATGACAACCCGATACTCCTGATTCACGATGTCGGCGCTGGCGGTCTATCGAATGCCGTGCCGGAAGCTGTTGATCACAGCAAACACGGCGCTGAGATTGAGCTGCGACTGATCGACAACGCTGAGCCCGGCATGTCTCCGATGGGTATCTGGTGCAACGAGGCCCAGGAACGCTACGTGATTATCGTCGCCGAGGATCACATCGACGCGTTCACGGCTATGTGCGAACGTGAACGCTGCCCGGTTTCGGTTATCGGAACGTTGACGAATGACGGCAATTTGCTGGTCACCGACCGTGACTTCGAAAACCGTGTCGTCGACATGCCGATGGAGATGTTGCTCGGCAATCCGCCGAAAATGGAGCGGACCGTCGAACGCGTGTCTTCGCCCAACGATAGTCTCGACCTGTCGGGTATCGAGCTCATCGATGCCGCTATGCGAGTGCTCCGGTTTCCTGCGGTTGCCGACAAATCTTTCCTGATTCACATAGGCGATCGCACGGTCGGCGGACTTTGCGCACGTGACCAGCTCGTGGGGCCATGGCAGGTCCCGGTTAGCGACGTCGCGATAACCGCGTCTGGTTTTCGCAGTGTGAGTGGCGAGGCCATGGCGATGGGTGAGCGGACGCCGCTTGCCGCAATCAATGCCCCGGCGTCAGGACGCATGGCGGTTGCGGAATCTATTACGAATATTGCCGCGGCGCCCATCGACGACCTTAGCAAGGTTCGCTTGTCGGCCAACTGGATGGCGGCGGCCGGGCATCCGGGCGAGGACGCCAACTTATTCGACACCGTGAAAGCGGTGGGACACGAATTATGTCGCGAGCTAGGTGTCGCGATCCCGGTTGGTAAAGACTCGATGTCGATGCGCACGCGCTGGACCGACGAGAAAGGCGAATACCAGGTGGTGGCGCCCGTATCCCTGATTGTCTCGGCCTTTGCTCCTGTCAACGATGTCACCCGGCACCTGACGCCCGAGCTTCGTCGATGTGACGAGCCGAGCTACCTGTTGTTATTCGACCTGGGCGCTGGCAAGAATCGTCTCGGCGCATCCTGTCTCGCGCAGGCCTTTCAGCGCACCGGTGGTGATACACCAGACCTCGACGACCCTCGGCTACTGAAGAGTTTTTTCGCAGCGATCCAGGAGCTGAATTCTCGCGGTATGCTGCTCGCCTACCATGATCGTAGCGACGGCGGGCTATTCGCCTGCGTTTCCGAGATGATGTTTGCGAGCCGGCTCGGCGTTTCTCTGGCACTCAGCGGGTCGCGCGTCGAATTGCTCGAGGCTCTATTCAGCGAGGAAATCGGCGCTGTCGTTCAGGTGGCCAAGAGCAAACTGACGCAGGTGCAGATGGTGATCGACCGCAACCGTATCGCCGCGACGGCGATCGGACGTGTCGAGGCGGAGCCGAGGTTGACGGTGCGCAGCGACGACAAGGTTGTTCTGGATCTGGATCGCACGACGATGCAGCGCGAATGGTCGGAAATGAGCTATCGCATACAGGCGCTGCGTGACAATCCGGCGACCGCAGCCGAAGAATTCGCGCGGCTGCTTGACGATAACGACCCCGGACTGAATGCCGTTCTGAGCTTTGATGCGAAAGACGATATCGCGCGGGTTTTTCGCGGCAGCGAAAAGCCCCGTGTCGCGATCCTGCGGGAACAGGGTGTGAACAGCCAGAATGAAATGGCTGCGGCTTTCATGCGGGCCGGCTTCGCCGCGGTCGATGTTCATATGAGCGATTTGCTCAGTGGTCGTGACACGCTGGAGAATTACCAGGGCCTGGTCGCCTGCGGCGGTTTTTCGTTCGGTGACGTCCTGGGCGCCGGCGGTGGTTGGGCGAAATCGATCCTGTACCATTCCCGGACGCGTGACGATTTCAGCGCTTTTTTTGAGCGCGGCGATGCGTTCGCATTAGGGGTCTGCAACGGATGCCAGATGATGTCGCACCTGCGCGAGCTGATACCTGGCGCAGACAACTGGCCAAGGTTCCTGCGCAACAAGTCCGAGCAGTTTGAAGCCCGACTCAGTCTCGTCGAAGTCGTGGAAAGTCCGTCACTGTTTTTCCAGGGTATGGCGGGGTCCCGAATGCCGATCGCGACCTCGCACGGCGAAGGTCGCGCGACGTTTCTCGATGATACGGCGCGATATGCATCGTCATACACGGTAGCGATGCGCTACGTCGACAACTATGGCGAGGTTGCCGACAAGTACCCGGCAAATCCCAACGGATCACTGGATGGAATCTGCGGCCTGAGTAACGAAGACGGCCGGATAACGATCATGATGCCTCACCCGGAGCGCGTTGCGCTCACGCGCCAGCATTCCTGGCACCCCGATGAATGGGGCGAGGATGGACCGTGGATGCGGCTGTTCCGCAATGCGCGAGTCGCGGTAGGCTAAATGGGGACATTCCTGATTTATCGGGTAGGCTAGATGGGGACATTCCTGATTTGTCGTACGAAAACGACAAATCAGGAATGTCCCCATTTATCAGGCCAGGAATGTCCCCATTTATCAGGCTGATGCGAGGTTGTCGTTGCTTTCCGAGACGAAGAAACGGCGCACCTTGATTGCGCGTGTCAGCTTGCCGCGCCGGACGAAGCACTGGTAGAACATGTCCTTCAGGACCTCGAGGAGGATTCCGGACTGGGCGCGATTCAGTAGCGGCAGGTCTTCGTGTTGTCCGGACCCGAAGAGCACGGACTTGATCGGCGCGAACGACTCGTCATCGATACCGGCGATGTCTTGCGCAACCATGACTTCTTCAAAAGCACGCAACTTGCCGCCTTCACCCAATGCATCGAATGCGCTGATCGACGCGCGCCGGCACATTGACGCAAACGCGTTGAAATTGTTTCCGGAGTAGCACGCCAGCGCCTCTCGAAAAAGGACTTCGGTGTGTTTTGGCAAATACGAAAACGCGAAGCGCTCTTTGGGCCGCTCGAGCTCGACGAAGTTGCGAGATAGCTCGACGCGATTCTCTTCGTATTCGCGAACCGTGAACCGCAGGAAGACGGGTGCATCGCAGGCATCGCATTTATACACCAGGCCAACGTGTTTGGGTTTATCACGAAGCAGGGACAGCCGCGTCGGGCACTGACTGCGGCGCCATGTGCGCGTAAATACCGCAGTAGGGGCACTCGAGTCCGATTCGCTCCTCGAGATCGCTCGTTATTCCCTGATCTTGTTCAATAAAAATTGTCATTTCGCCCTGTCTGTTTTTTTTGTCGTCGGACGGCAGAATGATCCAAGTTATCCTGCCGGTTCAGTATGCACCATTGATAATGCGCTACTATTCATGCTTAACATAATATCGAATTCCCTACTGCTCCCAATTGCCGACGGCTTCTCGGGCCGCATCATTCATTGGGCGCGCAATTAATGCCGTTCGAGTGAGCGTAACTTCAAATCGCGCACCGTCCGCCATCGGCAGGTAGGTAGCGGTGCCGTAGTATGCATCGATACCCGGCATCAACTTTGGAAAGCGGCGAGCTACTCGCCAGACGTCAATCGCCATGTCTTCGGATAACGCGTGCACCGTGCGCTGTTCGGACATCTCGTCGTCGACGCTCGAGTAACGCCCGCTCAGTCGCTCGAGTTGGTAAATTGGATCGAGGCCAAGCAATGTCGCAGGCGGTTTCCAGTTAACGACGCGTGCGTCCATTTGCCATTCGTCACCGCGCAGCGGAAGAAGACGGTCACGTTCGCCGTCGATCATCAGGCGCGCAACATAGTCCCCCGTTGCGGATTGCGAAAACTCGATTTGACTGACCACCTGTTCGTCGACAAGGCGACCGTAGCCGAAGTAACTGAAAGCAAGCAATACACTGGCGCCGCCTGCGGCACCGGTCGCCACACCACCGACCATTGAACCGGTTGCGCGCAGCGGTCGTCGTCGTCGCGCGTGGCGAACCATCGAAACCAGGAAGAACAGCGTAACGATCGTGAATATGGCGCTTGCCGTGAGCAGGATATTCATTGTTGGTCCTTACGGTTACGAATCAGGCGCCCAGCTTCTTATACTTGATTCGGTGCGGATTTGCTGCGTCAGCGCCAAGCCTGCGCTTGCGATCTTCTTCGTAGTCCGCGTAGTTACCGGCGAACCAGGTGACCTCGCTGTTGCCTTCGAAAGCGAGAATGTGCGTCGCAATGCGATCGAGAAACCAGCGGTCGTGCGAGATCACAACGGCGCAGCCGGGGAATTCCAGCAGCGCTTCCTCGAGTGCGCGCAGCGTTTCCACATCCAGGTCGTTGGTTGGTTCATCGAGCAGCAGGAAGTTGCCGCCTGATCGCAGCATTTTCGCCAGGTGCACGCGGTTGCGTTCGCCACCCGACAGCAAGCCGATCTTTTTTTGCTGATCCTGTCCGCGGAAATTGAAACGGCCCACGTAAGCACGTGACGACGTTTCATAATTGCCAACGTTGATCAAATCGAGGCCGTCCGAGATTTCTTCCCAGACCGTTTTGTCATCATTCAGGCTGTCCCTGGACTGATCGACGCTTGCGATTTTTACCGTGTCGCCGAGGCGAATCGATCCGGCGTCAGGTTGTCTCCGTGCCTGTAATCATGCGGAACAGGGTTGTCTTGCCGGCGCCGTTCGGGCCGATGACACCGACGATCCCGCCGGGCGGCAGCTGGAAGCTGAGTCCGTCGATGAGCAGCTTGTCGCCGAAGCCCTTCTTGAGATCACTGACTTCGAGCACCACATCGCCGAGACGAGGCCCGGGTGGGATGTATATCTCATTGGTTTCGTTGCGTTTCTGGTAACTCGATGAGGAAATCTCTTCGAACTGGCGGAGGCGTGCTTTCGACTTCGCCTGTCGGCCTTTCGGATTGCTGCGCACCCATTCAAGCTCATGCTGCATCGCCTTCCTGCGGGCTTTCTCCGAGGCGTCCTCGTTCTGCAAACGCGCTTCTTTTTGCTCGAGCCATGACGAGTAGTTGCCTTCCCAGGGGATGCCGTGACCGCGGTCGAGTTCGAGAATCCAGCCGGCGACATTGTCGAGAAAGTAGCGATCATGCGTGACCGCAATGACCGTGCTCGGATACTCGTCGAGGAAGCGTTCGAGCCAGGCGACCGACTCAGCGTCCAGGTGGTTGGTTGGTTCATCGAGCAGCAGCATGTCCGGCTGCGACAACAGCAGCCGACACAGGGCCACGCGTCGTCGCTCGCCGCCGGACAACTTCGTGACGTCGGCCTCCCACTCCGGCAGTCGCAGGGCATCGGCGGCGATTTCCAGTTTGCGATCGAGTTCCCAGGCACCTTCGGCCTCGATCGCATCCTGCAGCTTGCCTTGTTCCTCGAGCAACGCAGTCATCTGATCGTCATCCATCGGTTCGGCGAACTTCATACTGATTTCGTTGAAGCGATCAAGCAGCGCTTTGGTTTCCGCGACACCTTCCTCGACGTTGCCGCGCACGTCCTTGTCCGGGTTGAGCTCAGGCTCCTGTGGCAGGTAACCGATCTTGATTCCCGCCTGCGGCCGCGCCTCACCATCGATCTCGGTATCGAGGCCCGCCATAATTCGCAGCAGGGTCGATTTTCCGGAGCCATTGAGTCCGAGCACGCCAATCTTGGCGCCTGGAAAGAAGGACAGAGAGATGTCGCGAAGAATGTGCCGCTTCGGGGCGACCACCTTGGCTACACGGTTCATCGTGTAAATGTACTGTGCCATAGTCAGGCCGTTGGTTATCGAGCGCGCATTATCAGGTATGCTGCCCCACAAGAAAACACTCTTGAAGCATCCATGAGCGATACCGTGCTGGTTTACCGGGGAGAGTCGATCGCGGCCTACGGGTTTGGCGATCCGCACCCATTCGGCACTGACCGTCACGACGTTTTCCATACCGAGCTCAATAAAGCCGATCTAGGCGATTCGATTACCTTTGGTCACCCGCGTCCCGCGCTCGTCGACGAGTTGGCGCTGTTCCATACGGCTGAGTACATTGACAAGGTGTCGCGCCTGTCGGCGGCAGGCAAGGGCTGGCTCGATGATGGCGACACTCCGGTCGTACCCGGCATCTATGACGCCGCATCCGCCGTCGTCGGCTCCGTGCTTTGCGCCGTCGATGAGATCATGCACGGCAATCACAAGCGCGCGTTCGTCCCGATAGCCGGATTGCATCACGCGGCGCGCGCCAGCGCCGCCGGGTTCTGTGTTTTCAATGACTGCGGTATTGCCGTCGAATACCTGCGCAAACGGTTCGGCCTCAATCGGGTGGCTTACGTCGATATCGATGCACACCATGGCGATGGCGTCTTTTACAGCTTTCAGGCCGACCCCGAACTTATCTTCGCCGATATCCACGAAGACGGCAGGTTCCTTTACCCGGGAACCGGTGCGGCCGAAGAGACAGGCACGGGCGCGGCCGGCGGCACGAAGTTGAATATTCCGCTGGCGCCCGGTGCCGATGACGGTGATTTTCGCGAAGCCTGGCAACGCGTTGAGCGCTACCTCGAATCGATGCAGCCAGAGTTCATCATCATGCAGTGCGGCGCGGACAGCCTGGAGGGCGATCCCATCACGCATCTTTGCTGGAGCGAAGAGGCGCACGCGGAGGCGTCTGCGTCGCTGTGTCGACTCGCGGACAAGTACTGCGAGGGTCGGATCGTCGCTACCGGTGGCGGCGGCTACAACCGGCGCAACCTGGCGCGTGCGTGGACTCGCGTCGTCCAGTCCTTCGTCGATACACATTAGACGCGTTACGGCGGTGCCATCTGGCTAGGGCCTGTTAACACTAAATTGATAGGCGCAACAGAGCTATCAATTTAATGTTAACAGGCCCTGGTTAAACAGGTAACATCGCGTACTTTTCTGCCCCCACCCCGTACGGAGTATGCCCGGATGTTCGACACATCGACGACGCTAGAGACTTTCGACCCTGAAGTTGCCAAAGCGATTGCACAGGAAAACCGACGCCAGGAAGAGCACGTCGAACTAATCGCCTCCGAGAACTACGCCAGCCCGCGCGTAATGCGCGCCCAGGGCAGCACGCTGACGAACAAATATGCGGAGGGTTATCCGGGCAAGCGCTATTACGGCGGCTGCGAGTACGTTGATGATGTCGAGACGCTGGCGATTGAACGAGCCAAGGCCTTGTTCGGCGCGGATTTCGCCAACGTGCAGCCGCACTCGGGTTCGCAGGCGAACGCCGCCGTATACCTCGCGCTATTGAGCGCGGGTGACACGATCCTGGGGATGAGTCTCAACGACGGCGGGCACCTGACGCATGGTTCCAAGGTGAACTTCTCGGGCATGCTGTTCAATGCCATCCAGTACGGTCTTGAGGCCGAGACCGGCCTGATCGACTACGACCGGGTCCAGGAACTCGCGTTCGAGCACAAACCGAAGATGATCGTCGCCGGCTTTTCGGCCTATTCACAAGTGGCCGACTGGGCTCGCTTCCGCCAGATCGCAGACAGTGTCGGCGCGTATCTCTTTGTTGATATGGCACACGTCGCCGGACTCGTTGTGACGGGTCACTACCCCAGCCCCTTGCCGTATGCTGACGTTTGCACCACGACGACGCACAAGACGCTGCGTGGCCCGCGTGGTGGTCTCATCGTCGCGCGCAAGAACGACGAGCTGACAAAGAAGTTCAACTCGCTCGTCTTTCCCGGAACTCAGGGCGGCCCGTTGATGCACGTCATCGCCGCCAAGGCCATCGCATTCAAGGAAGCAATGGAACCGGAGTTCAAAACCTACCAGGGCAAGGTGTGCGAGAACGCGAAGATCATGGCTGAGGTACTCAACGAGCGCGGCTACCCCATCGTGTCCGGCGGCACAGAGAATCACCTGATGCTCGTGAGCCTGATCGATCGTGGCATCACCGGCAAGGCGGCCGATGCGGCGCTGGGCAGCGCAAATATTACCGTCAACAAGAATTCGGTTCCCAACGATCCGCAGTCACCCTTCGTGACCAGCGGACTCCGTCTCGGCACGCCCGCAATCACGACGCGCGGCTTCGGGCCCGAGGAAACCCGTGAGCTAAGCGGGTGGATAGCCGATATACTCGACGACATCGACAATGAAGCAACCATCGAGCGCGTCAAGGGCCAGGTGCTGGAACTCTGCCAACGCTTCCCGGTATACGTCTGATCGCTGCTTCCAGATAAATTCTGGGCCCGCATGCACTGTCCGTTCTGCGCCAACGAGGAAACCAAGGTCATAGACTCGCGTCTTGCGGGCGACGGCCGGCAGATTCGCCGACGCCGGCAGTGCCTCGCCTGCAACGAACGCTTCACAACATTCGAGACCGCCGAACTCGTCATGCCGCGGCTCATCAAGAACGACAACACGAGACAGCCTTTTGACGAGGCCAAGCTTCGCAACAGCATGGTGCGGGCGCTGGAGAAACGACCGGTACCCAGTGACGAACTCGAACAGGCGATCGGCCACCTGATTCACAGACTCCGCACGATGGGTGAGCGTGAAGTGCCCTCGCGGCTGGTCGGTGACCTCGTCATGGAGGAGCTGCGTGCGCTCGATGAAGTGGCGTACGTACGATTCGCTTCCGTCTATCGTCGCTTCCAGGACATCACCGAGTTCGAGGACGAAATCAAGCGGCTGCAAAAGATCTCGGAGACAGCGGCGAGTCGCGAACAGATGTCCCTGTTGCCTGAGCTGCTGGGCAAGAAGAAGCGCTGAGCATGCCGCCGTTTTCCAACACGGATTACGCACACATGGCGCGTGCGCTCAAGCTGGCGGTTCGTGGCCAGTATTCCGCACACCCCAATCCAATGGTCGGCTGCGTCATTGTCAACGAGGATACGATCGTTGGCGAAGGCTGGCACGAGCGTGCCGGCGAACCTCATGCCGAGGTCAACGCCCTGGCAGCGGCCGGTGGTGAGGCGAAGGGCGCTACGGCCTACGTGACGCTGGAGCCATGCGCTCATCACGGCAAGACGCCGCCCTGCAGCGAGGCGCTCATTGACGCAGGTATAAGCAAGGTGATCGCTGCGATGCAGGATCCTTATTCTGAGGTGGCCGGTCGCGGGCTCGAGATCCTGGGCGCGGCGGGCGTCGCGACCGAAGTCGGCCTGATGCGTTCGGCCGCCGAGGCGCTGAACGCAGGATACCTGAAGCGTGTCACGCGCAATCGCCCGTTTGTCCGCGCAAAAATCGCTGCGAGCATTGATGGCGCCATTGCGATGAGTAGCGGCGAGAGCCAGTGGATCACGGGCGCTGAAGCGCGGCGTGATGTGCAGCACCTGCGTGCGCGATCGGGCGCCGTCATGACCGGTATTGGCACCGTGCTCGCAGACGATCCCTCGCTGAATGTACGACTGGAGGAGCTCACCTCGCCGGATTTGCAGCCGTTACGGGTCGTGCTCGACAGCCGGCTTCGCATGCCACAGACCGCCCGAATGCTCAGCCTGCCCGGCGCGACGCTGGTTTGCTGTGCGGGCGGCCACGACAAATCGCGGCTCGAGGGCGCCGGCGCCGAGGTTCGCACGTTTGGCGCTGCGGGAGCCAAGGTCGATGCACGACAAGTGCTCGAAGACCTTGCGCGGCGCGGCGTCAACGACGTGTTGGTCGAAGCGGGTCCAGGCCTCACGGGCCATCTGCTGGAGGAGGAACTCGTCGACGAGCTTGTGATTTATCAGGCGCCCCACATAATGGGGAGTGAAACCAGGGGAATGTTCCATACGCCATCCTGGCGGAACCTTACGGACCGCAAGGTCCTCGAAATCAGCGATGTTCGCCGTATTGGTGGTGACACGCGAATAACGGCACGAGTTCAATACTGATGTTTACCGGGATCATAAAGGCCAGGGGCACGATTTCAGCGATCAGGCGAGAGGGCGGGGACGTACGGCTTACGATTCAATCGCGAGGCCTGCCCTGGTCCGACTACGAAATCGGCGAGAGCATCGCCGTAAACGGTGTGTGCCTGACGGCGGTTGCATTGCACGACGATGGTTTCGATACCGACGTCTCCGTTGAAACACTGGACGTGACGGGTCTCGGCCAGCTCGTGGTTGGCTCGCCGGTGAATCTCGAACCTGCGATCAGTCTGGGCGAGCGCCTGGGAGGGCACCTGGTCAGCGGGCACGTGGACTGCACCGGAACCGTCAAGTCGCGGGCGGCCGATGCCCGATCGATACGGCTGGTCATCGAGATTCCGGCAGAATACTCGCGCTACCTGGCGAAAAAGGGCTCCGTCTGCGTCGACGGCGTCAGCCTTACCATCAACGAAGTATCCGTAAACAGCTTCGAAGTCAATATTATCCCGCATACGGCCGAGATTACGATCATCGATGACTACGCGGTTGGCACAGTCGTGAACGTTGAGGTTGATTTGCTGGCGCGCTACATCGAGCGCCTGCTTAGCCGGGACGAGACCGGCATTTCTGAAGACTTTCTAAAGGCGCATGGTTATGCCTGATAACACGACGGTGCACCCCAGCGTGCAAGGGTGCACGGTTCAGCGACATCGAAGACATTATTGCCGACATCGCTGCCGGCAAGATGGTGATCATGGTCGATGATGAAAACCGTGAAAACGAAGGCGACCTGATCATGGCGGCCGAGAAGGTACGCCCGGAAGACGTCAACTACATGGCGACCCACGGTCGCGGACTCGTCTGCCTGACCCTGGGCCGTGAGCGCTGCAAGCAGTTGCGTCTGCCGCTGATGGTCAGCGATACGGACGAGCACCATGCGACCAACTTCACGATATCGATCGAAGCCGCGGAGGGCATCACGACCGGCATCTCCGCGCACGATCGCGCCAAAACGATACAGGCGGCCGTTGCGCCGGGCGCGAAGCCCGAGCACCTCAGCCAACCGGGACACATCTTTCCCGTGATGGCGCAGCCCGGTGGCGTGCTCACGCGTGCCGGGCATACCGAAGCCGGTTGCGATCTGGCGCGTCTTGCGGGTCTTGAACCCGCGGCCGCTATCGTCGAGATTCTGAACGAAGACGGATCCATGGCGCGTCGTCCCGATCTCGAGAAATTCGGAAAGAAACATGGCATTCGGATCGGAACTATCGCGGATCTGATTCGCTATCGTCTCGAGAAAGAACGCAACGTCGAGCGTATTGCCGAGCAGGTCGTCGAGACCGAGCACGGTGAATTTACGATGTATTGCTACGACGATCACGTCAAACAGTCCGTACACGTCGCGCTGGTCAAGGGAGACCTGAATGCCGTCGAAGCGCCGCTGGTCCGCGTACATCTGCAGGACACGCTCGGCGATGTCATGGGGGTCAAGAGTGAATCGCTCGGCTGGCCGCTCCAAAGTGCGATCGAACGCATTTCGAAAGAACAGGCGGGTGTTATTGTCCTGCTGCGCGATCAGGAATCATCGCGCGACTTCATGGACTCTGTCGAAACACTGGGCCAGCATCGTGACGACCTCGACCAACGCCGCAGCGGCGATATGGTCTTGCGCACCTACGGCGTCGGAGCACAGATTCTGCGCGACCTCGGCCTCAGTAAAATCCGTGTATTATCCGCACCTAAGCACATGTACGCGATTTCAGGCTTCGACCTGGAAATCACAGAGTACGTCTGAGAAAAACCGCAGGCTATGGAAAAAATAAAAACAACAGAGGGTGATCTCATTGTTCGGGACGGCCGATTCGCAATTGTGGCGACCCGCTTCAACGACTTCATCGTTGAGTCGCTTATAAAAGGATCGCTGCGCTGTCTTCGGCAGCACGGTGCGGCCGATGCCGACATCGAAATTATCCGCGTGCCCGGCGCTTTCGAAATGCCGATTGCGGTGGAAAAGGTCGCGGCATCACGACGTGTCGATGGAATCATCGCGCTCGGTGCCGTCATTCGTGGCGGTACACCGCATTTCGAGTACGTCGCCGGCGAATGCGTCAAGGGCATTACGGCGGTAGGCCAGAAGCATGGCATCCCGATCGGTAACGGCGTATTGACGGTTGACACGATTGAGCAGGCGATAGAGCGTGCCGGAACGAAGGCCGGCAACAAGGGTGAAGAGGCGACGCTTGCCGTTATCGAAATGGTCAACCTGCTTCGTATCATCGACTAGTGTCCTGTGCGACACATCGGAAAGGACACCAGAAGCGAATGGAATGAGTAATGCCGGTTCAAAAGGAACAGGCGCGCGGACGCGTGCACGTGAACTGTTGTTGCAGGCGCTCTATCAGAAGCAAATCGCCGGGCATCCGCATTCCGAATTGTTGACGCAATTTCGCGATCAGGTTGCGTACGAGCGCGTCGATAAAGAATACTTCGATGAGTTGCTGGCCGCGATCTGCAAGGCAGAGGCTGAACTTGAAAAAACCATCGACGGCTTTATCGACCGGCCACTCGAGCAGTTGGACCCTGTTGAGCTGGGCATCCTCTTGATCGGCACGCATGAGCTCGAGTCGCGGGTTGATGTTCCCTACAAGGTCGTTATCAACGAAAGTGTGAATCTTGCCAAACGCTTCGGTTCGATTGACGGTCACAAATACATCAATGCATGTCTTGATGTCGCGGCAAAGTCACTGCGTAAGTCCGAGGTACAAGCAAACACCGGTGGATGAGTTCGAACTGATACGCCGTTTTTTCGATCGCCCGGTAACAACGCCAGGCGTCGTTACCGGCATCGGCGATGACGGAACCGTGCTTACGCCCCCGTCCGGACGCGACCAGGTCCAGGTTATCGATACGCTCGTCGAGGGCGTGCACTTCCCCGCAGGCACCAGCGCCGCCGATATCGGATACCGCGTGGTCGCTGTTAATCTTTCGGACATTGCCGCGATGGGTGCGAATCCGCGTTGGATGACGCTGGCGCTGACGCTACCGCAAGCCGACGTCCGTTGGGTAGCGGACTTTGCCGACGGATTGTTCGAGGCGGCAAAAGAATTCGACGTCGCGTTGGTTGGTGGGGATATGACGCGAGGCGACAAAGTCGTTGCGACGGTGCACATAACGGCGGATGTCGAAGCGGGCAAGGCGCTGCTGCGCAGCCAGGCTAAGGTTGGAGATGCCGTGTTCGTAACCGGCACCCTCGGCGATGCGGCCGCGGGTCTTGCGTTGCTTCGTCGTGGCGAATTCGATGCATTCCTGGTTGGCCGATTCCTGCGCCCGAACGCCCGCATTGCGATCGGTCGCCAACTCGTGGGTCGTGCGAGCTCGGCAATCGACATCTCTGACGGACTCGTTGGTGATCTGACCAAGCTGCTGGCAGCAAGCGGTGTTGGCGGCGAACTCGAGGTCGAACGATTGCCAATGTCCGATGCGATCAAAGCGCGCTTCGATGAGGCGCAAAGAACGCGTCTCGCTCTGACGGGGGGAGATGACTATGAACTTTGCTTCACGGCACAGCCGGATGCCGTCAAAGGTATTGATGACGTAACAGCGATCGGCAGGATCACGGACGGAGCGGGACTGACGTGCCGCAATGATGGTGTCGTTGTGGAATATGACGACAGCGGGTACCGTCACTTCCTGTGAACAAGCGGCCGCAACAAGACGATAGGAACCTCGTGCGCACGGTGCTCACGGACCCGGTCAATTTCCTGGCTTTTGGCCTAGGCACCGGGCTCGCGCCCTTTGCTCCGGGCACGTTTGGTTCGATTCCGGGCGTGATGCTGTTTTGGCTGACGCTGGATTTTGGACTTTATGTTCAATTGGGCATCGCCGCGACGCTGGCACTCTTCGGGGTGTGGATCTGCGGCGAAAGCGCGCGGCGCATAGGTGTTCACGATCATGGCGGCATCGTCTGGGACGAGATTACGGGCATGTACCTCACGCTACTGGCCGCCCCGTTTACGCCCACAGGTTGGCTGCTCGCTTTCGTGCTTTTTCGCATAATGGATATTGTCAAACCCTGGCCGATTCGGGACTTGGATCACAGACTGGGCGGCGGCGTGGGAATTATGCTGGACGACCTCGTAGCCGCGCTGTATGCCGCAGTAGTACTGGGTTTATACAGGTGGCTCATGATTTAACCAGTTGAGACAACATGGCGACCAAGGCAAGTGATATCCAACGTCCGGCCGGCGTTCCCGAGAAAATCGGTAAGTACGTCATCATCAACAAAATTGGCAGAGGTAGCACCGGTATCGTCTACCTGTCTCACGATCCGTATTACCGTCGCGATGTCGCGATCAAAGTCTATAACATCGAAGAAGATCAAGACGCCGAACGTGCGAAGGTTTCTCGCAAGATGTTTTTCAACGAAGCGCACATGGTTGGCATGTTGCAACACCCCAACATCATGCCGATTTATGATGCCGGCGAAGAAGACGGCAGCTACTACGTCGTTACCGAGCATATTCAGGGCGCCCGCACACTCGCGACCTATTGTCGTCCCGACAATCTGTTGCGCGTCGATGACGTCGTAGAAATCATGTACAAATGCGCCAAGGCACTGCACTATGCACACGGCCGCGGCGTCATACACCGCGACATCAAGCCCAGTAACCTCATGCTGACGATCGACAACGACGTACGCATAATTGACTTCGGTATCGCGATCGTCAGTGATTCTGACGTGTCGCGAATCGAAGGTATCGCGGGTTCGCCCAGCTACATGTCACCCGAGCAGGTGCAGTCCGAAGAATTGACGCCGCGCTCCGACCTTTACTCCCTTGGCGCCGTTATGTACGAGCTGCTGACGGGTTTTCGTCCGTTCCGCGCGGACAACCTGTCCAAGTTGTTACACCAGATTGTCTATGCGACACCGCCACCCATTCATACCTATCGTCAGGATCTGCCCGAAGAGCTGGAACATGTCGTCATGACGACGATGCAAAAAGACCCGGCCAAGCGGCTGTCCAGCGGTAACGCGATGTCGGCGGAGCTGACGCGTGTCTACAAGGATCTGCGCCAGAAGTACGATAGCCTCGATAATCAGGAGCACTTTGATCTGTTGCGTACCCTGACGTTCTTCCATGAATTCTCGCACGCAGAAATCTGGGAAGTACTGCGGGCGTCGGACTGGCACGAATACAAGGACGATGAGGACATCGTTCGCGAAGGCGAAGTCGATGATCGTTTTTACATCATTGTTGCGGGCAACGTGACGGTGCAGGCTAACGGCAATAGCCTCGGCACGCTCTCGAATGGCGACTGCTTTGGTGAGACCAGCTACGTTAGCGGCGCCCGACGCCAGGCATCGATCAAGGCTCAGGGCCAGGTTACGATTCTGCGCGTCAGCTCGTCGCTCATGGAGCAGGTTTCATCAGCGTGTCAGCTGCGCTTCAACAAGGTCTTCCTGCGGGCACTTATCAATCGTCTGCAGGGCAGCGGCGCCGCCAATACCTGATTATTTTTCCACTTCGCCAGGTGTTGACAGGGTCAACGCCTCGGGATGTCTCCCATAGCTCCAGTAATAGTTCCGAGCGATGTGTCGCGCAAGCGCACTATTGCCCTGCCCGATGGTGGCTGTGGAATTGCCAGGCGAACGCGAGCACAATTACCAATAAGAATGGTCGTTTGGAAAACCTGAGGGGACACCGATGATAAAGCGCCTTGCCTGCCTCGCTGCGGCTGTACTGGCTGTGCCGACATTTGCTGCCGATCTTAATGATGCCGTCCGTAAAGACTACGATGTCTATCTCGCAGATCTGTTCGATCATTTTCATCGCAATCCGGAATTGTCGACGGTCGAATTCAAAACTGCGAAACGCATGGCAGATGAACTAAGAGCCGCCGGATTCGATGTCACTGAAAATGTGGGCGGCACCGGCGTTGTGGCAATGCTCGAGAACGGTGCCGGTCCGCTGGTCATGATGCGAGCCGATATGGACGGCTTGCCCGTTGAGGAAAAGTCCGGCCTCGAATACGCGTCGCGTGCTACGCAAACGGATCCGATCACAGGAAATACCGTCTTTACCATGCACGCATGCGGGCATGATGTGCATATCACGAGCATGGTTGGCACGGCACGTCAGATGGCGGCGCGCAAGGACGAGTGGAACGGCACGCTGATGCTCGTTGTTCAGCCCGCCGAGGAGCGGGTTCTCGGTGCGCGTGCGATGAAGGACGACAATATCTGGGACAGGTTTGGCAAACCCGACTACGCGCTGGCGTTTCATGTATCCTCGAGCGACGTTGCCGGCGTGATCAACGTCTCCGAGGGCAGCCCTTACGCCGGGGCCGATACGGTCGACATCATTATCCATGGCGTGGGTGCGCATGGTGCGAGTCCGCATCGAGGTAAAGACCCGATAGTCTTGGGAAGCCAGATCGTGTTGGCTCTGCAAACGCTGGTTTCCCGGGAACTGTCACCGCGCGAACCAGGTGTGGTAACGGTCGGGTCCTTTCATTCGGGAACCAAGCACAACATCATTTCCGACGAAGCGCACTTGCAGCTGACGGTGAGAAATACGAATGAAGAGACACGCGCCATCCTGTTGAGCGGCATTAAGCGCATCGCCGAAAATATGGGCCGTGTTGCGGGTTTGCCGGAGGACAAGCTGCCCGAGGTGATCGTATCTGAGGAGAGTGTGCCGCCAACGAAAAATAACGGTGAGCTGGCGAGGCGCCTGAAAGTCGCCTGGGCGGACGCATTGGGTGATGACGCGGTAGTCGATATTCCGACCAAGGGTATGGGCGCCGAGGACTTTCCGTTCTTTACCGATGACCCGGCAATACCGAGTGTTTACTGGGCAATTGGTGGAACGCCGCAGGAGGACTTCGCCGCCGAGCTGGCGGGCGGCCCGCCGGTGCCGAGCCATCACTCGCCATTGTTCAAGATTTCACCGGCGCCTGCCGTGCGCTCGGGGGTCGAGTCGACGGTCGTCGCGTTGCTGGCACTTATGCAAGACTAAACTAGCGGGAAATGGGGACATTCTGCTTTTCTTCGAAGAAGAAAAGCAGAATGTCCCCATCAGTCTTCATCGTCGACCAAGAAGTCGTCGAGTTCTTCGCTGCCCGCACTGTTCAACAAGATCTCCACTTTCTGTTCGGCTTCCTTTAGTGCGGTTTGGCAGCCGCGCGTGAGTTTGATGCCGTCCTCGAATTTCTTCATCGCTTTGTCAAGCGGCAGATCCCCGGATTCGAGTTCTTCGACCAGAGTTTCGAGTTCCGACAAGGATTTTTCGAGATTGAATGTTTTTGAAGAACTCATAAGTCAGTTCCGGATTACGTTGCGCCGATACGCTACAGGCAGCCCCACGTATCGTCAATATCCGCCACCCGCGTCTGGCGGTCCAGCCCGCAGTATCCACGGTTGACAGGAAAAGGGCGGAGGCATAAAGTCATTGCTGATTAGACTCGGTCTAATTAACACTCGTTATCATCTGAGAGGGGAATAAAGTGTCATTAAAAGGCAGCAAGACAGAAAACAATCTTAAAGACGCATTTGCCGGTGAGTCTCAGGCGAACCGTCGTTACCTCTATTTCGCAGCAAAAGCCGATGTCGAAGGCTACAACGACGTCGCCGCTGTGTTCCGCTCGACCGCGGAGGGTGAAACCGGTCACGCCCACGGCCACCTCGAGTATCTCGAAGAAGTGGGTGACCCCGCAACGGGCCTGCCGATTGGCGCGACGGCGCAGAACCTGGCCGCCGCTATCGCTGGCGAGACGCACGAGTACACGGATATGTACCCCGGCATGGCCAAAACGGCGCGCGACGAAGATTTCGATGAAATTGCCGATTGGTTCGAGACGCTGGCAAAGGCGGAACGTTCGCACGCGAATCGTTTCCAAAAAGCGCTTGATTCGCTCGACGACTAAGAATCGATGAGACTTCCGGGTCGCGAGGTCCGGAAGTTTTTGATTCAGAGGTTTCGATGAGTAAATCCGAAGGCAGACGCGAGGGCAGCCTCGAGGCGCCGACTCGGCATCCGCTCGACTGGCAGTCGAGTGAATTCTATGATGAGGAACCGCTGTTCGAGGAACTCGAACGCGTATTCGACATCTGCCACGGCTGTCGCCGTTGTTTCAACCTGTGTAATTCGTTTCCCACGCTGTTCGACGCGGTCGATGAGTCGGAGACGATGGAAGTCGATGGCGTGCCCAAGAAAGTGTACTGGGACGTCGTCGATCACTGTTATCTCTGTGACATGTGCTACATGTCCAAATGCCCGTATGTCCCGCCGCACGAGTGGAATGTCGATTTTCCGCACCTCATGCTGCGGGCGAAAGCGGCGCGGTTCAAGAAAGAGGGTGCTTCGCTGCGCGACAAAGTTCTGAGTGCCACCGACACCGTTGGAAAGCTCGCCGGCATCCCGGTGGTCGTGAATGCGGTGAACGCTACCAACCGCAGCAAAACCGGCCGCAAGCTGATTGAAAAGACCCTCGGCGTGCATCGCGATGCCCCGGTGCCTGCCTACCATTCCAAGACGGCCAGGAAACGGCTCAAGCGGCTCGAGCATGTCGGCGATGTTGCGTGCGATGCGACGGAAAGCACGCGCTGGCAAAGTCGTTCTCTACACAACCTGCTATGGAAACCGGAATCACCCGGCGATCGATGAGGACCTCGTGGCTGTTTTCGAGCACAACGGCATCCCGATGGCGCTTGCGGAAAAAGAAGCCTGTTGCGGTATGCCCAAGCTGGAGCTGGGTGACCTCGAGGCCGTTGCAAGGGCAAAGGAGATAAACATTCCGGCCCTGGCCGCGATGGTCGACAAAGGCTGGGATATCGTGACGCCGATTCCCTCGTGTACCTTGATGTTCAAGCAGGAGCTGCCGCTCATGTTCCCGGACGACCCGGACGTCGCAAAAGTTCGCGCAGCAATGTTCGATCCGTTCGAATACCTGATGCTGCGGCATAAGGAAGGCAAGCTCCAGACGGACTTCAAGACGTCGCTCGGCAAAGTGTCTTACCAGGTGCCGTGCCACCTGCGAGTGCAGAATATCGGCCTCAAGACCCGCGACGCGCTGCAACTCGTGCCCGATACCACGGTGGAAGCGATAGAGCGTTGTTCCGGGCATGACGGCACGTACGCCGTGAAAAAGGAGTTTCACGAGATTTCAAAGAAAATCGCGAAACCCGTCGTGAACAAGCTGAAGCGCGCGGACGCCGATCATTTCGTCAGCGATTGCCCGATGGCGGCGGATCAAATCGTTCAGGACCTGGACGATCACAAGGCGAATAACCCGATGAGTCTGCTACGAATGGCCTACGGAATATGAACACCATGCAAAAATTGACACGTGACGATCTTTTCAGCCTTGAGCAGTACGCCGAAGAACGTCCGGCCTTCCGGCAAAAGGTGCTTGCGCACAAACGTAATCGTCGAGTGGCGCTTGGGACGAACGCGGCGCTGTATTTCGAGGATTTCCTGACGATGCAGTACCAGGTGCAGGAGATGCTGCGTATTGAACGCATCTTTGAAGCCGACGGCATCAATGAGGAATTGGAGGCTTACAATCCACTGATACCCGATGGCTCGAACTGGAAAGCGACATTCATGGTGGAATTTCCCGAAGTCGACGAGCGTCGCGCGATGCTCGAGCAACTCAAGGGTGTCGAAGACCGGATCTATGTGCAGGTTGCAGATTTCGATCGGAGTTTTCGCCGTGGCGGATGAGGACCTGGAGCGCAGCGACGACGAAAAGACGTCAGCCGTGCATTTCATGCGTTTCGAATTTCCCGCGGAGCAGGTTGCGGCGCTCAAGGGAGGCGCATCACTGGTTGCCGGCATCGATCACGAGAACTATCGCGTGGAAGTCGGTCCGGTTGCCGAGAATATACGTCAGTCTTTGGTCGCCGATTTCGACTAGTTATCCGCAGCGTCTCCTGATTTTATCGGGTGCACCCGCTATTCATTCAGGCTAGAATCCCGCCGGGCACCTTTCTGGCAATCTGATAACTGGCTATCTGATTGATGAGTAAACGATACGACGCTGCGGACATTGAAGTCCTTAGCGGCCTCGAACCTGTTCGACGTCGGCCGGGCATGTACACCGATACCACGCGGCCGAACCACCTCGCTCACGAGGTCATCGATAACAGTATCGACGAGGCGCTGGCGGGTCATTGCAAGAAGCTCGACGTCACGATCTATAAAGACGGTTCGCTCGAAGTCGCCGACGACGGACGCGGCATGCCCGTCGACAAGCACCCCAAGGAAAAAATACCGGGCGTTGAACTGATCCTGACGCGCCTGCACGCGGGCGGAAAATTCTCCAACGAAAATTATCAATACTCCGGCGGATTGCACGGCGTGGGCGTGTCCGTGGTGAATGCGCTGTCGAAGAATCTTGAAGTCTGGATTCGCCGCGGCGGCAAGGAGTACAACATGAGCTTTGCCGGCGGCAAGAAACGCGGCAAGCTCGAGGTGGTTGGTACGGTTGGCAAAGCCAATACCGGAACCACCATTCGTTTTTGGCCCGACGAGAAATATTTCGACTCGGCCAAATTCTCGGTGACTCGCCTGAAGCACGCGTTACGCGCGAAGGCCGTGTTATGCCCAGGGATTACCGTTCGCCTGAAGGTCGAAAAGACCAAGGAAAAAACCGAATGGTGTTATGCGGGCGGGCTTGAAGAGTATCTGCTCGAGGAAATCGGCGTTGCGGAAATGCTTCCTGCAGAGCCATTTGCCGGCAGCGTCACTGGTAACAATGAAGCGTTGGACTGGGCGCTGGTCTGGACGACCGACGGTGGCGCCAGCGTCACTGAGAGCTACGTCAACCTGATTCCGACGCCGCAAGGTGGCACGCACGTGAACGGTCTACGCACCGGCCTGACCAATGCGCTTCGTGAATTCTGCGACTTCAGAAACCTGCTGCCTCGAGGTGTCAGTGTCGCGCCTGAAGATGTCTGGGATGGTCTGAGCTTTGTGCTGAGTACCAAGCTGGAAGATCCGCAGTTCTCGGGACAGACTAAAGAACGTCTGTCGTCGCGTGAATCTGCCGCATTTGTTGCCGGCATTATCAAAGACAATTTCGCACTGTGGCTGAACCAGCATCCGGAGACGGGCGATCAGATCGCGACGCTTGCGATAAGCAAAGCACAGCGGCGCCTGAAGTCGGCAAAACAGGTTGTTCGCAAGAAGATCGTGTCGGGTCCGGCGTTGCCCGGAAAACTCGCAGACTGCACTTCTCAAGAGCCCGAACTCTGCGAAATCTTTCTGGTTGAAGGTGATTCTGCGGGCGGCTCGGCGAAGCAGGCTCGTGATCGAAGGACCCAGGCGATCATGCCGCTGCGCGGCAAGATCCTGAACACATGGGAAGTCGATTCCGGCGAGATCCTCGCATCCCAGGAGGTGCACGATATTTCTGTCGCCCTGGGCGTTGATCCGGGCAACAACAGCATTGACGGCCTTCGTTACCACAAAGTCTGCATCCTGGCAGACGCGGATTCCGATGGCTTGCACATCGCCACGCTGCTTTGCGCTCTGTTCTTGCGACATTTCCGGGAATTGGTTGTGGCTGGTCACGTTTACGTCGCAATGCCGCCGTTGTACCGCGTTGATGTGGGTAAGGAAGTTTTCTACGCGCTGGACGAGGGCGAGCGCAAAGGCATTCTCGATCGCATCGAGGCCGAGAAGAAACGTGGCAAAGTTGCCGTGACTCGATTCAAGGGACTGGGCGAAATGAACCCGTCGCAACTGCGAGAGACCACGATGAATCGTGATACACGACGACTCGTGCAACTTACCGTCAATGCCAAAGACAACGCCGAGCAGCTGATGGACATGCTGCTCGCCAAGAAACGTTCGAAAGACCGTCGTAAATGGCTTGAGACCAAGGGCGACCTGGCCGAGGTATAGGGCCTGTATCCGGTCAGCCGGTTGCCGCGTTGCAAGTGAGTTGCGCCATGAATAGGCGAGAGGAGAGAGAGTTGGTGGCACCAAATGAACGACGAGCAACGCCTTCAGGGCGCAACTCACTTGCAACCCGTCGGGGCGTGTCGATTTTTCCGCGAGGCTGCGTTGCGGCTCGTTTGAGTAATGATATTACGCGGCACTTGCCGCGCCTGCCCTCGCGAAAAAATGGACGGCGCCGCGACGACCGGCTGACCGGATACAGGCCCTAAAATGCAGAGCAGTCTTAACCTCGAGGGCGTCGAACAACAGCCGCTCAAGGACTATACCGAGAAGGCCTACCTCGACTATTCGATGTACGTGATTCTCGACCGTGCGCTGCCACAGATCGGCGATGGCCTGAAGCCGGTGCAGCGGCGCATCATTTACGCAATGAGTGAACTGGGCCTTTCCGCCAGTTCCAAACCGAAAAAGTCCGCACGCACGGTCGGCGATGTCATCGGCAAATTTCATCCACACGGTGATTCCGCGTGTTATGAGGCCATGGTGCTCATGGCCCAGGACTTCTCCTACCGTTACACCGTCATCGACGGGCAGGGGAACTGGGGATCGACCGACGATCCGAAATCGTTCGCCGCGATGCGATACACGGAATCCCGGCTGACGCCATATGCCAAAAGCCTGCTCCAGGAACTCGGGGACGGTACGGTCGACTGGGTGCCGAACTTCGACGGTACGATGAACGAGCCCGTGGTACTTCCGGCGCGTCTGCCGAATCTGCTGCTCAACGGTACCACCGGCATTGCTGTCGGCATGTCGACCGATGTGCCGCCACACAACCTTAACGAAGTCGCCAGCGCCCTTGTGCACCTGCTCGACAATCCGAAGGCCACGATCAAGCAGCTCATGAAACACATCAAGGGTCCCGATTATCCGACCGGGGGCGAACTCGTTTCTTCCCGCGATGAAATCCTGGACATGTACATGACGGGCAGCGGCACGCTGCGCCTGCGCGCGTCCTACAAAGTAGAAAATGGCGACATCATCATCGACTCGCTGCCCCACCAGATCTCGGGCAGCAAGATTCTCGAGCAGATCGCCGCACAGATGCGCAACAAGAAATTGCCGCAGGTCGACGATCTTCGGGACGAGTCCGATCACGAAGAACCGACGCGCCTCGTGATCAGCAAGAAGCGCGGTGTCGATGTCGAGCAACTCATGTCGCACCTGTTCTCGACGACGTCGCTCGAGCGGACCGCACGCGTCAACATGAACATCATTGGCCTGAACGGCAAGCCGCGCCTGTTCAATCTGCTCGAGTTGCTGAAAGAGTGGCTGACGTTTCGCAAGGACACCGTCAAGAAACGCCTTGGCCACCGCTTGCAGATCGTTAATGATCGATTACACATCCTTGACGGATTGCTGGTCGCCTACCTCAGTATCGACGAGGTCATCGCTATTATTCGCGAAGAGGATCGGCCGAAACCGGTCCTGATGAAGCGCTTCAAGCTCAGCGATACCCAGGCCGAAGCGATCCTGAACCTTCGTTTGCGGAATCTTGCCAAGCTCGAGGAAATGAAGATCCGCGGCGAGCAGGACGAACTCCAGCAGGAACGCGATCAGCTTGAGAAGACACTCAAGAGCGCCGCTCGGCTCAAGACGCTGATTAAGAAAGAAATTCTCGAGGATGCCGACGCTTACGGCGACGATCGCCGGACGCAAATCGTGGTGCGAGAAGCGGCGCAGGCGCTCGACGAGACCGAGCTGGTCGCGAGCGAGCCGGTTACCGTCGTGTTGTCTCAAGCGGGTTACGCGCGCGCCGCCAAGGGGCATGAGATCGACCCGGTGGCGCTGAATTATCGTTCCGGCGACAGCTTTCTCGCCGCGGCGCAGGGTCGCAGCAATCAGCTCGCTATGTTCATCGATAGTACTGGCCGCGTCTACAGCGTTATCGCCGGGACATTGCCGTCCGCGCGCGGGCAGGGCGAACCGCTCTCGAGTCGCTTCAAGCCACCCGACGGCGCGGCTTTTTGCGGCGCGATGATCGGAGATGCCGAACAGAAATACCTGCTCGCAAGCGATGCCGGTTACGGGTTCGTTGCGACGCTCGGCGACCTGGTCTCTCGCAACAAGGCGGGTAAAGCGATTCTGCGCGTACCGGCGGGTGGCAGGGCGGTTGTGCCGGCGCCCGTCCCGCCAGGCAAGGAGTGCCTGATCGCCGCCGTCAGCTCGATCGGCAGGCTGCTGTTTTTTGAGATGGAAGAGTTGCCCGAGCTCGCGAAAGGCAAAGGCAACAAGCTTATTAACATCCCGGGCAAGAAATATCAGAGTGGCGAAGAGAAGATGGTCGCAGCCGCCGTTGTGCCCGAAGAGGGCAGCCTGCAGGTGCATACGGGCACACGCATCATGACCATCAAGTGGGATGATGTCGACGACTACTACGGTGAGCGGGCGTTGCGCGGCAGCCTGTTACCGAAGGGGTGGCGGAAAGTCGAACGCTTGATCGGCATCGAGTAGGACACCACGCCTCACCACCCAACTTCCTACGCTGCGACGGCGACGGTCAAATACCTGCCTCAGGCAATCGGCCGACATATTCGCTGGCAGACTGCCTCGCTGCGCTCGCCTGATGTCTCGCCAGCAAACATCTCGTCCACTTGCCTGAGCCGCACCCGTTGTCAGCGACGGCGAGCGGGGGTCTTTCACAAAGCTAGTTTGCGAACCTCGGTCCCGCTTGGCGGGAGAACTGTCCGAGCGGCTGAGAGATCCCCGCGCTCGACGGCGCGGAAAGAAAAGTGGGTGGTGGTTCTGGAGCGCGCCGGTCTTAGATGGCCTTGGTATCGACTGTGTCGCCCTCGACGTCCATCTCAGCTGTTTCGTCGTTTTCCGCAAGCGGCATTTCCATGGTTGCCGCCTCGTGGATGCCTGTCTCGACCGTGTCATCACTTTCGTCGTCGCGTGATGGCAATTGCGCGGTGACGTCAAGCTCGGTGACTGACGCCAGCGGCAGCCCGGCCGTGATTTCACTTGTGATCTCGTAGTCGTCCATCGCCTCAACGGCGGCGCGGTCGCCTGCAATTTCGGCGGCGGCGCGTTCGATCTCGATATTCAGCGCCTGCGTCGCGGTCAGTTCATCCTCGTAATCCTGCTCCAGTATTTCGAGGTCCACTTCATCGTTGATCGTGTAGCTGTCTGTTTCGGACGCGTCGTCGACCGGGCTGACGTCAACCGCCTGCAGGTCGCGTTGCGTGATGTCCTCGGGCTGCGGCATCTTTGTCGCATCGAGAATGATCGACAAGTCGTACTCGTCATCGTCAGGCAGAACTTCGCTGTCGAGTATTGAGGTCTCGTCTTTCCTGGCCGCTGCGAAGATGCCTGTGTCGGACTCGGGGACCGATGGCTGAGGTTCGAATGGCAATTCGAGATCAAGCTCTGTAGGCGCCGCAAAACCGAAGTCCTGGGCAACCTCCATGTCCACGTCCGTGCGCGCCTCGAGCCCCGTGCCCATAACGAGGTCGGCATCCAGCGTCACGTTTTCTGCGGTGGGCGAGTCATCCTCAATGGTGTAGCCGGTGTGCGTAATAACCTCGATGCCGTCCGAATCAAGATCGGTTGCGCGTCGCGCGGGGTGATCGGCGACTGGCGCAGCAACAGCTTCAACGGGGCGGCCGCGGAAGAGTCGACCAAACAGCAGCAGGCCGATGATGATCGCGAGGCCACTGCCGGCGAGCCACATCAGCCAGGACGACGAGGACTCGGGCGCCTCGGTGTTGATGACCGCCGTGGTGACGTTTGGCGACGCGGAGAGGGTTGCCGGTCCTTCAATCTCAGTATCCGGAATGACCACGGTCTCGTTAACAGCCACTTTGCCATCGACGAACGGGTTGTCGTTTTCAAGGACTGTCGTCACCGGGCTCAGGTCGTTGGTGCTGTCGGAGACGGTGCTCGGGTCTCCGCTGTTGCGGTTTCCGCCAAAGTTGTCTGTTGAATCGTGTTGACACTCAGCGACAGGCGCGGGGGCGCTCGCGTCGCCGCCGAAGAGCGACCGACGCCACAACGGGTTCGCTGCCGTCGAAGCTCGGAATGGTCAGCCAGCTGCCGGCCTTCAGCTTGTTCATGTCGTTATCGATGAACGCGTCGGCATTGGCCTCGAAAACGGTGTTGACAGCCTGCCAAAAGCCGACAGGTCGGTTTTCTATGCGTTCGACAACGTCCCCCAGCGTATCGCCGGGCTGCACGCGGTAGCGCGTCGTCTTGCCGATCGGCGCGGTTGTACGAGTAGCCGGCGCGCGCTTCGCAGCGACGGTTCGGGTTTCGCGTGGGGTCTGGCGTGAGGCCTCACGGGTAGCCGATGCCGCCACGGCGGCCGGGATTTGAGCCGCCGCTTGCTCATTGAAGGTGGGGCTCGCCGGATCAATAAACAGCATGTACTCGCGACTCAGGTTCGCCGTGTATGCGCAATCGACATTAATCTGTGCGGCGACCATGGGCTCCCGCACCGGCGTCCGGCCGGTCAGCAGGATTGTGCCGTCCGCGATGCTGACGGTCGCGCGTCCAATACCTGGCAATCCACTTGCCGTGGCGCCAAGGCCCAGCGTGACGCAGGAATCGGCTAACTGCTCATGCGGCGCCAGGGCATAAGCGATGCTGGCACGCAGTGGCTGACCGAGTCGCGACTGGACCGTGATGTCACCGAGTTCGAGGGCACTGGCGGGCAGACCCGCAAGGCTGCCACCCACCGCAACAAGCGGTAGCAGTGTTTTATGCGTGCGCGTCGCAATTCGATTCATTCGACTTTGCTTGGGTGGTGCATGATTCACTGTCGGTTACCCCGCTGGCATCGTGAAGGACAGATTAAGTCTGCATTCATCCTAATAACATGATGCCATTCTATGTTTTCGCATTACTTCGTCGTTAGCGCTTGGTTCTGCAAACAGAATGTGACGCGAGTCACACTTCCCGCGCCGTAACGTCGCGCTTACGCGGTGGCCGCATTCGTTTTGGCAAGCCGTTCGAGGGATGTCGGTGGTGCTGTATCCGTGTCCTGCAGCACAACCTCAGGCTCGTGAACATAATGCCCTTGCATGTAATCCAGCCCGAGCTGGAAAAGCACGGCCATCGCGTTGGCATTTTCAACGCGCTCGGCAATGGTTTTGATGTCCCGCTTCTTGGCGGCGCCGACGATCCTGTTGACTGCATCCTGCATCGTCTTGTCGGTCATCAGGGTGTGCATCAGTTCGCCGTCGATCTTGATGTAATCGGGCTTCAGCAGGTCGAGGATCTGAAAGCGCGCCTGGTCGATACCATAATGTTCGATTGCAAAACCGATGCCGAGTTTGCGTGCGTGTTTGACCAGCGCCCGGGTCTGCTTGATGTGCTTTGCCGCGTCTCTTTCCGGTATCTGTATGACCAGTCTCGAGCAATCGAAGCCGTCCTCGTCCAGCTTCTGCTCAAGCCAGGCAGCAGTCGATGGGTCGGTAATGGACTGTTTCGATAAGTCGGACGAAAACCCGGTCGGCCTCGTTGTTGCCGCAAAAGTGCATTGCCGCGGTGAGCATCCAGCGGTCAATGTTTTTCATCATGTTATTGCGTTCGGCAGCGGGCAGGAATTCCGAGGGAAGCACGGAATTGCCCTGCTCGTCGATCATGCGAACCAGCAGGTCAAACATCTGTATTGAATCACTGCGCAGGCCTGCGATAGGCAGTTGCGCAAGGCGGAAGCGATCCTCCATCAATGCGGACTTAAGATGTTTGACCCAAATCGCATCGAATTCGCGCTGCTTGGTGTCTTCGTCGGCGCTCTCGCTCAGGCAGGACGTGTTGCCTCCCGCTTCCTTGCCCAGCCTGTGAGCGTCGATGGTTGCAGCAACAAACTCCTCGAGATTGCTGAATACTTCGCTGACAGCGCAGGCACCGACGGTGCAGGTCATATGCGTCGACTTATCCTCGACTTCAAAGGTCATGCTATTGATGTGGTCGACCAACTGTTTGCCCCAAGCTTGCGCATCGCGCTCACTGCCTCGTTCAAGCAGCGCCATGACTGAGGTGCCTTCGAATCGCCCGGCGACATCGCGCGGATGTAAGCGTTTGCGAACTTCTTCGGCGAACTGCGCAAGGATTTCTTCGGAGTTCAGGACGCCGATCTTCTGTTTGAGATCACCAAACTTGTCGGGCCTGATGTAGACCAGGCAGTGCGTTCCGGAGGCCGGCTTTCTCTTCAGCCGCTTGGTGATACGTTCGAGGAATTGGGCGCGATGGAAGAACAGCATGGTCGGATCGCGTTTGAGCGCATCATGAACGAGCTTGGTCGGTTCCTCGGCGATTTTAAGCATCGGTGCAATGCGAATCTGCACACATGGCCCGTCGTCAAGGTCGATTCTCGAGAATTGCAGATGCAGCTCATCGGCGTCTTCAGAGCCGATGTTTGCCTTGACGATGAGTTTTTCGCCCTTCTGCCACTTTCCCTGAATGGTCGCGACCAGTGCACCCTTGAGGGCGGCCTGACTTTGCGGCTCGAAATTGTCCATGACCGGCATGCCGATCAATTCCTGCTTGTCCTTGACCTTGAACGTCTTGAGCCAGGAGTCGTTCATATCCGTGAAGATCCCTTCCTGAATCAGAGCGATAGAACTCGTCGACGCGTCCATGTTGTCCCGGAGCTGACGCTTGTACTCGGTGGCTGACTGCAATGTCGAATTCAATGCGCGCTCAACGCGCAGCGCGCGAAGCTCGCGCGAAACGACCGACTGCAGGCGTGCTTTGAGGCTGATGGAAACAAGGTCGCAGGCACCGGCGCGCATTGAGTTTTCGATGTCCGACTCGTCGGCCTTTTCCTGCATCGCGATCACCGGTAATTCCGGGTTGTAGCGGTCTTTTTGCTTGACCACCTGGCGAATCCCGTCGGGATAGCGATCGCAGTTCAGAATGAGAAGTTCCACGTTTTCCGCGGAGAGCGTGTCAGCGAGGGTATTGGGATTGGAGATCCAGTGACAATGCGCCGCATGGCCTGCGTCGCGCAACGTACTGTTGATCAGTTGAACGTCGTCCTGATTGGTCGTCAAGACGGCTACTGAGATGCTTTGGCGCCCGTTCAAATCCAAATCCTTGGCAACGTCGGGGAATTCCCTGATATCCGTATTCTGTTAAGGGAGTCTAATCACAACGGTACCGCTAGTCGCGACCGGGTTCTCAAAATCGTGATGTTCATCAAGTTTCGGGCGAATTTTGGCGAAATCGCGACCGAAATTGTCGCTGGCACGGCATTAGGGCCCGGCCCTTCGGGTCGCAACAGGGCAGCGGAATCAGGTGTTAACAGGCCCTGAGACTCCGGTATGATAGCGCCTCGGCGGATTCCGGCGGATGTGAGCAGGGCGAAAAATGGCGAGTTACAGCACAAGCGAGTTCAAATCCGGACTGCGAATCATTCTTGATAGCGACCCGTGCGTCATCGTCGAGAACGAGTTCGTCAAGCCAGGCAAGGGCCAGGCGTTCAATCGCGTGCGCATACGTAATCTGAAGACAGGCAAGACGGTCGACAAGACCTTCAAGTCAGGTGAATCCGTTGAAGCGGCCGACGTGCGCGAAACGGAGATGCAGTATCTTTATGCCGACGGCGAGTTTTGGCACTTCATGGTCGCGGATACCTACGAGCAATATGCGGCCGATGAAAAGGCGGTGGGAGAGGCCAAGGACTGGATCAGCGACGGCGATGTCTGCGGCATTACGCTCTGGAACGATTCGGTGCTGCTGGTCGACGCTCCCAACTTCGTGGAACTCGAAATCACGGAAACTGATCCGGGCGTGAAAGGCGATACGGCGGGCGGTGGCGGTAAACCGGCAACGTTGTCAACAGGTGCCGTCGTGCGGGTCCCCCTGTTCGTGGACCAGGGAGAGACAATCAAAGTGGACACGCGCTCGCGCGAGTACGTTTCGCGCGTCAAATAAACGACTCGCGGGTTTCCTGTAGCCTGCAAAACGTCTCACAGATCGCCTCGATGCCGCGCTGGTCGGTTTCGTTGAATCGAGCCAACGACGGACTATCGATGTCGAGCACTCCGATCAGTTCATGGCGGGCGAGCAGGGGAATGACGAGTTCCGAACGCGAGTCCGCATCGCAGGCAATATGGCCTGGGAAGGCATGAACATCGTCGACGCGTTGAGTGGATAGCGTTGCGGCGGCTGTGCCGCAGACGCCATCGCCTAGCTTAATGTGCACACAGGCTGGCTTACCCTGGAACGGTCCAAGCACCAGTTCGTCATTACGCAGCACGTAAATGCCCAGCCAGTTGACGTCTTCCAGTGCGCCATAAACTAGCGCGACGAAGTTACTTGCGGCTGCCAGTGCATCGGGCTCTTCGCCAAGCAAGGCGCGCAACTGTGAGTCCAGCAAGCGATAGTCAGGATCCGTCACTCGGTTGCCTCGAACGAAAACGTAATGACGTCGTGTATATCGTCGGTCCTTTCATGAATCATCTGCAAGCGTTCGAAACCCACCGCAACACCGGCACAAGCCGGCAGGCCCGACTCGAGTGCGGCCAGGAACGATGTGTCGTACGGACGGCTTCGGCGCCCGCGGCGATGACGATCTTCGTTATCGCGGTGCATGCGATGCGACTGCTCTTCGGCGTCCGTTAACTCCACGTAGCCGTTTGCCAATTCGACCGGGCCAAAGAAAATTTCAAATCGATCTGCAACGCGCGGATCATTCGGGCACAGGCGCGCAAGCGCGGCCTGACTGGCAGGGTAATGTCGCAGGACGGTTAGCCGATCCTGGTCGAACGCCGATGCGACACGCGTCGCCAAAATCAGGTCCAGCCAGTCATCGCGTTCCTCGCCGACGGATTGTCGCAGGTCGCTGTCCGCATGCGCGGCGTGCGCCAGCTCATCGACGGACGCGGTCAGCGGATCAACATTGGCGGTCTTGAGAAAACAATCGCGGTAGTCGAACTGCACCGGATCTTCGGCCAGAATCGTTGTTGTCAGCGCCGCGCGAATCATGTTGAGCGAATCGTCGATAATCTCGCGCAAGCCAAATTCCCGGCGATACCATTCGATCATCGTGAATTCCGGCTGGTGCCGTCGGCCCGCTTCACCGTCGCGGAAAACCCGGCAGATCGAGAAGATATCGGGATAACCGGCACACAGCAGACGCTTCATGCAGAACTCCGGCGACGTTTGCAGGAACATCGGGCGCTGACTGAGCAGGCTGCTCGAAATTTCGAAGCTCTCGATTTGCGTATCGCTGACCGCATAAGGACTCAGTGCCGGGGTGTCGACTTCGAGCACCTCTGCGGTTTCGAAGTAGTTGCGAATGCGCTGCATCATTTTCGCCCTGTTTCGGGCGGCCTGGGCGCCGGCGGCCGGACGCCAGTTCGTCATCTTTTAGCGGCCGAGAATGTCCCGATTGACTCTCCCATGCGCAATGTGTCGCCGGGCTTGACGGCGTCGTTCCATTCGCAGACGCCGTCGGGCAGAAGGAGAATGACGGTTGAGCCCATATTGAACCAGCCAAGCAGGTCGCCTTTCTGCACGTTCGTATCGTGATTCGAAATATCGATCGCGTCGACGCTGCCTGATTGGCGCGGTCGAATCTCGCCGGACCACGGCGTCGAAATGCTGCCGACATTGAGTGCACCGACAAAAATAACCACGGCCGGACCGGATGGGGTCCTGAAATGCATGAGGAGTCGTTCATTGCGACGAAACAGGCCGGCGACCCTGGATACGGTCGCTTCATTCACACTGAACAGATCGCCGGGAACGTAGCGCGCTGCAACAAGCTCGCCGTCGAACGGCGCATGGACCCGATGGTAGTTGTAAGGAGCCAGGTAAATAGTCGCAAAGCGGCCGTTCACGTAAGACGCTGCCTCGTCGAGATCGGTTGCGAGTAAATCGTCCAGTGAGTAGCTGAGTCCCTTCGCTTGCAGAACGCTGTCGGCCTGGAGCGTTCCCGTGAGGCTGACGGTGCCATCCGCCGGCGAGATGATCGAGTCCGCACGACCATCGATCGCGCGTGCGCCAACGTGCAGTTCTCGCACGAAGAAATCATTGAACGTGGCGAAATCCTGCGGCACACGCAGTTTTGTTTCTTCGACATTGACGTCGAACAGCTGCACGAATCGTGCGATCAGAAAATTCTTGATGCGCGTATTCCTGATGCGTGCGACGCGATAAATCATCGCCGTGAGCCAGTGTTTTGGCAACAGGTACTGAAGTAGGACAAAGGCGTTTGCGAGCATGGAATCAGTGTGTGGTTGTGGGTTCAAAGGAAGCGTCGACTGCGAGAATCAGGTTATCGCCGTCCAGGAACTGCAGTGACACAGAGTCTGCAGCACCTGTCGGGCGCATCAGCATCAGGTGTTTTCCACCGCGTTTCAAGGTGATCGTTTCGCCGGCGGGAATTTCCAGCACCGGGATCGCCCGCATACGGGCAATACCGTCTTTGACGATCGACTCATGAAGTTGCACGGACTCATACTGGGCGCTGACCACACGCGAGATCCGGATCGTCTCATCGGAATTGTTTGTCAGTGACAGGTAGGCCGCGCTCATCTGCATGCCGGGCACAGGGCGTGTTACGACGACGTCGGTTGCAACGAGCGGCGGTTGTGGCTCCGCGCTGCATGCGCTGACAAGAATGACGGCAACAGGACAGCAATACGCATCAGCCACCCGCCATTATCAAGGGTACATCGTGTACAAAGTTTTCGATCAGGTGGGAGCCGCTAAACAACGCGTGAAACTCGGCGTCGGGGTTAACGACGAGCACCGCGGCAGAGTGGTCGACCGCGTAGTTGTCTTCATCGCCGGGCTGCTTCTCGAAATAGATGCCCAACGCGGACGTCAGTTTCAACGTTTCTTCCAGGCTGCCTGTGATGCCCAGATTGTCGTCCCCGAAGTAGTCAACATATCTCCCCATTTGCGCTGGCGTGTCACGCTCCGGATCCACACTGACCAGTACGATCCTCGGTAACGGGTCCTGGCCGCTGGCAGCCATCTCGTTTCGCGCCGCGGCGAGTATCTGCAACGTTGCCGGGCAGATATCCGGACAATGTGTAAAACCAAAGAAGACCAGGTTCCACTGGCCTCGAAACGTGTCGCGCGTGACGGTATTGCCCGCCGAATCGAGCAGCGCGAATTCGGGTAACGGGGTCGGCGCCGGCAGGACGAACGCCGTCCGCAATTCTACCGGCGCCTGAAGACGCGCCGCGATGAAAATACCCGCGGAAAGAGCGATCGCCATTACAATCGCGACAATGAAGTTTTTTGGGCCCATTAATTTTATAGACTGGATGTCGGTATCGAGAGTTCGTGATTCTACAGGCAGTTGAGCGGTGAGCGTGATAGATTCGCCGTCGCATTTGCGCTTTCTGACGTCTATTTTACATGACCGACCCCATACAGCCGCGGCTTACCGTCGAGCAACTCATTCGCGATCTGGCCCGACGTTTCGAGGATACCGACCTGAGCTATGGTCACGGCACCGATAATGCTGTGGATGAAGCGGCCTGGCTGGTATTCGCAACGCTCGGGTTTTCCCATGCTGACGCTCCGGGCGTTTACTCCGAGCTCGTAGCAGCAGATCAGCTGGCTGACATCGACGCACTTGCGAATCGCCGCATCCTCGAACGGCTGCCGCTGGCGTACTTGCTTAAGCAGGCATGGTTCGCGGGGCTCGACCTTTATGTGGACGAAAGGGTGCTCGTGCCGCGGTCGCCGTTGGCTGAGCTGATTCACGCGCAGTTCTCGCCATGGATTTCAGCGGCAGCAGTAAGAAACGTCGTTGATCTCGGAACGGGTAGCGGCTGTATTGCCATCGCAATTGCCAAAGCATTTCCATCTGCGAGTGTCGATGCTGTCGACATCTCTGACGAGGCGCTGGCCGTGACCGCGATCAATATCGAGCGCCATAATCTCGCCGATCGCGTGCATCCCATTCGCTCCGACTTCTTTAGCAAACTCGGTGGCCGGCAGTACGACCTGATTGTCAGCAATCCGCCCTACGTCGATGAGCAGGATATGCGGGACATGCCGGGCGAATACCGCCATGAGCCCGTACTTGGTCTGGCGGCGGGTGCAGACGGTCTGGATTCGGTGCACAAGATTCTGCATGATGCCTCGCGATTTCTTACAGACAATGGAATACTGGTCTGCGAAGTTGGCAACAGTCAGGCGGCGCTCGAGAGAGCGTATCCCGATGTTGCCTTCGTCTGGCTCGAGTTCGAGCAAGGTGGAGCAGGCGTGTTCCTGCTAACGAAACAGGACCTCGCAGCGTTCGGGTCCTGAGAAACAGGAAGGATTATCAAGAGTGTCCGGCAATAGTTTTGGCAAGTTGTTCTCAGTGACGACGTTTGGCGAAAGCCACGGCATTGCGCTCGGCTGCGTCATTGACGGCTGTCCGCCCGGAATGCAATTGTCTGAGGCCGATATACAGGTCGATCTCGATCGTCGCAGGCCCGGCCGCAACCGGCACACGACACAGCGCAACGAACCGGACCAGGTGAAGATCCTGTCCGGCGTATTTGAGGGCAAAACGACCGGAACGCCGATCGGACTTGTCGTCGAAAACAAGGACCAGCGCTCCAGGGACTACGGCGACATCAAGGACAAGTTTCGTCCGGGACACGCCGATTACACCTATCAACAGAAATATGGGATTCGCGATTATCGCGGCGGGGGCCGCTCGTCGGCGCGCGAGACGACGATGCGAGTTGCTGCAGGCGCGGTCGCCCGAAAGTACCTTGGCGAAAGGCTCGGCGTCGGCATTCACGGCTATGTTGCACAGCTCGGCCCCATCGCGTTGTCCGCATCCGATCTCTCGATCGTGGACGACAATCCGTTCTTCTGTGCGGATCCGGATCGAATCGATGAACTCGAGGCATTCATGGATGAATTGCGCGAACAGGGCGATTCAATCGGCGCCAAGATCAGCGTGCTCGCGAGCAACGTACCGCCGGGTCTCGGCGAACCCGTGTTCGACAAACTCGAGGCGGACCTCGCACACGGCTTGATGAGCATCAACGCCGTCAAAGGCGTCGAGCTGGGCGCCGGTTTTGCGGCAGTGACGCAGCGTGGTAGTGAACATCGGGATGAAATGGGGGCCGATGGTTTCAGTAAGAATGATGCGGGCGGCACGCTGGGCGGTATTTCATCCGGTCAGAATATCCTTGCGAGCATTGCGCTTAAGCCAACGTCGAGCATTTCCGTGCCGGGTAAGACGATCGACAAGTCTGGCAAGGAAACCGAGATCGTAACCAAGGGAAGGCACGATCCGTGTGTCGGCCTGCGGGCGACGCCGATTGCCGAGGCGATGGTGGCGCTCGTCTTGATGGACCATTACCTGCGCCACCGTGCGCAAAACGCCGATGTCGAATCGGCGACACCGGACATCTCCAAATCGTAGAGGCGCTGATTCGGCGCAATAGTCTTCAGGAAAACTCATTCATGTCAGACCGTTTTGATTTAGCAGTCGTCGGGGCCACCGGTGTTGTCGGCGAAGCGATGCTGGGAATACTGCACCAACGGAAGTTTCCCATTGGCAATGTGTACGCGTTGGCAAGCGAACGTTCGCTCGGCAAGACCGTGGCGTTTGGCAATCGGCAACTCAACGTAGAGAACCTGGCCGACTTTGACTTTTCGAAGGTGGCGATCGGTTTGTTCTCGGCCGGTGGTTCGGTCTCGGCCGAGTTCGCACCCAAGGCAGCGGCAGCGGGCTGCGTGGTCGTTGATAACACATCGCACTTTCGGCGCGAAGACGATATCCCGTTGGTTGTGCCTGAAGTCAACGCGGAAGCAATCGCCGGCTACACGGCGCGTGGCATCATCGCAAATCCGAACTGTTCAACCATCCAGATGCTCGTGGCGCTGAAGCCGATCTACGACGCGGTGGGAATCGAGCGCATTAACGTTTGCACCTATCAAGCCGTTTCCGGCGCCGGGCGAAGTGCGGTGGAAGAACTCGCGCGCCAGACAGCGGCCTTGATGAATGGGCGCCCATTGGACCTCAGCGGGGACGCGAAGCAGATAGGATTCAACGCCATCCCGCATATCGACAGTTTCATGGACAATCGCTACACGCGTGAAGAGATGAAAATGGTGTGGGAGACCCGCAAGATACTCGGCGACGACGCCATACAGGTGAACCCGACTGCCGTGCGCATTCCTGTATTTTACGGGCATTCGGAGGCCGTTCACATCGAAACCCGCGACAAGATATCAGCGGAGTCGGTGACCGAATTGCTGGCCAAATCGCCGGGAGTGGTGGTCGTTGATGGCGTTGAAACCGGGCAGTACCCGACGGCCGTGACCGATGGCTCGGGAGAGGACCCGGTTTTTGTCGGTCGAATCCGCGAAGACATCTCGCATCCGCGGGGAATCGATCTTTGGGTGGTGGCCGATAACATTCGTAAGGGCGCGGCTCTAAATAGCGTCCAAATTGCTGAAATATTGGCAAAAAACTATCTTTAGGCTATAGTTCGCAAGCAACTGGCACGGCAATCTGCCTGCCGAGAATTCGCCCCGTCGGGAAGACACCCAAGGGGCTTTTGGGGTTTGGAGATTTACATTATGTCGCGACGTCTTACTCACATCTCGCTTGCGCTCGTCCTTCTGCTATCAAGCGAGGTCTGGGCCATCGGACTGGGCGACATACAGCTGGATTCCGCGCTTAACGAGCCACTGCGTGCTGAAATCTCCCTGCTATCCGCAGCATCGGATGAACTGGCAAATCTGACTGTCGCGCTGGCTTCGGCCGAGACCTTTGCTCGTTATGGCATTGACCGGCCGTTTTATTTGCAGGACATCCAATTCAATGTCGTCAGCAACGGCAACGGCAGTGTTGTTCAGCTGCGCTCGCGTACGTCGATGACCGAGCCATTTCTGACGTTTCTCGTCGAAGCGAGCTGGCCGAGTGGCCGCCTGCTGCGCGAGTACACCGTATTGCTCGATCCGCCGACATTCGCACCACCGGCCGCGCAGCAGGCGCCGGCCGTAAGCGCACCAAGCCGCACCGCACCGGCAGACAGTGGCCGCATTGAGCGGCCACCGCCGGCGCCAGAACCGCGATCATCCAGTTCGGCGACGCAGTCTCGCCCGACGAGCCAGCCCGCACGGACGACGCAGCCGTCGACAAGCGCGCCGGTTGATAACACGCCCTATGACACCAACGCCGGCGGCGACTACGTAGTGCAACGTAGCGAGACGTTGTGGGGTATCGCGAGCCGCATGCGCCCGGACGGCCGTCTTACGATGAATCAGACGATGCTCGCCATTTACGAAGCGAACCCTGGCGCGTTTGGCGGCAACATCAACGTACTGCGCGCTGGTGCCGCGCTTAGAATTCCGAGCGCCGACGAGATTTTCCGAATCAGCAGCAGCAACGCGTTTAGCGAAGTCAAACGCCAGAACGAGGCGTGGGCTGGTGGCAGCAGTTATACGGCGCCGCCGGCAGAAACGCGTCCGAGCCTGACGCTGGTTCCGCCGGATGAAGAACCTGCCGGCCTTGTTTACGATGACGATCTCGTTACGTCCGAACCGTTGTCGCGAGAAGACCAGATTCTTGATCGAATCGATGACCTCGAGTCTGCCGACGTTCCGGATCAGCCATCGCTAATCGAGATTCGAGATAACGAATTGGCGGCGCTCCGCGAGGAGCTCGCGAATATTCGTGGTGAGGTTTACGAACCTGCGGCTGAGGTTTCGGATGAACCCTTCGTTGAAGAGACGGATGTCGAGGCGGCGGATGAAGAGGCGGATATCGACGACCTCGTTGCGGAGCAGGATGAGCTCGCGGCCGATAGTGAGGTCGCAGACGACGCGGCGGATGATGTTGAAGACGCAGCCGAAACGGACGCTCCATCTACCGTTGTGCGCACCGCACCAGCGAGCGAGCCTGGCATTGTCGATCAAATTCTCGGCGCGCTGACCAGTGTATGGGCCGCTATAGCGGCTGCGCTGATTGTCGTCTTCGGCTTGTTATTTTGGTTCATGCGCCGTGACCGCGATGAAGACGGCGATTCGGCCCCATGGGAAGCGCTCGATTCTGACGAGCTGTCCGAGGATCCGTTGACGGCGACCGAATCAATGCGCGCACCGACTGCCGATGAAGCGATCGTCGTTGTCGAGCAGGATTCGGCGATTCGATCGCTATCCGATGAAACCGTAGCGGTTCCTGTTGCCGATGATCTGGGCGAAGGGTCCGGACAATTCGGGTCACTTGAAGACACCTTCAGCAGTGACACCGCCGTCAACCTGGATCAGACGGATCCAATTGCTGAAGCCGATTTTCATATGGCCTATGGGCTTTACGACCAGGCGGCGGATCTGGTTAACGGTGCGCTCGAGACCGACCCGAATAACACCAGCTTCATGTCCAAACTCTGTGAGATTTATTTTGTGTGGGGTAACCGCGACGCGTTTATTGATGCGGCGAGCAAACTGAAATCTACCGTAGGTGGCGGTGAAGGTTCCGAGTGGGACAAAATTGTCATCATGGGTCAGCAGATTGCAGCGGATAACGAGATGTTCGCTGGCGCTGGCGTGGCGGGCGCGACCAAGGCAGTTGACCTGTCGTTCGAAGCTGACGGCGGCGAAGCTGGCGCGCTCGACATGGACTTTGGTGGTGATGCCGGCGGTGATTCGGAGGCTATTGATCTGGGCGCCGACGATGGTGGCGACGATGGCGGCGTAGATTTCTTCGTTGATGACTCGACGCTTGATGATGAGCCTGCACTTGAAGACGCGTTCGATCTCGACCTCGAAGTAACGGCAGAGAGTCCGACCATGGAGATGAGTGGGACGCAGAAGACCGTCGAAATGCCGTCGCAGGACACCACTCAGGAATCCACTGTCGAGACACCGACAATTGAGCAGCCGAGTGGCGACATCGACGGTACGTCTGAATTGCCGTCGCTGGACGAGTCGCTCGGGGCGGCGATATCGGATTCGGGCCTCGATTCGGCCGCAACCGCAGAAATTAATCTCGATGATCTCGATCTCGGCATCGATGACCTGGCGGAAACCGAGCTTGCGTCGCTTGACGATCTCGACGCGACAGGTACGAACGAAGCGCTCGCTGACGACATATTTGCAGATACGGGTTCGGTAACGGGGAAGAATCCGGAGATCGACCCCAACGCGACGGGTGTCCGCGAGGGTCTGGATCTTGGCGAGTTGTTTGACCTGGATTCGACGGGTGAGATGCGTCTCGCGGCTGACGAGACAGGGCGTAGCCCGCTGCTTGATGCTTCTCTGGATTCGACCGCGGAAACGGAAGTCAGCATCGACGAAAGCCTGCTCGATGCCACTGGCCTCACGCAGGTGCTGAGTGACGACATGGCGGTGGAGACCGGCGCAGATATCGGCGGACAGTTGGCTGACGACGAGGCAACCATGCTGGCGTCGATGGACGATGACGGCGATGATTTCGACTTCGCGAAAACAGAGGCGCTGCCGCCAGATGCCTTCCTGGATCGAGACCTCGAGGAAACGGGCGAACTGCCGACGATGGAAGCCGCGGCCGACGACCTGGATCTCGATGACCTGACAGCAGCGCTCAAGATCAGCGATACGGGTGATACGGCCGAACAGTTGCGTGACGATGCGACCGTGGAACAGCCGCGCCCCTCAATATCCGGGCAGACCTCTGAGGTTCCGACCATGTCGCTCGGACCCGAGGAGATGAGCGACGATTTGCACGACGCACGAACCATGACCGAAGTCGGTACCAAGCTGGACCTGGCTCGCGCGTACGTTGACATGGGCGATCCGGCAGGCGCACGCAGCATTCTCGAAGAAGTACTCGATGAAGGCGATGACGGTCAGCGTCAACAGGCACAGCAGCTGCTCGATTCCCTGCCAGGCTAGGCTTTGCTATTCGCATCGCGCTCGGCATCGAATACGACGGGACGGATTACAACGGCTGGCAGCGTCAGAAGACCGGTCTCGGCGTTCAGCAACGCCTCGAAGAAGCGCTGGCACGAGTGGCGAATGAAGTCGTCGACGTCGTTTGCGCCGGCCGCACCGATACGGGTGTGCATGCCTCCGGACAGGTTGTCCATTTCGATACCAAAAGCGAACGAACTCGGCGTGGCTGGCTATTGGGTGCGAACAGCAGCCTTCCCGACGACATCAGCGTGACCTGGGCACAACGTGTCGATGATGCGTTTCATGCGCGTTTCTCTGCGACTGCCCGCAGCTACCGCTACCGAATCCTCAACCGGCTGCAGCGATCTGCCTTACATCGCAACCAAGCCTGGTGGGTGTATAAGGCGCTGGATTCCAACGCGATGCATGAGGCGGCTCAGCGATTGCTCGGTCGACACGATTTCTCGGCTTTTCGTGCAGCAGGCTGCCAGGCCTCCACGGCGATACGCGAGATCACGCACATCGCCGTACAACGGGATGGCGACTGGATTACCCTCACCGTGACGGCGAACGCGTTCCTGCAGCACATGGTTCGCAACGTTGCCGGTACGCTCGTGGCAATTGGCCTTGGCGAACAGAAGGTTGCATGGGCGGCGGAGGTCCTCGAGCGCCGGGACCGCAAGGCCGGCGGTATCGCGGCACCGCCGCACGGATTGACCCTGGTGTCGGTCGACTATCCGGCGCGGTTCGATATTCCCGACGCCGTCGATTATGGCTTTGGCGCCGCTGGCTGTTGAATCGCTATACGGATATCATGTTGAGATGAGCTGGTTCGAAAAATTGATTCCGTCGCGTATCAGCACGGAAAATCGTAGCAAGTCCGTGCCCGAGGGCGTGTGGATAAAGTGTCCCGCCTGCGATGCGCAGCTCTACCGAAATGAACTGGAACGTAACGTCCAGGTCTGCCCGAAATGCGATTATCACATCCGCATTGGTGCCAGAAAGCGGCTCGAATTCTTCCTCGATCCAAAGTCGCAGCAGGAAATATCCGCCAATCTCGAACCGGAGGATCCGCTCAAGTTTCGTGACAGCAAACGGTATCGGGATCGTCTGACGGCATCGCAGAAGAAGACCGGTGAAAAGGATGCGCTGGTCAGTGTGACGGGGACCTTGTTCGGCCGTCCCGTGGTTGCCTGCGCATTTGAGTTCGGGTTCATGGGTGGGTCCATGGGCTCGGTGGTCGGTGAGCGCTTCGCGCGTGCAGCAAGGCACGCCGCCGATAATGGCATGCCGCTAGTCTGTTTTTCTGCCAGCGGCGGCGCGCGCATGCAGGAGGCGTTGTTCTCATTGCTGCAAATGGCCAAAACGTCGGCCGCGCTTGCCCATCTGGGTTCCAGGCGGGTCCCTTACATTTCGGTATTGACTGACCCGACAACAGGTGGTGTTTCCGCGAGTCTGGCAATGCTCGGCGACGTCAACATCGCGGAGCCACACGCGCTAATCGGCTTTGCGGGGCCGCGAGTCATCGAGCAGACCGTGGGTCAGAGTCTGCCCGAAGGATTCCAGCGCAGCGAATTTCTGCTTGATCACGGCGCGATCGACATGATTGTCGATCGTCGAAAGATGCGCGAAGCGATTGGCGACCTGCTGGCAAAGTTCGAAGATCGTCCAAATCCTGTTCCTGCTTCTTAGTCTCTGTCGACTCTGAAATCATGCGACACATCGGACAGGTCACTCGTACGCCAGCCATATCACCTCGACGGGGTAATCACCACGATGCTGCCTGCCGGTTCGACGCTGCCTGATTGGCTGAGCTGGCTCGAGACCCTGTCAGCAAAAGAAATCGATCTTGGTCTCGACCGCGTTCAGTCCGTCCTCGAACATCTTTCGCTGCATCTTCCAGCCACAGTATTGTTGGTCGCAGGAACCAATGGCAAGGGTTCGAGCGTTGCAATGATCGATGCGTTGCTGGCTGACGCGGGCTATCGCGTTGGCGCATACACTTCGCCACATATCTTGCGCTACAACGAACGCATCGCCGTCGATGGAGTGCCGGTGACGGATGAGACGATTATCGCTGCGTTCGAGCGCGTCGAAGCGTCACGGCATGGCGTTCCGTTAACGTATTTCGAGTACGGCACGCTGGCGGCTATGGTTGTCTTTGCCGAATTGAAACTGGATGTCTGGGTGCTTGAAATTGGCCTGGGGGGTCGCCTCGATGCATGCAATGCGATCGAGCCAACGGCGTCGCTGATCACTAACGTATCACTGGATCATTGCGACTGGTTGGGCGATAACGTCGAGACGATCGCGCTGGAAAAAGCAGGCGTCATGAGAAAAGGTGTGCCGACCGTGTTCGGATCTCGCGACGTGCCGCGCTCGATGCTGGATCAGGCAGAGGCGAGCGGGGCCGAACTGTTGCGGGTTGGTCGCGATTTTGACTATGAGTACGGGTCGGACGGTGAGTGGAACTGGACAGGGGCGCGAGGCCACCAGACCGTCGCTGCCACACCCCGGGCTGCAGGGGGATTTCCAGGTTGGCAACGCGGCGGCGGTGCTTGCGCTAATCGAAGCCGCCGGACTCAACAAGGCGCTGGACGCCGAGCGACTCAAGCGGGTATTGCCAGCTGTGGCGCTCACCGGGCGCCTGCAGGCCATTCATTCGGCTGGTAACGACTGGCTGCTGGACGTCGCGCACAACCCGGCAGGAGCGACAGTACTTGCGAAAACGCTGGCGCAGCAGAACGTGCCGGGGCGCATATGGGCCATTGCCGGCATCCTCGACGACAAGGATGTTGAGGGCATCGCCACCGTGTTGAACGGCGTGGTCGACCACTGGATCGCCGTCACCGCGAGCAGTCCGCGCGCCGTCGGAGCTGACGAGCTCGCGCGGCGCATTGCGAATGCCTGTGACCGACCCTGTCGGATCGGTGAATCAATCGACGATGCGATGGATTATGCGCGACGCCACGCGTCAGAAAATGACAGAATACTGGTGACGGGATCGTTCTACCTGGTCGGCCCCGCACTTCGAAACCTTGAGCTATACTCGCGACCCCAATCATGATGGAACGAACCTTGAAAGAACGCATCATCGGTGCTGCTATCCTTGTGTTGTTTGTCGTGCTGGTTGTACCCATATTTCTTGACGGCCCGCCGAACGAGACTGAGATTGTCTCGGAACGCGTTTTGCTGCCGGGCCAGGACGCGAAGACGACGCAGACTGTGGTGCTTGACCGGAATCGCACCGAGCCCGTGCCGGCCGCCAATAACGCGGCAACGGCTGCGGCCCAGGCAGCGCCGCCGAAATCCGACCCGGCTAAAGCTGAAAAAGCGCAAGAAGCGCCGCCCGTCGCAGAGAAAAAGTCAGAGCCGGCGCCGAGGGTTGCAGCGCGCGAGCCTCCGCCCGTGGCCAAAACACCGCCAGCGGCTTCCTCGACCGGCATGTGGGCCGTGCAGCTGGGTAGTTTTTCGAATAAGGAGAACGCCGAGAAACTGGCTGCCGATCTCCGCAAGCAGGGCTATGCGGCATTCCTCAGCCAGCTTGCGACGGATTCAGGCCAGCTGCACCGCGTCCGAATCGGGCCACAAAAGGACCGCGAGAGCGCTGAGGCGATGGCCGGCCGGCTGTCGAAGGTGGGGCACAAAGGTCAGGTTGTTCCGCACCCGTGATAGAATCCGTTTCCTCATTTTTCCACGGCGTGCCGGGCTGACACGACACCTCCGATGCCGATCATCGACATTATCATCGCGGTTGCGCTTGGCCTGTCCATTGTCGTTGGAATTGTTCGCGGCTTTGTGAAAGAGGCCATCTCCATTGCAGCACTCCTGATCGCAATCTGGGCATCCTTGTATTTTGGCCCGGCGGTGGGCGACGTTTCCTCCAGCTGGTTGAGTTCCGAGGAGCTGCAAATGTGGTTCGGGCGGATACTGGTGTTCGCCATTATCCTGTCTGTCGGCGGTTTGCTGGGATGGGGGATTTCAAAGCTGGTGCGTATGTCGGTACTCAGTGGCATTGACCGTTTGTCGGGTTCACTGTTTGGTGCGGCACGGGGGGTAATTTTGCTGGCCGTGTTCGTGATTGGTGGGCAGTTCGCCGGTTTTGACAACGATGACTGGTGGCTGCACTCTCGCTTGATTCCGCACGTCGAAGTTGTCGCCGACTGGATCAAGGTCATGGCACCAAAAGGTCTTGAATTGCTAATGCCCGACGAGGAGGCAGAGTCGCTGCCCGTCGACATTCCCGAAGAACTTGTCAACCCTGAAATGACCTGACGGTCGTGGAGAGATAAAGCGATGTGTGGTGTGGTCGGAATTGTCAGTGCACAAGCGGTAAACCAGGATATTTATAACGCGTTGACGGTACTGCAGCACCGCGGTCAGGATGCCGCCGGTATCGTGACGTGGAGCGAGCAAGATGGCCTCTCGCAACGTAAGAGTAATGGCCTTGTGCGCGACGTTTTTCGCCACCGTCATATGATGCGGTTGAAAGGGCGAGTCGGCGTTGGCCACGTGCGCTACCCGACCGCGGGCGGATCCAGGTCATCGGAGGCGCAGCCTTTTTACGTAAATTCACCCTACGGCATCTGCCTGGCCCATAACGGTAACCTGACAAACTATGATGAGCTCGCGGAACTGTTAATTGACGAAGACCGTCGCCATCTGAGTACCAACTCGGATTCGGAAGTTCTTCTCAACGTCTTCGCACACGAGCTGCAGCGGGTCGTTAACGGCAACCCGACCCCGGAAAACATCTTCGACGCCGTCGCGGCCGTGCACAAGCGCTGCACCGGTGGCTATGCCGTCGTCGCAATGATCATTGGCTTCGGTATCGTGGCCTTCCGCGATCCGAATGGCATCCGTCCGCTGGTGCTCGGCGAGCGCGAAGTCGGCGGGCAGAAGGACTACATGGTTGCGTCGGAAAGCGTTGCGCTAGACGTACTGCAGTTCAAGCGTGTTCGCGATGTGAGCCCTGGTGAATGCGTTTTCATCGAGAACAAGGGCGTGTTTCACAGTCGTGTTTTTGACGGCGAGGTGCGGCATACACCGTGCATATTTGAGTACGTCTACTTCGCGCGGCCCGATACTATCCTTGACGATTTGTCCGTTTACAAGGCGCGCCTTCGGATGGGCGAGCAGCTGGCTGGCAAGATCGTGCGTGATTTTCCGGAGCACGACATCGACGTCGTCATCCCGATTCCGGACACAAGCCGTACGGCGGCGCTGCAGGTTGCGTATCACCTGGGGGTCAAGTACCGAGAGGGTTTTATCAAGAACCGTTATATCGGGCGGACCTTTATCATGCCCGGCCAGGCAGAGCGTGCGCAGTCGGTGCGCCGTAAACTGAATGCGATCGATCTGGAGTTCCGCAACAAGAACGTGCTTTTGGTGGATGACTCGATAGTGCGCGGCACGACATCCCAGCAAATCATCAAGCTCGCGCGAGAGGCGGGTGCCAGCAAGGTCTACTTCGCGTCTGCGGCGCCACCCGTAAGATATCCCAACGTGTACGGCATCGACATGCCTGCCGCGTCGGAGCTGATTGCCAACGACAGAACGATTGAAGAGATTCAGGAAATTATTGGCGCAGACCGACTGATCTACCAGGACCTGCATGGGCTAATCCGTTCTGTCCGGCACGGCAACTCGGCGATCCGTGAATTCGATACCTCGTGCTTCTCGGGCGAATACGTTACCGGCGACGTTACGAAGGAATATCTGCACGATCTCGAACTGCGCCGAAACGACGCGGCGAAGCAGTCTCGTCATACGAAGAAATCCCGCGCGTCGAACGTTGTCGCGCTGTAGGAAACCGTCTTAAGGTGCGAACGGTCCCTGCAATTAGTCGCGCATGAGCATTCGGGTGATGATCATCGACGCGCAGGCGGATTTCCGCAGCCTGCTGGCGCATCACGTCACGTCGCACTGGCCCGATGCAATAATCACCGGCTACGACCCGACTGACGCCGGTCACTTGCCGGATGAATTCTCGGGTGCCGGCAATGATCTCATTCTCCTAGGGAACCGTCACGGCGAGGACCGCGATGGAATCGAGGCGTTGCGGCGATTCGTCGGGAAAGACGGTTTTCCTGCCGTCGTGTATTTTGGCTCGGAAGAAGAGTTGGAAACGGTCCGCAAGCTGTCACCTGCAGCGTACTTCAACCGTGAGCGTTTCAACCATGCCTCATTGATGGTGCGACTGAGCGACCTGTTGCTTGCTCGGCGCCATGGCATGTCGACAGACTCGCTGTTCGTCGGTGACCTCAGAACTGGCATCCATCCCCTGATCAAAGGCTATCGTTTCATAAACAAACTCGGTTCGACCGAGCACTCCGGCGTCTACCTTGCCGAACGAGAGTCGGACCACCTTCTCGTCGTGCTCAAGGTGTTGCGGCAGCAGACCGATCACGATGCCGGCGTTGGGGCATTCGATCGCTTTCTGCAGGAGTACGAGACGATTGCCGAGATGAATCACCCCAACATCGTCAAGATCTATGACCTCGGGGTGGCCGACGACCATGCGCACATCGCGATGGAGTACCTGGACGGTGGCGATCTGCGCAGCAAAATTGATGGTGGCATCCCAAGAGAAGACGCAGTGAAGTATTTGCGACAGATCGCGAGTGCGTTGTCCGCCGTGCATGCGCAGGGCGTGCTGCATCGTGACCTCAAGCCGGGCAACATCATGCTGCGTAAAGACGGGACGATCGCGCTCATTGATTTTGGCCTTGCGAAGCGCGCGCGACTGGAAAGTGAGATTACTGACAAAGGTGAAATTTTCGGGACGCCCTATTACATGAGCCCCGAGCAAGGTCATGGCAATGATGTTGACGAGCGTAGCGATATCTACAGCCTTGGCGTGCTTTTCTACGAAATGCTCACTGGCGAAAAACCGTATACGGCCGACACGGCGATGGGCATCATATTCAAGCACGCGATGGCACCAATACCGCTGCTTCCGCTGCGGCTCGCGCCTTACCAGATGCTGATAAACCTGATGCTGGCCAAGACGCCGGGCGACCGTCTGCAAAGCGCCGCGGAGATTGAAGAATGGCTGTAGCTTGCGAGGTGCCCGAGCCCATCGCGCAATTTCTGGATTCATCGACCCCCGATGAATGGCTCGATGAGGCTTGTGGTCGACTCCCGGAGATGCTGCTCGACCACGCCAACTGCGAGCTGAAAGCGGCGTCGACGGCGCTGGGCTTCCTGTACCGCTATCCTGACAGGGGTGATTTGGCGCAGCGAATGTCCAAACTGGCTCGTGAGGAGTTGCGTCATTTCGAACAGGTTCGTTCGATCATGGACGACATGGAGATTCCGTTTGAGCGATTAAGCGCATCGCGATATGCCGGGCAACTGCGAGACGCGGCTCGGCAGACGGAGCCTCACAAATTACTTGACCTGCTGCTGATCGGCGCCTTGATTGAAGCGCGCTCGTGCGAACGCTTTGCGCGGATTGCGCCACGATTGCCCGAAACGCTGGGTCGATTCTATGCGGGGTTGCTGGCTTCCGAAGCGAGACATTTTGAACACTACATCGCGTTCGCCCGATCAGAATGCGGGGTGAGCGACGCGGAGATTGAAGCAAGGTTGCTCGAACTCAAGGCAGTTGAGGCAAGGCTCGTGTCTGACCCGGACCCCGAATTCCGGTTTCATTCGGGTAAGCCGGTCTAAAAAGGGGACATTCTGCTTTATTGCTGCGGCAATAAAGCTGGGGACATTCCTGATTTATTGCGCGTGAGCTGGGGACATTCCTGATTTATTGCCGAGGCAATAAATCAGGAATGTCCCCTTACCAGGCAGAATGTCCCCACTACCCCCGAAGTCTATCGTGGCATGATTTCCAGTCGCGGCCCGTGCCTGTCCCAGCGCACGACGCTTCCCTGCTCGAACCAATCGCCAAGTACGATGCGTTTCCCCATCCGGCCTTTGAGATCCACGTCATGAATGGCGGGCCGGTGCGTATGCCCGTGCAACAGGATATTGACACCACGGTTTCGGAATGTGCCAACGACCGCGTCCTGGTTGACGTCCATGATGTCGTCACCCACCGAGTCGTTATAGGCCTGGCTTTGCTTTCTTGCGTTCTCGGCGAACGCGATGCGCTCTTCCAGAGGCTTGGCACGCATCATCGCCTGCCACTGGGGGTTTCGAGTCATGAGTCGAACCTGCTGATACTGCGCGTCGTCGATACAAAGTGCGTCGCCGTGGCTTAGCAGGACTTTTTCGCCGTAGAGTTCGATACAAACGGGATCGTCGAGAAGGGTCACGCCGGTCTCTTCGGCGAATCGATCGCCGATCATGAAGTCACGATTGCCGTGCATGAAGAAAACCGGAACGCCAGAATCGACCAGGTTACGGATAGCGCCTTTCATGACGCTGTAATGTGGATTTGGGTCATCGTCGCCGACCCAGGACTCGAACAGATCGCCCAATATATACAGCGCATCCGCCTCGGTAGCTTCGCCCTCGAGAAAACTCAGGAACTGCTCCCCGATTTCGGGCTTGCTCGCGTCGAGGTGCAGGTCGGATATGAAGAGCGTGGTCACGGCGTGTCGGGTCACTCGTAGGTGACGCGAGAGACTTTCTTGATAACAACCGGAACCATGGGAACGTCTTTGCGGAATTCGCCGCCGGGCCCGGATTTCGAGTTGACGATTTCGTCGACAACGTCCATGCCTTCAATGACAAAGCCGAAGACCGTGTAGCCCCAACGACCGTTGTAGGCATCCTTGGTCGGATCCAGGCGATTGTTGTCCGCGACATTGATGAAGAACTGCGAGTTGGCAGAATGCGGGTCGCCGGTGCGCGCCATCGCAATGGTGCCGCGCGCGTTGGTCATGCCGTTGCCGGACTCGTTCGGAATGGTTTCCCCTTTTTCCTTGAGCTTGAGATTAGGGGTGTAGCCGCCGCCCTGGGCCATGAAGCCCGGAATTACGCGGTGAAAAATCGTGCCGTCATAGAAGCCGCTGTCGACGAGCTTCAGGATGTGCGCAACCGTCAGCGGCGCCTGCCTGCCATCCAGTTCGAGCTTGATGGTGCCAAGGGATGTCACCATTTCAATGTGTGGGTGTGCGGGTACTTTGTCGGCTGCGAATGTCATCGCCGAGCTTAACGCGAACAGCAGCGTAATCAGGGTTCTTTTCATGGTCCTTCCGGGTTTGTCGAAAAACTTGAAGCGGGAAGATACCAGAGCCCGCGATGGGCGGCCATGCTGTCGGTCTTTGCCCCATAAGCCCTTGCTTGGCTTTGCCGGCGCCCGTATTATCGCAGCCCGCGCGCGATCCGGCCCTGGCTTGGTCGCGTGCGGCGGAAATTCTGGAAACGGGGCATGGCGCAGTCTGGTAGCGCATCTGCTTTGGGAGCAGAGGGTCGGGGGTTCGAATCCCTCTGCCCCGACCAGGTTCCGGCTCAGGCAGGACAATTAATATAGAAGCGCCCGTAGCTCAACCGGATAGAGCACCTGCCTTCTAAGCAGGATGTTGCAGGTTCGAGTCCTGCCGGGCGCGCCAATTCGATGCAGTTGCATCTATTTGGTAAATTGTTAGTAAAATTGTAAGTACCGTGGTGGGCGTAGCTCAGTTGGTAGAGCCCCGGGTTGTGATCCCGGTCGTCGTGGGTTCGAGTCCCATCGTCCACCCCATTTATGGTGGTAACCCGTGCTGAGTCGCGGGTCGTCACGACGACCGGAATCGATTATTTGTGATCCCGGTCGGGTCACAAGTAGTAAGCCGGGTAGGCGAACAGGGCCAGGCGAACTTCCGAACCGGGGTTCGAGTCCCATCGTCCACCCCATATTGTTGGTAACCCGCGATTCGTCACGGGTTATCGAAACAACCGGGATCGATGTGTGTGATCCCGGTCGGTCGTAATGGGAAAGTCGGGTTGGCGGCTTGGGTCTCGAGAATCTCCGAAGTGGGGTTCGAGTCCCATCGTCCACCCCACTTTCTTTAACGACGCGCCAGCGTTTCAACCAGGTGGGGCCTCTAGCTCAGTTGGTAGAGCAGGAGACTCTTAATCTCTTGGTCCGGGGTTCGAGTCCCCGGGGGCCCACCATTTTAACCATCTGAAATATAAAGGGTAATGGTCGAAACCCGGCCGATCGCGCATCGTTGATATGTAATCGAAGACGTCGACCCAGAATTTCCGTCAGCGCTTCTGCAGATTGGCAATATGACTCAGGGGGACGTCGACGGAGACACGGATCACGCGTACTAAGCGCTTACGGACGAATATTGCAGGATAGTCCACGCAGCCGACCACGCTGCGTGTCACAGTGCCTTCGCGGAAGAGATGGGTGGAGTTTAACCGGGGTCGGTGACCGGGCCGGCGTCGCCGTTGCCAGATCTTCTAAGGTCGGTATAGACGAGATCGTGATAACCGAGTGAGACTACGTCGCCGTCCTCAAGAAGATGCTGTTTAACACGTTTCATGCCAATAAATACACCGTTGGTACTATTAAGATCTTCGATTGTGCAACCGAAGTCATGGGTGACTAGCTGTGCGTGAATTTTGCTGACAAACGTGCTCTCGATGTTAATCTCATTGTCTGGATTTCGGCCGACAGTAATCCGCCCGGCCTTGAATCGCAGTACCGACAACGTTTTCCCTCTGATTCGAACCTCGATGCGGGTGAGATAGCCCGACTCGCTCGCTTCCCCAACAGGATGTGGTACTTGGGTAAATGCACTGGTAGCAAATTTTTGTTCCTTCCAGTCCAGCTCGTTAACCGCGGACATCACGTCCTCGGCATTGACAGTGCGATTTCCTTGGGCGAAAGCACACAGAAGGGCGGTATCACACAGCGTGTTGATCAGTCGGGGTACGCCACCGGAATAACGGTATATAGGCTCGAACGCATCACCTGCCATGATGTCGTCGCGCTCATTGCCGGCAACCTTTAGCCGATGTTCGATGTATTCGCGCGTCTCCAGCTCGTCTAGCGGGCCAATATGACAACGTAACCTGATGCGCTGAACGAGTTGCTTGAGACTAGGTGATTCCAGTGTCTCCTTGAGTTCCGGCTGACCAGCAAGAATGATCCGAAGGATCTTTTCCTTGTGAGTCTCGATGCTTGACAACATACGAACCTCTTCGAGGACTTTCTTGCTCAGGTTCTGCGCCTCATCGATGATCAGAATGACTTTCTTGCCCTTGGAGGACTGCTCGATCAGGAACAGGTTGAGCATGTCTATCAGCTCGACCTTGCGTTTTTCGAATGGCTCGAAGCCGAACTCTACCAGGATGGCCTGCAAAAACTGCCGTGGCTTGAGCGGGGCCCGCGAGACCAGTGCATAAACGATATCGTCGTCGAACTCACCCAAGAATGACTGCAGCAACGTGGTTTTTCCTGATCCGATTTCACCGGAAACGACCACAAAGCCATCGGCCAACAAGATCGTCGACTGCAAATACGCCTTGGCACGGGCGTGCTGTTTGCTCCAGTAAACAAACTCCGGGTCCGGTGTAAGCCGGAACGGCTGCTCACTGAGATTGAAGTGCTCTAATAAGGACATTCAAAGTTTCCAGCATAATCAAGACAGATCTTTGCTTTTCGCGGTCGAAAGCAAGGCTGGAGCGGTTAAGATTACGCGCCTTCCGTCCCCTTCTTCAGGCGGGCTTGACCTTGTTATTGTTGGTGCTTCTTTTATACACGCCAACCCGCGGAGAATTCCATAGTGTTAACTTAATCTCAAGCTAAGGAGTGGTTCACTGTGGCCGATTCTGGTCGAAGCTGTGAGAAAACGCCATTGAGAACCGGTCTGAGCGATGCGGCAATACCGATAAAGCGTCTCGTTGAAGATGAGAACCGATATCATTTCAACCTGTTGCCTGAGCGGCTTGACGATTCTATCGCTGAGGACAACGCCGTTTGCGTCGTCGATGCCTTCGTTGAGAAGCGGGTACTTCCGTAGCTAGCCTTTGAACGCACCGTACCGCACGAATAGTCGACACAAAATCACTCTTAATCTGTCGCTGTCCAATGTAGGAGCCCTTTTGTGGAGACTTATCCACGTTCAGCGTCGGTTTGTGTAATTCCTGAGACTCTTAATCTCTTGGTCCGGGGTTCGAGTCCCCGGGGGCCCACCATTTTTTATCTTTGCGATATGCCTTGGTTTACGCGTGAAGCCCATCGGCGATGGCGCGCAAGTTTGATCCCAGTCCTTAATCTGCATTTTTCCGCGGGGCGCATAGATAACGCCGTTTCGTTTCATGTCCGCCATCTGGCGGCAAACCGTTTCCTCGCTTAACCAAGCAGGCCGGCCAAGTCATTCCGTGAAAACGGCAGCATGAACCGCTCGTTACGTCGATCTGCAACTTGGGCGCCAATAGCAAGATAAACGACGCAATTTTCGCCGCCGCCGTCTTGTGTCCCATTACTTCCATCAGTGACCGGCTGTGTGCCAACTGGGCGTTGAGAGCGGTAATCAGCCGCATGGCTATCTCCGGCTGGTCCTCCAACGCGGTTAGTAACGCGCGATGCCGGATCTTGCAGGCACTGCCGTCGGTCGCAGCGACCGCAGTGTATTCATGGCAGTCCTGGTCGATCGACTGCAGGCCAACCAGAAGCTTGCCCGGGCTGCTAAGGCCAACAATTTGCTCCCGACCATCGCTCGAGATACTGGTTATCTTGACAACCCCGGCGCTGAGTGAAAAAAGGCTGGAACTCGACTGACCTTGTGCGAACAGCACGTCGCCGGATTCGAAATTGACTTGCTTCACAGCATCGGTAACAAGGCAGTTTAGATCCAATGCTGAAAACGGACCATCCTCGTTGTGGAACTCATAAAACGGGCATTCGCTGTTGGTGCAGGTCATCTTCTTCTATTGTTCAAGTTAGCCCGACAGATGAAACCACGAGTTCGCCGCGCGAATCGATAGTGACTATTGCCCTCGAGTTCTCGGTATATACGTAGCTGAAACTGACGAATGTCAGTTACGACAAGTGCGACACCACGGGCGTTGGCGGGCTGATCAGGGTGCCAGGCGGCCAATCTCCCAATGGCCGTCATCCTGCAAGGTGTAGCGAAAACGATCGTGCAGCCGATCGTGTCGCCCTTGCCAGAACTCTATCTCAGTGGGCACGACACGGTAGCCACCCCAGAACGAGGGCAGCGGCACTTCCTTGTTTCGAAACTTGTCCTTTAGTTTCTGGAATTCTGTCTCGAGCAGTGAGCGAGACGAAATGACGCTGCTTTGTGCCGAGACCCAGGCGCCAATCTGGCTGCCGCGCGGGCGGGTCATGAAATATTTCAGGGTTTCGCTCGTGGGAATCCTCTCGGCCTTGCCAGAAATGCGCACCTGCCTCGCAGCCTCCGACCAGAAGAACAGCAACGCGACGTTCGGATTGGCCTCGATATCGTGTGCCTTCTGACTGTCGAAGTTAGTGAAGAAGACGAAGCCCTTTTCATCGAAATACTTCAATAACACGGTTCGGCTGGACGGCCTTTTCTGGCTGTCGACCGTGGAGATGGATACCGCGTTGGGATCCATCGGCACGGTCTCGCAGGCATATCGAAACCAGTCTTCGAACTGGACATAAGGATCATCACTGAGATCGTCACGGTCCAGTGCGAAGCCGGTGGCGGAGCGCCGCAGGCCCGACACATTCATGCCGTGCACCGCCGGCGTATCTGTAGAGTTGTCTGACATGCGCCAAATATAAGCGTCCGCGCCCCATTAGCAACCATTCGGGGTATCATCGGGGCACTTTCCGGCTGCCGGTGGAGCATAGTCATGTCGAAGCTCGACGAATTCCGTCGCAAGAAATCCGTGCATCTCTGGCCGATTACCTTACTTCGGGTCTACACCGGCGTGTTTTTTCTTTACTACGGATTCGGCAAGCTCCGGAACCCCGAGTTCGCTGACGGGCTGGCGCAATTCGTTACATCCCAACTCGAGAACAGCGCGGCATTTATCCGGCCGTTTCTCGAGTCCGTCGTCCTGCCGAACAAGGGGCTGTTCGCGTTTCTGGTGACCTGGGGGGAACTTGCAATCGGCATCGCCTTGATCATGGGGCTCGCGACGCGATGGGCGTCGATCGCCGGGGCGCTCATGGTCGCGGCTTTCTGGTCTGCCAAAGGGCAGGGTTTTCTCGACGCGCAGAATCATGACGTTATCTGGTTCATGATTTTCGTTGTACTCGCGACCGTGCATGCAGGCAGGGCACACAGCGTGGATGAGCGGCTGGCGGACCGCTTCCGGTTCCTGTCCTGAACCGTCGCCGGCCGTCAGGTACCTGACGCGGCGCGTGCATTGCCGATTATTAGCACTATATAATGGCCGGCTGGACAGGAAGTGCGGGGTTCGACGTCGCACGTGTCGTGCGAAAGTGGCGGAATTGGTAGACGCGCTGGCTTTAGGTGCCAGTGGGGTAACCCGTGAGAGTTCGAGTCTCTCCTTTCGCACCAAGTCCAACTCAATCATAAGTCACTACATAAGAGAATTGGAATCATGAATGTCACTGTGGAGTCGACCGGAGCTCTAGAACGTCGCATGCGCGTAGAGCTGCCGCTCGAGCCAATCCAGCAACAAGTCGAGTCGCGTCTGAAGACCGTTGGTCGTACGGCCAAGATCAAGGGATTTCGTCCGGGAAAGGTTCCGGCGAAGGTCGTCAAGCAGCGCTACGGCAAGCAGGTTCGCGAGGAAGTGCTCGGCGAAATTCTGCAAAAGAGCTATTCCGATGCAGTGATGCAGCAGAACCTGCACCCTGCAGGCGGACCGAAGATTGAGACTCAGGATGAAGATGGCAAGACCTTTGCCTACGTCGCCACTTTCGAGGTTATGCCCGAGGTTGAACTCAAGGATCTCGACAAGATCAAGGTCGAGAAGCCCGACGTGCAAATTGCCGATGAAGACGTCGACGACATGCTCACCAACCTGCGCATGCAGAAGTCGACGTGGGAGACCGTTGATCGCAAGAGCAAAGATGGCGATCGGGTGATTGTCGACTTTTCCGGTGAACTCGATGGTGAAGCCTTCCAGGGCGGTCAGGGCACGGAGATTCCCGTCGTGCTGGGTGAGGGCCAGATGCTGCCGGATTTCGAGAAAGGCTTGCAAGGAATCAAGGCGGGCGATGAAAAAACCTTCAAGGTCAAGTTTCCCAAGAACTACCACGCTGACGATCTGGCCGGCCAGAAAGCCGATTTTTCAGTCAAGACGCACCGTGTTGAAGAGCGAATCCTGCCGGAGCTGAACGATGAGTTCGCGGAGATGTTCAACGTCACCGAAGGTGGTCTCGAACAGTTCATGAAGGACGTGCGCGAGAACATGGAGCGGGAAGCGGAGCAGAAGGTCAAGAACGACATCCGTGAGCAAGTCATGGAGTCGTTGCTTGCGATCAATCCGCTCGATATTCCTCAAACCCTGACGCACCAGGAAGCGCATTCGATGCAGCACGACGCGATGCGGCGCATGGGTATCGAGGATCATGACCAGGCGCCTCCGATCGAGACGTTCTCCGAGGCCGCCGAGAAGCGCGTACGCCTGGGATTGTTGCTGCGGCAGGTTATTGCGGACAAGGATCTCAAGGCCGATGAGGCGAAGATTCGTGAGCACGTCGAGGAAATGTGTGCGAGCTATGAGAATTCGGATGAGATGGTTGAAATGTACATGAGCAACCCACAGGTCATGCAACAAGTTGAGCCCATGGTTGTCGAACAACTGGCGATCGACTGGCTTCTGGAAAACGGCAAGGTCAAGAATAAAAAGATCTCCTTCAAGGACTACATGAACGCACCGGCTTCATGAGACAATGGCCGCCAATCGTGAATACTGGCGGCTGACTACGGAAATGAAATTATGAGCGCAACAGCATTGAATCTCGTGCCAATGGTCGTCGAACAAACGGCTCGCGGCGAGCGTGCCTATGACATCTACTCGAGGCTGCTCAAAGACCGTCTTATCTTCATCGTCGGGCCCGTCGAAGATCAAATGGCAAACCTCGTTGTGGCTCAGCTCCTGTACCTGGAGTCGGAGAACGCCAATAAGGACATCCACCTCTACATCAACTCGCCGGGTGGCGTCGTGTCCTCGGGCCTGTCGATCTACGACACGATGCAGTTCGTCAATTGTGATGTCTCCACCATTTGCATGGGCCAGGCCGCCAGCATGGGTGCGCTGCTGCTCGCCGGTGGCGCCAAAGGCAAGCGCTACGCATTGCCGCATTCTCGCGTCATGGTTCACCAGCCCAGCGCCGGCTACCAGGGCCAGGTGACCGACATTCATATCCATGCGCAGGAGGTGCTGGAGCTCAAACGCCGCCTGAATGACATCATGGCGAAGCACACGGGCCAGACGGTTGAGCGGATCGAGCAGGATCTGGAGCGCGACAATTTCATGAGCGCTGAAGCCGCCCTCGAGTACGGGCTGGTTGACAATGTGCTGGCAAAGCGCCAGCACATGAGCCGTGACGGCGACGAATGATCCTCTAGATATCAAAGACTTATAAGAAAACGTTTCTCTTTCGAGACGTGGCGCTTTGCACGCCGAAACAGCGCATGTTATATACACACCCAGTCTTTTAAAGTGCGCGTAACAGACTGATTTTTTTGGATACAGAGGCCCGCATAGTATGAGCGATGATTCCCGCGGTAAGAACGAGGACGGCAAACTCCTTTACTGTTCTTTTTGCGGCAAATCTCAGCACGAGGTCCGCAAGCTCATCGCGGGGCCCTCGGTCTTTATTTGCGACGAATGTGTCGAGCTCTGCAACGACATCATCCGCGAAGAGCTCGAGGACACGGGCGATACCGCCCAGGACAAGCTTCCCAAGCCGAGGGAAATCAAGGATGTGCTCGACGAGTACGTTATCGGCCAGATGCGTGCGAAGAAGGTCCTTTCGGTAGCCGTCTACAACCATTACAAACGCCTCAACGACCGTCAGAAGGAACGCACTAAAGACGACATCGAACTGGCGAAAAGCAACATTCTGCTCATTGGGCCCACGGGCTGCGGCAAGACGCTGCTCGCCGAGACACTGGCGCGCCTGCTGAATGTGCCGTTCACGATTGCCGATGCGACCACGCTGACAGAAGCCGGTTACGTTGGTGAAGACGTTGAGAACATCATTCAAAAGCTGCTGCAAAAATGCGACTACGATGTCGACAAGGCGCAGACCGGTATCGTTTACATCGACGAAATCGACAAGATTTCGCGGAAGTCCGATAATCCGTCGATTACGCGTGACGTGTCGGGCGAGGGTGTGCAGCAAGCACTACTAAAGCTGATCGAAGGCACCATCGCCTCGGTACCGCCGCAGGGCGGTCGCAAGCATCCCCAGCAGGAGTTCCTGCAGGTCGATACCGGCAACATTCTCTTTATATGTGGCGGCGCGTTCGCCGGCCTCGAGAAGATTATCCTGGATCGTTCGAGCAAGAGCGGCATCGGCTTTGTTGCTGACGTCAAAACAAGCGAAGATGAGCAGAGCATTGGTGAACTGCTCGTTGAGGTCGAACCCGAAGATCTGATTCGTTTCGGCCTGATTCCCGAATTCGTCGGCCGCCTGCCGGTTGTTGCGACGCTGGAAGAACTCGACGAAGATGCGCTAATTCAAATACTGCTGGAGCCGAAGAATGCGCTCACCAAGCAGTATGGCAGGCTCTTCGAAATGGAAGGTATCGAACTCGAATTTCGTGAGGACGCATTGCGGGCTGTTGCCAAGAAGGCCATGGAACGCAAGACGGGTGCTCGCGGACTTCGCACAATTCTCGAAAACGTATTGCTCGACACGATGTACGATTTGCCGTCTTCAACGACGGCGAAGAAGGTTGTCGTCGACGAAGCCGTGGTCACGGGTGAGACGCAGCCGTACATCATCTATGAGTCGGACGAGCCCCCGACCGTGAACATCGAGCAGCCGCCGCGACCTACCGGTTCGGACGGCGCTTAAGTCCCGCGGGTAACCGGCCGATAGACTTTGTGTAGCAATTCCGCTTGAAATGCGGCCGAAAGGGCGCATCTCCGCTAACAGCATACTTAAACGAGGTCTAGCAGGTGTCCGAGAAAGATCTAATATCCTCCATTGATGAAACTCCGGTCGACGATTTGTCCGGCGTACCGGTATTGCCGCTGCGCGACGTCGTCGTGTACCCCCACATGGTTATCCCGCTGTTCGTGGGGCGCGAAAAGTCGATAGTCGCACTCAACAAGGCAATGGATGCCGGCAAGCGCATCCTGCTGGTCGCGCAGGAGACCGCGGACCTTGATGAGCCGCAACCGTCCGACCTGTACGAGGTTGGTACGCTTTCGACCATTCTGCAGCTTCTGAAGCTGCCTGACGGAACCGTCAAGGTGCTGGTCGAAGGCGGTGAGCGTGCGCTGATCGACCGATTCAATGTTGGCGACCATTTCTCGGCAGAAATCACGCTGCTTGGCGAGGAAGATCGTCATGACGAGCGAGAAATCGATGTGCTGGTTCGCTCGATCATCACGCAGTTCGAGCAGTACGTGAAATTGAATAAGAAAGTGCCGCCCGAAGTGTTGACCTCGTTATCCGGCATCGATGAGCCAGGACGACTGGCCGACACGGTGGCCGCGCACATGGCGCTGAAACTGTCCGAGAAGCAGCGCATCCTCGAGATTCAGGACATCAAGAGCCGCCTCGAGCAGGTGCTCGGCATCATCGAGGGCGAAATAGACGTTCTGCAGATCGAGAAACGCATTCGTGGCCGCGTCAAGCAGCAGATGGAGAAGAGCCAGCGCGAGTACTACCTGAATGAACAGATGAAGGCCATTCAGAAAGAACTCGGTGAAATGGAAGACGCGCCGAACGAACTCGCTGATCTTGAAAAGAAGATCGAAAAAGCCGGCATGCCGAAAGAGGCCAAGGAGAAGGCCACGTCGGAACTCAACAAGCTCAAACTCATGTCACCCATGTCGGCCGAGGCGACCGTCGTTCGAAATTACGTCGACTGGCTCGTGAAAGCGCCGTGGAAAAAACGCAGCAAGGTATACAAGGATCTGAAGAAAGCCGAGGACGTGCTCGAAGCGGATCACTATGGTCTCGAGAAGGTTAAGGAACGCATCCTCGAATATCTCGCTGTGCAGCAGCGCGTGAAGAAACTCAAGGGACCGATTCTGTGCCTCGTCGGACCGCCGGGCGTCGGCAAGACTTCGCTGGGCCAGAGCATCGCCCGTGCAACTAATCGCAAGTTTGTGCGCATGTCTCTTGGCGGCGTCCGTGACGAAGCGGAGATTCGCGGTCATCGCCGTACGTATATCGGTTCGATGCCGGGCAAGATCATCCAGAACCTTTCCAAGACCGGTGTACGCAACCCGCTGTTCCTGCTCGACGAGATTGACAAGATGGCCATGGACTTCCGTGGCGATCCGTCGTCGGCGTTGCTCGAGGTGCTTGATCCCGAGCAGAACTCGACGTTCGCCGATCACTATCTCGAGGTCGATTTCGACCTGTCAGACACGATGTTTGTGTGCACGGCGAACAGCCTGAACATTCCGGCGCCGTTGCTCGATCGCATGGAGGTCATTCGTATTCCGGGTTACACCGAGGACGAGAAGACCAATATCGCACTCAAGTACCTGGTACCGAAACAGCTCAAAGAGAACGGTCTAAAGAAAACCGAACTCAAGATCACTGAAAGTGCGGTTCGCGACATCATTCAGCACTACACGCGCGAGTCCGGCGTGCGCAACCTCGAGCGTGAGATTTCGAAAATCTGCCGCAAGGTCGTAAAGTCGCTGCTGCTGAAAGCGCGCACGAGTCGCGTTCTGGTCACACCGAAAAGCATGGAAAAGTACCTGGGCGTTCGCCGCTTCCGCTACGGCAAAGCCGAGGACAACGATCAGGTCGGCCAGGTAACCGGGCTCGCCTGGACCGAGGTCGGCGGCGAGCTGCTGACGATTGAGGCAGCTGTCGTTCCGGGTAAAGGCAAGCTCACGCATACGGGCCAACTGGGCGAAGTCATGACCGAATCCATCCAGGCGGCTATGACGGTCGTACGCAGTCGGGCGGCTGTCTTGGGCATCGACGAAGACTTCCACCAGAAGGTCGACGTGCACATTCACGTGCCCGAAGGGGCCACGCCGAAAGACGGTCCGAGTGCGGGAGTTGGCATGTGTACTGCCCTGGTGTCGGCATTAACCGACATCCCCGTAAAGAGCGATGTAGCGATGACCGGTGAGATCACGTTGAGAGGCGAAGTGCTGCCGATCGGTGGCCTCAAAGAGAAGCTGCTGGCGGCCCATCGCGGCGGCATCGGTACGGTGCTGATCCCCGAGGAAAATGAGAAAGATCTCGCAGAAATACCGAAGAACATCAAGGACAAGCTGACGATAGTTCCAGTGAAATGGATTGATCAGGTCATGGAGCAGGCATTGGTTCATCAGCCCGTGCCCGCGGCCAAGTCTGGCGACAAAGAGCCGGACTCAAAATCGTCCGCGGAAGAGCAGAAAAACGAGGACGTCGTCCGCCCGCATTGAACCCCTGAAACCCGCATGGTTAAAGGATATTTGACGGTATTTATGCCAGTTGGTATAAGCATCGCAGCTGTGAGCGGATGCACGGAGCCGTAAACAGCCATTCAGCGGATTGCACCAAGGGGGAGCTCGCTGGATTGATGACAAATCTTTTAATCAATCTGCAAGGGTGAAAGCATGAACAAAGGTGAACTTATAGACTCGGTTGCAAGTGCTGCTGGACTGTCACGCGCTGACGCAACCAAGGCGGTCGACGCAGTGCTAGATAGCATCACTGGGACGCTTTCCAATGGCGGTTCGGTCTCTCTCGTTGGCTTCGGAACTTTCTCTGTTAAGGCCCGCGCGGCCCGCGCCGGACGCAATCCACGCACCGGTGAAACCATCCAGATCAAGGCCAGTAATGTGCCCGGATTTAAGGCTGGCAAAGGCCTGAAGGATGCCGTAAACTAGCGCGCCCTTCGGGGCAGCAGGCTCCGAAAAGGCTCGTGTTTGGGGGCTTGAAGCCCACAACCACGGGCTTTCTGGGTGCTTAGCTCAGCTGGTAGAGCATCGCCCTTACAAGGCGAGGGTCGGCGGTTCGATCCCGTCAGCACCCACCAGATTCGGAGCGGTAGTTCAGTTGGTTAGAATACCGGCCTGTCACGCCGGGGGTCGCGGGTTCGAGTCCCGTCCGCTCCGCCACTGATAAGAAAGTCCCTGGCCCTTTTGGGTCCGGGACTTTTTTTTGGCGCGATCGACAGGCTTGGTGCCGCGACTCCAGGCAGCCTGACGGCTGCTGCTTCGCTTCGCACCCCAAGGGCACGTAGCGCGCCGGGGCGCGCTCCTACAACCATTCGAATTAGACCCCTGTAGGAGCCCGCCTCCCCATTCGCGGACAATGCCAGCGGGCGACCTTCTGTGATTCATCTATTGGCCTGCTGACTCGCGTCCGCTAGAATCGCTCGCCTTATGTCGGGGCTTAAGCCCCATCAACAAAGACGTATAACCCATGCTGCAAAAAATCCGCGAAAAATTCACCGGCTGGATCGCCATAACGATCCTTGCCGTTATTGGCTTCTCGTTCGTCTTCGTTGGACTGAACTACAGCTTCATCGGCAACAGTTTTGCGGCCAAGGTTAACGGTGTCGACATTGGTGTTGGGCAATTCGAGAACGCTTATCGGGAACAGCTGCAGGCGAATCCGCAGTTTGCACAGCTGCCCGAGGAATATCGTCAGCAGCTGCGCAGCAATATTCTCGAGCAGCTCATACAGCAGCGTGTCATTGACGACTATCTTGATGAGGCCGGTTACCAGATTAGCGACGAGCAGGTGACGGCCATGATCCAGCGGGCGCCGGACTTCCAGGTCGATGGCAAATTTGACATCGAAACCTACCGCACGCTTCTCGCACAGGCCGGTTACGAACCAGCGCAGTTTGAAGCGGTGCAGCGCCAGTCGCTGCGACGCGATCAGTTGCAGCGTGCGATTCGCGGCTCGGCGGTCGTGTCGCCGGCGTACTACCGGCGTTACCTGAACCTGGCGGCTGAACAACGCGTTGTGACGACGGCGACGATTGATCCCGCGACCGTAGCGAACGAAGTTGTCGTGTCCGAAGAAATGATCACATCGTATTACGATGACAACCCGATGTTGTATCAGGTGCCGGAATCGGTCGATATCGAGTACGTGGAGATCTCGCGCAGTGACGTTGCCGCATCGGTGAGCGTCAGTGAACAGGACTTGCAGGAGTACTACGATTTCAATTCGGACCGTTACCTGCAGGACGAACAACGTCGGGCGCGCCATATCCTGATTCTGCTTGGCGACGATGAAGACGCGGCCCGGGAGAAAGCGGCCGGGCTGTTCGCCCGCGCAAAGGCAGGCGAGCCGTTTGAAGACCTCGCCCGCGCTAACTCGCAGGACGGCGGCACCGCGCAGAACGGCGGTGACCTGGGCGTCCTTACGCGTTCGCAGCTGCCCGGCGAACTGGGCGGTTCTATTTTCTCCATGGACGAGGGCGAGATCGTCGGCCCCATCAAAACCGACTTCGGTTTCCATGTCATTCGCCTTGATCAGATTCTCGAGCGTGGCCCGTTGCCGCTGGAACAGGTGCGCGGTGAGCTGACGACGGAGCTTCAGGAGCAGCAGGCGGAAAGCCTGTACCGCGAGTTGGAGCGCAAGTTATCTGATGCGTTGTTCGATGCCACGGATATCCGCGCCTTGGCTGAGGCGACAGGGCTGGATGTCAAAACGGTCTCGGGTTTTACGCGGCAGAGTGAAGAGCCTTTCGGTGCCAGTCAGGCGGCTGTCGATGCGATATTCGACGAGTCGGTGCTGACCGGTGAGCTGCTCTCGGTGCTTGCCGAACTCGACGCAAACCGTTCCGCCGTGTTTAGCGTGACGAATTACGTTGAGGCGACCCGCCAGCCGCTGGCTGAGGTGCACGACGTCATCGCCGAGACGCTGAAATCGCAGCAGGCGGAAATTCTCATGGACCAAAAAGCCGACGAGATGCTGGCTGCGCTTGCTGCGGGCGACGATTTTGCGGCCGCGGCGGAGAAGATCGGCGCGATTCCTGCAGCGCCGATGGTAATGACGCGAAACGCCGAGGACGCCGATCAGTCCGTTGCTGTTGCCGTTTTCACGGCATTAAAACCAACACAAGGCAAGCCAACGACTGGCAGTACGCGCAACTCTGCCGGGGGATTCACCGTGTTCAGCCTCGACGCCGTGATTCCTGGAAGGCCCGAAGCGCATTCCGCTTGCCGATCGTGATGCCGGCAAGCTGCAGATTGCCGACCAGTCCGGGATTGGTGATTTCGTGGCGTTCGTTCAGGCGCTTCGTGCCAATGCTGACGTCGTTATAAATCAGGACGTGCTGGCCGCACAAGACCTCTTCCAGTAAGCGCTCCCCATACCAAAAGCACCACCGCGGCTTGAGGCTGCGACGGGGGAGCTATCAATTGCCGATTATTGAGCATTGTCTGCCAACGCTGGTGAGCTTCAGCATAAACTGCCACTTTTGCTTCGGTGAGGTTTACAAGGCTGACGAGAATCCCGGTAAAAAAGCCCGCTGCCATGGGTTCGTGCGTATCGTTGAGATAGGTAATAAGGCCCTAAGAGGTAGACGCGGAATCCGCCGAGATGTGCGGCAGATGTATTTCCTCGACGATTCCAGCGTCGGGATCGTAGAAAGTCCCCTCGTCCAGGCTGCCCTCACTCTTGGCGACGATGCACGTGATCGCCGCATCACCGGTAACGTTGACGGCGGTACGCATCATGTCCAACAGTCGGTCGACGCCCATGATCAGCGCGATGCCC
>CAVXCW010000021.1:0-141209 GCA_963760325.1 uncultured Gammaproteobacteria bacterium | reverse complement strand
TGGGTCAGTAGCGGAAGTGCATGATATCCCGAAAGCAGCCATTTGAGCGACCGGTTTCGGGCGCATAGCGGAAGTACAAGGGGCCAGTCTTGGTCGTCGAGAGCCACTCGGAACCGGTACGTAGTTTGAAGCTATATTATTCGCAGACCAGGACGATTCAACCAATTTGGCGCGCGATTTGAAACTTTAAGGTCGGCTTAGACGTCTTTCGCACACGCGAGTGTTTGATTCTTAATAACACCATTTTGAAACTTTATTATCGCGGACCACGTGTCCTCAAAAAAAGAATACAGACGAGTTTCAAAGTGAACGAGATTTTCTAGAAAATCGTCTTGCGCCAATTAATCACAGCATCCACGAAGCGATTGCTCTCCGCGAAATCAGGTTGTGGCGGGTTCTCGTGATTATAAAACAGGCCATCAGCGTCGCGCAGCATGTCGTCAAAAGCAGCGTGCCTGTTCGAGTCGAACTTGACACGTCCGACGAGTACAGGCAAAGAACCGCGACGATCGTAGCCACGTAACGCAATTTTCGATGCTGCACGCACCTGGCTAGTCGCCCTTGCGGCATCAAAGTTCGGGTTGTCTTTAAGCAGGACGCAAAAGCGATAACCGCCAATGTGAGCGATCTCGTCCGCCGCCGGAAAGTGACTTTGCAGAAGTTCTGCAAACAAAATCCCCGGTGAGCGTCGAGAATCGGCGTCGTCTTGAGATGCCTGGATTTCGTTGATGTCGAATAACAGCAGTGAAAGACCGCCTTCATCCGTAACGTGATCGAATAATCTCGCTCCGGTAAGCATTAGCGCATGACGATTGGCCAAATCGGTTTCAGGATCGACGTAACTGATCATTTCATCGACGACCATATCGGCCAGGTCTTTCAACATCGCCTTGTCTTCATCGTGAAGGTGACGGGGAACCCTGTCGATGATGCAAAGAGTACCGATGTTGTGGCCGTTCGGCGTATGAAGCGGCGCCCCCGCGTAGAATCGAATGTGTGGTTGCTCGAGCACCAGGGGGTTGTCACGAAAACGTGGGTCTTGCCGCGTATTTCGAACCTCGAAAACGTCGTTGCCGAGTATCGCGTGGCCGCAAAATGAATATTCGCGAGGCGTCTCAGTGCCTTCGAAGCCCTGGACGGACTTGAACCACTGCCGCGACTCATCCACCAGGCTAATCAACGCTATTGGCATATCGAAAATTCGTGCCGCGATGCGCGTGTATCGATCGAATCGACCATCGCGAGGCGTGTCGAGAATATTCAGGCTGTGCAGGGTGGCAGTGCGTGCAGCCTCGTTCTCCGGGAGTCTGGGCTCTTGCATATCGGTTACCCGCAATTTGCGTTACTTACTGGTCATTTTAGACCTTGTCAGCCCAAATATGCGGGTTTTTGGCGAGAAAACAGGAGTCTGAAGGATTTCAGCGCCCTGACTGCCCCATACAGAGGTAATGGCGAACGCCCTGGCACACTGATTGGAAAGTCGCTTGCATGATCGAATCTCGGGCCCTTTGCGCCTAGAATTGACCTTTGAGCGATGTTCTCAGCCAAGAACGACATGCCAGAGACACTCATTTACCTGGATCCGAGTAGTCCGCTGAATCTGCAAAAGCAGATTCGGCAAAAACTGGTCGAGGGCATTCTATCCGGGGCGTTGCCCGCCGGGCGCAAGCTGCCATCTAGCCGCAAACTCTCGCGACAACTCGAAGTGGCTCGAAATACCGTGGTTGTCGCATACCAGCAGCTCGTCGCCGAAGGCTACTTAGTCAGCCGCGCCCGTAGCGGCATCTTCGTCAACGAGAAGATGCTCGACACGCGAGTCGGCTATGGCAGAGATCGCGTGCCCGCCAGTGAAGCGCGAAACGCCGTTTGGAAGAAACGCATCAGGCACCCCGGAATCGCGGGACGCATCGTCGCCCAGGACCTGCCGAACTGGAACCGCTATCCGTATCCGTTCATCGATGGAAAGTTCGACTCGTCGCTTTTCCCACTTGCGGAATGGCGCGAAGCGAGTCGCCTGGCCCTGGGGGCTGCGGAGGTCGAAGACTGGTCGACGGGCAGCGGAGACGCCGACGATGCGATGCTCGTCGACGAAATTCGCAGCAAGATCCTGACGCGCCGCGGTATCCAGGCGAGGTCCGACGAAATCCTGATTACGATGGGCGCACAGAACAGCCTTTACCTGATCAGTCGATTGCTCACCGATCACAGCGTGACTGCAGCGATCGAGGAACCCGGCAACAGTGAGATGCGCGAACTGCTGCGACAATCGGCGGCGAAAGCGCTGCTACAACCGGTCGATGATGAAGGAATCGTCGTCAACGAGAATCTCTCCCGATGTGACCTCGTCTACGTCACGCCCAGCCATCAGATTCCAACCGCGGCACTCATGTCGCCGCGACGGCGCGAAGCGTTGCTTGATGCGGCCCGACGCCATGATTTCCTCATAATTGAGGATGACTACGAGTGTGAGATCAACTATCTCGATCAGCCGCAGCCGGCGTTACGCAGCATGGATGACTCGGGCCGGGTGATCTACGTCGCGAGCTTTTCGAAAGTACTCGCACCTGGCATACGGCTCGGCTTTATCGTGGCAGATTCTCAGTTTATCCAACGGGCGCGTGCACTGAGACGCACGGTTATGAATCATCCGCCGCTCAACAATCAGCGAGCCGCGGCGTTTTTTCTATCATTGGGACACTATGACGCACTGATGATGCGCCTCGGACGCGTGTTACGCGAACGGCGTTTGGCGCTACGCGACGCGCTTAACTGGATGCGCGGCGTGCCAATGGAGATCTCCCCCGAGGTTGGGGGAACGACTTACTGGGTGCGCACGCCGGCGGAATTCGATGTCGAGGCCTTTGCTCACGCCGCGGCACAGCGTGGCATTCTGATCGAGCCAGTCAGGCACTACTATGCCAACGATGACGAGGCCGAGAACTGTTTTCGCATGGGCGTAACCAGTCTCAGCATCGAGCAGATCCGTCCCGGCGTGACAAGACTCGTGGAATTGATCCGCTCACAGGTCAGGGAGCAAGTCGAGAGCCTGACAACAACCAGCGGCGACTGGCTCAAAGGTGACGATCTGGTCGCGGCAATGACCGGGGCAACCATCCTGTACCGGGAAGTGACCGGCGAGCCCTGCACGATCAAGTACCACGCGGATGGATCAATGACGGGTGTGCTCGGTTTCTCCAATGAAGAACAGGACACCGGCCACTGGCGCATCGAGGGCGATCGCTGGTATCGCCAGTGGAGCCAATGGAATTACGGAGAGGAAAAAGGCTATTTCATCGTCATCGACGGCGAACAAATCAAGTGGTTCAACGACGACGGGCAAATCGTGGATACGGCGTTTATCCATCTCGGCAGTGACGCAGAGGCTAGTAACGACGCGGATTGGCCGTTCTGGTCCAGCACAGAGCCCGCAACTGGACCTATGTAGTTCGCCGAATCGCGGCTATCGTGGTTCCCTATCTCGGGGGCGCAACGATGAGCAAGATTGGAATTGCAGGACTGCAGCTCGAGGCCGTCAACGGCGATAATTGCGATTCGATGGAAGCGGAGATCGATGCGGTTGTAAAACGCTTTCCGTGGGTTGATATGGTCGTTCTGGGTGAATTGAACGGCTGCGGCTCGAACCCGAAAGATGCCCAGCCCATGCCTGGGCCGTTCGAAGCGCGCTTTGCCGAGGTGGCACGACGCAACGGTATCTGGCTGATTCCAGGCTCGATTATGGAGCGGCGCGGCGACAAGGTGCTCAACACCTGCCCGGTCATCACACCCGACGGCGAGGTGATCGCGCGTTACAGCAAGCAGTTTCTGTGGTTACCTTATGAAGATAAGCTCACTTCTGGCAGTGATTTCGTCGTCTTTGACGTACCCGACGTCGGCCGCTTCGGAATCTCTATCTGCTATGACATGTGGTTTCAGGAAACGCTGCGAACGCTGACCTGGATGGGCGCCGAAGTCATTCTCCACCCTACCCTGACGAGCACCATCGACCGTGACGTGGAGAAATGCATGGTTCGCGCCAGCGGCGCAATGTACCAGTGCTATTTCTTCGACGTGAATTGCGCGGGACCGCTCGGCGTCGGCCAGTCAATTGTTGCGGGCCCCGGCGGAGAGATTATTCACGAGGCGGGCAGAGGTCGGGAAATTGTCCCGCTCCGACTTGACCTTGATTACGTTCGCGACGTGCGTGCCAATGGCTGGCAGGGCCTTGGGCAGCCTCTGAAGAGTTTCCGCGACAGCAAGGTCAGGTTTCCACCGTACCTCGACGGTTACGCGTCCGATTCGCTCAAGTCGCTGGGTCCGATCCAGTTGGCTGGTACTGACAAAAACCGGGACAAAACGTAATGGCAACTGCCGGCACGCCCGCATCGAGAGCCGTTGCACCCAACAGCATGCTCGCCAGGATCTTTCTCGCGTTTCTCGCGTCAGCCGGTCTCTTTTACGTCAACATCATGCCGGCCATTGTCGATGGCCTGAAAGAGGGTTTAGGGTTCACGGACCAGCAGGCCGGTTTCGCGGCGTCGGCCAACGTCTACGGTGCAGCGGTCGGCGCACTGCTGATCGTCTTCATCGTCAAACGCGTTAGCTGGCGACCGGTATCCTACGGCTTGCTCGGCGCGTTGATCGTAACGGACTTGCTGTCGATGCTGATCGCATTGCCGGAGCCAATGATCGCGATTCGTTTCGTGCATGGTTGCATTGGTGGGGCTTTGGTCGGCACCGGTTTCTCGGTGATCGCGAGAACATTGCATCCGGATCGCACATTCGGTGTGTTGCTTTTCGTGCAGTTCGGTTTGGGCGGTCTCGGCAACCTTTACATTCCACGCCTGGTGCCATTATTCGGTACCGACGTGCTATTCCTGTCTTTGATCGCGTTCAGCGTCGCCACAACACTGATGGTGCCGTTTCTCGATCGTTATGAAGTGACGGCTGCACAGCAAAAAATTAACGACGCGCCGAAAGCGGCAATCCCGTTGCTTCCGATATCGCTGGTCCTGGCCTCCCTGTTCCTGTTTCAGGCCTCCAACAACGGCCTGTTCGCCTTCATTATCGGGCTCGGCAAAGTCTCGGGCCTCGAGCTGAATTTCATTACCCTGTCGCTGGCAGCAGCCGGCTGGATCGGCCTGCTCGGCGCCGGTCTGGTGATCGTCTTTCACACGCGTTACGGGCGCACCATTCCACTGGCATTGGCAATGCTCGCCACGATGGCGTCGACCTGGGCGCTGCATTACAGCAGCAGTGGCACTGTTTATCTCCTGGCGAATTGCGTCATCGGTGTGACCTGGGCGTTTGTCATGTCGTACCTGCTTGGCCTCGTAGCTGCATTCGATCGAACCGGACAGATGGCCGCGCTGGGCGGCTTTGCCTCCAAAATGGGCCTCGCCAGCGGTCCGCTCGCCGGTGGTTTGCTACTGGGTGACGACAATTACGCGCTGCTGATCAACCTCGCGGTGGTCGGCCTCGCACTGAGTGCCGTTGCAAGCCTGATACCAGCGAGGCTCAAAGACCGGCCCGAACGATCAGCGCCGATCGAGGACATGACAATTGTCGGCAAACTGGACTAGTAATCAAACCCGAACTGGCACTACTCGCCACTTGGGCACTGCTGTAATTTTGATCGGACATGATCCGACGTGGGGAGTATTCAATGGATAAGAACAGCAATTTTCAGAGAAAAACGCTGGCTGTCGCAGTAACGGCTGCCTGTATGACGATGACAAGCGCGCCTTCTTATGCCCAGGGCGCCGATGACAATGTGCTGGAAGAAATCATGGTCACGGCGACCCGTCGTGAAGCGCGCGTGCAGGATATTCCTTACAACATATCGGCCATGTCCGGCGAGTACCTGGAACTGCAGAATATCGTCAACCAGTATGATGTCTTGAGAGCGATGCATGGCGTCACGGTTATCGATCGCGGCTATCGAAACGCGGGTACAGTGAACAGTATCGTTATTCGTGGTCTCAACGTCGATAACGGCCGAAATGGCGACATCATGTTGAACGCCGTACCGACGGTCGCAACCTATTACGACAACACACCGCTGTTCGCGAACTTTCTCATCAAGGACATCGAGCGCGTCGAGGTGTTGCGCGGACCGCAGGGCACGCTTTATGGCTCCGGCTCTTTGGGCGGCACCGTTCGGTACATCGGGAACCGGCCCAACCCGGAAGGCTTCGAAGCAGACATCGAACTGGATTACGGACAGACCTCCGGTTCCTCCGGCGACAACATCGCTCTCGACGCGATGGTCAATATCCCCCTGGGAGACAAGACTGCCGTGCGCGCGACCTTCAGCCGCATCGACAACGACGGCGTGATTGACTATATCAGCGCCTACCAGCTCAACAGCTTCGGCGAACCCCTGGTTGACGTCAATGGCAGCTGCGTCGATCCGAGGTCTGCATCTGACACGGAAGTCCTGCAGAATGTTGGCTGTTTCCGGAACGTCGAAGACGCCGACTTTGTGGAAATAAACTACGCGAAGGTATCGTTGCGTGGCGAGCCAACCGACACGTTCAGCTATCAGCTGAGCTACCAGTACCAGGAGGACACGATCGGTGCGCGCCGCTCGACAACACTCGGCGATAACGGCCAGCCTGTCGGATCGGCCTTGTACTTCGCCTACGGCGACGATGACAGCGGCCAGGTCTTGCTCGAGCCGTCCGAAAGAGATGTGGACATGGCGAGCCTCGATCTCGAATGGGACCTGGGCTTTGCGACATTCACATCGAGCACCGCCACCTATAATCATGAAGGCTCTGGCGAAAGTGACAATGGCGGTTTGTGGGCCAGCGGTGGCCGGGACTGGAACTTCAACTTCTATGGCGGTGGCTGGCAACGCCCGGCGCAACGCGCGGAACGCGGCTATGACGACTCGGCGGTCATCCAGGAATTTCGCCTCGTTTCCAATGACACCAGAAATAATCTCGACTGGCTTGTTGGCGCGTTCTACATGGACCAGGACAACAGCGTCAACCAGTACAGCTATAACCCGGGTATGGGCGAATTCTTCAACGCCTGTGTAGACACCGGTGGCCCGGAGTGTGCCGGGTTCTGGCCCGCGATATTCTATCCCGGGAGTCAATTTACCGAAATCGACTTCGAGTACATCCGCGATACGTCTTATGAGGAAATGGCCCTATACGGCGAAGTAACCTATCATTTTTCGGATGATTTTCGTCTAACCGGTGGCTTCCGCTGGTTCGACAACGAAACGGTCAACGACGTTGTCCTCGGGTTCCCATTGGTGCTGCCTGAGCTGGCCTCGCCGATGGCACCACGGTCTACCGACAGCGACGACGACGTCCTCCTGAAGCTTAACGTCTCCTGGGATCTGAACGACGACAACATGCTGTATGCCACGTACTCGGAAGGCTACCGCCATGGCGGCGCGCAGTCGCTGCCAAGTCTGGACAATGGCGATCCGTTCGGAGAACCCAATGCAGAAGCGCTCCGTACTTTTGCTTCCGACTCCGTTACGAACTATGAAATAGGTATCAAGGGTAGCCGTGAGGGCCTGCGATACACCGCCTCGCTGTTCCACGTCGACTGGGATGATCCGCAGCTTAATACGACGTCATCTTTCTATGGTTTTTACCTGGCCGCAAACGGTGACAAGGCATCGACCGAAGGTATCGAACTGGAGCTGGAAGGTTATTTTGCCGACACCTTCCATTATCGGGCAGGTTACACCTACGTCAAGGCTGAACTGGACAAGGACTTTATCAGTCCGCAAACCGGCGGCGTGGTCGCGACGGCAGGCTCGACGTTGCCTGGGGCACCATCTAACACCTTCAGTTTCAATGTTGATAACACCTGGGAAATCAACTCGAATATGGACCTGGTGGCGGGTTTGAATGGCTATTACCAGAGCGAATCTGAGAACTTTATCAATCAGACCAGCCCGGTTAATGAAACCTATGGCTCGTTCACGTTGTTCGGCGCCACAGCAAGTTTGGTCTCTGACAATTGGACTGCAATGCTGTACGTCAAGAATATCGGCGATGAATCCGGCGCCACCGGTGGTTTTGCATCCACCGACTGGAGTTATGACACCGGTGTATTCGAGAACTGGTACGGCAACGGTAATCGGCAGTTCATCGTGCAGCCACGCACGATTGGGCTGAAGTTCGGCTACCGCTTCTAAGGCAATAGTAGTCGGCTAGTTTCTCTCGACCCGCGAAAAACCCGGCATTCCGTGCCGGGTTTTTTTGTTGCCCACATATCTAGTATGTTGATCGCTATGAAGTCGAAACAATCAAACAGACAGCAATCCTCAGCGGCCAGGTCCCTCGAAGATCGTGTCTGGACCTTAATAGAGAAGAAAGACCTCAGGCGGGCCATAGTCGAATGCGAACTGCTAAATAAGCAGTACCCTGACTTTGCATCCGGATGGCATACAGCAAGCCAACTTGCTCTGAAGCTTAACAACCGCTCGATGGCGCTCGCCGCTGTCGACCGAGCATTGTCCCTCGACGCAAATAACACGGAATGGCTGCTTCAGAAAGCGCTGTGCCTTTCGAAGCTAGGGCGGATGGAACAACTAGGCGCGCTGGTCAACGATCTGCGCGACCGCGAACTAGAGACTGCATATCAATGTTCAACATTGGGCATGCTCATGACTCAACTGGGGCTGCGCGATCAAGCCGTGGCCCATTATGAAAAGGCCGCCGCTCTCAAGCCCGATGATGCCAAGAACTACTACAACCTCGCGTGCCTGCAGCGCTCACTGGGTGACATCAAGGCGGCCGAACGCAATTTCGACAGGACGCTCAGCCTCGATCCTGCGAACTACGAGGCTTACAAGATTCGCTCGGAGTTGCGCAAGCAAACCGCGGAGAGCAATAACGTCGAGTCTCTTGAAAAACTGCTGGACCAGGGCATTGCCGACAAGCGAGGAAAAACTAATGTTTGTTACGCGCTGTCGAAGGAGCTGGAAGATCTTGAGCAATGGGACCGCTCATTCCACTACTTGAAGATGGGTGCCGATACGCGTCGCGGCCTTATGCAATATGACATTCAGCGCGACCTCGACACGATGGATTCGATCCGGCGAACCTTTGATACGAAAATGTTCGGCGGATCCGTTGAAGGCGACAGCAATTCGGAACCCATCTTCATACTCGGTTTGCCACGCACAGGAACGACGCTCGTTGAACGCATATTGTCGAGCCATTCGGATGTATTTGCAGCCGGTGAGCTGAATAACTTTGCCGTGCAGATGATGGGCCTGGTGAAGCCCCTTACCGGCGAAAAACGCCTGTCTCGCGATGAGCTCGTCAAATTGAGCGCCGGGGTCGATTTCAAGAAACTCGGTGCAGCTTACGTGAGCAGTTCCCGACCGTTTACCGGTCATACGGCTCAATTCATCGATAAGCTACCACTAAATTATTTGTACGTCGGCTTGATCCACCTGGCGTTGCCCAATGCGAGAATAATCAATCTCAAGAGACATCCACTGGACACCTGTTACGCAATCTACAAACAGCTGTTCCTGGATGCCTACCCGTTTTCGTACGATCTCGATGAGATGGGGCGATATTACGTCGCCTACAACCAACTGATGGATCACTGGAATTCGGTATTGCCCGGAGTCATTCATACCATCCAATACGAAAAACTGGTTGCAGACATTGAAACCGAATCGCGTCGGCTCCTTGAGTTCTGTGACCTGGACTGGCAGCCACAATGCCTGAAGTTCTACGATAATCCTGAAGCATCGACGACCGCGAGCACGGTGCAAGTCCGGCAACCCGTCTACCAGAGTTCGGTCGGAAAATGGCGCCAGTATCGTGAACAACTCGCGCCACTCATCAAAGTACTTGAGGCGGCTGGTATTCCACTTGATGACTGAGCCCGCGGTCTGAATCGAGCTCAAGTGTCAACTAACTAAACAAGTCGCTGCGCGCGGACTCCGTGATGCGAACGACCGATGGATGCTTGATGCGTCGCTCCGGCGAAATCGCGTAGAACTGCTCTTTAACAGCGTCGGTTCTTCCGATCACGCTCATGCTGTACATCTTGCAAATCTCATCCTCGATAACCGACGGCGCGGCGAACAGGCCGGCACCCGTCTCCCCAAATGCCTTGAGCAAAGCGCTGTCATCAAACTCGCCAACAATTTTCGGAACGATATCATTGCTGTCAAACCACTCATCGAGTCGACGCCTCAGCGCCGAATGCTGACTGGGCAGCAGCATTGGCGCATCGTTGAGGCTATGTGGGAACTTCGTTTTATACTGCCGTGCCGCGCGACGCTGCGAAAAAAAGGCCAGGCCGCTCTCGCCGAGACGATGATTGAACGCACGCAGACTCAAGCCCTGTGGCATTGGCTGATCCGACAATACGATGTCCAGTCGGTGCACGGCGAGCTCGCCAAGCAGCTGCTCCAACGACGCCTCATGGCAGCGTATCCTTACGGGTTCCTCGTCCAGAATGCTCGGCGCAATAATTCGTTCGGCAATAAGCTTTGGCATCGAACTCACCACACCCACGCTTAAAATGGGTTGGCTAACCGTTTTTTGACCCCGGACGACCTGCCCCAGCTCTGCGCCGATGGAGAAAATTTCGTCGGCGTACTCCATGACGATGTGTCCCATTTCGGACAGGACGAGGCGACGGCCCACGCGATCGAACAGCGGTTGTCCAACGCTCTCCTCAAGTAATTTTAGCTGGCCGCTGATTGTTTGCGGCGTCAGATTCAGATGTTCTGCCGCTTTCACGACGCTGCCCTCACGTGCCACCGACCAAAAGTACTGCAGGTGATTGTAGTTGAGATGCCTCATCAAACTGGGTCGCTCAGATCGGTCGCCACTCCGCCCGACGACTCGAGTCTGTTGAATTTGTGTAGGGCTTTGTGCGGCATTTATTGTTACCTCCAGCGATTGGTTGGACTATAGCAAAAAACGGTAAACTCGTAAAAGTCGATTTACTTATATTAATGCATCGTTTTTTTCGATGTTATGTCCTTCGATAAATCCTGACCAAGCGATCGAATAGTCCGACTGGACCGGATGGTCTGTTGCATTAAGATGGAGATAAATCACTAGTCGGGAGAACGAAGTTGAAAATTCATCTGGAAAGCCAGGGCTTCGAGACAACTCAAGCCATCAAAGAGCACGTGCAGCGGCAGCTCAATTTAAACCTCGCAAACTTTGACAGCCATATCGTCTCTGTAGACGTTTTCCTGCGTGATGTGAACGGGCCGAAGGGCGGAGTTGATATGAAAACGCTGGTTTGCGTCCAGCTGGATACACGCCAATCAGTAAAGGTCGAAAGCACCCGCAGCGACCTGTATGCCGCTATCGTCATCGCGACGCGCCAGGCAAAGCGAGCTGTGAGAAGATCACTGAGCAAGCACAGGCGCATGGAGAAACTTGCCCTCCGGCACATGCGGCAATTCCCGCAGTTCTGATTTTCCAGCACGCATCGATACTATGAATCTCGCGTCACGCACGCCCGTCGACCCGGTTGCGGGCGGCCGTATTGTCAACAGCGAGCGCATCCACGGCAGTCAGGCGGTGGAGACCTCCCTGCGCGATCTGGTCGAGTCGCGCGCATTTAATCTCGCTATTACCGCCGTTATCATCGTCAACGCGATAACCCTGGGCCTGGAAACCTGGCCTAAAGCCATGGCGGTAGCCGGTTCGTTGCTTTACTGGGTGGATCGGCTCGCGTTGCTGATATTCACCGGCGAGATTGCAGCAAAACTCTGGCTGTATCGACGACGATTTTTTTCCGACGGCTGGAACGTGTTTGATTTCATAATCGTTGCGATCGCCTGGTTGCCGGCGGCCGGCCCGCTCGCTGTACTCCGGGCCCTTCGTATTCTACGCGTCCTGCGACTTGTTTCCGTCGTGCCACAAATGCGAACCGTTGTCGGCGCATTATTCAACGCCCTGCCTGGCATGATGTCGATAGTCGCGGTGCTGCTGCTCGTCTTTTACGTCGCCGCGGTTATGGCGACCAAGCTTTTCGGCGCGTTGTTCCCATCCTGGTTTGGCAGTATTGGCGAGTCGATGTACACGTTGTTCCAGATCATGACACTCGAGAGCTGGTCGATGGGCATCGTTCGCCCGGTCATGGACGTCTATCCGTTAGCCTGGGTCTTTTTTGTTCCGTTCGTCGTTGTTACTAGCTTCGCGGTCCTGAACCTCTTCATTGCTCTGATCGTCAACTCGATGCAGTCGGTACATCTGCAGGATCGCAGTAGCGCGGAAGCAGAAGCGGAACAGGCCCATAACGAACGTGAGGCGCTGCTGCGAAAAATTGACAGGCTCGCCGACGAAATCCGCCAGATGCGACAGGAATCCATGGGGCGACAGTAGAATTTCGACCCTCGACAGGCGTCAGCTGCCGGCCTGTGTTACAAAACGAAACAGACAGGGCCTCCGAATTTGGCCATTATGGTCGCTGGAATTTCCACGTATTATGCAATCATGAATGAATTCATGGAGCGCCACGCAGGAGCGCTTCAACTCGCTTTTGTTGTCGGCGTGGTCGGAGCGGCATTGCTGTTATCGTCCAGCCTCAGGCCCGACGCTTCGGGCCCGTCGGCGCCTGCGCGTTCCAATGACTTGGTCGTTTCGGTTGTTACCCCGGTTGCGACGCCGTTCAGACCATCGGTTCAACTCAACGGTGTCGTGCAGGCGCGAACCGTCACGCGCGTCATTCCGCAGGTATCGGGTCGCGTCATCAGGGTCTCCGGGTCCTTCCGGCCGGGTGCCAGTGTCTCCAGGGGTGACGTGTTGTTCGTGATCGATCCCTCGGACTACACGCTGGCCGTACAGCGTACGCTGGCCGAAATAGCGATTGCTCGAAGCGATCTGACAAGACTGGAGGCAGAGGCTGCGGCGGAGCGCGAAATCTGGCAAGGCCAGTTTCCGGACCGGCCGATACCGGACCTGATTGCGCGGGTTCCACAGATTGCCGCAGCGAAAGCACGAATCCAAAGTGGTGAAGCTGCGCGCCAGGCAGCGGAGCTGTCACTCGAACGTACGACCGTGCGCGCACCGTTCGACGCACGCATCCTGGAAACGCAGCTTGACGTTGGTCAGGTCGTCGGAAGCAACGCCTCGGTCGGGGCAATGTTCTCGATCGACAGCCTCGAGATTGTCGTGCCGGTATCGGCCGAGCAGCGCAAACTGATCGGCCCGCTCAATGGCCAGCATGTCTCGATCATCGCGCCGGCCGCTAGTGACGCCAGTATCGACGGCACGCTAGTCCGTGCGGCAGCAGCGCTCGATGAGCGCACACGATTAGGCACGCTGTACGTCGCAACGGAGGATCCTCGCTTGCTCACCGCCGGCGAGTTCGTCACGGTCGAAATCGACGGTGCAGATACGCCCGATTCGTACCGACTGCCTGCGGCGGCATTGACCTCTCGTGATCAGCTCTGGGTGGTCGAAGACGGACGCCTCGCCGCACGGACGGTCGAAGTTCTCGGCCGCGAGGCCGAGATGGCCGTCATCCAGGTATTTGATGACGCGGATGGCGTTGTCAGCATACCGCCGGCGAACGCGCGTGAAGGGCTTACCGTGATCACCCGCGGGCCGGGCGGGCTCGCGTCCGTCGAGAACGACGGAAACGGCGCAAACTGAGACTGCCATGACCGGGCCCCATCGCGAAATGAACCGCGGCCTCATTCTGAGGTTCATCCAGAACCCGGTGGCGGCGAACCTGCTGATGGTCGTGCTGCTGGTAGGAGGTGCGGTATCGGCCTCACGCCTGCAGTCGCAGGTTTTTCCAACGATTTCGCCCGGCACAGTGACGGTGACCGTACCGTTTCCAGGCGCTACCCCCGCCGAAGTCGAGGAAAGCATCACTCGCCGCGTCGAGGAAGCCGTGCTCGGCATCGACGGTGTCAAGCGAGTCAGGTCGACCGCGTCAGAGAACGTTGGTGTCATCGTTATCGAAACCAACGATTTCGTTGACCGTCAGCTCGTCAAGGACGACGTTGAGTCGGCCGTCGATCGACTTAGCGACTTCCCGCCCGAGAATGCCGAGAAACCTAACGTTGTTGCCCCAAAACCGACCAGCGGCGTTGTCACACTCGCCGTGGTTGGCGAAGTCGGTGATCTTGCGTTACGCCGTGCCGCCGAGCAGATAGAGCGAGACCTGCTCACACAGCCTGGCGTATCGCTGGTTTCGCTAAGTGGTGATCGCGACTATGAGATCTCCATCGAGGTCAGTGAGGCGACGCTGAGACGTTATGACCTGACATTCGGTGACGTTGCGGACGCTGTTCGTCAGTCCTCGCTCGATCTCGCCGGTGGCTCGATCGTCTCCGATTCCGGAGAGATCCTGTTGCGCACTAACAAGAAGCGGCAGACCGGCGAGGCGTTCGAGTCGATCGTCGTGCGCACCCTCCCCGACGGCTCGATGATCACACTCGCCGACGTCGCGGAGGTGCGCGATGGCTTCACGCGCGCGCGGCTGATCAATCTTCATAACGGCCGGCCGGCCGTGTTCGTCGACGTGGAGCGCGCCGAGGCCGAGGACGTGCTAGAGGTAAAGGCGGCTGTTGACACGTTTTTGGCCGACTACACGCCCCCGGCAGGGATCGAGCTCGTCGAATTCCGCGACGAAACCAGCCTGCTTCGCGAGCGCGTCAACCTGCTGCTGCGAAACGGATTGTTTGGCTTCGCGCTGGTCTTTACGTTTCTCGTGCTAATGCTCGACCTGAAGCTCGCCGTGTGGGTAAGCACCGGAATCGCTACCGCGTTCATGGGCGGTTTCCTGCTGTTCGCCGCCCTCGGAGTAACGATTACGATGATCTCGCTATTCGGCCTGATCATTGTGCTTGGCCTCGTTGTCGACGACGCGATTGTTATCGGCGAGAACATCGACTCGGAACGCGAGCATGGCTGGAGCGGCGAGATAGCCGCGAACCGCGGCGCGCATGGCGTAATGGCTCCCGTCATCGTCGGCGTGATGACCTCGGTGGCGGCGTTTGCGCCGTTGCTCGTAACGGGCGGCACGTTCGGTGACGTCACGCGCGCGATTCCGCTGGTCGTTATAAGCGTTCTGATCATGTCGATGCTCGAGGCATTCTGCATCCTGCCCTCGCACCTCAGTCACGGCGGGGCCTGGTCGCGCGGCTTGCTCGCAACGATACAGTCACGCATCGCTGACCGTGTGGCTCACATTCGAGATAACGTCGTTCAACCAGGCGTCGCGTTTGCCGCACGGTGGCGTTATGCGACCGTGGCTGTTGCGATCGCATTCTTCATTCTCTGTTTGAGTCTTGTGCAGAACGGGCAGGTTCGGTTTATTTTCTTCCCGCAGATCGAAGGCAACAACATCTCGGCATCCGTGACGATGCCGGAAGGCACTCCGTTCGAGCGCACCGACGCCGCCGTGCGGCGCATCGCTACAGCCGCCTCTGAGATCGCCGCTGTCGTACGCGACGAGACGGGCGAGGATCTGTTCGTCTCGGTGACATCGACCAGTGGCGGTAACACGGCGCCTGGAGTTGGTCCCGGCGCGGAATCAGGATTTAAGGCGTTCGAAAACATCGGCCAGGTGCGGATCGAGCTTACACCGTTCGGCAAGCGACGCATGCCGGCTGCGGAGATCGAGCGCCGTTGGCGCGCAGCGGTCGGCGAGATCGAGGGCGCCGAACGCGTAACCTACGCCGCAACCGTCGCGCGCTTCGGCGCCGACGTGGAATACGAACTGGCGCATGAGAACGAAGAACAACTTATCGCAGCCGCAGACAGCATGAAAGAGCGTCTTCGGCAGATAAAGGGTGTTAACGAAATCGAAGACAGTTTCGATCTCGGCAAGCGCCAGCTGGTGTTCGAGCTGACGCCCGCAGGCAGCGCAGCAGGGCTTCGGCCGGCTGATGTCGCCGTGCAGGTGCGCCAGGGGTTCTTCGGCGAAGAAGTACAACGCATCCAGCGCGGTCGTGAGGAGATACGCGTGTATGTGCGTTATCCCGAATCGACCCGTGCCAGCCTCGAGTCACTCGACGACTTTCGCGTGCGCTTGCCGAACGGCGATCGTGCGCCGCTACTGACGGTTGCGCGCGTCGAGGAGAGTCGTGCGTACTCGTCAATAGTGCGAATCGATGGGCGGCGCGTTGTTACCGTCAGCGCCAACGTCGATGAAGCAATCTCGACACCCAACATTGCTAATGCAGCGGTCATTGACTCAATCATGCCCAAGCTTGAACAGGGTTTTCCGGGGCTGCGGTGGGTACAGGCCGGATCGACTCGCGAGCAGAATGAAGATCTCGCCGACATCGGCAGCGCGTTCATCATCGTGCTGCTGATCATTTATGCGATGATTGCAACGCAGCTACGCTCATACCTGCAGCCGCTCGCGATTCTGGTGTCGATTCCACTCGGTGTTGCCGGCGCGATCCTCGGTCACCTGGTACTCGGCTTTCCGCTGTCATTTATCTCGATCTTCGGCATCGTGGCGCTCGCCGGCGTCGCGGTGAACGCATCCGTGGTGCTCGTGGATCTTTACAATAGGCGCCGCAGAGAAGGCCTTGAACCTATAGAAGCAGCGGCGGCAGCCGCTGCAAGGCGATTCCGCCCGATTGTTCTGACAACGCTGACGACCGCGATGGGTCTTGCGCCGTTGCTCTTCGAGAAAAGCCCGCAAGCGCAGTTCCTGATACCGATGGGTGTGAGCCTGGGGTTCGGCATTCTCGTATCGGGCTTTATGGTTATCTTCGTAACACCGTCGATCGCCGTGATCATCGAGGATCTGCGCGGGTTTCGGCCGGACACGAAAAACGTCATTGAACCCGTCGAGCCCGCCGCCGCAACCAACGCCTGAGCCACTTGCGTAACACGCAGACGGCGAGCCCATCACCGATACATGATAGGCTCGCCGTCCGTTTCCGAGTGTTTCCTGGCGTAATTTCTCGCGCCTATCGAAGGGCAGAATATGATTGGAAAAAGCAGCTTATCCAGGCGGCGGGTAATTCTCGTGACACTGGGCCTGTCAATGTTGTTGCAGGCCTGCGCGGGCTTACGCCCTGGTTATGAAATACCGACGGTCTCCGTCAACTCTTTTCGGGCTTTGCCTTCGCAGGGTGCCTTGCCTAACTTTGAAATCGGCCTGCATGTCGTCAATCCGAACCGGGAGCCCCTGAAACTTCGCGGGGTTTCTTACACGGTGAACCTGGGTGGGCACGAACTTATCAAAGGCGTTGGCAACGAACTGCCCGTCATTGACGCGTATGGGGAGGGTAGCTTTACGCTCACAGCGACGCCAAACCTTCTCGCAGGTATTGGCCTGGTCACCGATCTGATGCGCTCGTCGACCAACAGCGTCAAGTACAAGCTGGAAGCGAAACTCGATGTCGGCAGGATCCAGCCCGCGATTCGAATCAGCGACTCGGGAGAAATCTCGCTGCGGACGTCAAGCGGCCCATAATTGCCGCTCGCGCGGGACACTATGAGCCAAGACCAGCCGCTGAGATACCAAGGTTGATATTGATAGCAGTCTGGCTGCGATCGTCGTATGGCGGTCGCAGCTATCCGATCAAGTCATTGATTGCCACTTAACCCAAACGGAACTTTGAGAATGACCCCATCTACGCCTGAGGGCGTGCTTGGACAAATATTCGGCTACCGGGACTTCCGCGGGCACCAACGGGCGATCATCGAATCCACAATACGAGGTCGCGATTCGCTCGTAATTATGCCAACGGGCGGCGGCAAGTCGCTGTGTTATCAGATACCGGCGCTGCTGCGCGACGGTACCGGGCTGGTTGTCTCGCCGCTAATCGCATTGATGCAGGATCAGGTGGCCGCTCTGCGCGAGGTCGGAATCGAGGCAGATTATTTGAATTCCAGCCAGTCTCACGACGAGCAGAAGTTGGTCAAATCGAAGCTGTTGAATGGCGATTTGCAGCTGCTCTATGTTGCACCCGAAGGCCTGAATACCGAGCGTACCCGGGCTCTGTTGTTTGGGGTGCCGCTATCCGTGATTGCTATTGATGAGGCGCACTGCGTCTCCCAGTGGGGGCACGATTTCCGCCGCGATTACCTGACGCTTGGAGAACTCGGGTCGCTGTTTCCAGGCGTGCCGCGCCTCGCGCTAACAGCAACCGCCACTCAGAAGGTGCGTGACGAGATTCTCTTGCGGCTTGACCTCAACGAGCCGGAAACTTTCATTGCACCGTTTGACCGGCCGAACATCCGTTATCTCGTGAGGCCGAAACTCGATCCTCGCCGACAATTACTTAGCTTCCTCCAGGCGCATCGACGCGACGCAGGTATTGTGTATTGCATGTCGCGAAAGAAAACAGAAGCCACCGCAGATTGGTTACGTGGTCAGGGCTTCGACGCTTTGACCTATCACGCCGGTCTCGATGCCGACACGCGCCGCAGGCACCAACAACGTTTCGTGGCGGACGACGGTATAGTCATCGTTGCGACCATCGCCTTCGGAATGGGCATCGACAAGCCCGATGTACGTTTCGTTGCCCATCTCGATCTGCCCAAGAGCATGGAGGCGTACTACCAGGAGACGGGCCGTGCAGGACGGGACGGAGAGCCTGCGGATGCGTGGCTGGTCTATGGCCTGCAGGACGTCGTACGGCTACGGCAGATGCTCGAACAATCAGATGCTGATAACGACTACAAACGTTACGAACGGTACAAGCTCGACGTACTACTCGGTTGGTGCGAGGCTATGGGCTGTCGCCGTCGACCGTTGCTCGAATATTTCGGCGACAAGCTTGAGCAAGACTGCGGAAACTGTGACGGCTGCCTCGAGCCGGTTGAATCGTGGGACGGTCTGGAAGCGGCACAGAAGCTGCTGTCTGCTGTGTACAAAACGGGGCAGAGGTTCGGCGCAGCGCATGTCGTCGACGTTCTTCTCGGTAAGACCACGGATAAGGTGCTACAGCATAGCGACGACCGGCTAAGCGTTTTCGGGATTGGACGTGAGTTTCCCGCGCAGACCTGGCGCTCGGTCGTCCGGCAGCTGATTGTCATGGGTTATCTGCGTGCCGATGCAGAGCGTTATGGCGCACTTGTGCTGACCCCAACCAGTCGGGCGGTACTGCGTGGCGAAACGCCGATATCCTTTCGCGAGGATCCCAAGGATTCGAGAATGCCTCGAAGACAGGCCCCACAATCGGCGGACCTCGAACCAGAAGATCCGAACCTGTGGGAGGCGCTTCGGGCCTGCCGTCGATTACTTGCCGACGAGCACGGTGTCCCGCCGTATGTGATATTTCACGATCGGACGTTACGCGAAATGATGCTGCTGCGGCCGCGCACGGCGTCGGACCTGCTCGCGATCAATGGTGTCGGTCAGACCAAACTTGATCGCTACGGGAATCGATTCCTTGAGGTTCTGAGAGAACGGTAGGTTTGCAGTCACTGTAACGACTCCTAAGCGTCGCAGAGCTGCCAGTCGAGCAAACAGAGGTAAAATGTCGGCTTGTGACCCACAGCCGACATGCGGCAAGTCGCGTCTTGCGGTGCCTACGATCGTTGTTGGCATTACGTCACGAATGCAGGAAGGACAGGCTGCCGAATGGACGGACTCATACACGCCGCAAGATTTAGTAATTGATATGGATCAACGATGAGCAGCAATAGCACCAAACTCTCCCGGTCGTATACAACGCCCTGGACATTAAGGGCATACGACGCGCTTCCGGGAAACCCATTCTGGATCGGTATCGGATTCATGATTGGCTTGCTTCTGGTTTTTTTTGTTGGCAGAAGTTTTGTTGACGGTGCCGACAACGCTACGTCGGATGACTTTCGAGTGGCGATCACCCAAATTTTGTTGACAGCATACAGCGCCTCCGCATATGCCTATCTGCTCATAACTGCACGCAAGACGACGCATGATTTGTCACCAGTTGCTCGACACACCCCAAATTGGCGGACAACTGTCGAGCGCGTTGGCAGACATCCGGGGTGGATCTTGCTGTTGGTGGGTGCTGCGAGCTTCCTGATCGTTGGTATATCGGTCACGAATGTGACGACGCCTGCGCCTGGGAATCCATGGGAATGGCAAACCTGGAGCTACGACGTCTACTGGCATCGGGCTACGACCGTGTTATTCGTGTGGTGGATTGGCTGTTTTTGTTACGTAACCGTAGCGGAATCCGCACGTCTGTCCAACTTGTCGAACGACATTGATTCTCTCGACCTTCTTGAATTGCATCCCCACGAACCGCTGATTCACCAGGGGCTGACAAATGCGTTATTGGTGATTGGCACTGTATCCGTTATGTCGCTCCTCGGAATCGAAGCCCGATATGGACCGGTACTTGTAGGGTTTTGGATCTCGTTCACAGTGTTGGCGTGGATAGGAATGATGTTGCCATTGCGCGGCATTCGTAAAAAAATCCGGGTCGCCAAGGATAGGGAGCTCGATTGGTGCAGGGAGGCCCTGAAGATCGCGAGAGATGGGCTGAAATCCGGTGCCAGCTCGCACCAACCCATTGCCGAAATCCTTGCCTATAGAAACATGATTGAGAACATCAGAAACTGGCCCTTTGACAACCCCACTCTGGTTCGTTTCTCGCTATACCTCTTGATTCCGTTAGGCTCTTGGCTAGGTGGTGCCTTTGTCGAACGCGGCCTGGATTTCATCCTGTCCTGACCCAACCATCCATTTCTGAGAGTTAGCAAATGTCTGCTTGCGGCCGAGGCTGTGTAAAAAGTAAGGGTTAGAACCTACCGCTGAGTTTTTGCGCTGTCTCAGCAGGTCGATCAGTTGCTATCTTTGTTCTTGCAGTACAGAGAAGCGTCAAATTTTATTGTGAAGAACCGCTCGGCTGGTAATAGTCAATACTTAACGCGATATTGCTGCATCGAATCGAATCCAAGAACGACGTCGGCGTAATGGCCATGACGATCCGGCGCCGTAAGCGTTTGAACGATGCCACCGTAGGGCGAGATCGAGACTTCCATGCCATTTTTGTTGCGTAGACGGTGAAGCCCTGCTTTGGGTTCTTCGATCAATTCTGTTTACTCCTGACGACGGCAGTGACTAGACGACAGCATTCTCTTTGGGGCCGTCGTCGCTCTTCAATTGCAGATACGCCGTCTGAACCACGTCCGCGCCGTACTTGCGTTCCAGCGCTCGAATCGCGAAGTGTCCACGGGCCATGTCCTGAAAGTGGGAGATGAACATAGTGTTGACCAGCCCCCCGCCGATCGCCCCGATGACCGGGATCGTCTGTGCCATCGCTTTCTGCGTAACGACGACTCCGAAGCGCGTTGCCAGCGCGGAGATCAACCGAACGAGTGCGGGTGCGCTTGCGCTGCCCATACCGTGAGCCGCGACATACTGCAGCGCGTCCGTCACGGCCTTGCTCAGAGCCACACGCACGCCGTAGTAGGACGTCTCGGCCGCATCGTCCTTGCTGGACGTACGGCTTCCCATCGCGAAGACCTGCATGCAGTTCAGTAGAGTGTCAGGATCCTGGGGCGACTCTCCTTCTGCCCGCGCGATGTCGGCTATCGACCGGAACATGATGCCGGTTGTCAGCGGAAGCTCCACGACCAGTGTTTCAAGGCCGAAGAATCCAGCAACGGCGCCAGTGGTCATGGCGGCGGCGGTATGCAAGCGAGGACTGGCCGGCACTTGCTTTGCATCTTTAATGCTGCGCATCGAGCTTTGCAGCACCAACTCCAATGCCTTGTGCGTGGACTTGCTGACCGCCTCGACAACGGCGTCTGGAGCCCGCTTGCCGAGCTCCCTCGTGACTGCCTCCACCGGCATACCGACCGCCGAGCTGATGCGTATCGCCAACGACGGATTCTCAAGCCTCGCGTAGGCCTCTGCGAGCGTCACCAATTCGTCGCCAGTCAGTGTCATGCGAGTTGCTCGATTGGGCGTTCATTTGCCCATTATCGCGCCGCCCTTCCCGATTGCCAAAAAAAACACCCGGGAGTTGCCCCCCGGGTGCTTCATGCGGCCTTGCGGCTTGCGTATTGCTTTGTGCGTTCTTGCTTACGGTGCCGGACAAGCTGCTACGGCGGCGTAGTCAATGACAAACGCCAATGGCAGTGCGCCTTCGCTACCATCGGTAGCCGGATCGCGTGCGATCACGTCAAGTACTGCGCCACCGACCGTGAAGTCGAGGTCGGCTAACTCGATAGCGGCGGCTTTGTCGCCCGCGAGAGTGACATAAGCGTCATAGATACCGCTGCCAAGTGACAAGGTTGGCGTGCTGTCGCCAAACATTACGCCAGCGAAGTCCGGGTCGACAGTGTTGATGTCAGTCCCATCCGCGACGAGGTAGAGATCAACCGCCGGCGTGCTTGGCGAGCCGTGCGTAATACGAAGCTTCGTCTCAGTTGCAACGCTGCGGGTGTTTCCAGCGAGCGGCAGAGCCGTAATTGCCGGGTCGTTACCTGACAAGAATCCGGACACGATGGCCGTCGCTTCGCTGCCCTGGTCGAGGACGATGGGGAACGTTACAGGTACGACGCTATTGTCGGCGTTGGCTGCGATGCTGATCGTATAATCACCAGCAGGAACAGCGCTAAGCTCGCAGGCTGCCGGGAACGAGATGTTCCGAGTCAGTGCGATGTTCTCTACCGCTCCGGTGGTGTTGTCGTCGGCCAGGATGTCAACTGCCGGTGCGTCCGGAGACAGGTGCGCAGCAACAACCGAAGCCGGCGTGTTGGTGTCATTCAGAGTAGACGCAGCGGCGCCATCAAGAACGATCAGCTGTACCAGGTTATCTCCCGGACCGGTATTCTCTACGGCAACCAACATCAGATCTGCACCTGCGGCCAGCGAGATTTCGCCGGAATCGTACACAACAGCAGCGGGGGCGCCGGCGCCGGTGACACGAATCTGGTAGTCACCCGCGGTAACCTCGAGTTGCGGCGTGTTTTGACCGAATGCGAGCGGCGTTCCTGCGCCGGTAACCGGGGCGCTAGCGGCCAGGTCAGCACCGAAGGCCGTCACGTAGACGTCGACGGCAGGTGCCGACGGAGCAGCGTGAACAACCTGGGCACGAAAAGAACCGTCGGTGATGCCGCTGTCAGAAGCGTTGGTAATTGGCAGCGCAGTGATGCCACCGCCGACCGTGCCGACTGCGATAAGCGTTGTTTCGGTATTGTAGGGAAGGCTGTAGTCCTCATCGATTACAACAAGGTCAGCTGCGCCCGGGATGATCGCTTCAACGCGGACGTTATTTTCTTCGATAACCGGCACAAAGCCCGATCCGCCGGTGTAATCAACGCCCGGCAGCGCCAGGGCGTCATTGACGAAGATGTTGACAGCGGGTGCGTCCGGCACTGCGTGCAGAGCACGAACGGTCGGTGTTGCTTCGCACTCGAGTAATTCGGTGGCTGTTACTTCGCCGGCATCCAGAACATCGTTGCGGTTCGTATCCAAACCGCTGTCCAGCGCAACACCGCCGCCAAGGCATACTGCGTCACCAATCGGGATGTCGCGGGTAGCAACCAGCGAATTGAAGCCGTCTGTACCGTCAGCTGCCGTCTGTGCCGTTCAGTGCCATCTTTACCATCGCATGCTGCAAGCAGCATTGTTGCAGAGAGCACGCTCACTGCGAAAATATTCTTGTTCATTTCAATCTCCAGCCGTTGTTGTCCAAAAAGTTCAGGGGCAATCGTAGGTTCCAGGCTGTTCGGGTTCACCCTGAACTCGGTAACAAGGTGTTTCAAAACGTAACGACGCGGGCCGGAGGGGTGATTTGCCGCGTCTTCTGCTATGATCCGCCCGCGCTATCGAAATAACCAACCCCGCAATGCCTTAGCAATCAGCCCCTTACAGGCCGATGGTCGGTAAGTGCGGGCCATCGCAGCCCTCATAACACCCGGAATTCCACTTTGATCTCTACAGCAAATCTGTCGATCCAGTTCGGCGCCAAACCCTTGTTCGAGAACGTCTCCGTGACCTTCGGTAATGGCAATCGTTACGGCCTGATCGGGGCCAACGGTTGCGGAAAGTCGACGCTCATGAAGATCCTGGCGGGCGAGCTCGAGCCGAGCGCGGGCAATGTATCGACGGATCCGAACGCGCGCGTCGGCCAGCTGCGACAGGACCAGTTTGCGTACGAGCAGCATCGCGTGCTCGATGCCGTGATCATGGGCTATGAAAGGCTTTGGGAAGTCATGCAGGAGCGGGATCGCTTGTATTCACTGCCCGAGATGAGCGACGAAGAAGGCATGCGCGTTGCCGATCTCGAGGTCGAATTCGCGGAGATGGACGGCTACTCGGCTGAGGCACGGGCAGGCGAACTCCTCGAAGGCATAGGTATCCCGGTCGAACAGCACGAAGGCCCGATGAGCGCGATCGCGCCCGGCTGGAAGCTGCGCGTATTGCTGGCGCAGGCACTGTTCTCAGATCCGGATGTGTTGCTGCTCGATGAGCCGACCAACAACCTCGACATCAACGCCATTCGCTGGCTGGAAGGTTTCCTCGATACCAGCAAGGCAACGATGGTCATTATCTCGCATGACCGGCACTTCCTTAACAGTGTGTGTTCCCACATGGCCGACCTGGACTACGGCAAGCTGCAGGTCTTTCCCGGCAACTACGACGAGTACATGACGGCGGCCATGCAGGCACGCGAACGCGTGCACGCGGACAACGCAAAGAAAGAAAGCGAAGATGGCGGACCTGCAGGCGTTTGTCAGCCGCTTCTCTGCGAATGCCTCGAAAGCCCGCCAGGCAACATCGCGCGCCAGGCAGCTGGAAAAGATCGAGCTCGAGGTCATCGAGCCATCGAGTCGCGTGAGTCCCTACATTCGCTTCGAGCAGGACAAAGTCTTGCGTCGAATTGCAGTCGAGGCAACGGACATCAGCAAGGGATTTGACGAGGACCCGTTGTTCGAGAACCTGGACCTCACCATCGAGGCCGGCTCACGTGTCGCTATCCTCGGGCCAAACGGCATTGGCAAGACCACGCTCGCCCGCTGCCTGCTGGAAAACCTCGAGGTCGATAGCGGTAACGTTCGATGGGCCGAGAATGCCAAAGTTGGCTATTTTGCCCAGGACAACGCTCCGGAATTCGAACACGACATGAGCCTGTTTGACTGGATTACGCAGTGGCAACCGAAGGGCACCGACGAACAACTGTTACGCGCGACACTGGGGCGAATGCTGTTCTCTCGTGATGACAGCGAGAAGTCGGTAAAGGTCGTCTCAGGTGGCGAGCAGCGGCGATTGATGTTTGGCAAGCTGATTCTGCAGCAGCCCAACGTGATGGTGATGGACGAACCGACGAACCACCTCGATATGGAATCCATCGAGGCGCTGAACCTTGCGCTGGAAAACTATGCGGGCACGCTGATCTTTGTGAGCCACGATCGAAGCTTTGTTTCATCGCTTGCCACGCGAATCATCGAGATGACGGCCGATGGAATCATCGACTTCAACGGAACCTACGAAGATTACCTGCGCACGCAGGTCTTAGCCGAGAAGACCAGAGCAGCTTAAGCCGGAACTCACCTTAAGATTCGGGCGCGGTACTTTCTGCCTTTGATCGGCCGGCTTGTTAGCTGCTGCAATGCCTTTCTCGCCTGTGCGTTATGCACGGCCACGTAGCTGTAAGTATCGAACAGGTCGATCGAACCGACGGCATCACCGCGCACGCCGCCTTGCGCCGTCAGCGCGCCCAGCAGATCCCCCGGTCGCAGCTTGTTTTTTCGTCCGCCGCTGATCTGAATGGTGGTCATCGACGGCACCAACGACGTCTGTGGTCTGCTTCGAATCCGGAATAGCGCAGGGTCGCAGAACGGCGTCGGGCAACAGCGCCTCTATCTCCTGCAGTCGTCGCATCTCGCGCGTTTCGACCAGGCTAACCGCCACGCCTGCTTTGCCGGCGCGCCCGGTCCGGCCAATGCGGTGAATATACACTTCGGGCTGCGCGGGCAACTCGTAGTTAAAAACGGCGTCCAGATCGTCTACGTCCAGGCCACGTGCGGCGACGTCGGTAGCAATCAAGACGCTGGCACTCCGGTTGGCAAACCGCACCAATACCTGCGTACGCTCGCGCTGATCGAGATCGCCATGCAGTGCGACAGCGACGATGTTCTTGGCCTGCAAATACCTGGCGACTTCCGCACAGTCGATCTTGGTGTTACAAAACACGAGATTCAGCGCCCCACCCCACGCACGCAGTGCACCCAGTAGCTCATCGTTACGATTCTCACGAGTCACCGAACACCAGTGCTGTGCAATCTGTGCCGGCTGTTCGTCATCCGTGACATCAACTTCCACTGGATCGCGCTGCACCCGCGCGCTCATGGTGGCGATTGCTTCCGGATAGGTGGCGCTGAACAAAAGGGTCTGGCGATCATTCGGAACGAACGCGAGGATTGCATCGAGTTCATCCATGAACCCCATGTCCAACATGCGATCCGCCTCATCGAGCACGAATGTCTGCAGATCATTTAAGTTCACGGTGCCTTTGCCCAGGTGTTTTAGAACGCGCCCCGGGGTGCCGACAATGACGTGCGGGCTATGTTGCAACGAGGCATTTTGCGGACCGATCGGCACACCGCCGCAAAGGCTCAGTATCTTGATGTTGGGTATCGCTTGTGCAAGTCGTCGAATTTCCCTCGCAACCTGGTCTGCCAGCTCGCGTGTCGGGCAGAGTACCAGTGCCTGCACGCGAAAAGATGCGGCATCCAGTTTGTTCAGCAAGCTCAGGCCAAAAGCAGCCGTCTTGCCACTGCCGGTCTTGGCGCGCGCGACCACATCGGCACCTGCAAGCAGGTGCGGCAAGGTGTGGGCCTGCACCAGCGTCATTTCCGTGTAACCAATGTCCGAGAGTTTACTCAGGAGCGCAGGCTTCAAGTTGGTTGTGCTGAACGCGGTGGCATCGGACATAAGGCGGCGAGTATACGCCGATTATCGCGACGTAAAGTCGCGACGGAACCTTGAGACATGGTTCCGCTTGTCGCTGAGATACGGCGCAACGATTCTCCCTCGGCAGATTGCTAGAGTAAGCGGAGTTTACACAGGAGCGAACCTATGGGCTTATTGGCCAGATTAGCTGGAATATCGACATCAACGAAAAAGTCCGCGGAAAGCACGCCGGAAAAAACGAAATCCTGTTACCGCGGCGTTCGGGTCGTTGCAAACGGCGATGAATGTTGCCAGGCGGTGAAAACTATCGCCAATGAACGATATCTCCTCGAGGAAACGCCAATGCTGCCGTTGAGCCTCTGCGATGCAGCGGTTTGTAATTGCACCTATGAACGTTTCGACGACAGGCGCGAGGGATTCAGACGAACATCGGATATCACGTTCGATATGGCCGGTCAGCTTCGTAGTCAGGAGAATCGAAACAGTCATTCACCGGGTCGGCGGAGCCGAGACAGGACCTGAGAGAGTGCCTGATGATGCCGGCTGACGAAGCTTCTTCACTGCACCTTCAGGTGTCGGTCGAAGAACCTCATCATCAACTCTGTTCGATGCACGTTGATGTCCGGGTCACGGAAACCGTGAGTTTCGTTGGGGTACAACATGCTTTCGAACGGCACGCCCTTCTTCTGCATTCCTCGAAACAAAAGCGTGCTGTGGTTTAGCAACACGTTGTCATCGGCCATGCCATGAATAACAAGCAGCGAGCCACGCAACGCTTCTACATGGCTCAACACGTTTGATTGCTCATACCCCTGCCGGTTTGCAGACGGCGTCGACATATAGCGTTCCGTGTAGTGCGTATCGTAGAGGCGCCAGTCTGTTACCGGTGCACCGGACACACCGGCTATGAACGCGTCCGGCGCCTGCATCATGGCCATCAGGGTCATGTAGCCGCCATACGACCAACCGTAAATTCCAATTCGCTCGCGATCCACGAAAGGTAGTGACCGCAGGTAGTCGACTCCACGCTTCTGGTCGCGAACTTCAATGCGAGACATTTGCTTGTAAATAGGAAACTCGAACGCTGTCCCGCGATTGGTACTGCCGCGATTATCGAGCGTGAATACAACGTAGCCTTGCTGCTGCAGGTACTGGTGGAAAACGCTGTTACGACCCCATTGATCATTGACCTCCTGAACTCCCGGGCCACCATAGGTATATACGATGACCGGGTAGCGTTTTTCGGGATCAAAATCGAACGGTTTTAACAAAGAGTAGTGAAGCGTCTGACCGTCTTCAGCCTTCAGCGAGCCGAACTCCGGAGCCCGATGGTGCTCAAGATAGGGAAAATAGGGGTGACTCTGATCCAGCGGGTTTTCGACCAGCCAGGTCAGCCAGTTACCGTCGGGGGCATGCAGGCTGACGCGCGGGGCTACCGTTCTGCTGGAGAACGTATCGATATACGCGTTCGCCGACGACGCCATGACTATTCCGTGCCATCCCGGTGCCTCCGTAATCTTCTCCGGCACGCCGTTACCCGCCAGTGGTACTCGGTACAGGTGTTTCTCAAGCACCCCTTCCGCAAAACCGTCAAAGAAAAGTGTGCCGCTATCTTCGTCGACAGCCAGCAGTCGATCTACGGCCCAGTTTCCCGAAGTCAGTTGCGCAAGCTGCTTGCCGCTAAGATCGTAGCGATAAAGGTGCTGAAATCCCGAGCGCTCCGATGCCCATATAAACTCACCGGGAGATTGCTCCAGGAACTTCAGATTGTTGTTGAGATTGATCCAGACATCGCTGGTTTCCGTCAGCACGATCCGGCTCTTGCCGACCATCGGATCTGCGGCCATCAGGTCCAGGCGCTTCTGGTCACGTGACTGACGTTGAAACACGACACTCTTCGCGTCTGGCGACCAGTCAACACGCGCCAGGTAAATGTCTTCGTTATCGCCGAGATCGACCCAGACACGCTTGCCGGTTGCAAGCTCCAGCGTGCCGAGTTTGATGCGCACGTTGTTCTTGCCTGTAAACGGATAGCGCTCTTCCGTGACCTTGAAGCTGTTCTCAAAAATCTGGTAGCGCTTTGCCAGCTCTACCGGTGCTTCGTCGACCCGCGTGAATGCTACGAAGCGATCGTCCGGTGACCACCAATAGCCGGTGTCGCGATCCATTTCTTCCATCGAAATGAACTCGGCCATCCCGTTTCGGATGGTGTCGCCACCGTCAAGCGTGAGCTGCTTTTCCTCATCGCTTTCGAGATCGATCGCGAACAGGTTCTGGTCTCGAATGAAGGACACATAACGTCCGGTTTCGGAGACTTTGGCATCCGTCTCAAAAGTCTCGGTATTGGTCAGTCGGCGGACGGCCTCGCCTGCTTCTGCATTGAGACGAAACAGGTAGAGATCGCCTGCCAGAGGAAAAAGAATGCTGTTGCCATCCGGTGCCCAGGTGTATTCGACGATGCCCTTCCCGCCGATACGCATGCGCTCTCGGCGCGCTTTTTCAACCTCATCGAGCTGCTCTTCGTCGGGGACCAGCACTTTGGAGTCCACGAGCAATCGGTTGGTCGCGTCGGCTACATGATATTCCCACAGATCCTGCTGGCGCCGATCATCCTCTTTGCCGCGAAGGTAGGTGACTCGCTCACCGTCGGGCGAGAACCTGAGTTGCACCGGTTGGGGGCCATTGATGTCGGGGCTGCCAAACAGTCTTTCGATGGTCAGTTCTGCTGCCATAGTGTTTCCGAAAAGTGCAATAACAACGAGCAAAAACAGTCTTGGTTTGTTTGCCATCCGATTCTTCCAGGCGCTCTTGTAGACTAAAGTGTAACAACACCGGGGCGCGCTGGCCCGCAGTATACGATTCGACAACGCGTGGCGCCTCGTTGGCCAAGCAGCCGTGGCATCACGGGCATCTAGAAGAATCGTGGGTGTTGCGGGCCTGGCCGTTTTGTTGAGAGCATGCCGAAGAACCCACCGGTACAGGACTTACTCATGAGCTTGAATACTGCAGTCATTTACGGGAGCGCTCGTCAAGGCCGCCAGGGCATAAAAGCCGCGCGATTTATTTCACGGAAGCTCGAAGAGCGGGGGCATTTGGTGACCTTGATCGACTCGCAGGAATACAAGCTGCCCCTCCTCGACAGGATGTACAAGGAATACAGCGCAGAAACGGCGCCTGCCGATATGACAGCAATCAGTGAAATCCTGGAGGCTGCCGACGGCTACGTAGTAGTCAGCGCTGAATACAATCACAGCGTGCCTGCGGCACTCAAGAACCTTCTCGACCACTTCCAAAGCGAGTACCTGTACAAACCGAGCGCAATTGTTACCTACTCGGCCGGACCTTTTGGCGGGGTGCGCGCCCTGGTTAACTTGCGCGCCATCCTCGCCGAACTCGGTACGCCGAGTATCCCGAGTGCGTTCCCGGTTTCCCAGGTGCAAGAAGCGTTTGATGACGATGGCAACGCGGTCGGAAACGTCGTATGAAAAGCGAGTCGTGAAGTTCCTGGATGAATATGAATGGTACGCTGACGCAATGCGGCAAAAAAGAAACGCACAAGGATGCGACAAGGAACTCCCCTCACAGCAGGCGCTTTGCAGGGGCAACGATGGTATGAACAACCCCTGAAACGTTAGTTTCAGCGGTACTTCCTGATAACAGACCGGCGTGACGCCGAGGTTAACTAGTCTTCGTATTTTTTCTTAAGCGCATCAGTCAGGAACTGACCCGTGCTGTTGTATGGGTCACAATCGACATCGTACGACTCGTCGATTCGCAGCGCGTTAACGTCGATTTTCTCGACAACGGGCGGCTTCGCAGCGCCGGCCTTGTCGATGCCTGAGCTGGCTTTTTCCAATCGCGTGTGTGCGTTCTGTGACGCTTTGTATTCCGTTGACATAATCATGCCTCCTGCACTCTATATAGCAACTTCATCCTAGACGGGTTCTCGTTGGCTGAGAATGTCCTCTATCGGACCGTGCGCACCGCTGGTCGGATCATGACCGCTGGTCGTCGAAAATAGGCCGCTCGTCGCAAGAATCCCGGTGGGCAACGCAGGATGTATCGTAGATTCTGGCATGGTCTGAATATAAGAACCCATCGATACTCGTTCTTGCAATTTGGGCGCCGGTTTCCCAGAATTCACCGCAGAGTCAGGCGCACCCGCCTGATGCCAGTGCCTGGAGAAGAAAATGTCTGAAGATCGTAAAGCAACAGAAGACCGTCGGCGGTTCCTGAAAATTGTTGGTGGTAGTGCGGTGTTAGTACCCATCATCGGACTTGACCGCATGTTCCGGCGGCAAGGACAAAACACCCGCTTCGGCTGCAGAGAAGCCGAAAGCCACGCAAGCCGAGTCGAAGTCGACTGCTCCTGCAGAAGCACCGGCGAAATCCAGCGGCATGCCGCAACTGTCTGAAGATGATCCTCAGGCGAAGTCATTGGCCTACGTTCATGACGCCACCACGATTGACAGCGCAAATCAGCCGCGATTCAAGGCCGGTCAGAATTGCGCCAACTGCGCGTTGTTCCAGGGCAAGGCGAACCAGGAATGGGCTGGCTGTTCTATCTTTCCGGGAAAAGCCGTGAACGCAGCGGGCTGGTGCACCGTCTATGCGCCCAAGCCGTCTTAAGGCCCAAACAGCTTCAGCACGCTTTTCGTTAATTAGTAACAGGAGTTCCGCAGCTGCCTCAGCGTCGCACAGTGCGCGATGATGCTGCCGGAGGCGATATGCCGTAATTTTCGCACAGCGCTGCAAGACTGTAGGATGTATGGCCGGGATACAGTTTACGCATCGATGAGCAGGTGCAGAGTTTCGGGTAACGGAACTGCCTGCCTATCCTCTTGAACTCCTGGCTAATAAAGCGGTAGTCAAAGTCGACATTGTGAGCCACGAATATTGCGTTCTGCATAAAGCGCTCGAACTCGTCGGCGATATCCGCAAATATTGGCGCGTCCGCGACCATTGCGGCCGAAATCCCCGTCAGGCGCGTGATACCGGACGGGATCGTGCGCTGAGGATTCAGCAGCGTCTGAAACCGGTCAACGACCTCCCCGTTCCTGACCTTGACCGCGCCAATTTCCGTCACACGGTGTTGGTCACCACGACCTCCCGTCGTTTCAACGTCGACAACGACGTATGCCTGGTTTGGGTCGAGAACCCAGCGTATGCGGACGATGTCGGCACGAAAGCCCGCCTCTCGAAGCTGTTGCTGGCGGAGCAATTGATTGCGCCTGAGCTGATCGCCCTCGGCCTTGATCTCGACGAAGCGCACGCCGTCGCCGTCAATAATCATCAAATCGGGATAGCCGTAGCGCGCGTCCGCGTAGTCCATGCAGAGGCGTCGCAGCATCAGCCGTAACGGCTCGCTCCCTGCGTGATCAAGTAAAGCAAACAGGGTATCCAGGATCGAACGCCGCCACCGGAACACCCCGTTGGCCTTGCCGTAGTTCCTTGTGCTGGTTTTCAGCAGCTCTTTTTTCGTCGTTACTGGATCGGCAGAGAACGGCTAGACGTCGCTCGATCTGTTCGCGATGCCTGGCATAAAAGCTGCCGTCCGCGAGCGCCACCGGAATGAATTCAAACGGCGAATGAAGCGCTGCGTTGTCATCTGCGAACAGCGTATCCCAGAATAGCAGACCGAAAAACGTGCGCCATAGCAGGTTTTCGGTGCGATAGGCCTGCAGACCCATTCCTTCGAAATACTCGATAGCGGCGCGCTCGGGCGACCCGATTTTCGCTTCGTCAATGCTAATGGTCTCGGCCGCACGTAGTTCATCAGTGCGCGTCGAGGTTCGCTTCTTTTTAAATTTCTGCGCGTACAAATCCTCAGCCATCAGCGCCTCATCCTCGCTGCGTGGATTGTCGAGGCATCTCAGGAGCTGACGTTCCGCGTCATCGCGCCGGTCGCCGGCAAGCAATAATCGAATGACGCGCTCGCTGCATTTGGCGGATTCACCAATTTCATAAATCTGCTGCGCCAGTTTCAGGTCCCCCGCACGCTCCAATTTGCGGCCAAGCTTGTAGGCGAACTCGTCGCGTGTGGCAGCGCTTGTCGGGAAATCCGGCTCAGGCCAGTCGGTCGAGGCTTCAGCAAGTACCGTAGCGTCAGCCGAGCTTGCGGATTGCAGTTGATGTAGCTTTGAAGAGAAATAGTAGTTCTGCATCGCTTCGACCTGGTCGGAAAAACGCGGTTGGTAGGTCCCTTTGAAACCGTGAGTGCGAACGAGACCGAGGTCACGCATTGTGAACTGCGACAAACCATCCTGCACGCGACCGAAGTACAGGAATAGCAGGTAGCGAACCTGGTCGACATGACATTGCATCAGCAATCGGTCTTCTTTCAGTCGTTCCATAAAAACCGCCGCCGGGCAATGCTCAAGCGCGAAACGAACCAGCTCATCCTTTTTTAGCGTTCGACTCATTCCTGCAAACACCGGTAGCAACACGCTGCTGATTTCCGCCTTGGTCAAGTGCCGCAGTACATCACGATAGTGCGATTCGCCCGGTGCGCCGACCCACCGCTGCTCTCGCAGGATGTCCAACAGCAATCGCGTATCGCCCAACTCTGGATACCGGAGCTTATTCGCGGCAAAGACGCGGCCCTTGCGGTTGACGAGACGCACGTAAAGACACTGCGCTGGCTTCGGCAGCACTCGAAACTCCCGCAAAACGCGAAGATGCTCGTCAAGCAGTGCGTGCGCATAGTGGGTTGCGACAAAGTCCAGCATCTCCATGAAATGCGCGTGGTAATAGAAGGTGGGTAGCGGCCCACGTCGCTTTACAGGCGCCCAGTGCGTTTGGTCGTAGCTAAAGTCTGTACTCATTAAATACCAAGTGGGTCGATGGCGCGTGCCAGGGTGATAATTTCTTCGCAACGTATCAAATCAACGCGAAGCCTGGAAGCTCGTCATCCCTTCGCAATTAGCGCGGCAACTCGCTGGCCCCATTGAGCATAGATGCCTGGGCCGGGATGAAAGCCATCGCTTGCCATGAGGCTCGTGTCGGACGTGAACCGAAGATCGAGAAAAGTCGCGGTTCCATCTGCCACAACATCGGTCTCAAGGCAGCGATTGAACTGTGTCGCGCGAGTACCCAGACACCAGCGTAACGGCTGCGGTAGTGCCGGGAAACCATGCAGCGGAGGTAAACCAGACACAATGACGAGCCCAACGCCGAACTTTTGCTTCAGTATCGTTCGTAGTTCAGCCTGCTGCCGACGCCATTGATTACGTCCCACCAAGGACGTAACGTCGTTGACACCCAACGACGTTACCGCTACATCGTAACTTTGTGCTGGTTGTGAGTTGAGCAATTCCACGATGGTTGAGGTTGTATTACCGTTTCTCGCCAGCAGGCGCCAGGTCACGCGAAAATTATCGGAGAGCCGCAGCACAACCTGACCGAGTAAGGCCTGATCCTGATGTGGGGCACCAACGCCTGCAGCGGCGGAATCTCCAAGAATCAGCAGGCGAAGAGGTGAACCGTCGCCGGTTACGCCGTCGCGAGTCACCCGGTGGTTCAGGCAACCTTGGAACCCGTCGCCGCGTAACGAGACCCTGTGCAATCAGGATAGGTGAGAGAGTCAATGACGCCAGCAGATGGCAGCCGGACTCGAACCGGTTGTTGCCCATAGCTTTTTGCCTTTCGATCACGCTTTCATTCATAACAACGCCGTATAGTAGTGAACATGAAAAGAGCTGTCCGTATTGGATGACTCTTGCGGTTTATTGGCACAATACAACTCACGCGTAGTTTCGGGATAGACACGAATGCACGGCAATAATCTTTTCATTTTAAGCGGCGTTCTGGTTGCCGGCTTCGCATGTCAGTGGATCGCCTGGCGCGTCAAGCTGCCATCCATCTTGTTCCTTTTGGTTACGGGCATTATTGTTGGGCCGTGGCTTGGCTTGCTTGATCCTGATGCTGTATTCGGCGATCTGCTGACCCCGTTCGTGTCTCTTGCGGTTGCCGTCATACTCTATGAAGGCAGTATGACACTCAAGATTAGCGAGATCCGCGGCCACGGCAATGTCGTCCGCAACCTGGTCACGATTGGTGTTTTGATTACCTGGGCCGTTGCGACCTTTGCCGCAAGGGCGTTTCTAGGCTGGGATATTTACCTGGCGGCGCTGTTTGGCGCGATCGTCACTGTCAGTGGTCCGACAGTGATCCTGCCATTACTAAGGACAGTGCGCCCGACGAGCGCGCTGTCCAACGTGCTGCGCTGGGAGGGCATTCTTGTCGATCCGTTGGGCGCCATACTCGCGGTACTGGTATTTAACTTCATCGTCGTAACACAAACAGCCGCAACAACGGCTCAGTTGCTCGGTACCTTGGGCATGATCATCGTGGTCGGAGCCGGGCTCGGCGTAATGGTTGGGCACGCTTTTGGCGTCGTCCTGCGCAAGCATTGGCTGCCCGATTTCCTGCGTGACTACGCTGCGCTCGCTCTAGTTATCCTGGTATTCGCATTGGCCGAAAGTATAGAAATGGAATCCGGGCTGCTGGCCGTGACGATTATGGGAGTTTGGCAGGCCAACATGCGCGATCTTGAACTCGACGATATCCTGGACTTCAAGGAAAGCCTCACTCTGGTGCTGGTGGCAGGTCTTTTCATAATCCTTGCAGCACGAATAGATTTCAAAAGCCTGTGGGGGCTCGGCTTCGGCTCAATTGCTGTACTACTGCTGCTGCAATTTTTTGCGGGACCTCTCAGGGCCTACGTTAGTTCGATTGGCAGTGACCTGAGTTGGCCAGAAAGGACCTTTCTCGGTTGGATTTTCCCTCGCGGCATTGTCGCCGCTGCTGTATCCGCCCTGTTTGCCCTGCGCCTTGAAAATATGGGCTATCCCGGTGCGGAGAACCTCGTGCCGATGGTATTCACCGTAATCGTAGGGACAGTCGTCATTCAGGGCTTGACGGGCGGTATTGTCGCGCGCTTGCTTGGCATCGCTAACCCGGAACCAAACGGTGTGCTTGTCGTGGGAGCAAACCCAGTGGCACTGGCATACGCCAATGCGCTCCATTCCGCGGGTCACAGGGTAGTCGTTGCTTCGATGGGTTGGGATGGTATCAGCAAGGCGCGAATGGCCGGCCTTCCGGTGTTCTATGGAAGCCCGGTTTCGAGCTACGCGGAACGTCACCTGGATCTAACGGGTCTGGGAAACCTGCTCGCCCTCTCACACAGACCGGGGATCAATGAACTCGCCTGTGTGAAGTACCGCTATGAGTTTGGAAGGGAATCGGTCTACACCGTCAAGCATCACTCCGAATCATCGCACGAGAAACATCAGATTAGCGGCGAAGCTGCGGGCCGGGTGTTGTTTGATGGCGAACAATCAATGGACGATCTGTTTGCAATGGTGAAGAGCGGCTTCGCTACAAAGACAACCGAAATTACGGACAGTTTTCGTTTTTCGGATTATCTTGAACAGCATCCCGATCGTGTCGTTTTGTTTATTACTAAGGCTGACGGTCGTGTCAGTTTTCCACTGGGCAAGAACGATATAAATATTTCGGAGGGATCAAAGATCACATCGCTAATTTTGGAGCAGCAGCCGGATATGCAGTGACGCGTGGTCGTCTGACATCCAAGAGGAAGCGCTTTATGAAGCAATGGTTTGCGGCTACCAAGTCGCGCGCTTGATTGGAAAGAAGCAGGCTGGCTTCTGTCCTCGCAATAGTTGACTACAGACCGAACTCATCAAGGGCCTTGCAGGTCCGCTCGTAACCCAGCTCAGCCATTTCTTCCGCCCGATAAAACTCAAAGAAACTGCAGGCATTTCTCGGAATTTCTATAACCAGATCCGGCGCATACGCTGCCAGCTTCAATCTCGCAATCGCGCCCTGCATTACGTCGATTGACTTCACCAACAAATCTGCGGCGTCGGGCGTTGCCAACTCCGAATTGTCACTCTCGAGTAGTCCGTTGACAAAGCTTGATATTTTTTCGCGATAAGTATCGTCGGACCTAGAGGTCTTCGATTGGCCTTTTTCGTCGGATGGTTTGTAGTCCTCCTTGGATCCGCTGAGGTTGACGGCAATAGTCAGGTCGGTCGTGTCGTTCAATGTGGGGGCGATGGGAATGGGATTAACCAGCCCGCCGTCAACAAGCGTTCGGCCATTCCGGTTCACCGGTGCAAATACACCAGGCACAGCTGTCGACGCGCGAATTGCGTTGAACAACGAGCCCTTATTCAACCAAACCTCACGCTGTTCCTCCAGAGCGGTTGCGACGGCTGTGAAACCCCTGTCGAGCTCCTCAATTTGCCGATCACCGACAAGCTCCTTTAGCACTTCGATTATGCGTTCGCCTTTGAATAATGACGTCCACGTGAATGAAAAATCCAGCAACTTGACCACGTCGCTCTTATCAAGGCTGTACGCCCAGTCAACGTAGGTGTCGAGCTTGTCAGCCGCGTATATTCCGCCGATAACGGCACCCATCGAAGTGCCAGCGATGTTGAGTATCCCCAGTTCGCGCTCCTCGAGTGCTCGTATCACCCCAATATGGGCATGACCGCGACCGCCGCCGCTGCCAAGAACCAGAGATATCGTTTTTTTCTCACCGCTCATGAATACCGAGTGTATATCGCAGCCACACCAAATTGAAAAAAACCCCACTGTAGCCTACAGTTGCGGGTGGTCGCATTCTATGAGTCGGGAGGCCGCCATGAATGACGAGCTGAAGAAAACAACGAGGATTGTGCGAAGGCCCAAGGTCAAAACGGACGACCGCGGGCGCACCGTCTGGGATGATACTGTTAAGACGGCGAACCTGGAACTCGTCTCCACACAAATGCTACAGCAGCTCATCGATGACGGTGACGATGCCACGACGAACCACTTGCGGGAAGTGGCGGAGGGAAAAGACGGTTTGCTTGCGCACGATACCGATAAGGGCCGTTTCGAGATCATCAGTGATGAAGAACTGCAGCATATCCTTGACGGCACCGATGCAGAGTATAATGCCAAGAAGAAGGCGGCTTCTACTGAGGAGCCTACGGCCGAGGTTGTCGAAGAAGAGGAAGAGTTCGAACTTGTCAGCACACAGATGTTACGCCAGATATTGAGCCCGGAGGACTTCAGCGAAAACGATGACGGCGCCCCCGGGTCGGGATTCGATCCGTATAATCACAGTTGATTTCGCGTCATCACTTTACGCGTTCGAAGGATGAGCCTTGCTGAAGGTTAAACAATGAATCGCCCGTAACACTTCGTCAAAGAGAGCTCAAATATATGTCTTACTCTACACAATTTCGCATCATCTTCCTGACAATCACTCTGGCCTTCATGCCCGCGGCAATGGCCGAGGACGATCCACTCCATGAACGTCATGAACTCATGGAAGACGTTGGCAAAGCCGCAAAACCCGTTGGAAAAATGCTTAAAGGCGAGAGCGATTTTGACGTCGATGTACTGATGGCGTCGCTGCGGACCTGGCGAGATGTCTCTATGGTGTTCGGCGACCTGTTCCCGGCGGGTAGCGAAACCGGCAACGATACCGAGGCTGCGCCGGCGATCTGGGAAGACCGCGCCGGCTTCGAAGAAGCGCTCGGTAATTTCCGCGAGGCCACCGCCGCGGCATTGGCCGCGAGCCCCACGACGCTGGAAGAAGCGAGGCCGGTCGTTGGCCCGATCTTCAAGACCTGTAAAGGCTGCCACGACACCTACCGAATCGAAAAAGAGTAAGTCAGACCAGGTCGAGCAACCGCGTGAAGAGACGCTAGTGGGCCGCAGCAGTCGCACGGCTTTCGCTTTGCTGGTGGCCGGCCTTGTCGCGGCATGGTGGGTTACCGAGCCGCGTCCAATCGTTGAAAACGACCTGCCGGAGCATAGTCCCGATGTAGCCGCTGGTGAGCAGGTCTTCTGGGCCGGCGGTTGCGCTTCCTGCCATGCCAGCCCGGTGGACGGTAAGCGCGCCAAGGACGAGAAAAAGCTATTGCTTGGCGGCGGGCTCGAACTCGATACGCCCTATGGTGTCTTTCATGTACCGAATATTTCTCCGCATGCCGAAGACGGCATTGGCGCATGGTCAATGATCGAGTTCGTAAATGCCATGCAGCACGGCGTATCGCCTGATGGTCGTCACTATTACCCGTCTTTTCCCTACACGTCGTACGCGAGAATGACTGTTGAGGACGTCATGGACCTCAAAGTCTATCTCGACACTTTGCCATCCGTTGCAGGACGCGCAGCCATTCATGCACTGGATTTTCCATGGACGTTAAGGCGCGGCATTGGTGCCTGGAAATGGCGTTACCTGAGCGCTGAACCGGTGATGAAGCTGATGTCAGCCGATACAATTGTCGAACGCGGCCGCGAGCTGGTCGAAGGGGCGGGACACTGCGGCGAGTGCCACACTGAACGCGACAGGTTCGGCGGTATGATCGCCGACCGTTGGCTCGCCGGAGCGCCCAACCCCGAAGGCCGGGGCCGCATCCCGAATATCACGCCTGCTGGCAAGAACATCGCTGAATGGTCTGTCGCAGACATCGCGTATTACCTGGAGAGTGGCTTCACACCCGAGTACGACACGGTCGGCGGTTCGATGGTTGCGGTGCAGGAAAACATGGCCCTGTTGACGAAGGCGGACCGCCACGCGATTGCCAGTTACCTGAAATCCATTCCTGCGCTTTCAAACCAACCGGTACAATGACCCCATGAACGACGCGCTGAAAGGTCTGTATTTCTTCACCCGCTTTGCTTACAGCTTCAGCGCGCTCGGCTATCGCCAGCGGCGCTTGCTCTGGAAAGACGCGTCCGGAGATTTTCGCGATCAGCGCTGGCTCGTCAGCGGTGCGTCGGGCGGCATAGGCCGTGCCATTGCTTCGGGTGCTGCTGACGGTGGTGCCGAGGTCCTGGCGCTCGCTCGCAGCGCCGACAAGCTGGCCGAGCTGGAGTCGAGCATCGGCAACAAGTATTCTTTCCCGACCGGTGGACTTGTCGCTGACGACAAACATCGAGAGTTTCCTCGATGAACTGGCTGCGTCTAGCGGCAATACACCGATCGATGTGCTGGTCAATAACGTCGGCGTGCTGCTGAACGAGCACCAACTGAGTGAAGAAGGACACGAGCTTTCTTTCGCTACCAATCTTCTCAATCACTACGTGCTGACGAACGGACTTATCGAGCGTGGGCTGCTTGCCGACGATGCCGTCATCATCAATATGTCCTCTGGCGGCATGTACAACGTACCGTTGCAGGTTGAACGGCTGAATGAACTGAACCCGGACCGTTACGACGGCGTTCAGGCCTATGCCCGCCAGAAGCGCGCACAGGTAGAGCTCAACGCGTGGTGGCGTCAACGCCACGTGGATCGCGACTGGTGTTTCTACGTCATGCATCCCGGCTGGGTCGACACCGAAGGCGTAAAGACGTCACTGCCCGCATTCCGCGCGCTGTTCCAGCACGTGCTACGCGATGCGACAAGCCGGTGCAGACACGGCACTTTGGCTGGCAGCAACGCGCCCATCGCAAAACGATGCTGGGTCGATCTGGTTCGATCGCGAGGAACACAGTGCACACCTCGGGCGATCAACTCGCCGCGAGGCCGACGACGCGGATGCACTGGTCGAGTTTCTGGGCAGCCTGTAGTATCGAATACATGTCTTTGCTGAAAGCTTACCTGGGGACGACGATTTCGTTCCTGATCGTCGACGCGATCTGGATCAGTTTCTTCGTCCAGAGCTATTATCAGCAGGCGGTCGGCCACTTGCTGCTGGACTCTCCCAATTTCGTTGCGGCTGGCCTGTTCTACCTCGCTTACGCAGCCGGCGTGGTTATTCTTGCCGTACAGCCGGCGCTGGCTTCGCGCAGCCTGAAAACAGCTGCGGTTAACGGCGCCGTACTCGGCGCGATTGCCTATGGCACCTTTACGCTCACGAATTTTGCCGTGTTGAAGGGCTGGACGACCGGACTCGTATTTTCAGATATCGCCTGGGGTACGTTCCTCACTGCCCTGTCCGCCGGCTGCGGGTACCTGTCTGCGCGAGACTAGACTGTTCGTCGTAAATGCCGGTCAACAAACGGTATGTTTCGACGGTGCTTCTTTGAAAAATGCTGGCGGCTTTGCGTGTGCATGCGCAAGATACTAGTGACATGTAATTGGCAGAGGAATTGCGATGCGACTCGGAATGATCGGGCTTGGCAAGATGGGCGGCAACATGGCACGACGTCTGCGTAATGCGGATGTCGACGTCATCGGATTCAACCGAGACAAGAAAATAACGGAGGGACTTGCTGCGGAATGCGGACTTGTCCCGGCCGAATCGGCGGAGGCACTCGTCGCCATGCTAGACGCGCCGAGGCTGGTCTGGCTCATGCTACCTGCCGGCGACGTTACGGAAACGTATGTGCAACAGATGCGTGAACTGCTGCAGCCCGGCGATATCCTGGTTGACGGGGCCAACTCTTACTACAAAGACTCGATGCGTCGCGGCGAGTTGCTGGCGAGTGCGAACATCCACTTCATGGACGCCGGTGTCTCTGGCGGCGTGTGGGGCCTGGAAAACGGCGAACAAGGTATACCAACGCCCGTAATGAGCCTTGCGCTGATGGCCCGGTTTTCTACGCAGAGAAAACAGGACTATTCGGCGAAGCTGCTCGCCATGATGCGAAACCAGTTCGGCGGCCACGCGATTCGCTCGGCTGAAGACTAAGGCGCCAGCGCGCGTTTACGACTTGCCCGGAAACTCCGAGACAAAGGACATACATTGAACGACACAAGCTACCCGAATCTTTTTGCGCCGCTTGACCTCGGCTTCACGACGCTCAAGAACCGCGTGCTCATGGGTTCCATGCACACGGGACTCGAAGACGGCAACAAACACGATCGGCTGGCCGCGTATTTCGCTGAACGTGCGCGCGGCGAGGTCGGCCTGATCGTCACGGGCGGCTACGCGCCCAACCGGGCGGGTTGGGTGAAGCCCTTCGCGGGCAAGCTGACGACGCGCAGTGAGGCCACCAAGCATCGACGGATTACCGACGCGGTGCATGCGGAAGACGGCAAGATTGCGATGCAAATATTGCACGCAGGCCGTTATGGCTATCACCCGCTGTCGGTAGCACCGTCACGCATACGCTCGCCCATCACGCCGTTTACTCCACGGGAGCTGTCGTCGTCTGGCGTGGAAAAGCAAATAAAGGCGTTTGTTCGGTGTGCGCAGCTGGCACGCGATGCCGGGTATGACGGCGTCGAGATTATGGGTTCGGAAGGCTACTTCATTAACGAGTTCCTGGTAACACATACGAACAGGCGCACCGACATCTGGGGTGGAGACTATTCGCAGCGCATGCGATTGCCGGTCGAGATCGTCCAGCGCACCCGCGAAGCCGTTGGTGACGACTTCATTATCATCTACCGCTTGTCGATGATCGACCTGATTCCCGATGGCAACACATGGGAAGAGACGGTGACGTTGGCGAAGGCGATCGAGGGCGCCGGCGCCACGATCATCAACACCGGTATCGGCTGGCACGAGGCACGGGTTCCGACGATCGCGACGTCGGTGCCGCGAGGCGCGTTTGCCTGGGTGACAAAGAAGATGAAAAAGGAAGTCACTATTCCACTGGTGACGTCCAACCGCATCAATCTGCCGGAGACGGCCGAGCAGATATTATCCGAGGGGTGCGCCGATATGGTTTCGCTTGCGCGACCGATGCTGGCAGATCCGGAATTCGTAAAGAAAGCGCGCGAAGGGCGTCCCGACGAGATCAATGTGTGCATCGCCTGCAACCAGGCCTGCCTCGATCACACCTTTTCTAACAAGATGAGCAGCTGCCTCGTGAACCCGCGGGCGTGTCACGAGATAGAATTGAACTACGTTGCCACACAGAATCGCCGGCATTTCGCCGTCGTCGGTTCGGGACCCGCGGGCATTTCAGCCGCCCTGGTTCTCGCGGAGCGCGGCCACGAAGTTGATTTGTACGAGGCCGCCGCGGAGATCGGCGGTCAGTTGAACATGGCGAAGGTCATCCCCGGTAAAGAAGAATTTCACGAAATGTTACGGTACTTCAAGCGACAGCTCGAGCTAAAGCGCGTGCGCGTGCATCTCAATACGCGTGTGGGCACAAATGACTTGGAGGCCAACGCTTACAACGGCGTGATCATTGCGACCGGCGTTGTGCCGCGGGACCCCAAGATCGAGGGACAGGACCACCCGAAAGTGCTTAGCTACATTGATGTGCTTCGCAACCGCGCGCCCGTCGGCAAACGCGTGGCGATCGTCGGCGCCGGCGGCATCGGCTTCGATGTCGCTGAATTCCTGATTCACGACGGGCATTCACCGACGATGGATCTCGACGAGTGGCTTGCCGAGTGGGGTGTTGTGGATCCCGAAGAGGCCCGTGGGGGCATTGCGATCGAGCGAGCCCCGCCAGAACCCTCCGCCCGAGAAGTGACGCTGCTGCAACGCAAGGCCGGGAAACACGGTGCTAACCTGGGCAAGACCACCGGCTGGATTCATCGCGCAACGCTGAAGATGAATAATGTTCAGATGATCGGCAACGTTAATTACGAGCGCATCAGCGACGAAGGCTTATTGATCACGCATGGCGAGAAGCGCGAGCATCCAACCTGGCTCGATGTGGACAACATCGTACTGTGCGCGGGACAACTACCATCGAGGGCGCTCAAAGAGTCTCTGGATTCCGCCGGCATTCCCGTGCACGTCATTGGCGGGGCCGATGTCGCTACGGAACTCGACGCCAAGCGTGCCATCGACCAGGGAAGCCGCCTTGCGGCGCGGCTTTGACTTGATATAGACATCGGCTGTTTCCGGCCCGTCGTCAGGCCGCCGTCTTATAGAGAGGCAATTCGAATTCGAATCGGGTACCGGCATTCACTTTGCTGACAACCGTGATTCGACTTTCATGCAGGTCCAGTATTCGTTTGACGATCGCGAGGCCTAGCCCTGACGAATCTGACCGGGCTTCTTCGCCCTGCTCGGATCGATAAAATCGATCAAAGATTCGTGGAATTTCCTGGTCCGGTATACCGGAACCGGTATCCGATACCGCAACGGCAACGGTTTGCGGACGCTCAGCAATACTCAGTGTCACTTCACCACCAACCGGTGTAAATCGAATCGCGTTTCGAACCAGGTTTTCGAGCACTCGTTGAATGAGGCCGATGTCACCGATCGTAAATGCCGAATTGGTGTCGAGATTAAGAGAAAGCGTGATTTCCTTCCTATCAGCCTCAAGTTGAAACTCTTGCGCTATGTCCTGAACCAGTTCCGGAACGGAGAACTTTTCCAATTGAGGTGTAACGCTCGCAGAGTCCAGTTTCGACAATTCGAAAAGATCACCAATGAGACCTCCGAGTCTTACGGTATGTCGGCGGGCGATCTTAAGATACCGATCTCGCTCTTCGTCCGAAAGATTTCTTCCTTTTATGATCAGTGTTTCCAGATATCCCTGGATGGCGGACAAAGGTGTTCGGAGATCGTGAGAAATATTCGATACAAGCTCGCGGCGTAGATTGTCATTTTCCTTTAGCTGCGCGAACTGTTCTTTGATCTTGCCAGACATCGTCACGAATGAATGCGCAAGCTGATCGATCTCATCTGGGTCCGCAGAAGTAACCTCTATTTGGGGCGTAAGGTCGAAACCAGAGTCACTAACCCGGCGCATTTCTTGGCTCAGTTTCTTGAGACGTCGCGTGAGCAAGCCGAATACCAACAAACCGATGGTTGCGGTAGCGAGGACAATTGCGATAGCGCCGAAAAAGCTGATCTTCCCGACATACGAACCACCAATATCTTTGGATAGCGCCTCATAGGTCTGGCCACCAAGCACCACATACAGATAGCCTTCGAGCCGACCTTCAGTACGCACTTCGAACGCCGAGAAGACTTTGCGCGTGGAACTGCTTCGCGGGTCATCACCACGAATCGGCATTGGCGTGGAGCCTGCGATCAACTTCTTTAGTGGCACAAGGTCCACCCGGTCCAGCATGACGGTTTCCGGCGGCAGCGCATGACCAAGTATTTTACCGTCGGTATCCAGCAGATAAATCTCGGCCGTGGGATTAATTACCATCGCGTGGCCGGCAAGTTCCCGAAGACTGTCGATATCCGGGACACCACCGCTGATGAGCTTGCGTTGTGTGGTCACATACATTGCGATGGGTGCATTGAGTCGCTGCGTAAGCTCCTCGTAGTACAGATGAGTATTGTTTCTGTCGACAAGGAAGAATACCGACCCCATGAGCACGACAATAATAAGTAGTGCCGTCGACAACTTTGCGAATAGTGTGTTCATGTCGATCGGGCAGCGGCGTCGACCGGGTTCTTGTCCGAAAACTTGTATCCCACACCCCACACCGTCACGATCATTTCCGGCTTGGACGGGTCGCTTTCGATTTTGGCGCGCAACCGATTGATGTGGGAATTGACGGTATGCTCATACCCTTCATGACCGTACCCCCACACTTTGTCCAGCAGATCGGCTCGCCGAAATACGCGCCCCGGATTGCGGGCGAAAAAGTCGAGCAGATCAAACTCTCGAGCGGTCAGGTCGATCTGCTTGCTGCCGAGCGTCACCTCTCTTCGGCTCGGATTGATTGTCAGGTTTCCTGCGTTGACCTTCTTTCCTGAACCGGCTTCCTCCTGAGGAGCTTGCTGCATATTTTCAATGCGCCGGAAGATAGCCCGAACGCGTGCAACCAGCTCCAGCACGCTAAACGGCTTCGTCAGGTAGTCATCTGCGCCGGTTTCCAGACCCAGCACGCGGTCAAGTTCGGCGGACTTTGAGGTTAGCATCAGTATCGGCTGATAAGGACGATCGCGCCGAATGGCCCGGCAAATTGCGAGACCGTCGGGACCTGGCAAACGAAGATCAAGAATGGTTAACGCCCAACTACCGGATGTTGCTAGACGCATGCCCTCGTAGCCATCTTGCGCGACCACGAACTCGTCGCAGAGGTCGCCAAGGTGAAGCGCAACCAGCTCAGCAATGTCTTGTTCGTCTTCAACCAGAAGTATACGGCGATTGTTCATCCGGACTATTCCCCTGATCGACCCGTGATTGTCGGTTTTTTTGGGTGTGCTGGAATAGTAGACCGGAAATCTCACGTAAATATCACAACGGCAGGACGGCGTGTGGCGCGTCCCTGCGCCACTCCTGTCGGTCGCGTCAGTCAGTCGTCATCGTTGTAGTGTCGTACGCGCTCAATCTCGATCTTTGCGACGGGATCGCTCCAGCCATGGACTTCGGGGAAGAGATCGATGCCGCCATTGATCCCGACATGAGGAATAATAATTCCATTCTCCGCAAGCAGCGGATTGCTCATGCCGGTACCGGGATCCTCTGACGAGACGCCAATAAGGCCCTGACAAGGCGGCACTATGTCCGCGAAATCCTCGGTGTTCGTCTCGCTTCTGGCGTCATAGGCGACGGAGTAGACCGTCTTTTTGTGTCTCGGCAGCGTGGTGCTGTCAAGACCGGTGAAGCCGTCATTTGTGCAAATCAGCATACTCGCAAAGGACAAGTACCTGGCTCTGCCGTGCGTCGTGATCTTGAATGTTGCAGAGCTTCCGAGACCAGTCCCACCGGGATCATTGGCTGGAACCAACGGGGCCATGCCTGCGACAACTTGGTGCACATAAACGTCTTCGCCAAGGGCCGTGAGGAGCGGTCCGCTGTTTCCGTTTTCCGCGATGGCCTGTATCTGCTCGCTGGACGGTTCTCCAACCGTAAAGATACTGGTTCTTTTGGTATGTGTTACCAACGCAGGGGGCGAGAACGGTTGCCCGGCAGTCAGATTTGTAATTGTTACCCTGTAGGTTTTACCGCCTTCACTTCTCGCAGGTTCGGCAATTATAAGTATCAGCGCTATAGCTAATGCGGCGACGGCAAGTGGTTTCAAATTCATCGTTCGATCCCTCTGGTTAAAATTCTTGCGAAGTGTCGGGGCGGTCAGCGTTGAACTTATTGTTGCTGTAGAGACTGAGCCGTTGTATCGCCCCAACGTGTGGCAAGAACCTTACTTGGCAAAGATCACTAAATTGTCACGACGATATCTATTTTTGATAACTGCAAAACCGCCGGGGCTGCATTCGTCAGTGCTGCTCGCTCGTGCCGATGCCTGGATCCATTCAGCTATTGCGCGAACTTTCAAGGTGATGGCTACCCGAAAACCCGTTAGTATCTGACTCAATAAGAAAAACAATAATTGGGAATTCAAAATGGCCGGCACTTTTATCCTCTCGGACAGCTCGCGAGTGCGCTACTCGACGGGCTCATTCATGTACTTCGCGCAGGGCATTCCGCAAGGCTTGCTCGGCATCGCGTTACCCGCGTGGCTGGCAAGCCAGGGGGCCAGCGCCGCTGACATCGCCAACTATCTCGCCGTCATCACGTTGCCGTGGGCCTTCAAGCTGGTGACCGGGCCGCTAATGGATCGCTACGAATTCCTGCCCATGGGCCGACGACGGCCGTGGGTGATCGCCGCGCAGCTGGGTCTATCGTTATCGTTGCTGGCGCTAATGCTCGTGGAGGACCCGTCCTCCGAAATCGGGCTACTGACGCTGATCGGCCTGCTCGTCAACAGCTTTGCAGCGACACAGGACGTCGCGACCGATGGAATGTCGATCGACTTGACGCCGGTCCGGGAGCAAGGGCGCCTTAACGCATTCATGAGCTTTGGCAAAGCGATCGGGTGGGCTGTAACCGCCGCAATATCCGGCGTACTGCTTACGACCTGGGGATTGCCGGCGACAGCCGTGCTGGCGGCGGGCGTTTCGGGCGCCGCCCTGCTTGTGATGCTGGTCGTACTGGAACGTAAGGGTGAGCGAGCACTACCGTGGTCGTCAGGCGATGCGGCGACGGTCCATCGCGCCGGAACATCGTTCCGCGACGTGTTCCGCGCTGTCAACAAAGTGCTGTGGGTACGCAGCAGCCTGATCGTCATGGCCATCATGTTCTTCGACGGCCTGATCTATGGCTACGGCCAGGCGCTGATGCCAATCGCCGCCGTGAATTTATTTGGCTACACAACCGCCCAGTGGTCGCAATTGGTCGCAATGATGGGGTTGATCGGCGCGGTCGTCGCGCTCGGGCTGGGCCCGATTATCGACAAAGCCGGCGCGAAGCGAATGCTAATCACGACGATCACACTTGTGGGCATCCATGCGTTGGTACTCGCCCAAACGCAACACCTCTGGGAAGACACGACCTACGTCCGCATCATGTTGTCGATTTACGTGATGATGGGACCCATCGTAATGGTTAGCACCATTGCTCTGGCAATGGCGATTTGCTCCAGCAGCATTTCGGCGACGCAATTTGCAGTTTACATGTCGGTTGCGAATCTCGGTCATGCGCTTGGATCAAAGGTCTACGGAACAGTTGCCGAAAGCTCCACCTACGTGCAGTCGTACACGATGCTCAGCGTGCTGGTCGCCGCGATGGTTGTTGTGCTCCTGTTCCACCGCCATAGGGTCGAGGACGTACCGGAAGGCGGCCGTGCGAAACCCGCTCGACGATACACAGTCGGCATTGCCGGAGCGGGAGCAGGTGCTTTCATGTCTGGCGCAATGCGCTGCCCGAAATGCAGAGCCGACATGGAGCAGGTTGAATACGAAGGGACCGAGATTGATCGCTGCAATATCTGTAAGGGAATGTGGTTCGATGCCGGCGAAATCGAGGCATTGCGAGACAAAAAGGCCGCAGCCGCAATCGATACCGGTGATGCGTCCATAGGCAAGCAGAGCAATGCGATGGACAACTACCAGTGTCCACGCTGTAGCGGTGCGATGGTTAGACTGGTCGACGCAAGACAGCCACACATCTGGTTCGAGACGTGTAGCTCCTGCAATGGCTCGTTTCTGGATGCCGGCGAACTGCGCGACTTGTCCACGGTAAGCATCGCCGATTTCTTCAAGGACCTGGTTACGCCGGAACGAAAGTGAACTGGCGACTTGCCCCGGGCTGGTTGGCTGATACTTGCCGACCAGCTAGTAGTTAGTCGTTTGCTGATGCATTATCCGCGTGAGGCAGTCGCATGTCATTGAGAGTCGCTCCAACAACGTTGTTATTTGTTGCGCTCGTGCTGTTGACCGGCTGTGCCCGGCAAGTCGCGGATCCTGAGCTCGAACGACTGCAGGCTCGCGCCGAGACCGTTACCATCATCCGTGATGACTTTGGCGTACCCCACATTTATGCAAAGACGGATGCGGACGCCGTCTTCGGCATGCTGTACGCGCAAAGCGAGGACGACTTTAACCGAGTAGAGCAGAACTATATATGGGCGACCGGCCGGCTGGCTGAAGTTGAAGGCGAGCAAGCTATTTTTAGCGATTTGCGAGCACGGCTTTATATGACAGTCGATGAAGCTAGAGCCGCATACGCGTCTGCACCTGACTGGTTAAAGGCACTGTGTGACGGTTTTGCGGATGGCATCAATTACTATTTGTACACGCACCCCGAGGTGAAACCTCGTCTCCTGACGCGCTTCGAGCCATGGATGCCGATGTTTTTCAGCGAAGGCTCGATCGGCGGCGACATCGAGCAAATTCCGCTCGATGGCATCAGGGCGTTTTATGGTGGCGAAACTTCTGTTGCCCGACTTCAGGAAAACCCGCCCGTCGCCACCACCTTCATGGAGCCGGCCGGCTCAAACGGATTTGCCATTTCTGGCGAACTCACGGAGTCCGGCAACGCCATGTTGCTGATTAACCCCCACACGTCGTTATTTTTTCGCGGCGAAATCCATGTTGTAAGTGATGAAGGACTCAACGCGTACGGCGCCGTGACCTGGGGTCAATTCTTTGTCTACCAGGGATTCAATGAAAACACCGGCTGGATGCATACCTCGACGCGCGTCGATTTCATCGACGAGTTCGTCGAGGACGTTTTTGAAGAAGACGGAAAATTGCTGTACCGCTATGGCGACGAGAAGCGCCCGGTCACCGTTTCTGAGGTAACGCTCAAGTTCAAAGATGGCGACGGCATGTCTGAACGTACGTTTCCCATGTATCGCACCCATCATGGCCCGATCACGCATGAGATCGACGGCAACTGGGTAGCCACGAAGATCAACTGGGACCCGGTGCACGCGCTTGAGCAGTCGTTCGTCCGCACCAAACTGAGCGGGCACAAGGAGTTTCGCGAGATGATGAATATCCGTACAAACTCCTCCAACAACACTGTGTATGCAGACTCTTCCGGCAACATCGCTTATTACCATGGCAATTTCATCCCAAAGCGCGACCCGGATCTGGATTTTTCACGGCCGGTGGATGGCAGTGATCCGGCGACCGACTGGCAAGGGTTGCACTCGGTCGACGAAATCATAACGATCCTTAACCCACCTAACGGCTGGATTCAAAACTGTAATTCCACGCCGTTTTCTGCGGCCGACGAATTCAGCCCGAAGCGGGAAGACTACCCGCGCTACATGGCGACCGCACCGGAAAACTTCCGTGGCGTGCATGCCACCAGAGTGTTGAGCGGGCAGTCCGGACTTACGCTGAACACGTTAATCGAACTCGCCTACGACCCCGCGTTGCCTGGATTCGAAAAACTCATTCCGGGACTGGTCGACGCTTACGACCAGAATGGTCACGAGAACGCAGCTATCGGCGATGCGATCGACGTTCTTCGGGACTGGGATCTACGTGTCGCCGGCGACTCGGTCGCTATGACCCTTGCTCACTATTACGGTGCGAACTACCTCAAAAATGGAGGTTTGCCGGAAGACATGGTGAATGCCTCACGAATGGAGAGAATAAATTACTTCGGCACCGGATCGCCGATTGACGAACGCCTGAGGATTTTCGCGGAGACAGTTTCGAAGCTCGAGTCTGACTTCGGGCAGTGGAATATCCCCTGGTCCGAGGTCAATCGCTACCAGCGACTCAATGGTGACATCAACCAGGCATTTAATGATGATGCGCCGTCGCTTCCTGTCGGCAACATGGCGTCCAGTTATTGGGGATCACTCGCCGCTTTCGGGGCGAGGGGCGAGCAAGAAACGAAGAGAATCTTCGGCACGCGTGGCAACAGCTTTGTCGCGGTGGTTGAGTTTGGCGAAAAAGTACGGGCAAAAACCCTGCTCGCCGGCGGTCAGAGCGGCGATCCGGAATCACCGCACTTCGCCGACCAGGCGCAGCGCTACGTCGATGGCAAATTCAAGGATGCCGCTTTCTATCGTAAAGATGTCGAACGTCGCGCGGTGCGGACCTACCACCCAGGTCAATAATTCAACCGCGGCGGCTACTCTCGGAATGATTGGCCCGCCTGCTTGGAATAGCGCTGAAACCAGGCCAGGATATTGTCCACCTTTGCGATGAGTTGCGACGGCCTTTGAGCGATGCCATGTGATGCCTCGGGTATGCGTATCAGTGCGGTCTCGATATCTCTCAGTTTTAGCGCCTGGTAGTACTGCTCAGACTCCATGATCGGAGTCCGATGATCCTGTTCACCGGTCAGCAGCGCTGTCGGCGTCGTGACGTTGCCGACAAGGGAAAGCGGCGAACGCAGCCAATACGACTCAGGATCAACCCAGGGAGGATCCTTAAACCAATATGTCGACATGAAAGCGGGTATGTCTGTCGTCAACGTTGTGCTGATCCAGTTGATTACCGGCTTGGCAACCACAGCCGCCGCAAACCGGTCCGTATTACCAACAATCCATGCGGTCAGCACGCCGCCACCCGAACCGCCGGTGACAAACAGCTGATCCTCATCCACGATCCCTCTCGCGATCACCGCATCGACGCCTGACATCAGGTCATCGTAGTCCTGACTCGGATAGTTATGATGAATCTGATTCGCAAAATCATAACCATAACTACTGGAACCGCGTGGATTGCTGTACAAGACGACGTAACCAGCTGCGGCGTACAGCTGAATCTCCGCCGCGAAATGCGGTCCATAGGCAGCAAATGGACCGCCGTGAATCTCGAGAATAAGCGGGTACTTCTTGATGGGGTCAAAGTCGGGTGGCGTAACCAGCCATCCCTGAATTTCTAGGTCTCCAACCGAGGATTGCCACGTAATGCCTTCGACGTTGCCGAGTGTTTTGTGGTCAAGCAGATCGCCGTTTAGATCGGTCAGGCGCGACGTCTGGCGATTACCGCGTCCGGTTCCAACATCAGCTGGGCGGCTGGGGCGTCCGGCTGAGTAGGCATACGCACCATTAGTCGCTACCGAAAACCCGCCGCTCGTATACGGCCTTCCCAGGGAAGTTCCACCGACATCACTCGCAACGACATCAATCTTGCCATTCATCGCGAGTGTTGCGATCTTCGTACGACCGCGATCATCGTACTGAACATAAAGGCGATCAGAACTACCCGCCCACTTTACGCTGTCAATGCTGCGATCAAAGTCTCCACCTAGCGTCTGAACAGAGCCGTCTTTGACATTTCTTATATAGACGTGGGCATTGTGATAGCCCATCTTTTTGTCATCAAAGCCCAGATAGGCAATCTTCTCGCCATCCGGTGAAATCGCGGGAGAGAAATCCGGACCATCGCGATCCGTTAGCTGGGTGAGCTCTCCCGTCCCGACTTGCACGGACCAGACCTCGGATTCTACCGGGTCATGCTGCCAATCAGATTTCCGGTTGGCAGCAAAAACAATGCTTTGACCATTTTTTGTCCATTCCAACGGGCCGTTGTGATCGTAGTCGCCGCGGGTCAACTGTCTCGGCGTGCCACCTTCAGCCGACAAAACAAACAGGTGTGTATTGCCGGTTTTCAGATAGCCTCGGCCATCAGCACGGTACTGCATCGTCTCGATGACTTTTGCCGGTGGCGCCCATTCTGCTCCTTCAGGCGCGGCAGGTGGTTTGGCAAGGGGGGCCGCTTCACTTTCAACGAACATGGCAAACGCAAGTTGCTTGCCGTCTGGCGACCACGAAATTGCGGATGGCGCATGCCGGACATTAGTTAACGTCGCCGTCTGGCCACTATCCATCCAGCGCACCTGGATTTGGGCGCCGTGTCCCTCCATATTGAAAACATAGGCAATCCGATCACCGCTCGGCGACCAGCGCTGGTTACTGTAACTACTCATTCCTGAAAGCAGCGGCCGATGATTGTCACCGTCAACGTCGACGATCCAGATGTTCGATATGGCTCGGTCTGTCATGATGTCCATCGAGTTGCGAACGTAGGCAATCAGGGACCCGTCAGGAGAAATTTGCGGGTCAATGGCTACCTCGAGTTCAAAAATATCGGTGTTCTTGAATCGTTCGGCATCAGCCGCAAACGCAGCGGTTGTTGCTACGAGCAATAACGACATAACTATTTTAAGCATATTATTTTCTCCCAAAACCTCTTTCCAGCTGTGCGCTTTTGCATCAATCGACCCTGAGCCTTCAGCAATCGCTTATCAAGTTTCTACAATTATCTCTTCTGCAGTGAGCATACCCCATGTGCTTTAATGGCGGCGTCATTCGTAACGCCGTTCCTTAAGGATCCTGAGGAGAGGTATAACCATGGACTATGACCGTCATTTTCGCTTCGAGAACTTCAAGCGCTACGGTTTGCAATGTGGCTTGGCAGGCTTGGGCGTTCTCGCGCTACTACTGGTTCTGGATGCCGTTACCCAGACAGTGCTAATCGCGTCGCTGGGCGCGAGCGCGTTCATCGCGTTTGCCGTACCGCGGTCTTTACACTCGGACCCAAGGCACTTGATCGGCGGTTACGTCGTCGGAATGGCCTCCGGTATTCTCATGGCATCCCTTTATTCGTTCGCTGCAGCAAGGGGCGTAAATGATCATGCCATCATGATTATCTTTGGTGCCCTTGCGATTTCGCTTGCGATGTTCACTATGGTCGTCACGCGAACCGAACATCCGCCGGCCGCAGCGCTGGCGCTGGGCCTGGTGCTCAACGAGTGGGATCTCATCACGCTGGTCGTTGTTCTGGTCGGCGTGATAGGACTCAGCGTCATCAAGCGAATGGTTCTACCCATGCTGATGGACCTTGTTTGACGGAGTTTTGCTATCGGATTGGAGCCACAATGAAACTACGCAAACGAATGGCCGAACTGCTCGAGCAGGGGCACCATACCGACAGGCCAAGCCGAATCCTCAACCTGTTGTTGATCCTGCTGATATCACTGAATGTCATTGCCATCTTTCTCGAAACAGTGGGTTCGATCTACGAGCAATATCAACGAGCATTCTGGTATTTTGAGGTCTTCTCTGTCGCGATTTTTACGATCGAGTATTTCGCGCGAGTGTGGAGTAGCGTGGATCTGGAAGAAGCAGACGACTCTTCACCGATCAAGGGCCGGATCAGGTACATGCTCAGTCCCATAGCGTTGGTCGACCTGATCGCGATCCTGCCGTTCTATCTGAGCCTTTATCTGTCTATCGATCTTCGCTTCTTGCGCGTGTTGCGATTGCTGCGCCTTTTCAAGCTTACGCGTTACTCCCCGGCTCTGGGTGCATTGCTCGACGTGATCCAGAAGGAATCCGAAGCATTGCTGGCTGCTTTCGTCGTGCTCCTGATGATGCTTGTCATCTCAGCCGGTGGCATTTACCTGCTCGAGAATGAACTCCAGCCCGAAACATTTGGCAGCATGCCCAATTCCATGTGGTGGGCAATCGTGACCCTCACGACGGTCGGCTATGGCGACGTCGTGCCAGTTACGACTATGGGGAAAATGTTCGGTGGTCTGATCGGTCTGATCGGCATTGGCATGATTGCCCTGCCCGCCGCGATCATGGCTTCAGGATTCGCAGAGAACATCCATGGTCGCAAACAGAAATACAACCAATATATCCAGCGGTTCCTGAAAGACGGCATCATTGATGAGAATGAACGTTGGAGACTGGAGGAACTACGCAAGGAATTGGGGCTGGATAGCGACGAAGCGCTGCAATTACTGGACAGCATGATGCAGCAAGCCAGGCACGCTGGCTTTAGCAAATGCCCCCATTGCGGCGAACGCTTGAATCAGAACTAGAGCGGCAAGCACCGATGGTGCCATGCGCGCGTGACGTTCATAACGGCGCACCGTGGTCGGCGACGGATCGACAGGGCCTAAAGACTCCGCTGGAAGCGGTGGCTCGCGAGAAGTCGAGCGGATTCGTCCGGCCGGTAATTGAGCTCGGCAATCGCTCGATCAACGCGTTCCTTGGTCGAGGGGCGTACGTGCGGCTCGCTATTGACCACGCGCGATACAGTCTTTATTGATACGCCGGCAAGGTCGGCTACGTCGAATACGGTGGCATTTGGCATGGGTAACGGATCGCTCTCAGAGAGGACATGAATCTATTGCTGTTCGCCGAGTCCGTTAAGCCGGATCGACACGTGAACAATAGGCATACAGGCAAAAGACCACAAACGAAAAGAATTCAGGCCTGGGTTGAGAAAAACTCACCGGCGGTTTGGCTGGGGCGGCCCTGTTTGCTGCAATGTCGAGCCGCTTCTGACCCACAAGACCTCTAGCCTCCGGGAAGTACCCCCTGCAGTCCGCCGTTGACCGCGAGGTGCACCCAGATACTCAGGCCGTAGCCAAGAGCAATTGCCGGAGTCCATCGCAGCTGCGTGAAGAACGCGGACTGTCCGCTTAGGTCCAGGCCTGGACTCATCCGGTGAACGATAGCATTTGAATTCCCGTTGGGTCGACAAACTCGGCATCAAGGCCAAATCAGCTTGCCGCGCCACCCACCTTTTCAGGTTTTCGCTGCCAGAGCCATGATCGACTAGTTTGCAAGGCTCGCTTCTCGACTTCATAGCTGATAGCGACCATCCAGGGCTTATAGTCGGAGTCTATCTGCACTATTTCGGCGATTAGTTCCTGGTAGAAAGTGGTTTCGATGGGTTTCTCACGATTCGGCCAGATCCGAAACTTGATCCTCAGGATTTCCTTGCCGGCGTCAAACTTAATTCGACCTTCGCTGGAGGGCGCGGTAATGCAAATTCCCGGAAACTGTTGTCGGACCAGCGTCATCAATCGTAGGGAAGTTGCTTCAATAGTGCTTCGAGACGACTCATCCCCGCGCAGCGTAATGTCGACGATGCAGCGAATGTAGCCGCGCGGGTAATTGATAACGTTGTTGATCGTCCGGTTGGGTATGAACACGGTCGCGCCCATTGCGTTTTCGAGTTCGACAAAGCGCATCGTAATGGCCCTGACCATGCCGGTCTGACCAGACACTTCGACGAGATCACCGACATCGATCAGGTCGGAAAAGATGAACGTCAGGCCCGTGACAACGTCCTGCACAATTCCTTGCGAGCCAAAACCTATTGCAAGCCCAACCACCGAAGCACTGGCCAAATAGGCGGTAAGCGAGACGCCAAATTCACGCAATATCAAGCCAATAGCAAGAAAGTACAAAGTAAAAACAACCGCACTGGTCGCCAGCGTCGTGATAGACCGCAACTTCTGGTGGCGCCTTACCTGCTGCCCGACGAATGCGAACCCGACCAGCTGCCGAACCAGGATGACGATCAAATGTATCGCAACGGCGAAGCCCGCGAATATCGCAAGTCGCAACGGTATATTCAGTGCATTGACGTAAGCCAGGATATCATCCACGCGTCGTACTCCCTGCTAAAAGAACATCAAAAGCACGGCCACTTAGAACCACTTCCGGCTGCGGAAAAACAGGATCATGCCGACAGCTATCGCCAACATTGCAACCCAGACAAACACGTAGCCTAACGGCTGACCAAGCTCAGGCATGCTGAAAGGCCCCGCGCTGCGATCAAAGTTCATGCCATACACACCAACAATGAACGTCAGCGGTATGAAGATGGTGGCAATCACCGTCAATACTCGCATCACGTCGTTCATTCGGTTGCTCACACTCGATAGGTAGATCTCAAGCATACTCGCAACCATGTCGCGGTAGGTTTCCAGCAAATCCATAACGTGGACAGTGTGATCGTAGCAGTCGCGCAGGTAGAGCTGCGTGTCTTCGTGTATCAGGGGACTTTCATCGCGAAGCAGTTGATTAATGACCTCTCGCTGCGGCCACAGATTGCGTCTGAGGAGAATCAGTTCTCGCCTGATCTGGTGAATTTTCCCCAGCGATTCTTTATCGGCAAAATCCAGGATCTGCTCCTCGATTTCTTCGAGCTGCACGCCAAACGTTTCGAGCACCGGAAAGGCCCTATCAATTACAAAGTCCAGCAGACTGTACATGAGGTAATCTGCACCCCGGCTGCGCATTCTACTTGCCGCCAACTTGAGTCGATCGAGAATGGGGTCAAGTGCCGTAACCTCGTATTCGCAAAAGCTGATTAAGAACCTGTCGCCAACGAACAGGCTCAGTTGATGGACATTAACCTGATCTTCCGCCATCACCGGAAGACTCATGATAATGAAGAGATAATCTGGAAACGCCTGTGCCTTCGGTCGCTGACCGGTGTTCAGGACGTCTTCAAGCGCCAGCGAATGTAAACCGAAGGATGCTCCAAGTTCACGCAGCGCGCCTTCTGTCGGCTGGCCCTCGACGTTTATCCAGGTCACGGTTTCCCGCTCCAGGTAAGGCCCGCATTTTTCTGCCGTCATATTGTCGAGAATCGTCAATTCGGCCGAGTCGTAGTCGATGAGCTGAATACGCAGCGGCTTTGCGTCCGCCGACCGTTCCTTGCTCAGCGTGCCGGGCGCGGTACCGGCAGGGTGATAGCGTTTGTTAAAAAGTGCCATACGGATCGTTCCTCAAGATTGGCTTAATCGAAGGAACCCCTGGAGTGCCGCTGCAGCGTCAGCGTACAGGCGAGTGCTACTATCGCCTGTCTAAATTAAGGCCCTGCCGATATGATGCAGATCACCGAAATCGCAGTATACCTCCTGGCCTCACTCCACATTGTGGCGGCAATCTGGAGCGTCTATCACATCCTTTTGTACAAACGCGATACGCGCGCGGCGACGGGATGGATCATGGCGTGCCTGTTTATCCCCTACGGCGGCCCGATTGCGTACTTTCTGTTTGGCATTAATCGCGTCAGGACACGGGCGCGAGGCATCCGGCGTCGACTATTTAATGTGAGATACGAAGCCGGTCTCGCGGGTCCCGCGGTCCGGCCTGAGTTTGGTCGGGGGCTGGAAGCAGTGGGCCAGCGGGTTACCGGTCGGGCACTTTCTTCCGGCAATGCGATCGACGTGTACCACAACGGCGATCAGGCCTATCCGTCGATGCTGTCATCAATCGGAAAAGCAAAACACCGGGTATTGCTCGCAACCTATATCCTCAAGTCCGATCAGACCGGTCGTGCTTTCGCCGATGCATTGAGCGCAGCGGCTGCCCGCGGTGTCGACGTAATGGTGCTCGTCGATGGCGTTGGCGAGATGTATTCGTGGCCGAGGCCATCCAGGCTGTTGCGAAATCGTGGCGTCAACGTGGGTCGTTTCCTCCCACCGAGATTGTTGCCGCCCAGCATATATCTGAACCTTCGCAATCACCGCAAGCTGCTGGTCGTGGATAACGACGTCGCCTATGCCGGCGGCATGAATATCAGCGATGACCACGCCACCGTTTCAGGACAAGCACGACGCGTCAGCGATATACACTTCGGGCTTCGGGGCCCGGTCATCGCAGAGCTCGCCGGCGTGTTCCATGACGACTGGCAGTTTACGACCGGGCAGGCAGTGCACCCCGACGAGCCTCCGCCGCCGGCCGGGAAAGTCGAAACCCGCTGCCGGGTTATTCCGGACGGTCCCGATGACAAGTTGGACGCGCTCGCGCTGACCATTCAGGGAGTGGTTAGCGGCGCTTCTCGCTCGGTTGAAATCATGACCCCTTACTTCCTGCCCAGCCGTGAGCTGATGGCTTCATTGCTGGCCGCCGCTCTTCGCGGCGTTCGCGTTCGTGTCGTTCTGCCCGGCAAGAACAACCTGTTCTATATGCATTGGGCCAACCGGAACCTGCTTGCAGAACTTATTGAATGGGGTATCGAAGCCTACTATCAGCCCGCGCCTTTTTGTCATTCCAAGCTGCTTTGCGTCGATGACGAATACTCGCTGATCGGTTCGGCTAATCTCGACCCGCGGAGCCTGAGGCTCAACTTCGAGTTGGGTATCGAGATTTTCTGCAATCCGCTAAATTCGGAGCTGCGTGCACATATCGAAGACGTCATCGCTATGAGCAAGCCGGTAACCGTTGGCGATCTGGCGGCCCGCTCCACGCCGGTCCGGCTCAGAGACTCTTTGGTGAGTTTACTTTCGCCGTATTTGTAGAATTAGCTGGATGTCCAGGCACCGACCATCGGACGTTCCGTGCAACCGCCAGCGCGACAATACAGTCCGACCATGAAACAATTGTCCAGCCTCGACATCGGATACCTGACATGCTGAAGACCAAACTCTACTCGTCACTCGTCTTGTTTGTACTGGCGCTGCTCCTTGGCTGTTCACCGGCTGATCGTGAGCCAACTGCCGCACCCGTTGCCGAAAATCAAGAAACTGCCACGCGATCAGCGGCGGTGGCGATGCCCGACCGCTATGGTGCGGCAGTCGCGGAACAAATCCTCAGGGCGGGTGGCAACGCTGTTGACGCAGGCATTGCCGCCGGGCTGGCGCTTGCCGTGACGTATCCGGAAGCCGGCAACATCGGCGGTGGCGGCTTCATGTTGATTCGCATGAACGGTGAAGACGCCTTCATCGACTATCGCGAAAAGGCGCCCGCCGAAGCGGACCGCGACATGTACCTGGACGTTGACGGCAACGTAATCGAGGGCCTGAGCCTGATTGGTCACCTCTCGGTCGGCGTGCCAGGCACGGTCGCCGGTTTCTGGGAGGCACACCAGCGATTCGGCACCCTGCCCTGGCGCGACCTGGTCATGCCGGCGGTGGAGCTCGCGGAAGCGGGCTTCATCGTGGGGGAGAATCTCGGCGGCGGCATGCTTACAGAACTCGAGCGCTACGAAGGTAAAGACCAATTTTGCCGACTACTTCGGCAACATGCAGAGTGGCGAGTTACACAAACAGCCTGAACTCGCCGTGACGCTCAGGCGTATCGCCGAAAACGGCGTCGATGGATTCTACGAAGGGAAAACCGCTGAGCTGATCGTTGCTGAAATGGAGCGTGGCAACGGGCTGATCACGATGGAAGACCTCGCGAATTATAAGGCCGTCTGGCGCGAACCGCTCAGGGCCGACTGGCGCGATTACCAGGTGATATCCGCACCCCTTCCAAGCTCCGGTGGCTTTGCGCTTATCCAGCTCCTGAAAATTCGCGACTATATCGACCACTACTTCGAGGATGTGACGCATAACTCGGCGCAGTATGTACACCTCGTCGCGGAAATAGAAAAGCGCGTGTTTGCCGATCGTGCACAGTATCTCGGCGACCCGGATTTCATCGAGCTCGCAAATTGATGCGCTGCTGATGGATGACTACATCCGCAGCCGTGCGCAGGAAATTGATCCCGAGGCGATCTCAATGGACGTCGGAGCCGGTACGGGCCTCGAGACCCACGACACAACGCATTACTCGATCCTGGATCAGTGGGGTAATGCCGTTTCCAATACCTACACGCTCAATCTTGGTTTTGGCAGCGGCGTGGTCGTCACTGGCGCCGGATTTCTTGCTGAACGACGAGATGGATGACTTCAGCATCAAGGCAGGTGTGCCCAATGCCTACGGCGTCGTCGGCAACGAGGCGAATGAGATCGAACCGGGCAAGCGCATGCTGTCGTCTATGACACCCACCCTATTACTGCGCGACGGCGAGGTGGCGATGGTGCTCGGCACGCCCGGTGGGTCGACGATCTTTACCTCGGTGTTCCAGACGATCCTCAACATCTTCGACTTCGGCATGTCGCCGCTCGAAGCCGTTGGCGCCACCCGATTCCATCATCAACTACTGCCGCCCGACCTCATCCTGACGCAGCCGGACTCGCCTCTGCCAGAGGAGACACTATCTCTCTTGGGAGAGCGCGGCTATAGAACCATGGCTATCTGGAACTTCGGTGATATGCAGATAATTTACGACGACGGTGAAAGCGTCCGGGCTGCATCAGACCCGCGTAACCGTGGCCAATCCCGCGTTATCGAATTTCCTGACGCGACCGTCGAATAACCGCAAGCACGCAAACTGCCCGATTATTTCCGTGTGTCGCTTGCGTGATTGCGTGCCATGAGCAAGAATGAAGCACGGCAAGATTGAATTTTCAGGTGCTCGACAAAAAAAGAACTTCAAAACACACCAAGCTCGCACCCGGGGGGGGTAACGCCATGTCTTACTATCAACAACGTTTTTCCTTTTTTTTGGTTTCGATAATTCTGGCCGTCACCGGCATCGGGAGCACGCTTTACGCACCCGCCGCCGAGGCGCAGGAACAGGAGAAGCGCGGCCGCTCGTCAATTCTCCTTGAAGAAATTACCGTAACCGCGCGCAAGCGCGAAGAAAGCGCGCAGGAAGTGCCGCTCGCGATTACAGCATTCAACTCGGCACAAATCGAAGCGCTGAAAGTGCGCGACCTGACCAACATGTCGGTTGGCATGCCCAACGTCGCACTTGACGATATCGGCACCACCCGTGGCAGTGCCAACTTCTCGATTCGCGGCCTCGGAATCAACAGCTCCATTGCCTCCATTGATCCTACCGTCGGTTTATTCCTTGACGGCGTCTATCTGGGCAACAACGTCGGCGTCATTTTCGACATGTTTGATGTTGAAAGCGTCACCGTGCTGCGCGGCCCGCAGGGAATCCTGTTCGGCCGCAACGTCACCGGCGGTGCCATTTTGCTGAATACCAAGAAACCCGGCGACCAGTTCGAGGCGAGCGCAAGGGTCGCCATGGATGGCGGCGGTGACGGTGGTCAGAACAGCTACATCATGGGCAGCATCGGTGGGCCAGTGTCGGACACGCTTGGGATCAAATTGAGCGCTTATTACAACGACGACGATGGCTGGTTCAAGAACCAGTTCGACGGCAGCAACTTTGGTGCTATCCAACAAACCATGTTCCGCCCGGTCCTGGTCTGGACGCCCAACGACAGCACCGAGCTGATCCTGCGCTACGAATACACCGACATCGACGGTGACGGTCCTGCCTCCCAGACGCATACCAACGGCAGCGGCGTCGATGGGTTTTTCGTTAACTTCGACCGCAATAGTTTCGATTTCTCGATCGATGAACCGGGTTTCCAGAAAGTCCAAACTGATTTTGTTAGCGCTGAGCTGAATATCGACGTCGGATTTGGCGATGGCACGATTACGAATATTTTCGGCTGGCGCAAATCGGAAAGCTCAAGCGACGCTGACATCGACGCCCAACCGCAATGGCTGTTCCACGCGCCCGCCTGGTTGAACACCGAACAGATCAGCAATGAGCTGCGCTACAACGGCCAATTCGGGGATCGATCCAATGTGACGGTCGGCGCTTATTATTTCGAGAACGAGATCAACTACCACGAGCGGCGCGAGCTGCTGGGCATCGCCACCGGCGGCGTTGCGCCTGGCGCTACAGCTTGATGGCGGCGGTGACTATGACGTAAAAACGCTCGGTGTTTTTGTCGCGCTCGACTACGACCTGTCGGACCGATGGACCTTGAACACGGGCCTGCGCTTTACGCATGAAGAAAAAGACGCGAATGTCGCGGCTCTTATTCGAAACGTAAATTCACCGTGCAACATCGTGTTAACCCAAGACTGCCCCTTCGACTTCGTTGACAGCGGCCAGAACTGGGACAGTCTTTCTCCCAAGATTGGCGCGACCTTCCAGCTCGACGATGAAAAGATCGTGTATGGCCACTGGAGCCGCGGCGTCCGATCCGGTGGCTATAACCTGCGCAACACATCGGCGAATCCCGCCAATACGCCCGGACCGTTCGACGAGGAAACCGTCGATAGTTTCGAAGTTGGCTACAAGTCCACGCAGGACTGGGGGCGTCTTAACGCCGCCGCGTTCTACAACACCATCGATGACATGCAGCGTGAGCTTAACCTGCCCAGCGAGGGTGCCGGCGTAGTCCAGCTGATCCGCAACACCGCCGACGCGACGATTACCGGCCTGGAAATCGACGGCGCCTTCAGCCTGACGGACGACTTCGTGTTGCTGGCATCGCTGGGGGTGATCGATCCGAGTTACGACACGGTCAAGGAGGACCTGAACGGCGACGGCGTTGTCGACGACGCGGACAAAGCCCTTGACCTGCCTCGCGCCGCGGAGCTTACCTGGAGCATCGGCTTCACGCACGACCTCAGTGTCGGCAACCGGGGCTACCTGGCGTCACGTATCAATTACGCGTACCGCGATAAATCGGCGTACACGGACAGCAACCTCGGCTTTATCAACGAGCAATCGATCCTCGACGCCGGCCTGGACTTCTACTCGAACAGCGAGCGCTGGGTATTCTCGTTGTATGGCCGCAACCTGCTGGACGAGGTCAAGCACGGCGGCGATACGCAGCTGCCCGACGTTATCGGACCTGTTGGCACGGGCGGCACATTCTCGCCGCTGGCCAAGGGACGTGTGTACGGCGCGGAGGTGACCTATACCTTCAAAGGCAACTGATCGATTCTAGGGAAAACGGCGCGCTGCGCTAGCGCAGCGCGCCATCCGTTATCCATTGCTCCACCGCGGCGATTTCAGCGGCTCCTAGCATGGGCGACGGTAGCGGTGGCATGACGCCGCCGAAAGCGGCGATGCCTTGAATTTTCTGCACAAGGTAGCTGTTGGCAGGCTGACCCGGTAGTACGCGAACGAAGTTCACGTCCTGAACGCTCTGCACGTTCACTAACGTATTAAACGCTGCGTCCGCGTTGGTCAGGTCCAGATCCGCTATGCCGCTCGTGCTGCCTGCACCCGAGTGACAGCTGGAGCAGACTGGCGTGAAAATGATTGCCTGAATCTGATCAAGCGTCGGGCCAAGCACGATGGGTGTCGTAATCGTGAAGTCGGATACAAAGTCGCCGCCTGCCGCTCCGTCACCGTCGCCGTCGAGTGCATTCGCATCCAGGTCCATGATGATGTTTGCGCCATCGCCGAACAAAGCTACACGATAGTTGTCATCGACCAACGTAACGCCGGTCAGGTCAAACACGGCGCTCGCCTGGTTGCCGCCCGGTACACTGATGTTTGCGGCGGTGATCTGGACTTCATTGCCGCTGTTGAAATTTCCATCGCCGCCGCTCGCGGTCATAGTAAACGTCAGCGCATTGACCGTCGATACGTCCAGGTCGCGCGAGAATCCCGCGACAACCTGCGCGGGCTGCGCGGTGAGATTGGCGTTCGCCGCCGGTGTCAGTGAGGTCACCCGAATCGGGGCTTGCACAACCACGGTGTCGTCGATCGCACCTGCGCTGATCCACTGGCGGACCACATCGATGTCTGCCTGGAGGATTCCACCGCTTGGTGGCATTACGTTGCCCGTCGCGGCGGTTCCCTCGAGTTTTTGTATCAGGTAACTCGCGTTCGGATTACCGGCGTTCACTCGCTGCGTACCCGCCTCCTGCGAACTGGCAATACCGACCAGGTTGGCGTAGCTGCTGGCAGCTTCCAGATTCAATCCGGCAGCCGGGTTGCCGCCACCGTGACAGTTTGAGCTTGCGCAGGTTGGCGTGAACAAGCCGGCCTGGATCTCGGAAAAATTGGGGCCAAATGACGCGCCCGGCGGAGGCGGTGGTGGCGGAGGTGGGGGCGGCGGTGGTGGGGGCGGATTGCCACCACCTCCCTGAATACTCGCCACGGCATCATCGTAAGTCTGCACATCGCAGGCGACCAGCGACCCTGCAAGTACCAGGATCGCAAGAATCTTTGCGAGCGATATTTCAGCTGTAAATCTGCCCATCACGAATGCATACCGAGGCGCCAAATCTAGTGATTTATGGTATCGCGATGGTAGCGCCAAGACGGGACGTGCGTCACAGTCCGAGTTGTATCAAAACGGCGACAGTCCGCAGTGTTCCTATTACTGGCGATACCGTCCGCGGCGCAAACCAGATAAGCAGCCGCTTTGCCAAGGCCCGCGCCAGCGCATCAAACTCGCTCCGACAGGGAAGCTGGTCGTGATAATCTTTCGGCTTCGTTTTCGTTCGCAACTCTGAAGAAAATGAGGCAATTCAGGTGAAGTGGCGTCGCCGGTTTCTGGTTGCTGTTCCGGCGGTGAGCATGGTCGCGCTTCTCGCTACGGCTAAATACCGGCAGATCAGCAACGCTATAGCTTGCGCGGCGTCATTCCCGGAGCCCTCCGAGACTGTGCTGGCGGCGCAAGCGGTTGCTTATTGCGCCTCGCTCCAATCTAAAACGAGAGACAAGTTCAATGACGGCAGCAGATACCAGTGGAAGACTCATTTACCTCGAGCATGAGTCGAAGATTCTCGCGAACAACCCGCTGGGCGATCCAAGCGCAAGACGGTTTCCCGTGTGGCTTCCGCCTCAATACGATGCTGGTCATGGAAAGCACCGCTTTCCGGTGCTTTTTGACCTCGTCGGCTATACGGGTTCCGGCTGGTCCCATGTAAATTGGCGCGCTATTTGATGAAAGCGTTCCCCAGCAAGCCGCTCGCCTCATCGCCGAGAAAAAGATGGGTCCTGCAATCATTGTTTTTCCAGACTGCTTCACGTCACTGGGAGGAAACCAGTACATCAACTCCAGTGCTATTGGTCGCTATGCAGACTACCTGACGCGCGAGCTGATTCCGTTTATTGATAGCGAGTTTCGAACATTGGCCGATCGAGAGCATCGAGGCTGCTTTGGGAAGTCATCCGGTGGTTACGGCGCAGTTATTCATGCCATGCAATACGCCCAATACTGGGGTGCAATCGCAGACCACTCCGGCGATGCCTACTTTGACTTCGTGTATCGAAGCGCATGGCCCGCGGCGCTCACTGAGCTCGCGAAGTACCGGGTGCCGGCGCTAAAAGCCGGAAAGTATGTCCGTCCGAAGCGCCTGGCCAAACTCGGGGCCGGGCTTGATGACGGCCGCGTTCGACGCTTTCTTGAGGCTATACGGGCTAAAAAGAGCCCCGGTAGCGACGAAATAGAAGCACTGATGATGGTGGCAATGGCCGCGACGTATGATCCGGCGCCGTCAGCACCCAACGGTTTTAAGATCCCGTTCGATCTTGAGACCGGCGAATTAATTGCCACACGCTGGAAACGCTGGCTGGCGCACGACCCGGTTCTCTTGGTCAGGCAGTATCGGAACAACCTGAAATCCATGAAAGGAATATTCATCGACTGCGGCTGGCGGGACCAATACTACATTCAGTACGGCAGCCGAATTCTCTCTCGAGAATTGGCCAGGAACGGTATCCAACACACCTACCAGGAATTTGACGGCACCCATTCGAGCATCGACTACCGAATGGATGCCAGTCTTCCGTTTTTGTATCGCGCGCTGCGCCCTTAACAACAAAGGTGGCAGGCAATCCTGGCCGGGAAGTCGCGCTTACAGGTCTTTTTGTAAATAAAACTTGACATATAGAGCGGGCAAGTCCATCTTATAGGTCAAGTTTCTTTTACCTTAAGACAAGGACGCTGGACAAATAAACGAACCAGAGACAGAATCCAGCGATTTGGCCAGAAGTAACGCCAAAATCACCCTCCGTCTCAGGTATTGGAGCCTTGCCTGGGTTCCAGCATCGGGGGCAGCCGCTTTCGACTCAAAAAACTAGTATGAATATCAATGCCTTACCGACCGCCCTGGTCGGAATGATCGCCGCCCACAGGAAATACCAATGAAGAATCGATTGAAGGTCCTCCGTGCGGAACGGGATTGGACTCAGGCCCGGTTAGCCGCGGAGCTGGGGGTTTCGCGGCAGACGGTCAATGCCATCGAGAAAGGGAAGTTCGATCCCAGCTTGCCCCTCGCATTTAAAGCGGCCCGGCTCTTTGAAATGGCGATAGAGGACATTTTTCAAGACGAAGCGGCCTGATGCCATCGCAGTAACAAGAAGGTCGCCGGGAAGCGGCCCGAATCACGGGATCAAGGATCGCCGCCGGCTAAAGAAAAGGTCGCTCCCGGCCGATTCACTACGTATTAAGTCGAATTCGGCCGGAACTGCGGCTGGCGCAAGTGCGCAAGCGTAGGGAGCGAAACTGTGTACAAGCGATTACTGATACTCATTTTGTTCGGGCCTCTGGCGTTCGGAACCGTTTCAGGCCAGGAATTCGGCAACCTCGCCGACGCGATCGAGACCAACAACCCTGGAAAATCTGACACTCGGCCTGCAACGAGTTTCCAGCTCAAGGGTGTCCTGATCTCCCGACTCCAGCGTACCGCCCTGGTCAACGGCCAATTGCTGCAGGTTGGTGACCGCGTGGGCGGAGTTGAAATCCTCGCAATCGATCAAGCGGGGGTTCGCGTGCTTATGGGTGCTAAGGAACTCACCGTTGACGTGGGAGGCACCGTTGTCGGGGACACATCGTCCAGCGACGTGATCAGGATCTCGCACAAGCAGACACCGGCGAGTCGGAACCCGATGCAACGCACGGTAGTGCGCTCGTCACCGCGCCAGGACAGAAGTGTCTCCCGTTTCGATACGCGCCTTCAGCACGCGGTGAAGTCCGGCGAGACGCTCTCGGGCATTGCGCAGCACCACCTCAGAGATGGCGTCACCACGAACCAGATGATGATCGCGCTGTTTCAGGCCAATATGCAGGCCTTCGACGACAACATTAACGTGCTCTATGAGGGCGCCACCTTGCGTATCCCGGATGAGGACGAGCTGCAGCATCATGCGCCCGAGACGGCGACAGCCGAAGTCGTGCGCCACACGGAAAAGTGGCAGGCTGTTAATCAGCAACGAACCAGTGTTGCGAGCTTATCGGATGACAAGCAATACGGTCCTGTCGAAAGTGGCGAAACGCTCTCCGGAATCGCTGCAAGCGTCCTGCACGATGGCGCCACCATGAACCAGATGTTGATCGCGCTGTTTCAGGCCAATCCGCACGCGTTCAACGACAATATTAACGCGCTTCGTCAGGGCGTCACCTTGCGTATCCCGGACGACAATGAACTGGATTTCCAGACACCCGAAACCGCCACCGCTGAAGTTATGCGTCAGACGAATGCGTGGCTAACAGGCGTCGAACAACATGCACCCGTCACGCTGGCGCATGCCAACGTCATGGCATCAAGTGATGAACCAACAAATTAGCAGAGCAACGGCCAGCATCAAGAACCTCTGTACGTTGTAGGTTGCTTCCGCTAGTTGAATAGCTTTTTCAGCAAGCCGATGCCGGATCTCGCTGAAACGGGAACGCCTTTTTCTTGCCATGCCCTTAGGTCTTCCCCCGTGGCCCCGCTCAGGGCGTCGGCGAGTTCGCCAAGGTGTGCCGCATAGTTCATCCAACGCATCTTCGATGTCTTGTAAATCGGTTGCCGCGCCTGCCAAAAACTCGCGGTTTTTACGACGCCCTCCTCGCGATGAAAATCCAGACTTTTCTCATCCCAGGTTAATCCACATGCTTCTAACAGGCGCTGGCCCTGCGTCGCCGTATCCTCGACCAGGTCTTCGTAAATCACTTCAGTAATCGCGCCATCCGGCAACTCCTGCCGCCAGTAATCCATTACCTCGTCAGTAAAGCTATGAATTTCACCGATTGTTTTGAATTCGTTGGCCCAACGAATATCCGTAAAATTCTGAAAATAGCACGATAGCCCAGTATCGAGCGGATGCCTGCGCGCGTGAATTATGGTCGCGTTCGGAAACAGGGTCGCAATCATGCCAACGTGAAAGAAGTTTCCGGGCAACTTGTCAACGACGCGGTCAGCACCTTCGCGGCCCTGTTGCAGAACATAAAGATAACGTTCCGCGAGTTTATGCAGGTTTTCTTTCGTAAAGTTTGCCTGAGCCTTCGCTAGGTACTGACTCAGATTGTCGGAAGGCGCCACCACTTGCGAGATGTTTGGAAACTCGGCCAATTCTCCGGCGCCGGCCGCTCTCGGATGACTGGCAATAATTCTTTCCATTAACGTTGTGCCAGATCGTGGCATGCCGACGATAAAAACCGGCACCTGCGATGGGTGGCCAAATTCTCGATACCTTTCAAGTGAAGAAGCGTTGAAGAGCTTCTTCATCTTTTTGAATTGCTGCTTCTCGTGCTTAGCGTCGAATGGCTTCTTCTGTAACAGGTTTGCTTGTCGATAGTGTTCGAAGGCTTTTTCCCATTCCTTGCAGTCGTCGTACATCTTGCCAAGAGCGAAGTGCACGCAACGGCGGTCATGCGCCGGCATGCCCTGTCGCAAGATGTTCTCGGATCGATCAATAAGAGCCTGATCGGCACTCGTGAATTTCTTCATTCGCGCAAGCAGGTCGTAGGCGCCACCAAACGTCTTGTGTTGACGGATAGTCCTCTCGAAGCGCCGAATCGCTTCGTCCATTCTTCCGAGGTCTGTCAGGATTCGACCGAGGGTGTAATGGGCAACCGGGTCGGTGGGACTGAGCTTGACCGCTTTTTCCGCGTGCTTCAGTGCCGAATCATGCTCATTGAGATGCGATAAGGCGATCGCGAGGTTGGTGCGAACATGTCCATCACTTGGTTTCAGACGCTCGGCTTTTTGCAGATACTCTTTGGCCTGTACGTAATCGGAGCGTGACATGTAGATAATGCCCAGTGCATGCAACACCGACGGCATCTCGGCGTCTTTCTCATTTGCGCGTTCAAGAATCGGAAATGCCTGTTCGGGCTGCCCATTCTGCTGATACGCGACACCAAGCAACCCCAGGAACTGGGCATTTTCCGGTTGCTGGCCAACGGCGACCGAATAATGCTCAATCGCTTTATCAAACTGCTCCATATTGGAACAAAGGTTGCCCATTTCGATGTGCAGTGGGACATCGTCCGCAGCTTGTCGTAATACCTCGTCGTAAATTAACGAGGCCTCGGCACGTCGGCCCGCCCTGGCCGCCTGGTTGGCCTTTTGGAGGTCTCCAAATAGTCGCTTGGATGCGGTGGCGTTCACTGTAAGTGGTCCTGCCTGTTTCTGGACGGTCTATCCACTAGGCATTGCGAAACAGGATCGTCTCGACCAGTATTCTGGTCACTTCTCCGTCGTAGCCGAGCTCGATTAGCCTGTCGCTAAACTCTTTTTGCAGACGTGCTTTGCCGTATACGCCCAGAGAATTCAGCCTCGCTGAATTTCTGCATCTGATTGACGATGCCGTGTAGCTTTTGTTCAGTCTTTCGCTGCTTCTTTTTGTTTTTCTGCGCAGCATTTCTGGAATAGGTCCTTGGCCACCTCGGGCTGGATGAAGCTGTACATCTCGTCTGCGACGGCACTCGCAAATGCGTCGATCTTCTTATTATTTTTCCAGAAACAATAAATTCACAGAATTACCCGGACAGAACCCAGTCGATGGGTAGGGAGTATAACGTCCTCGGCAAGTATTCGCCTATGTAGGAACGCGCGATTAGCTATCCGATTTTGAAACGGTAGGGTCGCTTCGCGTCCTCCTCCGCATAGTCGATCCCGACCCTGGGCCCAACGATGATATCTGGTGATCTCACCGTTATCTGTTGATCTTCGATCCAGATGCGATCTTCAAGCAGGCTGGCGCCCGTTAGCTCCGTCTTGATGCCAAGTGCCTGCGACAGAACTCCCGGCCCAGTCAGAAGTACCTCACCGGCAGGCGCTTTCCTGCGTCTCTGCCGCATGACATCGATTCCCTCCATCGGCTTGCCCGCTCTTATCAATATCGCTAGCGGTACATCCACATCGCCGACGACGACGTTGAAGAGATGGTGAATGCCATAACACAAATAAACATAGGCGGTGCCGCCTTGACCGAACATCGGCTCTGTTCGCGCCGTGCGACGACCACCACAAGCATGGCTCGCTTTGTCATGTATGCCGGCATACGCCTCGGTCTCGGTGATGACGGCTTTCGTGACCCGGTCATTTTGCTTCGAGCAAAGGACTTTGCCGAGTAATTCACGGCTGACCTCAACAACGTCGTTTCTCAAATAAAAATCCAACGGCAATTTCATCGCTTGAACTATCAGCCTCATACAGATTTAGTGCCGCAAACATGGTAAACAGTAAGCCACGGTAACGCGACAGAATGAGTAAATCGGTGAGCCCATGGACCTGACCTTGAGATTTTACGGCGGACGGCTCGGTGCCGCCGTACCGCTGCTGTTTTTTGTCATATGGGCGATTACCATATCGGTCGCTGGCGTACCCAGTGAGCACGGTCTGATCCTGGGCATGGTCATCGGCCTCACCGTTGGTATGGTTTTGTGCCGCAGCCGTTGGGCTGATTACGCGAACGCCATATTCGTGGGTATGGCGAGTCCCGTGGCGACTGTCACCATCGTCGCCTGGTTCTGGGCCGGGATGTTCGCGCAGGTGCTGCGCGTCGGTGGACTGGTCGACGGCCTCGTCTGGCTCGGTGGTCAGTCCAACGCAACAGGCGGTTATTTTGTCGGCGCCACGTTCATACTTGCCGCAACGTTCGGAACCGCCGTCGGCACCGGTTACGGCACGGCGGTCGCTTTTTGCACGTTGATGTTTCCCGCCGGGCTCATGCTCGGCGCGGACCCTGTCTGGCTGTTTGCCGCGATCCTGTCCGGCGCCGCTTTTGGCGACAACCTGGCGCCGGTCTCCGACACGACGGTTGTCTCGGCGACCACGCAGGAAACTGATATTCCCGGCGTTGTGCGCTCACGCGTCAAATACGCGCTGCTTGCTGCGGTGCCGGCACTCGTGCTCTTCATTTTGCTTGGTGGGGACGGCATGGATCCCGATCGTGCCCTTGCGGCCCAGCTGCTTGCCGATACCGCGTCCCCAAATGGACTGGCTCTTCTCGCACCGTTTGCGCTGGTGATCTTCCTGGCCTTGACCGGTCATCACATTCTGGTGTCGCTGACCTGGGGTATCGTGACGGCCATCGCAGTGGAGCTCTCACTGGGGCTCGCGGCACCAGAGGCGATTCTCTTCTTCGAACCGTCTACCGATACGGTTGGCGGCGCCCTGGTCGATGGCATCGCCGGTTATCTCGGATTATCGATTTTGATTTTGCTGATTGTCGCCGGTGGCCACTTGATGCGGCTCGGCGGCGCGCTCGACGCCTTGATCGACGCCCTCAAGCGATTTGCGCGCGACTCCGTGGCGCGGGCCGAAGCTGCAATGTGGGGCATGGTATTCACCCTCAATGCATTTATCACCATCAATACGGCCGCGGAGATCGCTGCCGCTCCTGTCATTTCGCAGCTCGGCAAGCGTTTTCGCCTGCACCCGTACCGTCGGGCGAATATGCTTGACGCCATGACGTCGGCACTCGGTTATATTTTTCCGTGGGGCGGCGGCGTGTTGATTGGCTATCAGACGATTCGTACCCTCGAGTCGCAGTACGATTTTGTGCAAGCTGTGCCGCCGACCGAGGTCTGGCGATTTGTTTTGCACGGTTGGTTCCTTGCCGCCGTCATGCTGATTGCGGCACTCACCGGATTCGGCCGCACCTATGAAGACGCTGACGGATCCGAGACGAAGACGCCCCCGAAAGACGATCCAATATGATCATGACGTTAACGGGGCGATTGGCGAACCGTCTTTCGACATTCTCGCGCCGAATTTTCAGCGTCGCTGGCGACAGCTTCGCCTAAGGACATTGACACGATTCGCCAAAGAACCGGTCATCGCCTGCTATTTCTTTTGGTTTGCCAGGTAGTTCAGCATGCGGTCTGCGAATTTTCCGTACGGCGGCGCAAGATACTTGGTCGCCGTAAAGCCAGGCTGATAGTAAACCGGTCGCAGCTTCGAAAACGTGATGAAGCCTTCGTGGCCGTGATAATGCCCCATTCCGCTGGGGCCGACGCCGCCAAAGGGAAGGTCGTGTTGCGCCACGTGGAAGAGCGCATCATTGACCGTGACACCGCCCGACATAACGCGGTCGATATAACGAGCAGCAAGTCGCTTGTCGTTGGTAAACGGATACAACGCAAGTGGACGGTCTCTGCTATTGACGTAGTCGATGACCTCTTCCGGCTCCTGATACGGCAGGATCGGAAGCAAGGGCCCGAAGATTTCCCGGCGCCGGATCGTCATGTCTTCAGTGCTGTTCAAAACGAGGCATAGCGGGAATTTTCGGCTCTCCGCTCGGGGCTCTTGATCCTGCAAATTAATGATCGTGGCGCCTTTGTCGCGAGCATCATTCAGCGTTTCTGAAACTCGCTGAAACGATCGATCGTCGATGATCGATGTGTAGTCGTTGCTATCGATATCGGGGCAATGTTTCTTTGCCCATTGTTTTGCCATTTCGACAAATTCGTCAACCTTGCTCTCGTGCACAAATACGTAATCCACGTTCGTGCATATCTGGCCCGCATTGAATTGCTTTACGAACAGTATGCGTTCAACCGCTTTCGCCATCGGGTAATCGGGCGCGATGACCGCCGGCGCTTTGCCGCCTAACTCCAGCGTAACCGGCGTCAGGTTAGCTGCGGCAGCGGCCATCACGGCCCGTCCGGTCTGGCCCGATCCCGTGAAGATCAGGTGATCAAACGGCAGTTTTGAGAACTCAATGCCAACGCTGCCGGTTTCTTCAAAAAACTTCAGCTTGTCCTCATCGAAATATTTTGGCGCCATTGCTATCAACAGTCGCGAAAGCTCAATAGAGTTTTCCGACATCTTGACCATGGCTCTATTGCCCGCAGCGAAGACCGCGGCCAACTGTGAAAACGTCAGGTTAATCGGGAAATTCCAGGGAATGATCATGCCGACGACGCCAAGGGGCTGCGGGATAACCTGCGCTTTTCCGCCCGGGTACATCGTCTGATCAACTTTGCGGCGCTGGACTTTCATCCAGCGCTTCAGATGCTTGATCGCGTCGATAATGCTGTCGTTGGCAGTGATAATCTCGGCAAACAACGTTTCGTGCCGCGACCGATTGCCGTAGTCGAGGCTAATTGCGTCAATGATTGCCTCTCTGTTCTCGGTAATCATCCGCTTGAGGCTGAGCAAATGCTGCTTGCGCTCCTCATGGGTCTCCGTTTCGCTCTGCAAGAAGCTCTGCCGTTGCGATTCGAGGCAAGCCTGCAAACCTCCGGACTCCGTCCGCTGTGCTGTCTGTAGATCAGTCGCTAATGAATGCATGTTCACTCCTTTGGCCTGCCTGGAACCTATACGTGCCCTGCACGGCCCGCGATCACCGCCGGTCGAGCCCTGCGAAACGATTGCCAGGCACAAGCGGTCGGTCATTGGTATTGTTGCTGGTAATTATACCGACTATTTCAGTACAATTTTTGATCACTTTAGACGTGCAGACGTTTCACTGAATAACAAAGCCAACACGCATACCATGGAATGCAGGAGGCAGTAACGGCTCTCCTTGCAAATAAAAAACGCCAAGAGGCTTCGAAAATGTCGATTCCAAAAAGAATGTCTGTATTCGCAATTGCTATTTCACTACTTGCGCTATCGGCGTGCGGTCAAAAAACGGAAAGCGGTTCCGGCGAATCCGCGAACACGTCACCGCAAGGAACCGCGAAGCAGCCGGGCGGGTATCACCGCAGCCTCAATCATCAACGCCGACGACACACCCGGCGAATGGCTCTCGCACGGGCGAACGTATTCCGAGCAGCGCTATTCTCCGCTCTCCGAAGTGAATCAGAAGAACGTCGCGGAGCTTGGTCTCGCCTGGGCGTTTGATTTCGGCGTCAGCCGGGGCATCGAGGCAACACCGATCGTCTCTGAAGGCGTCATGTACGTCACCTCAAGCTGGAATATCGTAAGTGCGATCAATGCAAAAACCGGCGAGATGATCTGGCGGTTTGATCCCAAAGTGGACAAATCGCGGGCGGCCGTCATGTGCTGCGACATTGTCAATCGCGGCGCGGCGATCTGGGGCGACAAGATTTATACGGGGACCATCGACGGGCGGCTGATCGCAATCGATGCAGCAACCGGCGAGAAGGTATGGGACGTGAATACGATCGATAAGTCCTGGCCGTACTCAATTACCGGCGCGCCGCGCATTGTGAAAGGCAAGGTTATCATCGGTAACGGCGGCGCCGAGCTCGGGGTGCGCGGCTATGTCTCAGGCTATGATGCAGAAACCGGAGACTTGCTGTGGCGTTTCCACACTGTGCCGGGCAACCCTGAAGACGGATTCGAAAACGAAACCATGCAGATGGCCGCAGCAACCTGGACCGGCGAATGGTGGAAGGCGGGCGGCGGCGGCACAGCCTGGGATTCGATGGCCTACGATGCCGAACTCGACCTCTTATATATAGGCGTCGGCAACGGTTCGCCCTGGAACCAGAGCTTGCGCAGCCCGGGTGGCGGCGACAATCTGTTCCTGTCGTCTATTGTTGCACTGCGACCCGACACCGGCGACTACGTCTGGCACTACCAGACTACGCCTGGCGAAACCTGGGACTATACGGCGGCCCAGCACATGATACTTGCCGAGCTCCCGATTGATGGCACAACGCGAAAAGTAATCATGCAGGCACCAAAGAACGGTTTCTTCTACGTCATCGATCGCGAGACGGGCGAATTGTTGTCGGCGAAAAACTATGTACCGGTAAACTGGGCAACACATGTCGATATGGAAACCGGGCGGCCCGTCGAAGTTGCCGATGCGCGTTGGCCGGGTAAGCCGCCCTATCTGCAACTGCCAGGACCACTCGGTGGGCACAACTGGCATCCAATGTCCTACAGCCCGGACACGGGGCTCGTTTACATTCCCGCCCAGGAAGCTCCATTCGCGTATGGCGATGACCCGGAGTATTTGTACAAGGAAGGCGCGTGGAATACAGGCGCGAACTTTGCGTTGGCGTCACTACCAAGCGACGAGGCGACGTTCAAGGCCGTCAAAGCAATGCTGAAAGGCCGCCTGCTTGCCTGGGACCCGGTCAAGCAAGAGGCCGCGTGGGTTTTTGAGCACGGTGGACCCTGGAACGGCGGCGTGTTATCAACCGCGGGGGGGCTCGTTTTTCAAGGCACTGCGGATGCGCATTTCGCAGCATACAACGCAGCGACGGGCGAGCAGCTTTGGACGTTCTTCAGCCAGACCGGCATCGTAGCAGCGCCAATCAGTTACGAAATTGACGGTGAACAGTATGTCGCAGTTGCATCGGGCTGGGGCGGTTCCTATACGCTGGCGTACGGTGGCCTGTTGCCGACCGGCAGTAAAGCTGGCGTCGGCCGTGTTCTCACCTTCAAACTGGGTGCAAAAGAAACGCTTCCCGAGATCTCGGCGATTCCGCCCAACATTGCGAAACCGCCTGAACAGAAAGCGTCCCCGGAGACGGTAGCCAATGGTTTCGAGGCCTATTCGCGCTACTGCCTAACCTGTCATGGCGACCAGACAGTGTCTTCGGGCCTGCTACCCGACCTGCGCCGATCGCCGCATCTGCAATCCGGGGAGTCATGGGATGCGGTCGTTCGCGAGGGCGCCCTGTCTGAGCTTGGTATGGGCAACTTCGGCGATCTTGTTGACGAAGACACGTCTGCGGCGATACGCGCTTACGTAATTGATCAGGCATGGATGGCCGTCGAAAACGGAGATAACAGCGCGAAATAGAGCAAGCTCAAAACAAAAATAACGGGAGCGACAAGAATGAACGGAGCAGAGGCGCTGATACAAACCCTGAGTGAGTGCGGAGTAGAGGTTTGCTTCGCGAATCCGGGCACGTCGGAAATGCAGCTCGTCGCCGCACTCGATCAGCAGCCGAAGATGCGTGCGATTCTCGGCTTGTTCGAGGGGGTCGTGACGGGTGCCGCTGACGGTTACGGCCGTATGGCCGACAAACCGGCGGCCACGCTGCTGCATCTCGGGCCCGGCCTCGGCAACGGCTTGGCGAACCTGCACAACGCGAAACGGGCTCGTACAGCACTCATCAATATCGTCGGCGATCATGCCACCGATCATCTGAAATACGATGCGCCACTTACCTCTGACGTAAACGGCGTGGCACGCCCGATGTCGGACTGGGTGCGCACCTCGACATCCGCGGATGACCTTGCCGTCGGGGGCGCCGAAGCGGTAGAGGCTGCGCTAACGTATCCCGGGCAGATCGCGACGCTTATCGTGCCCGCTGATCATGCCTGGACAGGAAGCGCGCATCCGGCGCCGCCGAAGACCCGACCGGAAGCCCCCCTGGTATCCGCCGAGGACATCGCCGGCGCAGCGGCCGCACTACGGGGTGATGGTTCCACCGCACTTTTTCTCGGCGGCCGGGCGCTTCGCGAAGATGCCCTGGAACAAGCCGGACGGATCGCCGCAGCGACCGGCGCACGACTGATCTCTGAAACCTTTAGCGCCCGCCTGCAACGCGGCACCGGCCGGGTGCCGGTCGAGCGCCTGCCCTACTTCGGCGAGATGGCCGCAGAGTTCCTGGACGGCCTGACCCGGATCGTCTTCATCGGGGCTCCGCCGCCGGTATCCTTCTTCGCGTATCCTGGCAAACCGAGTTGGCTTTCTCCCGAAGGCGCAGAACTGATTGAGCTCGCGGGTCCACGCGAGGACGCTGTTAGTACTCTGCGGCAACTGGCCGACGCACTTGATGCACCGCCGGCTGCAGCAGACGTGCAAGCCCCGATGGTGCCGCCCGTCGCGGACGGTAAACTCGATGCACAGTCGCTTGGCGCCATCTTGGCGTCACTGATACCTGAAGATGCAATCATCTCCGACGAGGCGGCAACGGCCGGTCTTGCAATTTTCCCGTTGACTGCGGGCGCCGCAAAGCATGACTGGTTGATGCTAACCGGCGGTTCCATCGGCCAGGGCCTGCCACTTGCCGCGGGTGCCGCGGTCGCCTGCCCCGAGCGCAAGGTGATCGCACTGCAGGCCGACGGCTCTGCAATGTACACCGTGCAGGCGCTGTGGACGATGGCGCGTGAAAACCTCGATGTCACTAACGTAATAATTAATAACGGCAGCTACGCCATTCTTAACATTGAACTTGCCCGTGTGGGCGTGACCAGTCCGGGCCCGAAAGCCTTGTCGCTGCTGGACCTGACCAGGCCGACGATCGACTGGGTGTCCATCTCGGAAGGTATGGGCGTACCGGCCGCGCGTGCGGACACGGTCGAAGGGTTCCGCGCGGCGCTGCAGGAAGCGCTCTCGGTCAAGGGACCACGTCTTGTTGAAGCCATTGTGCCCGCGGGCGTTTGATCGGTGATGTCGACTATGAGTGATTTGCTGTCTCGCATTCGCGAAATCTCGGGACCCAAGGGCTTGATCACCGGCGAAGACGTACGAGCGCGCCCGGCAGACTGGATGGGCCAGACCCGGTGCAGCGCTCTGGCGATCGTCCGGCCGGCATCGACCGAGGAACTGTCAGGAATAATGAAAGTTTGCCACGAGCTGGGGCAACCGGTTGTCGCGGCCGGCGGCCTGACCGGGCTCGTGCAGGGGACTGCTGCGTCGGGCGATGACATCGTCATTTCCTTCGAACGCATGACGCGCATCGAATCCATTGATCCGATCGGCCGGACCGTCACGGTTCAGTCCGGAGCACCGATGCAGAAAGTGCAGGAAGCGGCGGAAGGGGAAGGCATGATGTTCGCGGTCGATCTCGGTGCACGAGGCTCAGCCACGATAGGCGGCAACATCGCCACCAATGCCGGGGGGAACCAGGTTATTCGTTACGGCATGATGCGCGAGCACGTTCTCGGTCTCGAGGCCGTTCTGGCCGATGGAACCGTCGTCTCTTCCATGAACACCTTGTTGAAAAATAATACCGGCTATGACCTGAAGCAGCTTTTCATCGGTTCGGAAGGGACATTAGGTCTCGTTACCCGAGCCGTGTTAAGGCTTGCCCCCCAGCCAAAGAGCGACAACACGGCGATGGTTGCGGTACCGGATTTTGCAGCGCTCAAGAAGTTTTTCCAACACGTGGGTCACAACCTCGGCGGAGCACTAACCTCGTTCGAAGTGATGTGGAAAGAGCACTATGAACTGGTTGCTGTTGAGTCCGGGCGCCACACGCCGCCCCTGGATCCGGGTGAAGCGTTTTACGTCATCGTCGAAGCCACCGGTAATGATGCTGAGTTCGACACCGAATCGTTTACGCGTGTGCTCGAACAAGCCGTTGAGTCCGAACTCATAAGCGATGCCGCGATTGCGTCGTCGAAAGCGCAACGCGACGCAATCTGGAATATTCGTGAGGATATTGAGGCGCTCGGCAAGGCGTTAATGCCGGCTGCGGTGTTCGACATCAGCCTGCCGATCAGGGATATGGAAACCTATGTAGATCGTCTCAGGAGTTCCGTTCATGCCATGTGGGAAGACGAAGCCCGACTGATTGTTTTCGGTCATCTGGGTGACGGCAATTTGCATGTCATCGTTGCGCCTCGTCCCTGGAGTGACGAAGCTCGAAAGCAGGTTGAGAAGATGGTCTACGAACCGCTCGCCGAGATCGGTGGTGCAGTTTCGGCCGAGCACGGCATAGGATTGGAGAAGCGCGACTACCTGCACTTGTCCCGCTCGCCGCAGGAAATAGCATTGATGAGAACGCTGAAGGCGACGCTTGATCCGAAGGGAATTCTCAATCCCGGCAAGATCTTCACAATGTAAGCGCAGAGGATAGACAGGGGTCAGACCGAGGGTTATCGCATGCAATAAACCTCGGTCTGACCCCTATTTTCCGTTGGAGCTGTTCACATATGCAGCGTTTTCCTTCGCTCGCCTGACTTCATTCTCGATATGTTCGGCCTGAGTGATGGGCGTATAGCACGCCGGCACATTGGCCGCCACGAATTGAGGTTGCGGTGCGATTTCGATGTCTTCGTTCGCGGCGACAAACAGCACAATGCTGAAACGTTGCTCTGCTGTCTTACACACACGATGCCCGGTTGCTTTGAACTCGCCGTTCGTCCAGCGCTCGAGCATGTCGCCGAGCAAAACGACAATGCGGCCATCGCGTGCCGGCGCGTCCAGCCACCGCCCGTTGCCATCCAGCAGCTCCAGTCCGGATGTTGTTTGATAGAGCAGCGTAATGCACTCGAAATCAGTGTGCGCTGCAATACCGACTTCGTCGTCAGTGCCTGCCGCGGTATCAGCGGCGTAGTGCAACAGTCGCATCGTATTTAACGTCCGCGAATTGCATCGCTCGAGAAGAAAGCCCGGCTCCATCTTCGCCGCTCGGGCCACCACCTCAAGCAAGGCATCGCTTAGCGCGGTGAACTCCGCCCAGCAATCGGTTAGATCGGCGCGGAAACCCGGCAGCCGCGGCCAGATTCCCATATTGGTATCCCCGACATTGGCAAGACCAAAGTCGAAAGCTTCCAGACTGGATACGGTACCCGGCTGATAAGCGGGTTCCGAGTATTTCGGAACCCAACCGTAATCGCGATTTTCCTCGCGCGCATTTTGTTTTCGTGGATCACAGTCAGCAATCGAGAAAAAGCGCTCCATTTGAAATAACGTCGCGGCGATCGCGTTGCGCTGGGAAGACGCCAGGTCTACATAAAAAAAGCCAGTCTCGGTGCAGGCGCACCGAATCACTTCTACCAGGTGCTCGCATCCACCACCCATTAACTCATCGGAAGAGATGCACGGCACCGAGCCGGCAACTTGGCCGACCACCGGGTCAGATTGATCGAGTTCGATAGTGCTGGGCAATGCGCCCTCTCAAAGCCAACGGCCAACAGATAAACGTCGAATGATGCAGACAATAGCAAACATGGATCGCGCGGTCTTGACGGTTTTCGCCAGCGGCGAAGCGCGGGCGTCTTCAGCGTAGCTTCAGCTTTCCTGGGGCTTAATAGCATCGTCAAATTGCCATTGTTGTTTTATTCGCTATAAGGAGATAGCTATGACTCATCACAAGCAGACGATGCCGGGCCTTATTCTGGCTGCACTATTGTTATCGCCACTCGCACAGGCCGACACCGGCGTTTTCGTTGGCGCGAGCTTCGGCTCGTCGCACCTCGACGAGGATTTCAACGGCCTCACTATCGACACTGACGCTAATGCTTTTCGTCTCGTCGGTGGCTTCCAGTTCGGTGATTACTTCGGAATCGAAGCTGGCTACCATGACTTCGGCAGCTTTTCGGAAACCGTCGATTTCGGTGGGTTTTCAACGCGCACAGACGTCGCGGCAAGCGGTTGGACGCTCGGCGGAACCTTAGGGTTGCCATTGAGCGAGCAAGTCTCGCTTTACGGTCGTGCCGGCGTGTTCTTTTGGGATGCCGACGTAGACATTGACGGTTTTTCGATCAACGTACCGGAAGATGAAAATCCGTACTATGGCGGCGGTGCGAAAGTCGACGTGACATCCAAGCTTTCGCTGGTCGGTGACTGGACGCGCTATGAACTCGATACTACCGAGAGCGACGTAATCTCGGTCGGATTCGAGTTTCGTTTCGGTCGATAGAGAGAGACGCCGAGTTAGCTCGTACTCGAATTCAGATAGAGTAAGCCGGCCGTCTTGACGTACAGCTTACAGCCGCTCTCCGAGCGCGGGTGATGGGTCGATCCTGCGGGCATGCGCAGCCAGCTTCCTTGCGAATACCTGCCTTCTTCATCGGTGAACTCACCATCAATAACGAAAAGCTCCGCTCCGTTCTCGTAAGCGATCGCGCCCACTTCTGCACTCGGCTCCCAGCGCTCGAGGTACATTTCATCGGAAAAGCCCGCCTGCTTGTAAAGCAATTTCCGCGCAACGCCCGGAACAGATTCTGGCTGCCACTCGAGCGTGTTGGTATCGACGACGACGTGGCGCCGATCGCGCCCCGGAAATTGCCGTAGCTTCACGAACAGCAGGCAGCCCGCCTCTGAAAAAGGCGCATGCCGAAAGCCTTCCGGATTTAGCAGGTACGTGCCGGCCGGCCAGTCGCCGTGTTCATCGGAGAACACGCCGTCCAGAACCAGGATCTCCTCCCCCTGCGGATGATCGTGCGACGGAAACGACGACTGCGGCTCGTAGCGGACAATGGACGTAACCTGCCCGGACTCCGGGGGACCGACCAGATGGACGCGCTTGCGCCAGACCGTGCCGCTCGGACTTGAGGTCCACTCCATACGCTCGGTGTGGGCTACAGCCCGAACAGCAAGATCAGCATTGATTTGATCGTCCATTCGAAAGCAATCCCAGGCTCAACACCGACGGGCACGAGCTCTGGTCATCATCGCAATCTGGCCGCAATGCCTTTTAGCGTTTCCGCCAGCGCGGCCCGCCGCTTCTTCGTAGTCGCGTCGCCGCTATCGTCTTTCAGCGACTTCGACAGCGATTTCAGCCGGGCGGCCAGACTTCTGTCGCGCGCGCCGTCCTTGAGCTGCGTTGACGAGCGATCCAGCGCCTCGGTCAGGTCCGCGACCAGCGACTCCGACAGCGCGTTGCCGCGCTCGAGCTGATCGAGGTACGCCCGAGCCACAACCGGCTCGTCCGGCCAGTTAACGCGGAACTGCTGCTGCGGGTTGAACAGGTCACCCTGATCGGCCACGGCCGCCGCCGCGATCTCATGCTCCGACAGGTATTCGCTTGGAACCAGCGCCAGCACGTCCAGCCCGCGCACGATCTCGGTGCCATAGATCCGTCCGTCGTACCAATAGGCCGACCAGAACCCGCCGACAGTTAAATCCTCGGCATCGATGGGACCGCGATCGAAGTAGGCGATCTCAACCGGGTTGGCCGAGTCGGTGAAATCGATCACCGAGATACCGCCCTGGTACCAGGCCTGAACGAATATGTCGCGGCCCGGGACGGGTACGATGGAGCCGTTGTGCGCCACGCAGTTTTCCTGGTCGACCTGCGGTGCCGGCATCTTGAAGTAGCCACGAAACTCGAGCTGCCCATCGACAATGTCGTAGATGGCATCCGCGCCCCAGGTCAGCGGGTCGTAGGCGCGGCAGCGCGGCCGGGTGCCGCCACCCCACTCATCGGTGAATATGACCTTGGTGCCGTCGTTGTTAAACGTCGCCGAATGCCAATAGGCAAAGCCCGTGTCAACGACTTCGTCGATGCGCTGCGGGTTCAGCGGGTCGGAAATGTCGAACAGGATGCCGTTGCCCGAGCACGCACCGCCGGCAATACCGCCTTCCGGAAACACGGTGATGTCATGGCACTGGTCTGTCTGATAAGTCTCCTGCGTTTCGTCGCCGTGGTCACCGCCTCGCCACAGGCCGGCGAGGACGCCGGTCTCGGGATCGGCAAACACGGCAGGGCTGTCGACGATCCGCGCTTTGGATGGCTGGTCGACTGGAATCTCGATGACGTCGATTCGAAACAGCGCGGTCCGGTCGTCGCCAGGCGATTCGTCGATGCAGCCTGCCATCTCCTCCTCTTCGCGCACGGGGGAAGTACCGGAGTTGTAGACGATGATCTTGCCGTCTTTCGTTGGGGCCTGCGACGACCGAATGCGTGTGCGAGCCGCGACAGGTCTGAACCGCGCCCACCTGCACTGGCCGCGTCAGGTCGCTGATGTCGAATATACGAAGCCCGCGAAAGCGCTCATCGCTGACGTCTTCACCGATTCCTTCAAGCCCGCAATCAACCCGCCCACGATACTCTTCGACCGACGTGATCAAGAGGTCGCCGACAATCGAGACGTCGCCCTGCCCACCCGGGCAAACCACCGAGCTCAGGAGCTGCGGCAACCCGCCGGCGTCAAGCCGGTAAACGTTAAATCCGTGGTAGCTGCCGGCCACCATCACGTCGCCAGCAAAGGCCATGTCCGTGTTGGAGAAGCTCATGAGCGGCGAGCGCTCGTGACTCTCGTCTTCCTCCTCCTCGGCGTCGTCGCCATCTTTGGCTGCGGCGTCTGCGTCCCCCGCTGCGACTGGCTCGTCAGCATCCGCCTTCGGGCGCTTCGCCGGTACCTCTGCCGGATTATTTGGATCGAAGAACCCGGGCGGTTTCGACAGTGAGGCCAAAAGCTCCAGGTTCTTGATCGCCTGGCCTGCATCATCCAGCCCGGCCTTGAGCCCCGCGCGCGGGTCCGAGGACAACCCAACGAGCAGCGCATTCATGCGCTCGATCTCGGCGGTCTGGCCGTTGGTAATTTCTGTCGTAAAGTCGAAAAGCACCGGGTCGTATGCGGACCCGGGCAACTCGAGCAGCTCCTCGACCATCGTCACCGCGCCCTCGTGGTGAGTGATCATCAACTTCAGGAACAGCCGGTCGAAGTCCGTGCCATTGGAGGCAGCGAGTTCGGCCATCTGTTCCGGCGTGGCCATGCCGGCCATCGTATGGTGTGTATGCATTTCGTCGTGCGCGGTCGGGTCCGGCACGTGCTCGCCACGATCACCCAGCCACTGCTGCATGAATTCGATCTCGTCGCCTTGTGAAACGTTGATTCGGCCGGCCACGTCGATAAGTTCCGGTCGATTCGTACGATCGGCCACCAGTTCGGCCATCTCGAGGGCCTGGTGATGGTGCGGGATCATGTCCCGCATGAACCTGGCGTCCGCCGGCGAGTAACTCGTGTTGGCAACCTCGATGGCCTCTTCGGCGCTGAGTTCCCGCGCCGGATCGCCCGGCGCGCCGGGCTGAATGATGGGTGCCTGGGCCACGCCGACGGTTGCCTGGCCAAGCAGAATCAACCCCAGGCAGGCGCGCGTAAACAATCGAATCGGAAAATCGGGGGTTGCAGTCAATGGACTCGCTCCTGTGCAGCAATTCTTATTCGGAGGCCACTCGGCCTTTCGCTTGCGCCAATCTACCAAATAACGGGGTCGAACCGAGATTTTGGCAAAAAAACCTCGGTTCGACCCCAATTAGTCGCTTCGAGACCGCCAATCGAAATAGGGTAAAGTAAATGCCGTGGATGATCCCGATGTGAAACTGCTGGTGCTTATTGTGCTGGCCGCTGTTCTGGCTGGCGTGTTTTGGTACTACCGGGACGACATCTTGCCTTTGGCCGAAGAGCCCGTTGTCATGCCGCCCGTGCCCGTCGTCGAGGAGGCGCCGGCCCCAGAAACTCCGATGCATCCCTTAGCGCCGTTGAAATCACCCGAGCCGACGGAACGCGAACTCGTGCCTTTGCCGCCTCTTGACGACAGCGATAGTTACTTCCTGCTAGCGCTGATCGATACGTTTGGCCTCGACGTCAAACAGGTGCTTGTGAAGGAGGCGCTTGTTGATAAATTCGTGGCGACAGTAGACAACCTGACCCGTAGTCACGTCGCCGAGAAAATACGCCCAGTTGGCAGACTCTCCGGTCTGATTGTTGTGGACGCGAAGGACAGTGATGGGCAATTCGAACTAAGCCCGAAAAACTACAAGCGATACGATTCGCTCGTCAGCCTGATCGCCAAAGCCGATCTTGAAGTGATCGCTGCTATGTACCGTCGCTTCTATCCGTTGTTCCAGGAGTCCTATGTGCAACTTGGCTACCCGGACGGTTACTTCAATGATCGCGTGGTGGAAGTCATTGATCACCTGCTCACGACACCTGAACCGAATGAGCCGATCCGACTTGTCCGGCCACACGTGCTCTACGAATATGCTGACGCCGAACTTGAAGCACTGTCGAGCGGCCAAAAGCTCTTGCTTCGAATGGGCAGCCAACACGCAGAAACCATCAAGCAAGTTCTGCGCGGCCTGCGGGCGCTGATCGCGCAATCGCCTGAATCAGGCACCAAAGCAGGCATATTGATGATGCCAACGAAACCTCGATTCGATCCTGGTTATTTTTCCCCTTGGCCATCGCGTGCACATCAGCCGCCGACAGGCGTCGTCCACCGATGGTCCAGTCGCCACTGTCAAACTCGTTGATCCGTACCCATGTCACGGCCGCATGTTCTCGCCCTCCACCTCGACCATCGCGGACGTGACCTTTCCGATCAGCTGCTCTTTTTGATCCGGCGTAAGAACATTCTTCAGAACGTCGATCGTTACGAGCAGCATCTCGTTCTCCTTTAGCCTTTCAGCTTCACTTCAAGGTGATCCATTAGCTCAGCCATTGGGCCGGCCGGGCTGAACTCGACCGCTTCATAGTCCTCGTCGACCCGGACCGTGTGACCGGGGGGCCAGTAGTAGACCTCGCCAGCGTTAACTGTCTCTTCAGAGCCGTCCGCGTAGGTCACATGAATTGAGCCCTTGACTACGGTGCCCCAGTGCGGACATTGACAGAGATTGTCTGGCAGGCCCTCGAGCAAGGGTGTCGCATCGGCGCCCGCCGGAAACCGGACGCGAGCCACGTTCATATCTCCCCAGTCCTGCCCCTGAAAGCAGACCCCACCGGCCTCCAGGCGAGTTGGTAATTCATTTCGTACCTGTTTCATACTATTTTCTCCTTTAGATCCAGGCGGAACGCCCGCCGGTAGCGTATTTGTATGGCCTTCAGCCCGCACAAACATGGAGGTGGTATGGAGATTTTCTGGAGGTTTCTATGCGACGGACCTAAGTGCTTTATTCTCGGAGCCATGATTTTCCGGTTTGATCCTTTCGAACTCGATATGACTCGGTTCGAGCTTCGCAAAGACGGCGAGCCCTGCCCGCTCGAGCCACAGGTCTTTGCCCTGCTGGCCTACCTCATCGAGCATCGCGAACGATTTGTGTCCAAGGACGAAATCTTCGAGAAACTCTGGGACGGACGCGTCGTAACCGATTCGGCGTTGGCCAGCCGAGTCAAGTCGGCACGCAAGGCCCTGGGTGACAGCGGCAAGGCGCAGCGATTCGGTAATCGGCCGTTTCCACGGGATTGACCAGAAAATGCGAGTCAAACCGAAGTTAATTGCGTTGAATAACCTCGGTTCGACCCTGGTTTCTCCCGGCCCAGCCCGACGGTAATTGGGTGACGTGGGCAGTAACCGCTCGCTTGAATTCTTCCACGCGCACCGATCGGTGCATATCACCACAAAGTAACCGTAACTCCGCGCGCGTCCGTTGACATAAGTTTTGCCTCAACCGAGCGGCGCTCGCTTTCACAGTACATTGACGCCGAAAAACGTGAGGCATTTCACACTTTGCAATGTTAATGCCGTCACAGTTTTGCATTCGCGGTAGAAATCCAATCCAGCGCTGATACTCCCGATCCAGATTCTTGCGGCGTCAGGAAGTTGTGGGCCCGATTCGATTTGCGGGCGTTTTTCGGCTGCCCGAGAAACTGATTGCGGTCGGTTCAGGAGGCGACTTTGAAGCCCGATATGTGAAGGCGGAGCGAATGAATGAAAAGTGACGGTGGTTTCCGTAAGTCAAAACAGGGCGATGTCGGCGTCACCAAACAGCGGTTGCAGGGGCTCTGATATGGCTACCCGAACGGTGGACATTCAGTCGACGCATCAGTGGAAGCACGATCCTTTCGGGCGCAATGGGTCTGGCTGGACGGGCATTCTTCGTGAACATCGAGGTGCGGCCGGTTTTGCTCTGGCTGCGAGTTTCTTGTTGCTTGGCTGGCTACTCCGTGACCAACACTCCCTGACCGCAGAACGAGGTCTCGGCTATTTCCTGGGCATCGTGTCGGTCTGTTGCATGCTGGTCCTGTTGGTTTACCCCCTGAGAAAGCGCTACCGATTTCTTAAATTTATCGGCCCCCTGCCAAAGTGGTTTCGCAATCATATGATTCTTGGCGTCTCCGCTCCGATCATCGCGCTATACCACTGCAATTTCCAAACCGGATCTCTCAACAGCCGGATCGCGCTTTTCTCGGCGCTTGCCGTTGCCGGGAGCGGCCTGGTTGGACGATTCATCTATTCGCGGATACATCATGGACTGTATGGACGCAAAGCGAATCTGAAAGAGCTGTTGGCGCAGGTCAGGATGACGACGCCGGGTACGGGTACGCTTGGCACATTCATTCCAGAACTGACCAGTCGTATGTCGCGGTTCGATCGAGAGGTTCTCGTGCCGCCAAAGGAAATTCTCGATTGCATTAAATTGCCTTTTGTCCTTTCGATCAGGACTTTTGTCCACTATCTCCGCCTGAGGCGGTTTACTCGTATGTCACTTACTTTCCACGCCAATCGCTCGGTCGTGGTCGCGCAACACAAACACCAACTCGAAAAAGCGATTCAGCTGTACATACGAAACCATCTGCATCATGTGCGACGTGTCGCGGAGTTCGTCGCATACGACCGTCTATTCGCCCTCTGGCACAAGGTTCATCTGCCGTTCTTCGTACTGTTGCTGATTTCAGTGATCGTTCACATCGCCGTGGTTCATTTGTACTGATGGAGAACCGGTTTGCATATGTCCTTCGTCTGGTCACTTGCCTATCGCTTGCGCTGCCAACTGTCCTTGGGCAGCAGTCGGCGTGGGCCTCGGAAATCGAAAAGTGGTTGATCATGCCAGGACCGGTCGTCGTCAGTCATGCAGACATCGAGGCGGAATGCAATTCCTGCCATGCACCGTTATCCGATCAGCTACAGGGCGAACTATGCGTTGCCTGCCACACGGAGATTGGCGGCGATGTCCAGCAACAATCCGGTTTTCACGGCCGGCTTCCGAAATCACAGCAGCTCGACTGTGCGAGTTGTCATTCCGATCACGAGGGTCGGGATATGAACATTGTCGACCTTGACGAGGAAAGCTTCGATCACAGGGTTTCCGACTTCCCATTGCACGGAGCACATTTGGACGTCGCGTGCGGCGACTGTCACGCCGCGGATTCCGTGCATCGGGACGCACCGTCCGGCTGTGTTGACTGCCATCGGTCGGACGATGTGCACAAAGGGCAACTGGGGAATGACTGCGCCTCGTGCCACAGCGATCGCGACTGGGTTGACACGAAATTCGATCACAATCGCACACGTTTTCCCCTTAGCGGTGGGCACATGGGCGTTAGCTGCGGCGCCTGCCATATGAAGGACGACTTCGCAGAGGTCGGGCGTACCTGCGTCGCCTGCCATCAGTCTGATGACGTTCACAAAGGAAGAAACGGTGCCCAGTGTGCGGATTGTCACAGCGTAGCGACCTGGAAGAATCCTACGTTCAATCACTTCGTGATAACTGGATTTGGGTTGCTCGGCGGCCACAAAGGCTTGGCCTGCGAAACCTGTCACCGCAACCTGGATTTCAGCGATCCTGGCAACAGCAACTGTGAATCCTGCCATAGTCAGGACGACGTTCACGAGGGCCGATTTGGCACCAATTGTGGAAGTTGCCACGGCGTTTTCAGATGGGGCTCGGTTCGATTCGATCATAAACGTGAAACGAACTTCCTGCTGCCGGCCGGTCACGACAGCCTGCCGTGCACCGCGTGCCATACGGGCGCCCTCGATGACGCTCTACCAACTGCGTGCGGCAGCTGTCATGCGGACGATGATGTGCATCTTGGTCAAGTCGGGGAGCGTTGCGAATCCTGTCATTTTGCGACGAATTGGACTGGACAACTGATGTTCGACCATGACATCACGAGTTTCCCACTAGTCGGCGCGCACGCCAATATCGCTTGTGAGCAGTGTCACGCAACCGCGGCTTTTCATGATGTTGATACCAACTGTGGATCCTGTCATGCCGCTGATGACACGCACCGCGGTGCGCTCGGCGATGAATGCGACCGTTGCCACAATCCTTCCAGTTGGCGGGCATGGCAATTTAATCACAATGTTCAGACCAGCTTCCCGTTAACAGGCTCACATAGCAACCTCGCGTGTAATGCGTGTCACACAGAAGAAGTGGGGCCTGGCAGCGCGGTCCGAGACGACTGCAATTCCTGTCATCGGCGCGACGATCCCCATTTTGGTCGATTCGGCAACAATTGCGAAGCGTGTCACACAACCTCGTCATTCACACAGATTGAGGGCATGTAAATGGGTCAACCGACTACACCAAAGTTTCTTGTTATGACTGTCTCGATCGTCGTTGCCGCCGTGTCGCTGTTGTCGACTTTGTCCACCAACTCCATGGCCAAGACTCGATTTGACCACTTTACGACTGGTTTTCGCCTGGAGGGGGCGCACCGGTTTGCGGAGTGCGAAACATGCCATAGCGACGGCAACTTTGCAGGCACACCAACGCGCTGCGGAGAATGCCACGCCCAGGCCAGTCGTACTCGGGCGACCTGGCGCCCGCCCACTCATCTGCCGACGACAAACAGTTGCGATTCATGCCACCGACCGAATGCCTGGGCGCCTGTCATCAGGTTCGATCACCTCGAGGTTTTTGGTACCTGTTCGTCGTGCCACAACAACGTGATCGTGGCAGGCCAGCACCCACAACATATTGCGACGATGACTGAATGCGACGACTGCCATAACACGAGGATGTGGCGCTGAGATGAAATCGCACCAAAACCGACAATGGACGACGCGACGGCACGTTGCTGTGGCTTGGGCTTTGATCATGCTGGTTGGCTCAAGCGACGCCAGTGCCCGCGCGTTCGACGAGATACGCGTTTCTCAGATCGGCACTGAATCGACGATTGAAATTGAGCTCGAGTGTGCGATGCGGTACGCGGAACATTCCCCGGCGCGAGGTGGCATCAAGTTGCAAATTCAGCTAGCGCTTGGACAGGACTGTCATATGGCGTTGCGAGGACTACCTAACGAACTGCGTCGGCCGACCGGAGCACGAATGGCGAAGCTCGCCGAGATCGAATTTGACAAACCCCTTCAGGACCTGGCAACCATTACCCTGCGTTTCCTCACGCCGGTTGCATTTCAAATCAAACAGACGGCAAATCCATATTTGCTCACGATAATCGTCGATACAAGCGTACCGGTCGAAGCACAGACGTCAGTACCAGCAACGCCGCAGTCGAGCAAGCCTGTTGTGCCGCGAACGCCGGCCCCGATCCGCCAGCCCGGCCGGCAAACGAGAGCGCCGCCGTCACCGGGCGGGGACCTTTTTGTCATTCGGGTCGCGGTACTGACTGAGCTGGGCGAAGTCAACCACGCGGCGCTGGAACCGTTTCGAAGCAAGGTCGTGTATACGAACGAGATCGAAGTTGGCGATCGTCGCTGGGCGGAGCTTCGCCTCGGGTTTTTCGATACGGAAATTGAAGCGCGACAGGCGCTGACACAACTGGGCCAGAGTTTTGATTCAGCGTGGATAACCGTCGCTAACGCGCAGGAACAAGCCGACGCTCGTACACGTTTGTTCAGTTGGCCGGATATGGGGCCGCTTAACGCCGTTGCTGCCTCGAGAATGTCGGCTGTTGCAGTGAATGAGTCAGAAACGGCGATACCCGCGCAGCGCGCGACGGTGATGATGGAGGAAGCGCGAGTGGCTCTATTGCGTCGCGACCCGGCAACGAGCATCGATCTCTACACCCAACTACTGCAGGCGCCTGGCGGAACCTATCGTCGTGAAGCCCGGGAATTTCTTGGTGTGGCCCTGGAAAAAAACGGTCAGGCTGCCAACGCAATCGCCGCTTATTCCGCGTACCTCGATGAGTTTCCAGACGGGTCAGATGCACGGCGGGTACAACAGCGGCTCGCCGCGCTCACCATCCCGGCACGAGCCATTGCTGCGACTGGCGCCGCAGAAAATACGGCACAAGACCCCTCCGGTTGGGACATCTACGGTGATGTATCGCAATATTATCTTCGCGGCGTCCAACTTTCCGGGGACGATGAACCCGAGTTCATCGCACAGTCGGCGCTGCTGTCACAGGCTCAAATCATTGCGCGTCATCAAGGCCGGAGATTCGATTTCGTCGGCAGAGGAAACCTCGGTTACCTTTACGATCTTGTCGAAAACGGCTCCGGCGACGAGGCGCTGGTTTCCTACGCCTATGTAGACATCACTGACACGAACACTGAGTTCAATGCGCGCGTCGGCCGACAGACGCAGCATACAGGGGGCGTGCTGGGGCGTTTCGACGGCGCACATGCAAGTTATCGCGTTTGGCCAAACCTGGCTGTAAACATGACCGCCGGTTTCCCCGTCGACTCGGCACGCTTCCTCGCGGATTCTGAACACTATTTTTACGGTGGAAGCGTAGATCTGGACAATGTCTTCGGCGCCTGGGATTTCAGCGTCTTCACAAACCTGCAATCCGTTGACGGTATCTCGGACCGCGCGGCTTTCGGCGCCGAAACGCGATATCACAGCACACGCCTGAACCTCGTCGGCCTGCTCGACTATGACGCATCGTACAACATCATCAACACCGCGCTTGCGACGGGCAGTTGGCGCATCAACAACCGCCTGTCGCTTTACGGTCGGGTGCGGGGCGGCGGCGCCCCATTCTTGACGACACGAAACGCTATCATCGGGCAACCGGTCAATACCGTTCGGGAGCTGTTTCCGACCTACACTGAAGGGCAGATACGTCGGCTTGCTCGCAATCGTACGGCCGACGAACGTGCGGCGTCGGCCGGCCTGTCCGCGGCGCTGACGTCCCGCTTGCAGCTGAAAGGCGACTTTTCCTATTTCGAGTACGGCGGGTCCGTTACCTCGGGTGGCGTGCAGGCGTTCCCGGATACCGGGCCACAATACAGTTACGGTGGACAGTTGATTGGTTCGGGTTTCTTCAAGGCCGGACACGTCTTCGTTGTTGGTTACCGGCATGACGAGCAGCAGTCCGTCGATGCCGATACGCTTTGGCTCGACATGCGCTACCCCGTTGGAGAGCGACTGCGCATTCAGTCGCGTCTCAATGTCTCGCACCGCGTTGCCAACCAGAATCCGGCCGGTGACATCGATCACTGGATTGCCGATCCGGTGTTGCGCGTGTTGTACACGTGGAAACGCCGGTACCGAATCGAACTCGAAGTCGGTGGACGCTGGTCGAATCGCGAATTTCCCGCCTCGCTGGCACCACCACTGACGCCCGACAATGTCGATGAATCGTCAAGTTACTACCTGCAGCTCGGCTATACGCTGGATTTCTGATGCCTGGCTTCGCAAACATCATTCGGACAGCTGTAAGTGTCGTGCTGTTGGCGGGCTGCACGACACAGTCATCGAGCGTATCAAGACTTGATTCGAGTGGCCTTACTGTCGTCACGCTGACGGATGCGATCGTGTTCGCGAGGCCGGTTCGCACTCTTGCGGCCGGTGCCCGCGACTACGCATACATCGGACCTATCGAAATTAACCGCATGGGAGATAGGCAATATTATCTCTGGATAGCCCTGGCAAGCACAGTGGACCGGGGGTTAGCCGGTCTCGATCCGGCACACGCCGTCGAACTGGTGCTGGTCGTTGACGAGAGCCCTATGGTATTGCCGCTTATCGAATGGGATACGACTCTCGATCACCCGCCCTACAACTCAACCACGCCAATCTACGCAACGCTTGCAGCACACACGTCGCTTGATCAAATCCGCCGTATCGCGGGCGCTAACTCGGTTGAGTTGCATTTCGTCGTCGCTGCTGGAAACACCGCTCGTTACCAACGCTGGCAGGGAGAATGGACAGCTCTCTCCGAGTTCGTTCGTGATGACTAGCGCTCGATACACCACCGTCGGTAAATGGCGACGGGCATAGATCAACCACTTATGCAAGAGCAGTGTTCGACATTTTGCGCATTGGCCACAAAATCGACCGAAACTGTAGAGTCGATCACAGCCATAACTGTGAAGCAGTTCACAATAACCGCGCAACTCCTTCCCATTATGTCGAAGCGCTCGCAGAACCAAGCCCGACCACGAATACATTTCACACACGGTTTTTCGACAACATCACGAAGAGGGATTGGGCCGATGAGAGTTGCCAGACTTCGATACACAGAGAAAAGATCCTTCGCGGTATTGAGCATTCTCATCGCACTGTTTTGCTTCGCAACGACATCTACAGCTCTCGCAGGCCCGCGTGAACAAGCGAAACGACTGCACGACCGACTTGCCGGCGTGCCCCCGGCACCAATGGTGCTCGACTCGATGGCGACGAAAATTGAGGGTGGCGACGCGCTGGGTGCGGCTTATGACGCCATGAACAACCCGGCGTTTTACAACACGACCGTGCGTGAGATGGCGGCACCCTGGACGAATCGTGATCGTTCAGTGTATGTCGACCTCAACGACACGATCGCCACCGTGATCGGCATCATCCGGGATGACCTGCCGTTCGACCAGGTTCTTTACGAAGATATCATCTACATCGGCTCTAACAACGCGACAGCGATTCCCTACTCGCAGACCGACAACGATCATTACCTCGACCTGCAACTCAATCGCGTAGACCTCAGCGATACCGCAAATCTCGTTCAACGGCGGCAATCCGAATTGCCTGCTACGGCGCTCGGTGCGAATCAGGCTGCCGGCATCATGACGACGCGAGGTTTTGCCGAAGCATTTCTTGTAGCTGGTACGAATCGGGCTGCGGTGCGATTTGCGGCACTGAATCATCTCTGCTTGGACATGGAAGACTTTCGCGACCTGACCGCTCATCCGGACCGCATTCGTCAGGACGTTACGCGATCGCCAGGTGGCGACAGCAACATTTTCCTGACCGATTGCCTCACGTGTCACACCGGCCTGGACGGACTTGCCGGCGGCCTTGCTTACTACGACTTCGATGAGGATCTGCAACAACTCGTTTACACGGATAGTGCCGTGCAGCCGAAGTTCGTCAACGATGCAGGCACATTTCCCTACGGTTTTGTCACGACCGACGATTCGTGGATCAACTATTGGCGCACCGGGCCCAATGCATTTGTAGGCTGGAACGCACCTGGTAACGGCGCCGGCAGCGGCGCGAAGAGCCTGGGCATGGAATTGGCGCAGACGCAGCAATTTGCGAAATGCCAGGTAAAAAACGTTTTCGAGAAAGTCTGCTACCGAGCGCCGAATGGTCCTGCGGATCTGCAGGCGGTTGAAGACATCGCGACGATTTTCGTGGCTAACAACCGAAGCATGAAGCGTGTTTTTGCCGAGACCGCCATGTACTGCATGGGTAACTAGCGCCACATTCGTGAATGTTTGCCCGCTGCGTGTAACTGCAACAGATTGGACAGGAGAGAGATTGTGATCCTACGAAAGATTCAAGCGCGTGGCATACGCAGCCGGATGCAAGTTGGGACGCTGGCGAACCTGGCAGGCGTATTCGCGATCGCGTTGACGCTTTCGGCCTGTGAGGTCAATGAAGAGTCGGTCGCGGCCGGCGCGCCGACCGGGACGCCTCCGCCGACCGGTACCCCTCCGCCGACTGGTACCCCTCCGCCGACTGGTACCCCTCCGCCGACCACCACGACTGACCAGGAAAAGTTTGAAGCGACGCTACATCCACTATTGATGGCGCAGGAGAATTTTTGTGTCAACTGCCATGGTGCATCACAGGATCCGCTATTCTCAGCTGCCGACGCGGCCGTCGCATATAACGCGATTACAACGCAGCAGAAGGTGAACCTGAGCAGCCCGGCGCTTTCACGAGTCTATGTCCGGCCGAAGGACGAGCGTCACAACTGCGGTGGCGACGCGAGCTGCGATCAAATCGCTGCCGACTTCCTCGCCGCGATTCAGGACTGGGCGAACCAGATCGCCGCAGGCACGCCGCCGCCTACCGGTGGCGGCGCACCGGTGCTAAGCGTGATGTCGACCTTCGCGGACGCTACCGCGGGCGGGCAGGAGCGCGTTGACGATTCCGCGATCGCAATGTTCACATTCTCGGAAGGCTCCGGCGATATCACGCTTGACAGCAGCGGTGTCGGCGCGCCAATTACCCTCCAGATCAGCGGCATGGAATGGGAAGATGGCGGCGGCTTGCGGAACGTGACTGGCAAGGCGCAGGCCAGTGAAGCAGACAGTCGCAAACTGTTCGACATGATTGCACCGGTTAACGCGTACTCAGTCGAGGCATGGATCGTTCCTGATAACAATGCCCAGGATGGACCGGCCCGCATCGTCAGCTACTCTCAGGATACGGCAGCGCGCAATTTCACGATGGGCCAAAACGCCATTTACTACCAGATGCGCAACCGCAGTGCGACCACGGGCGTCAACGGCACTCCTGCGCTCGAGGCACTCGATCCCCAGGTGGATACCGTGCTGACCCACGTCGTCATGACATTCGACGGCGACTCGGGACGCAAGGTGTACATCAATGGACAGCTCAGTATCGAGGAAAACGTCGCTGGCGATACTCTGGACTGGCAGGACAACCAGCTACTGGTCCTCGGCAATGAAGTAACCGACGACCGCCCCTGGGCCGGCGTCCTGAAGCTTGTTGCCGTCCACAACAAAGCACTGTCGGATGTCGAAGTAAGACAAAACTTTGACGCCGGTGCCGGGAATATCGTCACTATGCGTTTCGACGTGTCGAGCATCATCGGTCAGCCCGCTTACATTGAAATGCAGGCTGCACAACTCGACGCGGCTGGCTATCTGTTCGCCAGACCGGTTTTCGTAAGCGACGCGACGGGTATCGCCATTAAGAACATTCGCATCATGGTCAACGACACTGTCCCGGTCGCCGCACAGCCCTTCCGTCGTATCGATACGATGGTGCTGCAAACAGGCACCGAGCTCTCGCCACTCGGCGCCGTGGTTCCCGTGCAGCTCGGTGCGGACAACGATCAGTTCCGTCTCGAGTTCGAGGTGCTCGGCAACATGCTTGGCCTGGCGGAGACCACGCCGCCATCCGCGCCACCTCTACCTGTGCCGGATATTGTCGATTCGGAATACGGTCTACGCACGTTTTCACAGTTGAACGATGCGATGTCGAGCGTTACTGGAATCGACCCGAACACGAACAACGTGCTTGCAACTTACAGCGACGTGCGGGGTTCACTGCCGACAACGTCCGACCCGTTGACGTTTGCGCCGGCACAGCAGCTTGCGATTCAGCGGCTCGCAGTCAGTTACTGCGGTGAAGTTGTCGGCAACAACACTGCCTGCAACGACTTGTATGGCAACTGCACAGTCGATGGAAACGCGAAGGACCAGGTTGCGACGGCACTCTATGATCGCTTTATTGGCGACAACATCGCCAGTCAACCGGACAGGGCCACGGTGACGACCGAGATCGTACAGATGATCGACGACCTCGGCTGTGCCAACGGATGCAACGGCGCCGAGGGAGAAACCGTGCTGCAAGCCACCTGTGCGGCGGTTCTGTCGAGTGCGGTCATAACGTTGAATTAAATTCGAGCAAGGAAATAGCAATGGGCAAGTACATAGAGCAATTTCGGCGCGCGGAGGCAGCGCGCGGTCGCCTCGAAAAACAAATCGAGGAATCCTGCAAGAAGACCGGGCATGCCCGTCCCCATTCGCGTCGGGAGTTTCTGAACCGCGGCCTGATTGGCGGCGTTGCTACTGTATTTTTACCCAGCATCGCGACGCTCCTGAGTGAAGCGGTACATGCGCAGACCGCAGCCTGCGTCATTGACAACGGTGGGATGCTCGGCGCAGGGAAGATACCGTTTCTTGCGATCGATCAGGGCGGAGGTGCCAACATCGCCGGCTCCAACATCATGGTGGGCGGTGCCGGCGGTCAGGAGGATTTTCTCGACGACAGTGGCTACGCAAAACTCGGACTACCATCGGCAATCGTTCCCGGCGTCGTCGGTGTGAATCGCGACTTCGGCGTGGCGATGCATCCGAACAGCGCCCTGTTGCGCGGCATGCTGAGCAAGACGAATGCCGCAACCCGTGCGAACACGAATGGCTGCGTTATCCCGGCACGCTCTGAGAACGATACCGGCAATAATCCGCATAACCCCATCTACGGCATTGCTCGCGCCGGCGCATCGGGTGAATTTACGGCTACGATCGGTACTGACAACTCGACATCCGGCGGGAGGTCACGGGCACCGGATTCAATGATCGTTCCCGAGTTTCGTCCGACAAGAGTCCGATCGGCGAATGATGCCATCGGCCTGATTGGTGGTGTCACCGACGACAATTTCCCGAACGATCGGGTTGCCGCCGCCGCCGCTACTCTTAGCGCGGCGAAGCTAGGAAAAATCACCGAGCAACAGGCGACAAAGGAGTTGCTGCAATGCGGCTATGACAAGGCCGCCGCAACGTACAACACGGTTGTGACTGCGCAAGACCTTGACCCGAACGCCGATACCAACTTACAGAGTATTTTTCCGAACGGGGAACTCGACAATGGCGATTTCCGCAAGGCCGCAGCCGCGATGAAGGTCGTGGTCAACGGTTACGCTGGCGCCGGTACGATTGAATATGGCGGCCGCGATTACCATCAGGATCCTCGGCCGGAGACCGATAACAAGGACTTCATTGTCGGCCAGGTGATCGGCGCTGCGCTGGAATACGCGGCGCTATCGAATAAGCCACTGATGATCTACGGTTTCAGCGACGGTGCTGTCTCTGCCGACACGAATCAGCCGGAGGACGACGGCAACGGTACCACCAAGTTTCGCTGGCGCTCCGACAGCTCGCAAAAGGCGGCAAGTTTCATTCTGGTGTACAGCCCTCTCGGGCAGCCTGTCTTGCGCAACGGCGCTGCGTCACAGCAACTCGGCTACTTCCGGGCTGGCGGCGATGTCGAAACATCGTCGAGCCCGTTCGCCAACAGCGTTGAGACGCTGGCGGAGATGGTGGTACTCAACTATCTCGGCTTACACGGCGAACAGGCGATGTTCGGCCAGGTGCTCGACAATCCCGGATTGGGGACGGGCGCCGCCGTTGATCCTTACATTGCTTTCAACCCGATTGTCTAAAAGCGATTTGTCTCGAGGGCGACGATAACAGACCAGGCACAGGGAGATGCCGTTGGATCAGATTGCTGGGGCTGCCCGCGCAACGGTGCGGACCAAGAGCGTTGCCCGCGTTCCGACGAACGCGGGTTTTCTCGCGCGACTGCGCTGTCCGAATTGTGACTCGGGTGATCCGCTTGTCTTGCGACCGAGCGCCGCATTGTTTTGTTTGGCTTGCGAAACGGAATTTCCCGTGTTCGCCAATGGTGATGCATGCATTCCGTGGCTTTTCTCATCCCCCGAAACCGCACGGCTGGAATGGAGCGCGCGCTACAGGGGCTTCCTGAAAACTAACGAGACCCGACACAATCGGCTAAACAGAGCACTGGCAGACACACGATCCGCGTCGATAGCCCGGCGGCGCATCGACGAAACCTTGCTGGCGCACCGGGAGCACCGCAATCAGATCGCCTCGTTGCTTGCACCGGGCGGGTTTGATGCCGAAGACCTGGTACCAGCCATGACCCAGGTCCTGCAGGAAATGCTGCCAAGAAACCAGGGACTATTGAGTTACGCCGACAACGTATTTCGAGACTGGGCCTGGAACAATGGTGAGAATGACGCGTTGTTCGACGCCATCGATAAGGTGTTGTGCGCCGACCAACGCGATGGGATCGGCTCAGTACTGACTCTCGGCGCCGGCGCATGTCGAATCCCATACGATCTTCACCGGAATTACGCGCCGACTTTGTCGGTCGCATTGGATATTAATCCTCTGTTATTGCTCATCGGTAGTCGGGTCATTAGGGGCTGCCCCGTCTCACTCTACGAATTTCCGATAGCGCCTCTCGACGCCGCCGCTGCGGGCGTGTTGCACCAATGCAGCGCACCTGTCGCGTTTCGTGATGACGCTGAAAGCAAGATGGAGTTTGTGCTGGGCGATGCCACGAACCCGCCGTTTGCGCGACATAGTTTCGACACCGTCGTAACGCCGTGGTTAATCGACATTCTCCCCCAGGATTTATGCGACTTCATCCCACAGGTAAATCGGCTCCTGCCGAAAGATGGAGTCTGGGTAAATACGGGATCACTGGCTTTTTTCGATGACAATCCGTGTCGCTGTTACAGCGAAGCCGAAGTCATTACGATCGTGGAAAATGGCGGCTTCGAGATTTTGGCCATGGACCACAGGTCCGTGCCATACCTGCAGTCGCCGCACAGCGCTCACGGTCGAGTCGAAAGAATCGTAAGTTTTGCGGCGAAAAAGCGAATTGATGTTGAACCGGTGTCGCCTATTTCATTCTTACCCGACTGGATCCTCGACCCGACAAAACCTGTTCCATCAAGCACGGAAACAATTCTAACTTCGTCGAGCCATTTGCTAACGGCCCAGGTGCTAGCCGCCGTAGATGGCAAACGCTCGATCAAGGCAATCAGCAAGCTCGTCGCCAGAGAATACGACCTCAGCATGGAGGAATGTGTTCATGCGATCAGGCGCATTCTGATGGAGACGGGTCGGATGCGGCCGACTCGCAGTTGTAGAATGTCGGTCCGAACCGACCGATTTAAGCGAATCGATATGCAGGACCTGCCTCCGACTGTTCGAAACCTCTTATCGAACGAGCGGCACAGGAATGACACTTATGCCTGAGTATCTGACCGTCGTAGGACGTCTGAATGCCATCTCACCACTCAATGTCGCAATTGAGGTAACGAAAGACGCGGTAATTTGCAGGACTGGTTGGTAGACGTTAACGATTGGCGCAACACCCCCAGTCGTTCTGCTTCTCAGCTTGCTGCGTTCGCGATCTCGTCGAGCAATACCGGCGGTCCGATATTGTCGAGGACTGTTTTGAAGGGAACCGGCCTTCCAATTGCGAAACCCTGCACAAAGTCTATACCGTGCTGACGCAGGCGCTGCACGAGCAGGTCGTTTTCGACATGTTCGGCTACGGTCGCTGCATTCATCACCTTCGCGATTTTTACGGTTGACAAAATAATTGCTTCGGACAGCGGATTCTCCAGCATGTCCCGCACAAATACTCCGTCAATTTTCAGGTACTGGACCGGAAGGTCCTTGAGGTAGGCGAATGAACAGTAGCCGGTGCCGAAATCGTCCAGTGCGAGCCGGCAGCCCAGCTTTCTCAGGCGTCGAATGCAGCGCTGGGCACGTTCAAGGTTGCGGACAATCGATGTTTCGGTAATCTCGAAGCACAGAGAGTCCGGCGATACACCGCTTTCGATGATCTGCTTCTCGAGAAAAGCCGGAAAATCATCATCGGCAAGTGATTGCCCGGAGATATTGATACTGAAGCTACCGAGGCTGATCTCGAGCATGTTGTCCGCATTGGCAAGCTGGTCAAGCGTGTTGCGCACAACCCAACGATCCAGCGTCGACATCATCTGGTAGCGCTCCGCCGCAGACATGAACGCGCCGGGCGCCAACGTGTCGCCATTCTCGGCCAGCATACGTACCAGGATTTCGTAGCGATGCACTTTCTGCTCATCGCGCAGTGGCTCGATTGCCTGCGCGTAAAGCACGAAGCGATTTTCAATCAACGCGGACTGTATATAGCCAACCTGGTCAAGGTCGCTGCGCCGCTGCGCAACGCTGGCATCCAGGTCCCGAAACACAACCACCCGTCCGCCGCCGCGACTCTTGGCGGACCGCGCTGCAACCTCAGCGGTATTCAACGCCGCCGAAGCATCGGCGACGACCTCCGGGATCATCGCGATACCAACGCTCGCCGATACACTGATGACACGGCCGTCGTACTCGATTTCCCGGCGCGCAATCGATTCGAGAATCAACTCGGCTTTTTCGCAGGCCTTTTTCTCATCGCAATCGCGCAGGAACAGGCCAAACGCATCTCCGAACAGATGTGCAATCGCATCATCAGTTCCGGAAACCTCGTCCAGCAAGTCGCTGACATATTGAATAACTTCATCGCCGGCGACATGACCGAAGTTGTCATTAACGACATGGAGCTTATCAACATCGACGTAAAGAACTGCGTGCGGCTGGCTGGCGAATCGTTCAGTTACGTTGGTGATGTGGTGCAGGAAACCATGCCGCGAATGATGTTCATTGCGCATCTGATCCGCGGTGCGAAGCAGCGTATTGATCTTCGCGCAGATCGCGCGACTGAGACGCACTTGCTCTTTTGAGTACTCTTGTGGCGCCATCAGTACGAAAGCGCCGATAACGTCACCGTTTGATTTGGTAATCGGGGAGCAAAGAATCTTCGGGTCGTCCGATTGAAAGCCGACGGCGACACGCGTCTTGATGTTGACGCCTGACAGCAAAACCTGGCGGTGAATCTGGGCTTGTCCAACCAGTCCTCCCAGTGTGGTCATGACGGCTTTCGAAATGCTTTCGTCTTTTCCGCACAAATTCCGGCCAGACCTCCCGGATGCCGAGACCCGGCAACAGAATCGCCGTAAGCTCGGCGCCAAAATGCCCACCCGACAGCCGCAGGATGTGTTGCAGGATCTTCTGCGGTCCGCCGCTGTTGTCAAGTTCGTCGAGTTGCATCAGGAGTTGCATACCTTTCTGCCCTTCCGCGGTCATTCGACGCACGGCGGAAAGCTCGGCATTGATGCCCATTTGGCGCTGGATACAGGCCAGAACCGGTTCAATCTCCTTATGTGCGTACTCGACGCTAACCGGGTTCGACGAATCGATCTGCACGCTGAGTGTCCCGTACTGCGCATTCTCCTCGCCATGGCGGAGGTAGAAAACGTAAACGTAGTTGTGGTTGCTCAGGCGCTCGACGAAGCCACCCGCGGGGACCTCCTGGCGCAGAAACGGGTTGACGCTCCAGAATCTTTGGCTGCGTGACTCAGGTCCTGCCCAGATCAGCTTGCCGTTCAGGTCGTGGATGCCAACCGCAACAACATTGCCCAGCGTATCCGAGATCTGCTCTGCAAACAGGCGCATTGATCCGGAGTCGAGGTAGGTCGCAATATTGTTTTCCATTCGAACCCCTGATCAAGACGATCATCACATAACTACTATCGGCATTGATCTCACGACCTTTAATCTATTGGGATTCCAGGATTTTTGAATGTCGGTGAGGAAAGGCACCCGGAAAGCGGGGTTGCGGATTTGATGGTCAACTTGCAGGGGAAGGGCCGGTGCAGGAATTGCTTTTGCCTGATGAAAGCCGATTCGTTACATCTTGTAACGATGGGCTGCGATTGATTTATTTGGCGCCGTCTCAGTGCTACTGTGTCGATCGCTAACTCTGGACGAATATCAATGAGACTCATCGCGCTGGTCTTCTTCGCAACCTGGGCATCTTTCGCTCAATCCGCCGACATCTCGGTTCGCGTGAAAGGTGCACCCGATGACGCCGTGCTTGTATTTCAGGTCTACGACTCGCCGAGCACATTTGGTGATTTTCGCGATCCCGCAAAAGAGCTGCGCACGCCAGTTCGCGCTGACGCCGTCTATCGTATTGATGATGTGCCCTCACAGGATATCGCAGTGCTGGTCTATGTCGATGAAAATGAAAATGGCTTGCTTGACAAGAACTTCATCGGCATCCCTAAAGAGCCTCTTGGGATCTCGAACAACTATCGCCCGAAAGGTCCACCCGCATTCAGTCGCGCGAAAATCATCGCTGGCGAATCAACTACCATCGATATCGAGATCTACAAAGTCCTTGGTGAGCGTGGCCGCCTCGGCGTTGGCGCTGGAGTCATTGCTCGCAGCAGTCCCTACGTCGGATCCGACAAAACTGTGTTGCAGCCTATTCCTGCAATCACCTATAACGGAGAACGCCTGCAGTGGTTGGGTCCGAACCTACAGTATGGTTTAGTCGGTACAGGTCCGTGGCGCCTTGCTGCATCGGCGTCGTATCGAATCGGCGTTTATGAAGAAAACGATAGCTCGTCACTTGCCGGCCTGGGCGACCGCGACAGCACCCTGATGGCGGGGTTGAGATTTCGCGTCGAGATCCCCGGCGGCGTAAATCTATCGCTGCGCTATGAACACGATGTTCTCGACAGGATTGGCGGCGGCGCTGCCACAGCGAGGATTTCGAAAGGCTTTCAGGCTGGCCAGTTTCGGTTTTTGCCGCAACTGCAGGTCAACTGGCTTAGCGCAGATCTCGCCGATTACGATTTTGGCGTGCCGGCGAACGCCGCCACGCCAACACGTCCCGCGTACAGTATCGGCAGTTCGATCAGCTACGAGGTCGGGCTCGGCAGCTTCATAGAACTGACAGAGGACTGGCGCATTGTACTGAACGTCTCTGGCGAATTTCTGCCTGATAAGATCGTTGACAGCCCAATCGTTGACGACGATCTCGTGGTCAAGGGTTTCGCTGCGATTACTTACGTATTCTGATCAAACAAACAAGGCGAATGAAGATGAATCGACTATTGGTGACTGCGCTGAGTGTTTTCCTGATAGCAAGTGCAAGCGCACAGAGTGACCTGCCGTTTGACGTTGAGGCCATCACGTCGTTTGACGAGCCCTGGGCGCTGGCGTTTCTGCCGGACGGCCGCATGCTGGTCACGGAAAAGAAAGGCAGCCTGTTCATGGTCACGCAGGACGGCCAGAAGTCCCGACCTGTGCGCGGCATTCCAAACGTGGACTACGGTGGCCAGGGCGGTTTAGGCGACGTTGCCTTACACCCGGATTTTGCGAAGAACGGCCTGGTTTACCTGAGCTACGCCGAAGGTGGCACGGGTGGTACGCGCGGCGCTGCTGTAACACGGGCTGTGCTCAATCTAACGGAGCGCGGCGGCTACCTGTCCGATGCCGAAGTCATTTGGCGGCAGTACCCGAAAGTCGTCGGCTATGGTCATTACGGGCATCGCCTGTTATTTGATAAAGATGGCTACCTCTGGATCTCCTCGGGTGATCGCCAGAAGTTCGCACCGGCGCAGGACATGCAGTCAAACATCGGCAAGATACTGCGCCTTAACGACGATGGCTCGGTTCCCGATGACAATCCTTTCGTAAACCACAGGGACCAGGATCCGCTGGTCGACGATGAGGGTGTTTACGGACAAATCTGGTCTATAGGTCACCGCAATCCGCTGGGCATTGCCGTCGATCTTGAAGACCGACTCTGGGAAATCGAGATGGGCCCGGCGGGTGGCGACGAATTGAATCGCGTGGTGCGCGGAGGTAACTACGGCTACCCGATCGTCTCCAACGGTGATCATTACGACGGCCGCGAAATTCCCGATCACGACACCCGGCCCGAATTCCTGAAACCCGCCGCATGGTGGACGCCTGTCATTTCACCGGGTGACCTGATGGTCTACAGCGGCACGCTTTTCGCAGACTGGCGCGGCGATCTTCTTGCCGCTGGTCTTTCGTCCCAGGCCCTCGTGCGTATTGAAATTAAGGACAACGACGCCGAGGAGGTCGCTCGCTATCCGATGGGCGCGCGCATTCGCAGTGTCGTTCAGGGCCCCAACGGCGCGCTCTGGGTGCTGGAGGATGAACGCGACGAAAGCCAGGGGCGTTTGCTTAAGCTGACTCCCAAGAACTGAGTCCAAATGAATGGATTCGCTGCGCTTACTCTTCGGGCGCATTGCGTGCGTCTGTCGCGCGGCGGACTTGCGGCGCTGTCGGTGCTCTTGTGTAACGGCAGGTGTGATACTGGTCTGGGTACCGATTTGGGTACAAAGAAAGCTGGAAAAACGGTTCGGCCCCTGTTTTCATGGGACCGATGAAACTACTTAAGACCCTCGTATTCCTGGCTTTGGTGGCGGGTTGCGCCGAAGACTCCGGTGAGGCCGACAAGGCCGAAGACGCTACCCTGATATTGACCAATGCGCGCGTGTACACGCTGGCGTGGGACGAACCCGCGCCAGATGGCTCAGTCATGCCCAATGCGCCGCATGATGAGAGCGGCTGGCACCCCGATGCGGAGGCAATCGCAATCCAGGGTGGCGACATCCTGTTTGTCGGCAGCAGCCATGATGCAATGCAGTTCAAGGGGGAGTCGAGCCGGGTCATCGACCTGGCCGGCGCAACCGTGATTCCGGGGTTGGTCGATTCCCACACCCACATCTTTGGGTTGGGCGCACTGCTGGACCAGGTCGATCTGATCGGCGTCGCTACGGAGGAAGAGGCCGTCGCGCTGATCGTCGAGCGAGCGAAGTCCGTGCCAAAGGGCGAATGGATTGTCGGCCGCGGCTGGGATGAAGGCGCCTGGGCAAACGCCTATCCGGACAAGGCACTTCTTAGTGCGGCGGTTCCCGACCATCCGGTCTTCATGGAAAGCCTGCACAGTTTCGGTGGCTGGGGTAACCAGGCGGCGCTTGATGCAGCGGGGATTACCGCAGAAACGGAAGTGCCGGTCGGCGGTGAGATGCGCCTGGGAAGCGACGGTCAGCCAAGCGGGCTGTTCCTGAACCAGGGTGTGAACATGCTGAGAGATGCGGTCCCCGAGCCGTCGCGAGAAACCTTGACGAACCAACTCTTGCTTGGACTCCACCAAATGGCGGCGGACGGATATACCGCGGTACACGACGCCGGTCTCGACACAAGAGCAATGAGCATTCTCGAAGAGCTCGAAGCCGCCGACAAGTTACCTGTTCGGGTCTACGCGATGTTGTCATTACGTGATGAGGACCTGATTCGAAAGTGGATCGAGAAAGGTCCGGACACTGATACGGACAGCATGCTGGTTACCCGCAGCGTCAAGGCCTATTACGACGGTGCGCTTGGCTCTCGCGGTGCGCGCCTTCTTTATGACTACGCGGATCAGCCCGGTCATCGTGGTATCAGCGGAGATCGTTACGGCTTTAACCAGGCGCTGAATGCCCAAGCGATGAAAGCCGGGTTCCAGATTGCGATTCATGCAATAGGCGACGCGGGCAATCGCGAGGCAATCGACATTCTCGAAACTGTATTCCAGGAAGATCCATCAACCGCGACGAACAGGCATCGCATCGAACATGCCCAGGTTATCAGTCCCAAAGACATCCCGCGCCTGGGTCAGCTGGGCATCATTGCTTCGATGGAACCACCGCATGCGATGGAAGATAAGGCCTGGGCAGAAGAGCGCCTGGGGCCGGAGCGAATCCTCGGCGCCTATGCCTGGCGATCACTGAGAGAATCCGGCGCCAGCCTGACGTTCAATTCCGACAATCCCGGTTCGGATCACAACATATTTTACGGCTTACATTCAGCGATCACGCGGCAAGACAAGAATCAGCAGCCTGAAGGCGGTTGGTACGCTGGTCAGAGAATGACCGCTGACGAAGCGGTGCGCGGCTATACCACGTGGTCTGCCTACGCGAGTTTCCGTGAAGATGAAACTGGCGTAATTGAGGCAGGTCGGTGGGCGGATTTAACCGTCATGAGTGTGGATCCATTCGCACTTGCAGATCAGAGTCCCGGCGATATCCTAAACGGGCAAATTGTCATGACGATTGTCAATGGCAAAGTCGTTTACGAGAGATAGCCTCTACTGGCGTCGTTGTAAGGACACGGACGCTATCGTCATCGCACCTGCTGCCAAGAGACAGTAGAAGCCGAAGAACATCATTTGCGCTGGCAGGCCCATGCCCCGATCTATCAGAGTGCCTGTCAGCCCAGGCCCGGCGGCGGTTGCGAGAACCGCTGCCGCGACGGTAACTGAGCGAACAGCGCCCAGATTGGCGAGGCCGTAGATTTCAGGCCACAGCGAGCCGAAAAGCGTGGAGGATATGCCGTAGCTGATTCCGAGCAGCACCATCACAATGAACAGCGTTATTTCCGGTCCGCTGTAGGCCAATGCGAAACAGGCGCCCGAAAGCGGCAGCAGGAAGTAGGGCAGAACCGAGGTTGCCCCAAACCGGTCGATCAGGGCGCCGGTAATCAGCGCGCAGCCGACGGTGGTCAACGCCATAACCAGTAATGACATAGCGAATAACTGCGGCGGCCAGTTGTGCAGCGCCGTCAGATAATTCTGATGATAGAAGATCGTCGTGCCAATGAACGCGGGCGCCAGAACCCCCGTGAGGAGTACCCAGAATATCGGGTCCCTCAGAACTTCCCGACGCGTCCAGCTGCGCACCTCAGGCGACGACCTTTTCTCCGTTGACAGCTGCCCATGAGGTACCCGAGGCTTGCGGTAGCACCAATAAGCGAAGGGAAGACCGACGACAAGCAATGCGACGGCGGCGGTAAGCCATCCGACACGGTATCCGTACGCGATCGCAAGTGCTGCAAACGCCAACGGGATCGTGGCCTCGCCTCCCTGGTGGCCGAGCACGACAAGCGATATTGCCCGACCCCTCTCGACAACAAACCATCGCCCGGTCGAGGTCAGCGCCATGTGCGTCATCATCCCCTGACCGAACAGCCGCAGCAGGAAAACGGCGACGACCAGCACCGGCACTGAGGATGCGTAGCCGGCCATTAGCGTCGCCCCGGCAAGAATCGGTACTACCAGAGCTATCATGCGATGGGCCGGCACAAGATCCACCAGCCTGCCAATAAGCGGAAGACAAAGTGCGCTCGCCAGCGTAGCAAACATATAGAGTCGCCCAAATTCGCCGTGGCTCAGCCCAAACGCGGCTTGCCATTCTGCAACCGACGCCGATATGAAATACGTTTGTCCAAAACTGGAAAAGTACGTGAGCATGAATCCGCCGGCGATCCAACGGAAGTTGCGCCTTATGAATGCGAGCAAGGAATCTTCATCTGGTTATGGGAGGGGTACGTCGCACGCAATTGGAACACAACTCAGCGGCGATTTCGCCCTGCTGCAACCGCGAAGAGTTCGACCGAGGCACGTTGATGGGTTTTCGAGCAGAGCGAATCAGCCGAACCACCGACACACCGACACACCGACACACCGATTTTCAATGAAACGGTTTTGTGATCCGACGTGATCCAGGATGATCGAAGAGCCCTTACGCCCATGCTGGCTTCAATTTAGAAAAAAAGCTGAAATCGCACGGCGCCTCCACCGAAGCCGTTGACACTGACCTCGTGGCTGACCGACACGTGTATTTGTGCATCCTCTGAGAAGTTATATCGCCAGCCGACGACAAGCTTGTCCCTGTAGTCGTCGCGCTTGTAGCTCTCAGTGGCGTCGGGCGCCTGGAAAACGATATCGGGCTGGCCAAAAGCGTAGGCGAAGGTCACGCCACTGTTGGGCCAAAGGTATTCATAGAATGCGCCGCCGAGTACGTCTGTCCGGCTGTAGTCATGCTCATTGAATCCACGCGATTCGGCTTTTTGGTCCAGGTAGTGCACTAGCAACCGCAATCGATGTCGGTCTCCCAACACCCGTACATGCTCAACGGCGAAATCAAGCTGGGTATTCTCGTAGTCATAGTCGAAGCCCGGTTGCCTGAATTGCATGACTTCGTTGAAGTCGTACCATTCGACCCAGGCAGACCAGGCCGTGCCGTTGTCACTTGCTCTCGACACTCTCAGTTGCGCAGCGTTCGACTGGCGGTCGTGGCGCGATACGTCCGGGGATGCGGTTTGGTCCAGGAACAACCGCTCGAATCCGCTACCCACCTCGCCTTCACTGTACACGAACCAGTCGTTGGCCAAACCAAGCCGAACCGCCCATTGCAGCGCGACCGGACTTCTGTTCGGTCTTTCCGCCGAGATCATTCTTGGTTTCGTAGTTAACGTCCTCGAACAGTGCGCCAACACGGACGTACTGCTGCCGGTCATCACGGTAAAACGTGTACCCGGCCGCGATGTCGATGAATTCCTTGTTGAACTCCGGGTTGACGGTCAGGTAGACCGCGGAACGTTCAAATAATGAGCGTTCGAAACCGACTAACAATCGATCTTCGCGTTCCGGCCGCTGCCGCAGACCGTCGCGCCTGAAGCTTCCCTGGAAGCGCCATTTGTCGTTCAGTGTCTGGTTGATGTTGAGATCAATGTCGGTCAGAAGTTCCGTCGACGAGACGCTACCCGTGTTGATGCGAAGGGCATTGCTCACAAACTGGCGACGCTCCCAATCGAATTGCCACTGCAGATCATAGGAGTAGTTGACCAGCGCATGCAGGTAAAGCATCTGGTCATCGTATGGATCCTCGAATTCCCAGTCTGCATCCCGCATCTGCGCGTTCGCGTTTGTAGCAAGCAGTAGAATCGGCAGCACGTGTTGCTTTATGAAACGCATGCAGCTCCTCTGATTGTTCACCAAGCTGCAATAATAGGCACTTCGCAAAAAATCTTCTCGGCTAGTCGCAGTACATTCCGACGGCATGCCCGAATACGGGTCTCCTGCCTCGACCAAGGTCTAAGTCGAGAGGCAACACGGGAACATGCGCAACTTCCATCGACCACCGACACTCGGATTTTCATAGAACCATTTTCACCATCCAGCACGACCGAAAGCGACGCTCAATTCTTAAGGCCATACGAGATCGACGATACGTTCTACTTCAATACACGCAGCACATCCAGGCAGGCGCCTATCGTATGATAATCGCACTTGCCGCCGGCCGTAGACTTCGCGTCAGATAGCTTGTTGTTCCTACGATCCAGGACTCGAAACCAGGCGCCATAAACTTTGTCGATCATATGTTGGTCAGCGTATTGCCATATCCGGTCGTACCAGTCCCAATACGTTTGCTCTCCAGTCGCGACGGCAAGGCGTGCTGCCGCAGCGAAAGACTCCGCTTGAACCCAAAAGTATTTCTCATCATCGCAAATCTCGCCCTGCGGATTGAACCCGTACTGTATGCCGCCGTATTCTTCATCCCACGCGAGCTCGATCGCCTGATCGAATAGATAGGTGGCACGTTCGATCATCCAGTCTTCAGGCCGAAATTCGTACAAGGTGAGCAATAACTTGGCCCACTCGGTCTGATGGCCGGGCTGGAATCCCCAGGGTCGGTAGAGATTGCGCGGATCATCGCGGTTGAAATCCCAATCTACTTCCAGGTCGCTCGTGAAATGCTCCCAAATGAGATTATTCGGATTTTCGTGCCAGCTCGACGGCAAACTTTTGGGCCAGGTCGTATGCGCGCTCAAGATAGCGTTCGCTTGCGGTCGCTTCGAAAGCGGCCAACATTGCCTCGCACGTATGCATGTTGGCGTTTTGGCCGCGGTAGTCCGACAGATTCGACCAGTCCGCACTTGCCTCATCCGCATACAGACCGTCATCGTCAAGCCAGAAGCGCGACTCAAGAATCTCAAAGGTTTCGTCGATCGCAGTGGGCGCATCAACAACCTTCGCCTTGAATGCCGAAGCATACATCAGCATTACGAACGCGAGTCCATAGCAGTAGTTGGTTTGGTCCGTCGCCTGATCGCCTTTCAATGTCCAGTCGTAGCCGCCTCGTGTTTGATCCCAATGGTGTTTCGCCACGAATGCCAGACCATGTTCAGCTCTTCTCCGGTACTCTTCGTCACCGAACAATTCGTAGGCCTTACAGAAATTGAACACCATCCTTGTGCTGCTTACGAGATGCCGTTCATCGGCGTCGAACACGGACCCGTCATCCAGAAAATTTTGAAAGTAGCCACCGGCTGGATCGACAATCGCTGGATGATAGAAATCCAGAATACTCTTGATATGCGCCTGCAAAAACTCGCGTGAACGATAATTCATTGGAAATCTGTCCAGAACTCGGCCACTTCATCAAACACCGGCAAAGAAGGAAATGCACCTGACCTTGTCGTCGTCAACGCGCCACATTGAATGGCAAACCTGAGCAATGACTCGACATCGCTGTGGTCGTCGAACAACTTGTCGAGATCGGTCGCCGCGCTGAGTCCACGAAGCACACCGGCGGTAAATGCATCACCGGCGGCTGTCGTATCTACAACATCAACCTTCGGCGTCTCCAGGGTGCCACGATGAGAGCGAGTAAAATAGCGCACCGGATTCGCGCCATCAGTAACAACCAGCAGCCCGGTCTTGGCACCGAGGCACGCATCGACGAACCGACCCTCATCACCGTTCGAGAGAAAATCTATCTCTTCTTTCGAACATTTGATGAAGCTCGCAAAACGTGCGGCGCTTTCGCAGCGCGAGCGATCGACGCGAGCATCGGGCCACAGCGCGGGGCGCAAATTGACATCGAAGCTGACTGGGCAATTCGCCGCAGTCGCCTTGCTCAAGAACGTACTCAGTGACTGACGCGATATCCTGGTTTGTGAGTGTGTTGCTGCAGACATGAAGTATCGGATGATCCACGAACCACTGATCGCTGACCTGCTCTGCCGAGAACAGCACGTCTGCCGTTCTATCCCGGTAGAAAGAAAAGCTGCGATCACCGTCCGCATCGAGAAACACAAATGCGAGCGTCGTATGGGCGCTTGGATGTTTATGAAGAAAAGTCGTACCAACGCCGTAGTGTAACAATGCCTCTTCCAGGAACTGGCCGAATGGATCATCACCCACCTGCCCGGCGAATTTCGCCTGGCCACCCAGTCGTGCAACGGCAACCGCAACATTCGCCGGCGCACCGCCGGGAAACTGTCGGAAATCAGCCAGCTGCAAGCCACCGCATTTGTGTCGCCAATGTGCAGAAAATCGATAAGTGCTTCGCCGAAACAGAGTACCGGTTTCATGGTTTGGAGTATACTTAGTGCGATACCTGGATTCAGCCATGGAATTACTGGCCAATGAGCGAAGCAAACTCGGAAATGGCCTGTCAATTGATGTCGATTCTACGGCGACAATCTGCGACAAAACGATCGTGGTGATTACTCGGTTCCCACTGATGGTCTTTATCCGTTTCAATGGAGCTGGGACTCCGCCATCACCGGTTTGGGCTGGATTGCAATTGATGAGAGCGCGGGCATGGCAAGAAGCCGAAACGATGTTTCGCGGCCAGTGGGATAACGGCATGGTGCCCGCACATCCTGTTTCACAAGGGTGCCGAGTCGTACTTTCCGGGCCCCGACGTCTGGGGGAGCGGCACAAAGAAATCCCCTCCAGTGCAATTTCGCAACCTCCGGTATGGGCAACGACGATTCGCTTCATGTACGAAGCAGAGTCGCGACCGATCGCTTGCGGATCAGCAAACTTCGCGAGCTTCTGCCCAAACTGATGTCCTACCACGAATGGTGGTATCGCGAACGTGATCCGGGCAACACGGGGCTGGTCTGCAGCTACCATCCCTGGGAGTCAGGCATGGACAACAGCCCCGCCTGGGACGACGCCGCTTGGCGTGGTGCCCGAAGTCAGTTGGGACGTATCAAGCGTCGTGACCTCGGTCATGTCGACTCCGAACAACGGCCGCATAAACCGGAATACGATCGCTACCTTTACCTGGTCGACTTTTACAAGCGACCACGGTTTTGACAGCCAGTATATTTACGAGCATTGCCCCTACAAGGTCGTCGACATCGGAATCGTTTCGATCCTCCAGCGTGCCGGCAATGATCTGCTTGAATTGTGCCGTATTCGCCGACCACGAGCGACGGTGTTCGAAGCGTCGACAAACCGAGCTTGAGCTCGCACGCAGTCTGCGGTCAGCAGCTGTGGTCGAGCGAACGACGCTGCTTTTTTAACCATGACCTGATCACAGGGCAGGCCACTCGATGAAGTAACGACAGCAACCGTGCTGCCGTTATTCGGCGGGCTTGCCGATGAAGAGCAAGCAGCCGCCATGGTCGACCTTATCGACGAGTGGCTGGGCTGCTACAAAGGTTCGGGCTGTCGTCGACGCATCCATCAAGCCCGCGACTACGAGTCCCAGCGCTACTGGCGAGGGCCGGTCTGGATTCATATCAACTGGATGATTGCGCTTGGCGCCGACGACTACGGCTATTCCGAAACTGGCGCGACGACTGCAGGATTCCGCTCGCGATTGCATTACGCCACGTCCGGCTTCTGGGAGTACTTTGACGCTGACACCGGCGACGGTTGCGGCGGCGACAACTTCAGCTGGACCGCCGCGATCGCGCTTTTCTGGTTGTCGAGCTAACCGACCTAAGCCCGCTTGCCGCTACCGAAGATCACACGGCACCAGGCGCCGATCGCCAGCATCCCGACGAAAGCGCCGACCAGGATCGATCGTCTCCGTCCTGATACCAGTGGCCGACGCCTTCGGTCGTGACCGGGCGCCTCGGTCGATTCGCCGTGGCTGAATCACGGAAATGATCAACGCCACGCGACAGCGTCACTACGCACCCGATGAAATTCCACCACAGCCAGAAAATCTCTGGTGCACCCAGCCACATATAGACGTTCACGCCGACGCCCGTCAGCAGCCCGACATTTGCGCCGAGCGAATGTGCACCTGGTCGAACAAAATCGCGAGCAGGAAAATCGCGAGGATCGGACCGTAAAATACCGATCCGATCTTGTTGATCGCCTCGATAACGGTCGGCGCGATATCGCCGCCGTAAATCGACAGAACAAGACGATTACGATTCCCCAGAAGAACACGGTCACCCGCGACCAGCGACACGTAACGTTCCTTCAGTCAAGCTCCTTGCCAGTCAGTCGCAGGTAGTCTTCAATGCTCACCGCCGACAGTGAATTAACGACCGAGCTAAGTGACGACATCGCCGCCGCGAGCAGCGCAACCACAAGAATGCCGATGATGCCGTGCGGCAAGTAGTTGACGATGAACAGTGGCACCAGCGTGTCGGGACGCTCGGGATCGATTTGCGCCATGAACTCCGGATTTAACGCCGCAAACGTTCCGAGTATTAGGCCTGCCGTGCAGTACAGCAACACGATCGGAAATCGCGCGAGACCGTTCGAGAGCAAAATCTTGCGCACGGTCTGATTCGTTTTTCGCTGACAACGTTCGCTGCGCCTGCGTCTGATCACAGCCGTAGTAGGACGCGTAAAGCACGACTCCGCCGAAGATCATCGGCATCAACCCCCATTCGTCGCCCGAGAATCCGAATGAATCTGTGCGCAGCACCGTCAGGCGTTCGTGTTCACGTTCGCGAGGAACGCATCGACGCCGCCGAGATTGTTGAGCGCGAATCCGCCGACCATAATGACGCCGAAGAAGATCAGGATCATCTGGATCGTGTCGGACTAGACGACCGCCTTCATGCCGCCTTGCAGCGAATAAATGATCGTCACGACGCCGATTAGCCCAATTGCCGTCATGAAATCGATGCCCATGACGCTGTTCAGGATCAGCGCCGTCGCGTAGATCGTGATGCCGGTCGCCGAAGGATCGGCTGACCAGGAAGACGACACTGATCAGCAAGCGTGTTCCCAAGCCGAAGCGGCGCTCGAGATAATCGTAAATGCTAACGACGCCGGATCGATACAAAGCCGGCAGGATGTAGACCATCAGAAACAGCATCGCGATGGGCACGGCAAACTCGTAGGACAGCCAAACCATGCCACCGCCTCGCCGCAGGCCGACGAACGCCGGCGCCGAGATGAAACTGATCGCCGACAGCTGCGTCGCCATCGTCGACAGGGTCAACGGAAACGTGCCCATTTCCCGACCGCCGAGAAAATAGTCTTCCTTCGACTTTTGTTCCTTGAAGAAGTACCCGAGGCCGAGAAGCATGCCCAGGTAGCCGATTACGATAGTGAAGTCGAGTGTATTCATGATTTAGCCTGGTTAGAGTTATTGTTTGCCGGCTAACAGCCAGCGCACTGCGTAGGGCGGTATAAGGTGTTTCCCGGCTGGCACTTAGGCGTCGGCCAGAAGTTCCTGGCCGGCGACAATGCCAGATATCTCCTGCAACACCTCTTTGCCGGTCAGGTTGATGATGCACGTTATAGTAGCATCTGCCAGCGGATCGCCGCGACGTATCGCGAAAATGCTGGTACCGAGTCGAGCACCGCGAATGGTGCGTACGGGTTGAATGCGGCCTGTTGGCGTCGCACGCGAATCAAGTGCGTGAGGCGATCGAAAACGCCTGCCTCGAGGCTCTCCTGACGTGAGAGTGTCGCCGCGATGCGGTTGTAATCGTGCTGCGGGCGATTGATACTTCGCGCCCTTCCGGTACGTTCAACACCCTGCAGGTCATTGCGTGTGCCAAGCAGTGATTGAATGTAGATTGCAGGCACGCCCGGCATGGCGAGCACGATTGCCTGCGACGCGACGAACCGTGCGACCGTTAGCGAGGTATCGTCGACGTTTCTCGAAATCAAATCGAGGAACGTGCAGTTCAGTTCGTACGGGCGTTCCTTGCCATCCGCCAGGGTTCGCCACGAGACCAGCCCCTTTGCAGCAAGAGCCGCATCGACCAGTTGCTGCAGTTCGCTATCCGTAAGAATTTCTTCGACCGGCCGAACGCCGACGCCATCATGGCTCGCCGAGAAATTCAGAAAGCACACGTCGTTCGAGGGTACCGACAGCTGGCTTGCCCAATCGCTGAGGTGGCGACTGTCGCCAACGATAAAGCTGTACGCGATTAGCGGCGGCAGCGCAAAGTTGTACACCATGTGCGCTTCGTCGTGGCCGTTACCAAAATAGGCGACGTTTTCCCGATGCGGCACATTGGTTTCGGTAATGGCCACCACATCATCTCTCAGCGCCGACATGCGCTGCGCATGATCTTGATCAACGCGTGGGTTTCCGCGAGGTTCGCGCTTGAGGTGCCCGGCTCTTTCCAAAGAAAAGTCACCGCATCGAGCCGAAGCAGGCTCGCGCCCTTGGAGATCAGGAAAAACAGCACGTCGATAACGGCCAGCAGCACCGACGGATTTCGAAAGTTGAGGTCGACCTGGTCGGCGCTGAACGTGGTCCAGATGTGCCGGTCGCGGCCTCCGAAGCATCTTTGTAACAGGTCAACAGTGGCGAGGTCCGTGGCCGCACAACAGCACTAAGGTCCGTGTCCGGGTCGCAGTCGATGAAGAAGTCCGCGAACTCCGGATTCTCTGCAAGGTATTCCTTGAACCACCGCGACTGGCTGGAGATGTGATTGATTACGGCGTCAGCCATGACGCGGCAATCTTCCGAAAGGCCTTCGATGTCGTCCCAGTCACCGAGGTCCTCGCGGATCGCCTTGTAGTCGATAACGGAGAATCCGTCATCCGACGAATAGGGATGAAAAGGAAGAATGTGGATCAGATCGAATACGCCCGCCAGGTATTCCCGGTGGAACCGATGCAATACCTTCAGCGGCGGAGTGTTCGAGTCATTGAGTGTGTCGCCGTAGGTGATCAGAGCTACATCGGATTCAGTGAGCCGCGCGGTTCGGCTTTCGGCTTGTCGATCGACGCCGTACCTCGCAAGCAGCGAGTCAATCTTCGTCTGAAACTTCCGCCGCCGCGCTCTCGCCATAGAGCGTTTGCAGATAGCCGAGCCGTTCTTTATCGCGTGAATTCCGGGACTCGCTCATGACTTCTGACCCCCTTCATTGAACGACTATATTCAGGGGACGGAGTTGCGTTGGAAAAGAAGGGGCGCCTTATGGCGTCCCGTGCTTGCTCGTCGCGGTTGCTAGAAGTCGTAAGTGACTCTCAGCATCACCCGTCGGGGGAGAATCGGGCGACCCACGAAGAACTGGGCAGGCGCGCCTGACTGGGCGTTGCCCTGGCGCGGTGAGCCTTCGGTGATACCCTGATCATCGGTTACGTTGAATACGTTGCCGCTCACCCGAAGCGTCTGGCCGCTGTCGAATTCGAACGTATACCCGGCCTCCAGCCGAACCAGGTTATAGGCGTCCAACTTCACACAATTGTTATCATTTGCGAAGTTGTCACCGTGATAGTTGTACATCAACGAAGCATCGAAGTTGGCGTACAGGAACCTGGCGCCAATATTGGCCATCTCTGACGGTTGGCGACGCATCTCCTTGCCAAGAACGTCCGCGTTCTCGGCTTTCGTGAACTCAGAATCACGCAACGTGACGTTGGCGTTGAGCGACCAGAAATCGTTGATATGGTAGATGCCGCTGGCCTCGATTCCATAGGCCTCTGTCGACTGGGTTGTTACGACTTCAATCACGCTTCCCGGATTGTTCGGGTCGTTTTCGAAGTCTACGTTTCGCCGATCGTCCAGTGTCGTGTAGAACACGGTCAGGTAGCCGTCAAACCTGTCTGTTTGCAGCTTGGCGCCCAACTCGACTGCATCAATAATTTCGCCCTCGTACGACGCAAGCTCACCATTGTTAAACGGTACGCTGCGGATTTGCGGGAAAAAGTATCCGCGTGACGCGTTTGCGAACAGGTTCCATGAGTCGTTAAGTCGATACAAGGTTCCGGCAGAAAGCGCCCATTCAGTGGTACTAACGGTACCGGCCCTAAGCGAGCCATCCGTGAAGCTCACCTGCTCAAGCGCATTGTTCACCAACGGATCGTTGCCCATGATGAAATTCGCTCTGCCGAAGTCCTTGACGTCGCCATCTAGGCGTTCAACACGCGCACCAACATCGAAGGACCATTTATCCCTTTCTATTTGATCAGCGACATAGAACGCGGTGCGTCGCGCGCTCCGGTCAGCGTTGCCAGTCATACCGTTGGCGTTTGCAAGGCCGTTCTGCGTCCATTGAAACACTGCATTCGGGTCTGCTGATGCGACCAGGTTTCCGTTTGCGTCTTCCTGAAAACCAGTAAACGTCACATCGACAAGCTTCGGCGCATTACGGAAATCGCCGAGGTACGTCGTGATGTAGTTGATGTCATCGGCCTGTGAGTTCGAGAAGAATCCACCAAATGTGATCGTATGCTCGGCATTGCCCATGCTCAGATTTCGGCCAACGCTGATCTCCGCGGAAAAGTCCTTTGCGTCGCGCCAGCGATCAAGTGTCCGGTTGCCGAACAACAGGTAGTTGCCCGGCAGCGCGGCCCCGGTTTCGGTAAAGGCTAAACTGTGCAGTCGCGCCGACAGCGGGGTCGACTCCTCGATTCGTCAGGTACTCGGCCTGTGTCTCCGGAGTGTTCGGCCCGATGCCGTCACCATCGAGGAACAGGTTGAACTGATGCTTGTACTGGGCGTAACGGAGTTTCGCATTCAAGGTCCAGTCGCTGGTCAGATCTTTATCCAGTACAGCGGCGATCGATGTTCCTTTCGTAAGAACACCATCGGCAATTGGCGTGGTGAAACGCCCATCGGGCGTGTCATACGACAAGCCGATAGCATCCACCGTATTCATGGTGAAAACCTCTGCGCCGTCGTTACCGCTAACCCGCTCGCGTGAGGTGCCATCCAGCGGCAGTGGCAGGAAGAACTGCACGCTATCGTCGATAGCCTGGCCATACAGCGTGACAGAACCACTGCCATCACTGAATTCCCGCTTCAGGTTGCCGCGAAGCTGAAAACCCTGCGTATCCAGTCCCGAGTTCAGGGGCCCCTCATCGAAACGGTAGTAACCCGAAACCGCATAGAATGTATCGGAGTCATCATCGCCTAACGGTCCACTGAAAAAGTAGTCGCCCTGAAGCGGCCCTCTTCGGCGGCTTCAACCTGCACGGTTCCCTCGTTTTCAGGACCGCCGGTCTTGCTGATGTAGTTGACGATACCTGCAACGGATCCTGGCCCGAACAGGTTGGATACACCACCACTAACAAACTCCGCCCTTTCGATGCCGAGGTCGTTGCGGTAGAAAACGTCAAACGCCGAAGAGTTCAAACCAAACGTCGTGAATGTTGGAATTCCGTCGTACAAAAGTGGGGTAAAAGAAAACTGACCGCCTGACGGCAGTGCTCGATGAAAAACGTTGGTTGCCACTTCGCCACCACCGCCTTCAGCGCTAACGCCGGGAAGCTGTGTCAGAAGGTCGGCCTGGCTCGACGAGGTGAACTGTCGAACCTCCTCTTCGGAGTACTGGGTAACTGTCTGCGGCGTTTCAAACTGGGTACGTTCAACACCGGTACCGGTGACAACGATCTCCTCGATAACGTCATCGGATTCTGTGTCCTGCGAAAATCCGATCGAAGGCGCGGTAACGAACGCCGCGACTGTAGTGAACAGTAGTGCTGTTTTGCGAAATTGCATGATTTTTCCCCCATTACAACGTGGTTGACGATTCGCCGTTAGGCCCATCATCTGATCGCGACAATAAGTCGTGGTGTGTCGCTCGCCGACCTGGTTTCCCCAGGGTCGTTTCGGTGATAACGACCCTCTAACAATACACCCATCATAAGTAAATAAGATAGCGGTTTTTTCGAGACTTTTGATCTTTTATTCACTCGCCTGGGGAACACAAAGATAATCGAATATAGCGAGACACGCAGATGTCAATACGGTATTCCCTTTATTAATCAGTAGGTTATAATTCTGGCGGCCGACTTCAGCCGCTTCGTCTGCCTAGCTGAAGAAATAGCCGTTCAGGATCAACGCAGCCGCGCCAATAGCCGCGGAGTCACCCGGCGCCTCCGAAGCGACTATTTTCGGTAACGGTCGCGAGTCCGAGCGCCGCCTTTGATCGTAAATCTCGATGTGCGGAATAGTTTTCTCGGCCAAGCTTTTCGGAATGCGACCACCAATAACGATTATCTGTGGGTCCAGCAATGCTGCGGCAGCCGACACAATCAGCGAGAGAGAATCACGTACCTGCACAACCCACTCGTCTACACCGGGCCAATTGACGTCGAATTCTTCGATAAGCTCGGACACTGTCGAAATGTCCTGGCCGTGCTTTCTAACCAGCTTGCGCAACAATTCGAGATTGGGGTGAGGATACGTTCCCGGCGGTAAGAGCTGTGCGACTTCGCCAGCGTTGCCGTACTGTCCCCGTATAAGCTCACCATTGATAATGACGCCGCCGCCGAGTCCGGTCGCAATGTACAAATACACGAAATCTTTTGCCCAGCGCCCGACGCCGACAAGGCTCTCTCCGATCGCCGCTGCATTGCCGTCATTCTCGATCCAGACCGGTAAGCCGAGATCATCTTCCAGCACGGCTTCGATATCCATGTTCGCCCACTCGTCCAGAATCAGCGGAGTATTCAGGCGCCGCGTCTCGCGCATAAACGTGCCGGGTATGCCAACGCCGATTCCGAATACGCGCGTGTCATCCGGTATCCACTGGTCGGACAACTCGTTAATCATCGACCGTAGCTCATCAACAACATCGTCATGTGTCATCAAGGTCATTACTTTCAAACGGTGATCGATTACCGCGCCTGAGAAATCCATGACCGTAACGGCAAGTGCGTCCCAGAGAATCGCTACACCAAACGAATAGGCATAGTCAGGAGCAACCTCGATGGAGGTGCTTAGCTGCCCGCGTTTACCACTGGAAATTCGTTTGCCTTGCTGCAGCGAACCGCGCTCGATCAGGCGCGCAATAAGGCGCGACACTGTTTGCTGTGATCGATCAACTTCTCTCGCTATCTCCAGCTGCGTAATGGGGCCACGGCGAAAGACCAGCCCCAGAATTGCACGCTCCGCCTCGGTATTGGGTTCGAACGTTTCTCGTCGAAAGTACTTGGACGCTACCGGATCCGGCGCGACGTCGGATTTTTGGAAGGCGACTATCTTGTTATCTGAACCCATCTCAAAGCGCTGACAAATACGGGGTATTTCGAATTCGTTTGCTGGAATTCGGCCATCGTGCTATCAGGGACCAGTATAGCTGATAGACACCAGTTCATTGCGGCGGTAGCAAACGTGACACAAAACACGCTTGAAATTCCTGACCAGCAGATGGCCGACTTCTTGTCGCGACATCGGCTTTCCGGCCAATTCCGCCGCATTGCAGAACAGCACTATTTGCCACTGGCGAAGCGACTGCCGGAGATACGCAATGGCAAGCGTCAACTGCTGCTTGGCGTCAACGGTGCACAGGGAACCGGCAAATCGACGCTGGCTGATTTTCTCCGGCTTGCGACAAAATCGACGTTCGAGTGGAACGTTGCGGTCCTGTCGATCGACGACTTCTACTACACCCTCGCCGAGCGAAAAACGCTGGCCAACAACGTGCATCCACTGCTAAGGACTCGCGGCGTGCCCGGCACGCATGACACTGACATGCTTGCCCACTACCTCAAACGGCTGCAGCAACTGCACGAGGATGAATGCATCGCCCTGCCGCGCTTTGACAAGGCGGCTGACGACCGCGCAGACGAGTCGCGGTGGCCATCCGTTAGAGGCCCGATCGACCTCGTCATTCTTGAAGGATGGTGTGTTGGAACAGTGGCGCAATCCGACGCCGAACTTCAGCAACCAGTCAATGCCCTGGAACGTGACGAAGATCCGGACTGCGCCTGGCGCAACTATGTCAATGATCAGCTGAAAACAAGATATGAGCCGATCTTCGCCCAACTCGACGCGCTGATTTTCATTGGCGCGCCAAATTTCGACGCGATTCTTCGCTGGAGACTGGAACAGGAAGAAAAGCTTGCCGCGGCCTCGCCCTCGCGATCATCAGGTCTGATGAACAAAGAACAGATCACGCGGTTCATTCAGTTCTATGAGCGCCTGACAAGGTCGAACCTGGCCACTCTTCCGAATAGAGCGGATTTTGTTTTTATGCTGGACGACACACACTCGATAGCGTCGTAGTTTCGCGAAGATGCCGATCCGGTTTCGCTCTGCTGCGAGTTCCCAGAACGCGAGCCAGGCCGCAGCCCTGGCGACATTAGTTCAGCGCTCGTTGTCTAGTCGTGTGCCAGGGAGGCCTGATACTGTCGCGGGCTCATCGATGTCCAGCGCTTAAATGCCCTGGAAAAGTTGCTCTGTTCGGAGAACCCCAGGAGATAGGCGATCTGCGCATGTGAGTGCTTTTTATCGCGCAGATAGGTCTCGGCAAGACTTCGCTGGGTACTTTCCAGCACCTCTCGATACGTCATCCCCTCCCCCTGCAATTGACGCTGCAGCGTGCTCGCGCTGCGATTCATGCGACGGGAGACGAGCGCCTGACCGACTTTGCCGGATGGCAACAGATCGATGAGCAGGCGTCGAACCTGTGACGCAACCTTGAGCGGATCGAGTGTTTCAATATATCGCTCGGCAATCCTGTCTGTCGCCTTTGCGATATCCGGTGTGCCGTGAGGCAGCGGCGCGCGCAGGTCGGCCTTGTCAAAGTGCAATGCTCCCACGTTGGCATTGAGCGGATGGGCGCTCCCAGCGCCTCACGATAAGCCTCGGGGTGCGCGGTCGGCGGGCGGATCGACTCGACGCGTATCGGTCGTATCTTCTTCTCCGCAACAATGTCGCAAAGCGCCAGGAGGGCGGTCATGCCGCAGTCCATACCCTCTTTCGGTGGTGCTTTCGACACATCGGAGAAAACGGCGGTGAGCGCATAACTGTCTGCCGTCTCGGTCAAACTGAGATCTACCGACGCGGTAGACATCAGTTGAAAGTAGCGAGCAAACCGCTGCATCCCACCAAGTAAAGTAGAACTCGCCAACCATGAGTAGCCGAACGCATAAAAATGGGTTGGTTTAGCGTACCAGCCGGTCTTGAGGCCGATTGCTTCATCGCCCGATGCTTCTCTGCTTAAGGCCCATAGCTTGCGAATCTTGGCCAATGGATATCGAGCCTGTGGTGACTCCGGGGGCGCCAGCGGCAAATCGGCCTGCAAAAAGATCGGCTCAGGGTCTACGCCGTATTCCTCACGAAGTGAGGTTGCCAACAGCGCGGTGATCGAAGCCAGTGTAGTCGGTTCGTAAAGCATCTGACGTGCATTGAATCGAATTCGACGGATATAGACAAGAGAGAGGGATGCATCTCGTCTAGTTTGCGGCGCATGAAAAACGACATCAGTAACAAGCTCGATTTCGCACTTGCAGACGGCTACCTCGAAACCGCCGATGCGGTCGCGCGTCCAGCGCATATCTGGATTCGCTCTATCTGCCTGAACGAAATGCAGGAGGACGATCAGCGTTACGCGCTCGCTTGAGGACTCGTTGCCCGGCTATGTGAACGCCTGGCCCTTAACCCCCGGATCCGCGAGCTCGTTGCCTACGTTTACACGCTCCTCAACGACGAAGGCGGCCAGGCTTTGTCAGTGTCTCGCATGATGCTGACCAGCCTGTTCCGTCTCCATCTCCGCACGACGATGCCGATCGAGATGACCGCGATCGCGGTGATGTAACAGAACATGAGCACCATGTCGGCGAGAACGTCGGATGGAGTTCGAGTCGCGGGACGGTTTCCGGCGCTACGATCGAACGTGCGTCGCCACCACTGTCAGTAGCGCAAAGACATCCAATCCGGTATTCGCTCTGCCGCAGGTTCCCAGAACGCGAGCCAGGTCGCACCCATGACGAAAAGCAACGGCAGGAACAAGCGCAGCAGGTAGTGTCCCGGATTGTCGTTCGGCATGTACCCGAAACGTGTAGCAGTTGGAGCGAGAACTCCCGATCGTCACGAACCTCCATTCCGGCACCGATCAGTCCCTCGACGGCAGTCACGCTCCACTCAGGCGTCTCGAATTCGTCGTCGAACCCGGTTTGTGCCTGATTGCGAACCAGGGAAATTTCGCTCCGGTCCCAGACGAAGGACTGCAGTTCCATGTCCAGCGCCTGTTGATCGAACGGAAACCTCGACAGATCCAGCTCCGCATTCAGAGTGGCGCCGAAACGCTCCTCGTAATCCACGCTGCCATCTGCATAGATCGTCACCCCTCATCTCATAATCTCAGTTCGATGCTCTCAGTCTCACGCTGCTCCACCTGATTCTGAACCTCGACGTCGGGGGCCCAGATCTCGCTCAGCTTCTCCTCCGCTTCTTCTTCCTGAAATACCCGCGGCGATCTGTTTTCGTCTTCTGAGGCCAGGCGCGGATCATGCCACGAGAGATTGAGAAACACTTCGAGATCTAACGTAGGGAACGGATCCGACGGCTCGGACACCTGGCTAAGACCTATGAGGTACGCACCTACCGCCACGTCTGTCGGCAATTGCGGTGGGCTGACGGACGTCGGAGTGTCGCCCATCGTCTCCTGTGCGACTGCCGGAACAGCATGCACCGCAAACAAGGACAGCATAACAGCCGCAGCGTAACGAACGGCCCGGCAATGACCACGAAAACAAAACCTTCTGGCAGTTGCAGTCAAAGTAGTCATCAGATTGTCGAAATTCTCCCCCATTCCGTTATTGCATAGTGCAAGAAACACACTGAAATGGGAACGATATCCTGGGCCTCCGATGAATCGATCTTATTTCAACACTCGTCGTCTAGTCGTGTGCCAGGGAGGACTGGTACTGTCGCGGGCTCATCGATGTCCAGCGCTTAAATGCCCTGGAAAAGTTGCTCTGTTCGGAGAACCCCAGGAGATAGGCGATCTGTGCATGTGAGTGCTTTTTGTCGCGCAGATAAGTCTCGGCAAGACTTCGCTGGGTGCTTTCCAGCACCTCTCGATACGTCAGCCCCTCCCCCTGCAATTGACGCTGCAGCGTGCTCGCGCTGCGATTCATGCGGCGGGAGACGAGCGCCTGACCGACTTTGCCGGATGGCAACAGATCGATGAGCAGGCGTCGAACCTGTGACGCAACCTTGAGCGGATCGAGTGTTTCAATATATCGCTCGGCAATCCTGTCTGTCGCCTTTGCGATATCCGGTGTGCCGTGAGGCAGCGGCGCGCGCAGGTCGGCCTTGTCAAAGTGCAATGCTCCCACGTTGGCATTGAAGCGGATGGGCGCTCCCAGCGCCTCACGATAAGCCTCGGGGTGCGCGGTCGGCGGGCGGATCGACTCGACGCGTATCGGTCGTATCTTCTTCTCCGCAACAATGTCGCAAAGCGCCAGGAGGGCGGTCATGCCGCAGTCCATACCCTCTTTCGGTGGTGCTTTCGACGCATCGGAGAAAACGGCGGTGAGCGCATAACTGTCTGCCGTCTCGGTCAAACTGAGATCTACCGACGCGGTAGACATCAGTTGAAAGTAGCGAGCAAACCGCTGCATCCCACCAAGTAAAGTAGAACTCGCCAACCATGAGTAGCCGAACGCATAAAAATGGGTTGGTTTAGCGTACCAGCCGGTCTTGAGGCCGATTGCTTCATCGCCCGATGCTTCTCTGCTTAAGGCCCATAGCTTGCGAATCTTGGCCAATGGATATCGAGCCTGTGGTGACTCCGGGGGCGCCAGCGGCAAATCGGCCTGCAAAAAGATCGGCTCAGGGTCTACGCCGTATTCCTCACGAAGTGAGGTTGCCAACAGCGCGGTGATCGAAGCCAGTGTAGTCGGTTCGTAAAGCATCTGACCTGCATTGAATCGAATTCGACGGATATAGACAAGAGACAGGGATGCATCTCGTCTAGTTTGGGCGAATGAAAAACGACATCAGTAACAAGCTCGATTTCGCACTTGCAGACGGCTCCCTCGAAACCGCCGATGCGGTCGCGCGTGCAGCGCATATCTGGATTCGCTCTATCTGCCTGAACGAAATGCAGGAGGAAGATGAGCGTTACGCGCTCGCAGGAGGACTCGTTGCCGGGCTATGTGAACGCCTGGCCCTTAACCCCCGGATCCGCGAGCTCGTTGCCTACGTTTACACGCTCCTCAACGACGAAGGCGGCCAGGCTTTGTCAGTGTCTCGCATGATGCTGGACCAGCCTGTTCCGGCTCCACTGCGCCGTGCCTATGAAAGAGGTCGATCTGAAGCGGCAGGAATTGTCGAAATGCTCGCCTTTCACGACCGGGGATAGGCAGACGCCCGGATTGGCACATGCGGCGTCCACTGTTGATCGATTTGCTGCGCAATGACAAGAGGCTGAGGAGACGGGACAAGTCGGGAATCGAGCCAATCCGTACAGTTAATAGCGAACTGGAGACCATCAAATGACACGAAATTCTGACATTGCAGTTATCACGCCGACCAGCAATTACCCAGGCATGGCAGCCCCCGAAACTCGACGCCAACAACAGCGGGAGCAAACGCTCGATTGGGTTTCTCGTAACGCTCTTTCAACATTTCGCCGTACGTGGTGCAAAGCGAAAGTGGGCAGCCGAGGAATCGATCGTGCACTTGGTTCAGCCACATCGACTGAATAACCCAATCAAGAGGAAATCGAAATGACGCAAGACAACACCAAAGAAGGAAAGTCGGTTCTGTACTGGATCACGCTCGGAATTATTTTTGCAGCGTTCTTCACAGTTGCCCTGTCATGATCGATGCGATCTGGATGCTATGGAGTCGCGCGCTGCTCGACTACGCGAACGCGGCGACCACGTGGTCATTGATTCGTATGCGTCGCAACGCCATGATCGATGTGACGGACCAAACCATGAAAACCACCGCTATTGAGCGCGGTCCACGCACGATTGCCCGCAAGATTGTCTACGTGGTCGCAGCTCTGGTCTTCGCCGCGGCAGTCGGCGTATTCGTCATTGGCGTATACACGATCCTCACCAGCCTTTTTCACTCTTAGATGGCTCCCGTCGAAGCAAAGAGAATTACGGTGAAAGTGCCATCGACAGTGATTGCAATTGCGGCCTTGACCGGATGCGCTTCATTTGACGAGAGTGCCAGTGTGCTGGCCGGCAGCTCCCATACGGATTCGCTGGCGTGTTCGAGGCAGCTTGTGGGTAGCAATCAGTCGGCACACGGTGAGCTCGACTCCGGAGATATTCGATTGGTGAACTGGAATATTCAGAAAGGAGGCGATCCGCAGTGGACGACCGATCTCGCGACATTCCAGGGCGATCCCGACCTGATGGTCTTGCAGGAAGTTCCGCTCAACTCGAACCGCCTGGGGCGTGGTAACCGACGATCTATATCACGCGTTTTCTCCAGGCTATCGCACAAAACGATCGCTGACAGGGGTGATGACCGTCAGCGCGGCGAAGCCGTTGACGCAGTGCAACCTTGTCAGCATAGAACCCTGGATTCGCTCGCCCAAAGCCACGGTGATCACCGAGTACGGCTTGACCAACACGGATCAGACACTGTTGGTCGTCAACATCCATGCATTGAACTTTACGTTCGGCATTCGTGACTTTCGCAAACAGATTCGACAGGCACAGTCCGTCCTGACTCATCACGCGGGTCCGATTCTTTTGTCCGGGGATTTCAACACCTGGCACTGGCGACGGTCAGAGATCATGAATGAAATGACGGACGGCCTCGGTCTCGAAATGCTTGCCTACGATGAGGATCACCGCAAACGCTTCTTGGGGCAGCCGCTGGACCAGATCTATGTCCGGGGCCTCGAGGTGCTCGAGGCAACGACGCGCGAGGTCGATTCATCGGACCATAGCCCGATGTCAGCGCGATTTCGCCTGTGAACCCACACCAACACCTAACGGGAGCAAGCGATGAGAGTCTTGACCTTGGTACTCCTTCTGTTTCTGCTGCCGTTTAGTGCACGTGCGGATGATGAAGTCCCTGCAGAAATAGACTACCTGCTCAGATCTGTCGGCAGCAGCGACTGCACATTTATTCGCAATGGCGAACGCTACGATTCCCGCTCGGCTGAAGATCACCTGCGTATGAAATACCGGAGAGGCAAACGCTACGCAGCAACCAGCGAGAAATTCATCGAGCGTCTGGCCAGCAAAAGTTATCTGAGCAAGAAACGTACTACATAGAGTGCGAAGGTGAAGAGAAGATTCCTTCCGGGCGACTGGCTAGTGGAACGACTGGGCAAATACCGCAAGGAGTCGCCATCCCGCGAGTGACTTCTGCCGCGATACTGGATCAATAGCGAGTGGTCCCTACGCCTCATCGCACCTGACGAGTGGTCGCATGAAAGGCGTTGGCCGTTGTTGCCGGGCGATGACGAGCAATCCAACCAGGATTACCCCGGCACCGACCGGGAGATACGGTCTGATGTGAGGATGGTATAGTAATGTGTGCGCGTCCGAATATGTCCGTATTGACAGCCTCTTGCGCACCTGTCGGAATGGCTTCTGAGAAGGGAGCGTCAACGCGCGCCCGCCAAAACCAAGAAAAACTGGCGATAATTGAAACAACCAAAAGGTGGACCGAAATGAACTGGCGATGCAGATTGATCTGCGGTGGGCTTGCGATGTTCGCGAGCATAGTTACCGTGCCGGCTGTGGCAGGCGAATTTGAGTTGGGAGGATTCGAGGGTAGCTTCAATTCCCAGATCTCACTGGGTGCCAGCTGGCGCATGTCAGAGATGGAGCCACGACTGGTCACGCCGGGCAATGCGCCGGGCTTCGGTATGGCCTCGACCAGCACGGCCGACGATGGTGACCTCAATTATGACGACGGCGACATCTACTCCCTGATTCTGAAGGGCGTACACGACCTAGAGCTGCGTAAGGGCGATTTCGGTGTGTTCTTGCGTGCCAAGTACTGGTACGACCAGGAACTCGAGAATGGCTCAGTCCCGCACGGCAATTCGGCCAATGCCTACACGCCCAACACCGAGCTCGCGACGAGCGGATTTGACAGCTTCGCGCAGGGCTCGGGCATCGAACTCCTCGACGCGTTTATTTTCAACACGTTTTACCTTGGTGAAAACGAAGCTCCGCTGGACGTTCGCCTGGGTCGCCAGGTGGTTAGCTGGGGTGAGAGCACTTTCATTCAAAACGGCATTAACACGATCAATCCCATCGACGTGTCTGCGTTCCGGCGCCCGGGCGCTGAGATCAAGGAAGGTCTGCTGCCCGTTGCCATGGTAACGATCGCTGCCGCTGTGACGGACGCGCTGAGCATTGAGGCGTTTTACCAGCTCCAATGGGAAAAGACAGTCATAGACGGCTGCGGCACCTATTTTTCGACCGCGGATGTTGCCGCCACGGGCTGCAACATTGTGACACTGACAGCCGCGGCGCCTGACCAGTTCAGTATGGCCAACGGCCTGTTCATCAGTCGACTTGCTGACATCGAGCCAGATGACGGCGGCCAGTACGGCGTGGCATTTCGTTACTTCGCCGAGAAGCTTGCCGGCTCCGAGTTCGGTGTTTACTACATCAACTACCACAGCCGCGTACCCTACCTGGGCGGCTTCAGCTCGGCCAACGAATCGCTCGGCGCCCCGCCGGGAACGCCTTTTATTCCGGGCAATCCGCTTGGCGGCAACCCGCAGTATTTCGCCGAATTCCCGGAGGATATCGAGCTGTTCGGCGTGAGCCTGGCGACTAATCTTGCCGGCTTCGCCGTTTCGGGTGAGATCAGCTATCGACCCGATTTCCCGGTACAGATCAATACGACCGAAATCCTCCAGGGAGCCGTTGGTCGAGGCACCCTGGTCGACCGTGTTGCCCAGGATAATAGCGGCGGGGCCAGGGGGGGCTGCCAGCGGCTACGACCTGTTGCCCGTAACACAGGCGCAGGTCACCTTCATTCGCTTTTTTGACCAGGTCCTGGGGGCCAGCCGCCTGTCATTCGCCGCCGAGATCGGTGGCAACTGGGTCGGCGACCTGCCGGAGCAGTCAGAGCAGCGTTATGGCCGCTCGCCCACGTACGGCATGGGTTACTTCGAGCCGATCCCGCTGCCTTCTCCGCCCTTTCCTCCGGGCGAGTTCATAACCTGCGCAGAGGGTAATGCTTTTCTTCCTCCCACCGTCCCGATACCGAACAGCAATGCCAGCAATTGCACGACCGATGGCTACGTGACCGATTCGTCCTGGGGCTACCGCTTGCGCGCGGGCCTCGCGTACAACGACGTGTTCGCCGGCATCAACCTGACGCCCAGTCTCGCCTGGTCGCACGACGTTGACGGTTACTCGCCCAACTCGAACTTCAATGAAGGCGCCAAGGCTTTAACTGTGAGCCTCGCAGCCGAATACCTTAATCGGTATACCGGTTCGCTGGCGTACACTACGTTCTCCGGCGGAGACTACAACACCATCGAAGACAGAGACTTCTTATCGCTGTCTATGTCCGTCAGTTTCTGAGACGAATACCAGGAGCAATAACATCATGAAAACACTCACAAACATCACAGTCCTGGCTGCGCTTGGCCTTTTCGCGCAGAACGCATTCGCGGAAATCACAGCGGAACAGGCTGCAAGCCTTGGCGGTGACGAACTTACGCCTATCGGCGCGGAGCGCAGCGGCAATGCGGCAGGCACTATTCCTGAATGGACCGGCGGCCTCACAGAATTGCCGGCAGGCTATGTCGCAGGTGAACCCCTCGTTGACCCGTTTCCGGACGAGAAGCCGCTATTCACAATAACAGCGCAAAACTTCGAACAATATAAGGACAATCTTTCGGCCGGACAGATTGCGTTGCTGAAGCGGTATCCGGACACGTTCCGCATGCCGGTATACACAACGCATCGCACCGCAGCCTACCCCGACGATCTTTACGCAGCCATAAAGAAAGACGCGATTACGACCAAGACCACCGATGGTGGTAACGGTCTCGCCAACGTCGAATCGTATTGCCCGTTTCCAATTCCGACATCCGGCGTCGAAGTTATTTGGAATCATGTGCTTCGTTACAGAGGCGGTAGCGTAAAACGCAGCTACACGCAGATTCCCGTGCAGTCCAATGGCGCGTTCAGCCCGGTGGTGTTCGAGGACCAGCTCACATTCGCACAGTATCTCGACGGTGCACCCCCCAATCGCCTGTTCTACTACAAGCAGTCGATCAAGGCTCCACCACGCCTGGAAGGCGATGTGCTGCTTGTTCACGAGAACATCAACCAGGTTGCTGAACCACGTGGCGCCTGGGTCTACAACGCCGGGCAACGCCGTGTGCGGCGCGCGCCAGATGTTGCATACGATGGGCCAGGCAATGCTTCGGACGGCCTGCGAACGGCTGACGATCTCGACTTGTACAACGGCGCGCCCGATCGCTATGAGTGGAAACTAATCGGCAAGCAAGAACTCTATATTCCGTACAACTCCTTCAGGCTGGGCGACAAGAACCTCAAATACAAAGACATCGTGCTTGCCGGTCATATGAACCCCGATTACTTACGCTACGAGCTGCATCGTGTCTGGGTTGTCGAAGCGACCTTGAAAGAAGGTCAGCGCCACATTTACGCCAAGCGTACCTTCTATGTTGACGAGGATACCTGGCAGATTACGATTGCCGATCTATATGACGGTCGCGGCGAAATGTGGCGCGTCAAGGAGTCGCACAACAATATCCACTACCAGGTCAGCGTACCCTGGTATACGGCTGAGACCTCTCATGACCTGATCTCCGGCCGACACCTGCCGATCGGGCTGGGTAACGAGTTGAAAGGTTACCAGTACAATTGGGACTACAAGGTCCAGGAGCGCGATTACACACCGGCCGCGCTGCGCCGGTCAGGCGTTCGATAGCACATCAGTCAGGGGGGGGATTCGGTCATCATACGCTCTGATGCATTAAGGAGAAAACGCCGTGAGCGGACGATTGCCGTGCACTTGTCGGTACTGCTGTTTGTCATCGCCGGGTACGCAATTGCAGATGAAGGCAAGGCGGCCAGCTTCGTTACGCTCCCGGCGATTCAAACCGAGTCCGCACAGACGAGCCTGTTGCTCGACGCGGTTACAAGCGGCGAACGCGTTCTGGTCGTCGGGGAACAGGGACATATCCTGTATTCCGACGACAACGGCTCGAGTTGGACCCATGCTGACGTGCCGGTGTCGCTCGCGATCACTGCGGTGGCATTCGGGAGCCCCGGTCAGGCCTGGGCCGCCGCACACGATGGCTTTTTATTACAGTCAACGGACAACGGTGCAAGCTGGCAAATAAAACTGACAGGCATCGACGTCGCGCGCCTGTCAGTGGCTGCGGCTGAGGAACGGGTTAAATTTCTCGAAGCGGCGCTGGAACAAGCGACGCCGGAAACCCGGGAAGATCTGGAGTGGGCGCTTGACGATGCGACGTTTGCTGTCGATGACGCAACAGCGGCGATAGAAGAAGGGGTTACCACGCCGCTGCTGAACGTGTGGTTCGCGAACGAAAACGACGGCTACGCCATGGGTGCCTATGGCGTCTTCCTGCATACGTCGGATGGCGGATCAACGTGGAGCCTGGACTCAAACCGGCTGGACAACCCGGACAAGTATCATTTGTACGGCATGACGCGCAGTTCAGCCGGAGCACTGCTCGTGGCTGGCGAAGCCGGCACCCTGTTTCACTCCCAGGATCGCGGCCAGACCTGGCAACGACCGGAATCGCCTTACCAGGGCTCCTTTTTTGGCACTGTTGCGGCCGCCGATGGCAGCTTGCTCGTGTACGGACTCAAAGGCAATGTCTTCCGTTCCGTTGACGATGGCGCGACCTGGTCCGTAGTTGATACCGGTGATCAACGAACACTTTTGGGCGGAATGACGCGGGCTGATGGCACGATTGTCCTCGTGGGTTCAGCGGGCGCCGTGCTTTCGAGCGAGGACAACGGTAGCAGCTTTAGAACTATCCCGACGACCGGAAACAGAGTCTACAGCGGTGTCACGGAGACCGCCGATGGCAGGCTTCTGCTCGTAGGTTTTGGCGGCGTATCGTCAATTGACAGTAACGCAGCGTCCGGGGGTCGTCATGAGTGAATCAGTGAACAATCAGACTGGATTGTCGGGTCAGGAGCGCCCACCGATAGCTGAGCGTCTTCTGTTTGAGCACAGAATTCCCGTCATCATCGTTTTCGTTTTGTTGACCGTGTTTTTTGCTTTGCAGGCCTTGCAGCTCAAGCCAGACGCCAGCTTCGAAAAGATGATTCCCACCTCGCATCCCTACATCCAGAACTACCTCGAGAACAAAGCCGACCTTGCGAGTCTCAGTAATTCGATTCGAATCATCGTAGAGACGACGGACGGCGACATATTCGATAAGGAGTTTCAGGAAGCTCTGCGCCTCATCAACGACGAAGTCTTTTACATCCCAGGCGTTGACCGATCCGGCTTGCAGTCGATCTGGACGCCCAACGTGCGCTGGAATGAGGTCACTGAAGAAGGTTTTCGCGGCGGTGCTGTCATTCCGAACGGATACGATGGCTCAGAACAATCGCTTGATCAGCTTCGCGCCAATATTCTGCGCTCGGGCCAGGTTGGCCGTCTGGTCGCTAATAATTTCAAATCGTCAGCGATCATTGCACCACTCACCGACATTAATCCGGAAACCGGCGAAAAACTTGACTACCGAGATTTTTCGCAAAGTATTGAGAAACTGGTTCGCGACAAATACGAGACCGACACGATCAAGATCCACATCACGGGTTTCGCCAAAGTCGTCGGTGACCTGATTGAAGGCGCTACTCTGGTTGCACTCTTTTTCGGTGTTGCGCTCGTTACTACCCTTGTGTTGTTGGCCGTGTACTCGCGATGCATTTTCGCGACGCTGGTGCCAGTAACCTGTTCAACAATCGCGGTGATCTGGCAGCTGGGTCTGCTGCACACGCTCGGTTTCGGCCTCGACCCCTACTCCATGTTGGTTCCGTTCCTCGTGTTTGCGATCGGCATCAGTCACGGCGTGCAGATCATTAACAACATCGCGGTGCGTTTCTTTTTTGGCGCTGGTCCCTTCTGGTCGGCGAGGCGCGCTTTTCGAGCGCTCTACATTCCGGGACTTGTTGCCCTGGTGAGCGACGGCATTGGTTTCCTTACACTCATGGTCATTGAAATACCGGTAATCCAGGAATTGGCTATGACAGCCAGCATCGGTGTTGCTGTATTGATATTCACCAACCTGGTGTTGATGCCGGTATTGATGTCCTATACCGGCCTGGCGAATTCCTGCCTGCGCTTTCTGCATCGCAAGCAGGTCAATCCGTCGAAACTCTGGCCGTTCATCGCGAACTTCGCGAAACCGCCTTTTGCTCCTGTCGTGATTATTGTCGCCATAGCATTGTTCGGCGTTGGGTTTTATGGCAGCAAGGATCTGAGGATCGGCGACCTGGATCCGGGCGCCCCCGAACTCCGGGCCGACTCCCGCTACAATCTGGACAATGCATTCCTGACAGAAAATTTCACGACCAGCACCGACGTGTTCGTGGCAATGATCCAGACACCGCCACAGCAATGTGGCGAGTACGCGACCGTGGCTGCCGTCGACCGATTCCAGGAAGTGATGAAAGACACGCCCGGCGTCCAGTCCGCTGTATCGCTTGTCAATATTTCCAAGCGCGCGATCATGGCGATGAACGAGGGTAACCCGAAGTGGCATACCTTGAGTCGCAATCGATACATCCTGAACAATTCGCTCGCTATGGTACCAAGCAATCTGATGAACACCGATTGCAGCATGGCGCCAATTCTCATTTTCCTGAATGATCACAAGGCTGAAACGCTGCAAGAGGTCATCCAGGTTGCTGAGGCTTTTGCCGCTGAGTACAACAGTGACGACATGGACATGGAGCTTGCCGCAAGCGACAGTGGTTACATCAGGTTCGTTCTTGCCGCCGGCAACGCCGGTATCGAATCAGTCACCAATATTGTGATCGGTAAGGCGCAATACCAGATGCTGGCACTCGTGTACGGTGTCGTCAGCTTTCTGGTATTTCTGACGTTCCGATCATGGCGCGCCGTTGTCTGCATCATCGTGCCATTAGCTTTGACTTCAGTGCTCGGACAGGCGTTGATGGCATTGCTTGGCATCGGCGTGAAAGTTGCAACGCTTCCCGTGATAGCCCTGGGCGTCGGGATCGGTGTCGACTATGGCATCTATATCTACAGCAAGATGGAGACGTACCTGAAGCGAGGCATGTCTGTGTATGAGGCGTACTTCAAGACACTGCACACAACGGGTATGGCCGTCGCTTTCACCGGGTTTACTCTGGCGATCGGTGTCGGTACCTGGATTTTCTCTGCCATCAAATTCCAGGCGGACATGGGACTGATGCTGACATTCATGTTCCTGTGGAACATGCTTGGCGCGTTGTTGCTGTTACCTGCGATAGCGCACTACCTGATCAGGCCCGTGGCAGAGCAAGCCTAGGCGAATCTCCAAAACCGAAATCGGCTCAACTGCTGGTCTGCGCCCAGACGATGGGCTTTTGACGAGGTGGTCTGGCGTGGTGCCTTCCGAAACACAGTCGCTTCGGACTTACACCTGCAACGTACGCTCAACTAACGGCTTGTAACGGTCGGCGAACTTCTCCAGGGCAAGGCTTACCTTTGAAAGATGGGAGTCGTTCATGGGCAGCGACAGGAAAAGGTCGCCCCGACCGCAGAGCAGCACGCCGTCGAGAAGCAGTTCCATGTGCAGCAGCGGACGCAGGGAACGGCATCCCGCGCTGATGTCGGATGGTCTTTTTGTTGGTTCGCTCGAAAAGTGAATCGCGATCATGGAGCCCATTCCATTCGCATACATCGGCACGGCTTTCGATGCGAACATGTCGTTGAGGGAGAGCCGAAACGCCTCAGACCAGTCGAGAAATTCCGCGGCACGCTTCGGCGTGTAAATCTTGCTCAACGCAGCGCAGCCGGCCGCCATCGAACAAACGTTGTTGTTGAAGGTGCCAGCGTGGGCGAGGCTGCCATCCAGTCTCGGGTTGTAGTGCGCCATGACCTCAGCACTGCCGCCAAACGCGCCCGTCGGAAGCCCCCCACCTATGAATTTACCCAACGTCGTCAGATCAGGTTCGATGCCCAGCATTCCCTGCGTGCCCGCCGGGCCGAGGCGGGCTGTCTTAACCTCATCGAAAATAAGCAGGGCGCCGACCTCTTCGGTCATTCGCCGCAGCATTTTCAGGAATTTTCGATTGCCCTGGATATTTCCGCCGGCGCCCAGGATCGGCTCGACAATCACGGCTGCAAGTTCTTCGCCTTCGCTGCGGATCCGTTCGGCGGTGCCCTCAATGTCATTGTAATCGGCCAGCACGAAATCGAACGGCACGTTAAGCGCGCAATGGCCACCGAGAAATTTTATGACGCCGCCGTGGTAGGCATCATTAAAGGCAAGCAGCCTGTTGCGGCCGGTTACGACTCGCGCCGTGGTCAATGCCATGAGATTGGCTTCCGTACCTGAATTACAGAACCTGACCTGCTCAAGAGATGGGAAGCGCTCGCACAACAATCCCGCGAGCTCCCGTTCGTATGCGGTTGGCGCGCCCATGGCGATACCGCTGTCGAGCGCCTTGTGTATCGCCGCCTTGATGATTTCATCCGAATGACCGAACAGCGCGGCGGAATACTCGCCCACCATGTCGATGTATCGATGACCGTCCAGGTCCGTAAGTTCGGCGCCTTCCCCTTTGAGCATCGTCAGGGGGAAAGGCTCAAAATGAAGAACCGTTCGCGTGTTGCCGCCGGGTAAATAGCGTGCAGCGTTTTCATCCGCGGCCTGGCTCAGGGGGTTTGCAGACGTGTAGCGCGAGCGAGCGTCTTCAATTGCGTGATTGAGTGCGTCCATTTTTTTTTGGTGCCTATGCCAGTGACTCAAGGACCAGCGCAATACCCTGGCCAACGCCGATGCACATCGTGCAAAGCGCCAGCGTGCCGCCACCCTGCTGCAGTTGATCCAGGGCCGTTATCGCGAGCCGCGCGCCACTCATTCCCAGCGGATGGCCCAATGCTATTGCACCGCCTCGGGTATTAATTCTCGGGTCGTCATCGGCCAGCCCCAGTTGCCTTGTGCAAGCGAGTGCCTGGGCCGAAAAGGCCTCGTTGATTTCGAGTACGTCGAAGTCATCCAGGCTCATGCCCAGTCGATCCAGCAATTTGTTGGTCGCCGGAACCGGACCGATGCCCATCGTCCGTGGTGGCACACCGGCAACGGCCATGCCCAGAACACGTGCACGGGGCTTGAGGTTATGGCGCTTGGCGCCCGCTTCCGATGCGAGCAGCAAGGCCGCTGCACCGTCGTTGATACCGGAGGCATTACCTGCAGTGACAGTGCCCCCGGGAAACAGCGGTTTCAGCTGTGCGAGTTTCGAGAGTGAAGTCTCGCGTGGATGCTCATCCGTATCGACCAGCAGCGGATCCTTTTTGCGTTGCGGGACACTGACCGGTGTAATCTCCCCGGCAAGGCGGCCATCCTGTTGAGCCGCCGCCGCTTTCTCCTGGCTCCACAGCGCGAACTGGTCCTGATCTTCGCGGCTGATCGACAGTTCGTTGGCGAGGTTTTCCGCCGTCTGTGGCATGACGTCCGTGCCGTACTGCGCTTCCATTCGTTTGTTGACGAATCGCCACCCCATGGTGGTGTCGTACATTTTCGGTGTGCGCCCGAACGCAGTTTCAGCTTTGCCGATGACGAACGGCGAGCGCGACATACTCTCGACCCCGCCGGCGATCATCAAGTCGCCTTCACCCGACCTTATCGCGTTGGCACAACTGCCTACGGCGTTTAGCCCCGAGCCACACAAGCGGTTGATCGTGCAGGCCGGCACGTCCTGCGGCAGGCCGGCCAACAGGCTGCTCATGCGGGCAACGTTGCGATTGTCTTCACCGGCCTGGTTGGCACAACCGAGCATCACGTCATCGACGGCGGCCCAGTCGATGCCCGGATTGCGTTCCATCAGTGCAGCAATCGGTATCGCACCGAGATCGTCGGTGCGAACAGAGGAGAGGCTTCCGCCATAACGTCCAACGGGCGTCCGGATGCCATCAATCAGGAATACGTCAGTCATTGTTTCTGTCCTTGACGTCGAGCGGCTGGGTGGGTGGCAAAATGGGTGCTCCGGTTTTTTGTCGCACCTCTTCAAATGTGACGCCGGGCGCCAGCTCGGCCACCCGGAACCCATCCGGCGTAACGTCAACCACCGCGAGGTTGGTGAAAATGCGAGACACGACGCCTGGCCCTGTCAGCGGGTAGCTGCACGTCTCAACCAGTTTCGGTTCGCCGGTCTTGGTTGTGTGCTGGGTAATCACGTAAATGCGCTTCACGCCTTGCACCAGGTCCATAGCACCGCCGACCGCCGGAATGGCGTCCGGCGCACCGGTGGACCAGTTCGCAATATCGCCGTTTGCCGCCACCTGCATGGTGCCGAGAACACAAACGTCTATGTGTCCGCCACGAATCATGCTGAAGCTGTCAGCGTGGTGGAAATAGGCAGCACCGGGTAGTGCCGTTACGTATTTCTTGCCGGCATTCATCAGGTCCAGGTCGCGGTCCTCCTCTGCGGGTGGTGGTCCCATGCCGAGCATCCCGTTCTCGGTGTGATAGATGAACTCACGGCCTTCGGGCACGAAACGTGTCACCAGTTCCGGAATGCCTATGCCCAAGTTGACGTAGGAGCCGTCGGGTATGTCCATGGCGGCTCGTGCCGCCATTTGTTCTCGTGTCCATCCAGTGCTCATGGGTAGCTCCTTCCCGCGGCAATGAGCGTGTCCTCGTGGACCGGGTGGGAAACCTCGACAATGCGGTCCACAAAAATGCCAGGCGTGACAACGTGCTCGGGATCGATGTCGCCTCGCGGCACCAGTCTTTTCGTTTGCACGATAGTTGTTGTCGCCGCCATGCACATCAGCGGGCAGAAGTTGCGGCCGGTCTTGTTGAACGTAAGATTGCCCAGCGGATCGGCGACCTCGCTTTTTACTAACGCAAAATCGGCCTTGAGCCATGGCTCCATGACGTATGTGCGCCCTTCGAGTTCGCGTTGCTCTTTGCCTTCAGCCAGGATGGTGCCAACGGTTGTCGGCGTGTAGAAGGCCGGTATTCCCGCGCCTGCCGCACGGATGCGTTCTGCGAGTGTGCCCTGCGGCACGATCTCGAGCTCGATCTTTCCTTCCCGGTACAAGCTTGGGAATACTTTGGACTGGCTGGATCTCGGAAAGGAACAGATCATCTTGCTGACCTGCCCGTTGCCAATCAACGCCGCCAGCCCCACCTCGCCGTTGCCCGTATTGTTGTTGATCACTGTAAGGCCGGTTGCGCCATGATCGATCAACGCGTGAATCAGTTCGACGGGGCTGCCCGAGGCGCCGAATCCACCGATCATCACAGTAGCCCCGTCCGGTATATCGGCTACTGCCGCTGCGACCGATGCGTATTTCTTGTCAATCACGTGTTACTACTCCTGCCGTATAACGAAGGCCTACAGGAACACCTCTGTTTCCTCCCAAAGTGCCTCGATGCGGTCGATACGATTCGTCGCGACGTCCTGAAGGTCTCTTGCAACCCGCGCAACGAGCAACTCGCACATCGCAACAACGGGCACCGAACTGTCAAACGGACCGATAGCGGGAACGTCGATCTGAACCCAGGTATCCGCCAACTCCACCAAGGGCGATAGCGGACTATCGGTAATCGCCACGATGGTAACGCCGGCGTCGGCGAAGACGCGTGCGGCGGTTGCGACCTGCTTCCTGTAACGAAAAAAGTCGAACACCACGACCGTGTCTCGCGGCCCCGCATCGCTCAGGTCGATACCAAACGAATGCTCCTCGAGAGCACGTACGCCGGGCCGTACCATGGACAGGCCGCTATGTAACGCGTGAGCGCCCGCCTGCGAGGTTTCTCCCGATAGAATCCAGACGTTCTCGGCACGTGCGACAGGTTCGGCGAGTTCCGCCAGTCGATCGCCTTCCAGCGCATCAAACACGGACGAAATAGCGTCGTTGATCGCAACGCGTGCCGGTACCGCCGTTTCGCCATCGCTTCTGATCCGCTCGCTCGGGCGTGAGAGACGATGGGACAAATCACGGCGGACGTGTTGTTGCAGCTCCGTATAGCCACCGAATCCGAGCTTTGTGGCGAAGCGAACAATGGACGGGCGGCTCGTGCCCACACGGCCGGCCAGGTCGGAAACCGTGCCGAATGCCAGCAGAGTAGGCTCGGCAAGCACGGCCTCCGCGACGCGGCGCTCCGTGGGGGTCAGCTCGCTGCTGACCGCGGCGACCAGGTCCAGGGTGGATGTCGCTGAGTCCCGTTTGTTCATATTGTTACATTATCACAAATTGATCGGTCAATGTGTTACATTAGCCTCCATTGGCAGCATCAATTTGAGGTGTGACGTGGCGACAACCGGCAGATACGTACCAACGGACAGGGAAAAGGCTTTCCAGAGCACCATCGAGAATCCGAAATACGAGCGGGACATCATCATCGGCCTGAAACCGTTTTTCGAGGACACTGCGCCTGATGCCATCAAGGGGTTCTACTCCAAGGATGAACTCTCGGCATTACTGGAGCTCAGGGGTACGGAGCGCGATGTAGAGAATCGCATGCCGGTGAAGATGACCCGCCACTTTTACGAGATGGCACAAGACAGCATACCGCTGCAAAATCTCGTCAAGGCCAACCCGGACGAAACGCTGAACCTGGCTGGATCCGAGGATCCGGGTCACCAGATGGACTTTGCACCGGTCGAAGGGCTGCTGCACAAATACGAGATGGGCCTGTTGTACGCGGTGTCCACCTGCTCTGCACACTGCCGCTTCTGCTACCGCGAAGAGCTGATCAGCCAGAAAGAAGTTGAACGCCAGGACGGCACGGTCGCCAAGAAAGGCCTGGCGAAAATTAAAGACGTTACCGATTACATCCGCGCGCACAACCAAATCGTTGCGGCGAACGGAGGCCTGCATCCGGAGACGGGTCGCGAAAAACTCAGGGAAGTGCTGTTGTCCGGCGGCGACCCGATGGTGCTGCCCAATCGCAAGATTGCAGCGTGGATTTCCGCACTCGCCGAAGCAGGCGTGGAGTCGATTCGTCTCGGCACCAAGGAGATGTCGTTTCATCCGAAGCGTTTCGATGAGGCTTTCCTGTCGATGATGGACAACTTTCACGAGAGTTATCCGGAGGTTGGTTTCCGGTTGATGATTCACTTCAATCATCCGGATGAATTTCTCCTCAAGGGTCCCGACGGTGCCTATCTCAGAGAACCCGAACGGTTCACTCAAGTGGCATGACGACACTCGAAAGGCTATGGAGGGAATCACATCCCGCGGTTGGATCAATGTCGAGAACCAGGCGCCGATCATCAAGGGAATCAACGACGACTCCGATGCGCTCAGGGTGATGCAACGCGCCCTGTACCGGGTTGGCGTCGGCAACCATTACTTCTTCTGCGGCAGGGACATTGTTGCGTACCGGCACTTCAACGTGCCGATCGAAAAGGTATGGAACCTCCTCAACGAATCCCAGAAGGGACTGTCTGGCGTTGAAACACATGCGCGCCTGTCAATTACGCACTACAAGGGTAAGACCGAGGTGGCGGCGGTCACCAATCAACCCATTCCCGGCGTTCCGGGAACCGAGAACGGCGTCGTGATCTTCAAGATCCTGCGCAATGCACTGGACGCCCCGGACCGTGGCAAAGTCTGTATCGTCGGACGCAATCCGGATGCTATCTGGTTTGACGACTACGAAGACCGCGTCATCTACGACGAAGCCGGCCTGTACGACTACACGCGAGTAGACAAGAAAACGATCGAGGTCGAAGGATCCGTTGACGTCGCTGTCGGAGCCTGAGCATGCCATCGACGTTGATTGGTGGCGCACGCAATTCGCCGAATTCAACACATCTACAACGGGAGAGACGCATGCGCGCCATCGTAATTGCTGTCCTGCTTGGCCTTCTGGCATCGACTGCCGCCGCAGAAACACGTCTGCTCAGATTCCCGGACCTGTACGGAGAGTCGGTGGTCTTCACGTACGCCGGTGATCTG
>CAVXCW010000020.1:0-24125 GCA_963760325.1 uncultured Gammaproteobacteria bacterium | reverse complement strand
GGGCAAAACCACCGCGAAAAAGAGGGCAGCGCCAAAAAAAGTAGCACCGAAAAAGGCAGCGCCGAAGAAAACAGCCGCAAAAAAAGCAGTACCGAAGAGAGCCGCCTGATCCTGGTGAACTTTGCTCCCAAAATCCGACTCGGGTTTTGCGGATCAGCGCGGGGAGGGTATGCTCGAAGTTGAAAATGAACCGGACAGTCGCGGGAATGCTTGCCGCTAGCCACACGGAGGCACAATGATTCGAGCGATATTTAATCAGAAAGGCGGGGTCGGTAAGTCCACGATCGCGTGTAATCTTGCGGCGGCCGCGACCAGCATGGGCAGGCGCGCACTCGTCATCGACCTCGACCCACAAGGCAACTCAACGACCTATCTTGGCCAGGACGGCGAAGACGGAGTCGTTGGGATGACCGAATACTTCGAGTCGCTGCTAAGCCACAAGTACCGAAGCATGGCCACGGATGATTTCGTTCGCGAAACAGCCTTTCCCGGACTTTACCTGGTTTCGGCGAACCGGGAGATGGCCGAGCTCGAACAGAAGCTGTCCACGCGCCACAAAATTCTGAAGCTGCGCGAGTTCGCGCTGGATCTCGGAGCGCTTTACGACGACGTATTTCTGGACACTCCGCCGGCGTTCAATTTCTTTTCACTGTCAGCGTTGATTGCCGCCGATACGGTTCTGATTCCGTTCGATTGCGACGAATTTTCGAGAGATGCGCTGTTCGAGTTGCTGCAGAATATCGAGGAAGTGCGAGAGGATCACAATTCGTCGCTCCTGTTCGAGGGGGTCGTTATCAACCAGTATCAGGCGCGTGCCAACTATCCCAAGCGAGCGGTCGCCGAACTCAGCGCAGCTGGCGTCCCGGTGCTGGAACCGTTCGTTTCGATGTCGGTAAAGGTTCGCGAGTCGCATAGCGCGAAGAAACCGCTCGTATTGATGGAGCCACGCCACAAAATCAGCCAGGAATTTGTTGGACTGTATTCGGCCCTGTCGATCGACGAGGCGCAACTGCTGCACTCGGTGGCCTGAAGAAACGATCGTAGAAGGGGTCGAAGTACATTTGTCGCGAAACCAGGCGGAGAACGCTTGTTACCCAACGGTGTGATTTTCCCTAAGGCGCGAAACGAGGCAGGCACGCGGGATATGGAGGCGGGCAAAAAAGTGCTCTGACCCCCTTCGCTTTACATAATGACGCTCGCAAGTTATGCGGATCCCCCGTAATCATTGGCCTCCAGCCGAGCGGGTCCAAGCCTCGTTGACTTAGTGTCGTTTCTACACTATAGTTCGTGTCAAGTTAACACGAAGTAGTCGACCATGCCCTACACATACGAATTCCCGCACCCGGCCGTCACCACCGACATCGTCATCTTCACGATACGCCAGGGCGAGTTCAAGGTACTCCTGATTAAAAGAGCGTTGCCGCCGTTCCAGGGCGAATGGGCGTTGCCCGGTGGCTTCGTCAATCTCGATGAAAGCCTGGAAGCGGGTGCTCGGCGCGAGCTGGAGGAAGAGACCGGCGTCAAAGACGTGTTCCTCGAGCAGCTTTACACCTTCGGTGCACCGGATCGCGATCCGCGCGAACGAGTCATCACCGTCGCGTACTACGCGCTGATCCCTTCGGACAAGATCGAGATTCGTGCCGCCACCGATGCCGAGGGTGTCAGCTGGTTCGGACTGCAAGAACTTCCTGAACTCGCGTTCGACCACGAGCAGATTTTAAAAGCTGCGCACGAGCGACTCGCTGCCAAGCTCGATTACTCCACCATTGCATTCCAGTTCATGCCGGAAGCATTCACGCTATCAGAATTGCAGCAGGTCTACGAATTGATCCTGAGAGAGCCTACCGACAAGCGCAATTTCAGGAAACGCATCTTAAGCCTGGATCTTATCGAGGAAACCGGCAGGGAACGCAAAACCGGCGCACACAGGCCGGCCAAACTCTATCGCGTCATCGACCCGCACCGGGTTGATGTCATCAAATAGTACAAGGAGGTGCATCATGCTGATCAACTACTACAAAGGTGAGCCCAACAGCTACGTGCTGAGCCATCGAAACGGCACGCTAGTGCGACACGGCGCCGGCATCAATTTCTATTACATGCCATTGACCACCACGCTTGCCGTCGTCCCGCTGGCCAGCCAGGAAAGCCAGTTCATCTTCAATGAGACCACCGCGAACTTTCAGGAGGTTTCGATCCAGGGCTCGCTGACCTATCGCCTCAGCGACCCGATCGAGCTGGCGAAGCGCCTCGACTTCACGGTTTCCCCTCGCACTCACACTCATAAGAGCGAGGACCCGCAGCAACTCATACAGCGCGTCGTCAACAGTGTGCAAGCGCACACGCGCAGCGAAGTCATGCAGCGCTCACTGGAGCGGGCGTTGAGCGAAGTGAAGGATCTTTCATCGGTCGTGTTCGAGAAAGTTGCGAACGCACCAGAGCTCATAAGCCTTGGAATCGTGCTGGAGGGATTGCATTTCACGGCCGTGAAGGCGACGCCCGAGATGCAAAAGGCGCTCGAGGCCGACTATCGCGAGAGCCTGCACAAGCGCGAAGACCAGGCCATCTATGACCGACGCAAGGCGGCCGTAGACGAGGAGCGCAAGATCCGGGAGTCCGAGATGAATACGGACGTCGAACTCGAAAACCGACGCAAGAAACTGGTCGACACGCAGGCCCGCAACGCCCTGGCCCTGGCCGAGGCCGAAGCCAAGGCCGACGAGCTGAAGCTGGCGCCTTACGGCGCACTGCCACCGCAGGCACTGATTGGCCTGGCGCTGAAGGAATGGGCAGGCAATGCCGGCACTATTGATTCCTTAAGCATCACGCCCGACATGTTGAGCAAGGTCGTGTCATACGTGTCGGATAGTCGCCGCGTGGCGGAGTAAGACCGTGGCCACGCCGCAATACGAAAACGTGATCATCGTGACTCGGAAAACCGAGCTCGATGATCTCGTGGCGCGCTTCAACACGAAGGCGCAAGCGAAGTTTTACCTGCAGCGGGCCGGCCAGTCGTTCGAAAATATCGAGGCGGCCCACGAGAAACACCAGCAGGTGCTGAAAAAGGTGCGCCAGGCGATCCCGAACCTGTTGAAGAGCCAGATGATCGATCGTGAGATGGTGCCGCGCTTCATGTTCGGGGAAGCCGACCTGGTAGTCACCGTGGGGCAGGACGGTCTCGTCTCCAACACTGCGAAATACCTGACGGGACAGCCGATCCTCGCCGTCAATCCCGACCCGGAACGCTTCGACGGCATCTTGCTGCCGTTTACAGTGGACACGCTGGAAGAGCAGCTTTACAACACGCTGTATGGCGAGCTTCAGGCGAAGAGGGTAACGCTGGCGAAAGCCGAACTCTCGAATGGTCAAAGCTTGTTGGCGTTTAACGATTTTTTTATCGGCGCACGATCGCATGTCTCGGCGCGCTACACCATCGGAATTGGCGGGCGCGAAGAAACACAAAGCTCCAGCGGAATTATCGTCTCGACCGGTGCGGGCTCTACCGGCTGGCTGCAGTCGGTGTATGCCGGCGCGGCGGGCGTGGTCGAGGCGCTGGGGGGCAAGGTGATCCCGCCACCACACGGCGGCCGATTGAAGTGGGGCTCGGAAAAACTCATCTACAGCGTACGCGAACCGTTCCCGAGCATCGCCACCCAGGCGACGATCGTCCACGGGGGCTTCACGAACAAGACGCCGCTCAAGGTTACTTCACACATGGCTTCCAACGGCATCATCTTCTCGGATGGCGTGGAAGCGGACTACCTGGAGTTCAACTCGGGGTCGCAGCTGACGCTGTCAACGGCGCCGCAAAAAGCGATGCTGGTGGTGCCACCGGCGGTCGCTGGAAACACCGCGCCGCGAGGGCGGCGAGCCGCATGAACGAAGACGCCTGCATTGCTTGCCTGCTTGGTACTGCTGTCGGCGATTCGCTGGGCCTGCCTTACGAAGGCCTTTCGCCACGCCGTGCCGGCAAGCTCTTCACGAACACGAGCAAACACCACTTTTTCTTCGGCAAAGGCATGGTCTCGGACGACACGGAGCAGGCCTGCTTCACCGCGCAGGCAATAATCCGTTCAAACGGCGATGTTGATGACTTTCAGAAGCAGCTTGCAAGATCCTTGCGTTGGTGGTTGCTCGCACTTCCCGCCGGCGTGGGATTCGCGACGGCGAGGGCCATCCTCAAACTATGGCTTGGTTTCTCACCGAAGAGGAGTGGCGTGTTCTCCGCCGGCAACGGACCCGCGATGCGCAGTCCGATTCTCGGCGTTGCGTTCGGCCAAAACAGGGAAAGGCTGCAGCAATACGTCAAGGCTTCGACGGAAATCACACACTCCGATCCGCGGGCGTATTACGCGGCGCTGGCCGTCGCTATCGCCAGCCTGGATGTCGTGTGTGTGGACGACACACCGTGGCAGAACGATTACCTGAAATCGCTGCAACAGTTCATGCCGGAACGAGGTTCGAAGGCGTTTCATGAGTTGGCGAAGCAGGCTGCGGATTCTGCAGCCAAGGGCGAATCGGTGTCGATATTCGCCGACGCCATCGGCTCGAAAAACGGTATCTCCGGCTACAGCTACCACACCGTGCCCTGTGTGCTGCAGGTGTGGTTTCGGTTTGGGGATGAATTCGAGCTGGGATTAACGGAGATCATTGAGGCCGGCGGCGATACCGATACGGCGGGTGCAATCTTCGGTGGGATTGTCGGGGCAAGGACAGGACAGGCGGGCATTCCCAAGGAGTGGATATCCAACATATTCGAATGGCCCAGGACGGTGGGCTGGATGGCGCGCCTGGGGAGCGCAACATCGCGAACCCTCGACGACAATCCCACGAAGACAGCCTGCCCGCGTTACTTCTGGCCCGGCGTCCTGATTCGCAATCTGGTGTTTCTCATCGTGGTGCTGACTCATGGATTGCGGCGGCTATTTCCACCGTATTGAATGGACAAATGGGGTCAGAGTACTTTTCTCCCTGGGAAAAAAGTACTCTGACCCCTTTTTTCGCGTCGACCTGACCTCGACTACAAATGCAGCTCGACAAGGTCACCATCCGAGACGAGATGTTCCGGACCCACTTGTTGACCATCGAACACGTCGGCGCCCCACACGCGGGCGAACTTCAACCCCCGGGCGATGTCTTTGTGCACCAGGCGAGCGACATCGAATACGGTGCTGCCGCGACGAACCGTGAAGGGCTTGTCATTATCCGCCGGATTGCCCGGCGTCTTGGTGTAGACGCGCACGATCTCCAGCGCGCGAAAAAGAAAAGGCCCCAGTTCGCCCAGGCCATCTCCGGTTTTGGCTGACATTGTCAGAGTGGGAAAACGTAAGCCGAGCAGTTCCTCGAGGATCTCGACTTCCTCGGGATCGGGGTCGAGGTCGCTCTTGTTGGCGATCAACACCGTGGGCAACTCGAGACGAAACGGATCGTCTGTCTCACTCGGCTCCACGGGTTCCGTTGGCGCCTGGCCCGGCCACGTCGTTGCGAGAAAGACTTTCTTTTCCGCCAGGCGACCCAGGATCGTGGGAACCTGCTCCAGGCAATCGGGATCGTTGATGTCGACGACGAGCAACACGCCGTCGGCGGGCTGCAGCGCATTGACCAGCCACGGCTCCATGAAGTCACCCGATACCGGCGGCAGATCCACCAGCTGAAAGTGGATGTCCTCGTAAGGCAGCATGCCCGGTGCTGGCAGCTGCGTGGTGTACGGGTACGGTCCAACGTCACTGTGTGATCCGGTCAACTGTTGATGCAAACTGGATTTACCGGCATTGGGCGGCCCCACCAGGCAAAGCTGTGCGGCACCTTCGGGATGCACGACAAGGGACGGGCCAGTGCGGCGGCCACCTTTCTTAGGGCCCGCAAGCTCCTCCGTGAGCTGCTTGATACGGGTCTTGATATCGGCCTGCAGGTGCTCCGTGCCCTTGTGCTTGGGGATAGTCCTGAACATCTCCCGCAGGCAATCCAATCGCTCCCGGGGCTCGCGCGCCTTGCGGTAGGCTTCCTCGGCTTTCTTGTATTCGGGTGTGACGTTGGTTGGCATTCCAGCAGATCTTACCTGAAGACGTCGTCTGCCATTACTCGAGACGGGTGATCCCCGTAACGCTTATCACAATCGCCAGGTTTGGCTCGTGAGCGTAACGCGTGTACGGAACGTGGTGGTAGTACTTCGGTCGTGTATCAAGGCGAACATGCACCCATGCGACACCAAGGCCTGCCGTGCTCAATCACCGCGGCGCAGACGAAATATTTTCGTACACGGTCTTCGCCGCGTGCCGCCAGCAGTCGCGTGTGCCAGGCAGCAAACTCGTCGTCGTTTTCGAGTAATCGAATCAGCTTGCGAAATGGCAACGGCGTCTCGTCATCGAGCAAACGGTACTTCGATCCCGATGCCAGTTGTTGCGCTACGGCGTGCCACATAGGCTCTCGATCAAGAGCTGGCACAGGGCGTCAGAGTACATTTCTCATGAAAGAAGTACGCCGACCTGATTATCCTGCTCTAAGCCTGCAGGGTCGGTGGCTTCGGGATCAGCACCGGCGTTCTGCGCTTGTATTCCTCGTAATCGTCCTGGCCGCTCCAACGCTTGTCGGCTCTTTCTTCCAGTAGCGGGATGCCGCTGACTTTTATCAGCAGAAATGCCACAAACACCGGCGAGATCAGCGTGGCCCACTGCCAGCCGTGCAGCACCGGCAGCGCTACGATCGCCATTCCTGTCCACAGTACGATCTCTCCGAAATAATTCGGGTGGCGAGACCAGGCCCACAGGCCGACGTTGATGAATTTCCCGTCGTTGTCTGAATTGTCTTTGAACCTGGACTTCTGCCGGTCCGCGACGATCTCGATGAGCATGCCGATCGCCCAGATAATAATACCGGCGGTGCCGACAGCCCCAAGCGGCATCCGCACGCCGCCTGTGATAATGGCCAGCGCGGCCGCCGCGGTCAGTAGTACCCACAGGCCCTGTATGGTCCACGCCATGAAGAATCGCAGCGGCCGGTTCTTGATATCGTCGAAGCGGCTGTCGCGGCCGCTTTTCGAAATACGCAGGAACAGGAATGTTGCCAGCCGCAGCGACCAGACCATGATCATCGCGGCCACCAGCGTCGCACGCAGGTCGAGTTTGCTGGACAGGAGCACGGCGACTACCGTAACGGTGACGTAAGTGATGCCGCCGATAAGGTCGTAATAGTGCTCCGTCCGTTTTAGCGCCGCGGGGATGAAGGCCAGCCAGTTGATTGCGAACGCCAACGCGCCGCACAGCGCAAATACCGGCAAAGCACCGACACGGTCGCCGCCATCGCTACCCGCCAATGACATGAGTGTGCCTATCGCGATCGTAATGGCGATCGCGAAAATGATCTGTGCGTTACTGCGCTCGGCCATAGTGCTTACTCCGGGTCATATGTAGTGTCGTGTAATCGGCGAATCATTAAAGGCCTGTCCTGCGCTAGCGTTCGAGGATTTCTTTCCGCCGCATCGGCATGGTGTCGATCAGGGCGTAGATCTCTGCCGTCGGCGTGGCGCTTTCGCGGGATAACTTGATTGAGCCATCCTTGCCGATCAGCCTCAGGGCGAACGATCCGGGTTGAAGGGCCAGCGCCGCGCGCGCTTTGGTCGCTTCCTCGGTGGTCAACTCGCGGTCCTCGGCTGTAGAAACCGCATCGTCCAGCAAGGTTACGAGTGCCATGTCGCGGCTCGCGAATTCTTCAGCCGTTAATGCCAATTCCTCTCGCTGTTGTATCAAATTCCTGTCATCGTCGGTCGGGGCGCTGACGACGAGAACGCGTCTTTTCCATTGGTACTGTGAGAGCGTAAAAGGGGTCTCAGCCGAATAGGCGTGTACGCTGGCCAGGCGCAATTCAAACGGGCCATCCTGCTTGTCGTAGATCATCAGGCCCATGCCGGTGATTTGTCCGGGATCGAGCGCGGGTCCATCCAGCTGATACCCCCGGTACCTTGGAATGAAGCTGGAGAAGGGAATGTTGACCGTGATCCATGTGTCGTTGCGAGTTTCGAAATCAGCCCAGTAACTGACCGGCTCGCCACGCCAGCGCGCGGCGGTTGCCAACCGCCACGTGTAGCGACGGCCATCGCCCCTGACGTGTAATTGGATTCCCGCGAAATTCGATAAATCCAGCTGCAAGGGTTTTGTACGGATCGAGCTGAAACCGCCACCGTTCGTGTTCGTGCGGCCGGTGAAGATGAGTTCGCCTTGTTCTTGCTCGAAGTCGCCCTCGCTCCGTCCTCCCATCACGTTATCGTTCAGCACATACCAGCCCAGGTCGGAGCCGATCGAGGTGAAGTCGGTGATCAAGCGTTCTTCCTGTGGATCAGAATTCGAGGCAGCGATTGTCGGGCCGGGAAAAGTCATCAGCAGTAATCCAAAAAACAGCGAAAATGGTGCCAGGTACAACCGCTCAGCCCCTGTAAGCCAGCAAACCATTTTTCTGATGGGGAAGCAGTACGTACCACTGCCGGCAACTAATTGATGCCTGATCGCCCAGTGTCACAGCGGCGCGTATCGAGCGGCTCAGGGCGCTGGCATGTAGACGCTGGTAGTAAGGAAGCCTGCCGACGTAAAACGGCAGTATCTCTTCGAGCGTAAGCTCGGTATCCAGCGTCTCTGCGAAAGCATCATAGAATCGGCCAATCGCGTCGGACACCGAGTTGTCTTCTGCGAGCAGGTCGGACGGAGCAATCGTCCAGGTCATGTCGCGTTGCAGTACACACGTCCCGGCAAAACCAGCGCGTCTTTCCTGCGACCATTCGCCAGGTGCGATGAGGCTAAGGTTCCAGCCGTCGTCCACCCAGTACAGGTAGTTATCGACGCCGATCGACGGCCTGTATTTAAAGTGTGCGGAGAGCACGAGCATCGATGTGAAGAACTCGGCAAGAACCTGGCGCTGCGGCTTTGCGACCACACCGCGCGGATCTGTGTGGTGCCAGTCGAGCATGAACCCATTGAGGCCCTTACCGTCGGGGTTGCCGGGCGGTTGGATGGCCAGCGCCGACTTCCGTTCGGCCTTGAGTATTGGGTTATCCATGACAACCTCGATTATGCCAGCCGCCTGATCAGGCATCGAGTCGTAGAAACAGACTGATACGTTTGCCTGGCTACTGCCTGATGCTTTGTTTCGGTCGGCATTGCCAGGAAGGATATCCAGCCTCACAGCGGCGGGGGTCGGTATCAAGCGCTATTCTGCTTTTCCAGCGCAGCGCCGATTCTGTAGGAGTCGATGATTCCGATCAGCCAACACGCAACGAAGACGAACACAGAAATACTCGACATAAGGCTGTCCGAATCGTTAGGGGATTCAGCAACCAGTTTTGAAATAGCTACTGTCTCAAGGGGAACTTCCCCGCTGACAACGCGATCGACAATTGCTTGCGCCTGTTGAAATGCGACCTTGACGATTGCAGACAACGCCACTAGCGCCGGCAGCATCAGTATTGAGCCGCGCAGGTAGTGCTTCAGAAAAACGTGCCCGATCCCCGGAAAAATCAGGCCTGAAAGAAGCGCAGCTTTTGTCGGTTTAGTCATTTGCGAAACGCCGCAGAGGAGGCAGCGGGGCGGGCAGTGCCGCCCCACATGCTTACTGGTTGCCCGGCGTTTTTACAGGATCCGCCGGCCGGGGCGGTAATGTTCCCGGCTGAGTCTGAAGCCGTTGCATAGTTTCCTGAATCGCCCGATCGAGCTGCGCGTCCTCGCCTCGCAGCACGGCATCCGGCGGGTTGTCGACCTCGATGTCCGGATTAACGCCGACACCCTCGATCGCCCATGCACCGCTGGTCGACGCCGTCGCGAACTGCGGCACATATACCGTGCCACCGTCCATCAGCGGGCCCAGGTTGGTAATGCCGATGATGCCACCCCAGCTCCGCTTGCCGATCAGCGGGCCGAGTTCCAGCGCCTGGAAGGCGGCGGGGAAGATGTCGCCATCGGACGCCGAATCTTCGTCCAGTAGCGCGACCATTGGCCCGGTGAATACAACGTTCGGATAGGTGTCGAGGTTGTCGACGCCGCGGTCATAACCCATGAAAACGAGGCGGCGGGCGAGACGGTTGATCACCATCTGAGAAACGTTGCCGCCGCCGTTACCGCGCACGTCAATGATCATTCCCTGCTTTCGAATCTGACCGTAGAACCACTTCGTGAACTCGTAAATGCCGGCTGCGCCCATGTCGGGGATGTGCAGGTAGCCGATCTTGCCGTTGGTCTGCCGCGCGACGTAATCCCGATTCCTGTTCACCCATTTCAGGTACAGCAGATCGTTTTCACTGGCAATCGGCTTGACGAGCACAGTGCGCCGGTCTTTCCCTCGGGCGTCGTCGGCGAGCGTCAGCTCCAGCAGGCGCCCGCCCTGGCCCTTGAGGAGCGAATATGGGTTGATATCGGCAGTCAGCGCGCGTCCGTTGATGGCGAGCACGTAGTCGCCAGCATTGGCGTCTATGCCGGGTTCGGTCAGTGGCGAGCGATACTTGTCTTCCTCATTCTGGCCGGCGTAGGTCGCGCCGATACGGTACAAGCCAGCCGAACTATCCAGTTCGAATGTCGCTCCCAGCAGCGCATCGCTCGATCGTTCCGTGGTCGCGATGTCGCCTCCTTCGATGTAGGCGTGTCCGACGTTCAGCTCAGCGATCATTTCGCCAATCAGATAGTTCAGATCTGCTCGATGCGCTACGTACTCGAGAAGAGGCCGATAGCGATCGCGCAGTGCGGCCCAGTCATAGCCGTGCATGTTCCTGACGTAGAAGTGATCGCGGTAGCGGCGCCAGACCTCGTCGAATATTTGTGCGTACTCCAAAGAGCGCACACGTCGCGCCGTCAGGCTGTCGAGATCGGCTTTCTTGGCCTCCTGCTCATCCTTCTTAATGTCAAATCGGCTGAGCACGCCCTCCTGGGCCACGATAACCTGGTTTGCAGACTTCGCGAGTGCATACTCGTCGACCTTCTTCGCAATGGTAAACACCTCCCTGTCTGCCAGGGAATAGGCGCGCAGCTCCGAACCGGGCTCGATGTCGCGGCCGTAAAAGAATGCCGGGTTGGCGACGAAAAGCAGGTGTTCATCGGAGGCCGACAGGCCGCCGAAATTGTCGAAGTCGATCGGTGCGCGGGCGACCCTGGTAGCCAGGCCGTCGAATTCAATGCTTACCTTCACCGCATCCGGTTTGTCTTCTTCGCCTTTATCTTCGTCCTTGTCCTCCGGCACCCCTTCCAGGTTCCGCGGGGCGAACGGATTCTCGGCCGCTGAAGTCAGCATCAGTGCGTAGACGCCGGTGCTCCGGTTGTTTGCGTAGTTCCACTCCAGCAGGTCGATCTGAGGCGCGAACATCCGATCCGACAAGAAGTAGAGTTGCTCGCCGCCCGGCGCGAATACCGGGTTGTACGCGCTGAACATCTCGTCGGTAACGCGTTGTGACTTGCCTGATTTGCTGTCCCAGATATACAGCGACCGGTAGCCGTTCGGATTGTCCATGGAATATGCGAGCCAGCGCGAGTCGGGCGACCAGGAAAAATCGTGCTGAGGAAATCCGGGATCATTTGCGACCTCTCGCTTGTTGCGGCCGTCGCTGTCTACGACGAAGATTCTCGCTTCCGCATCGCCGTAAGCGATTCTGCTTCCATCCGGGGAAAACAGCGGGTTGTAGAGTCGCGTCGCCGAATCGGAAGTCACTCCCGTTGCCGGCGTTTGCTGCAGGTGGTCGCCAACGTATATTTCTTCTTCACCACTCGCGTCCGATATCCAGGCGACGCGATCGCCTTTGGCGGACCAGGCGACTTCCCGTTCGTGAGCGTCGGCGCTGTTTGTCAGGTTGCGAGATACGCCGTGCTCGACGGGCACCGAAAATACTTCTCCCCTTGCGGCCAAGAGAATACGCTCGCCGTTCGGGCTTACGTCAAAGCTTTCGAGGTGTTTGGCGACCTTGACCTGCTCGCCCAGCTCGAAGCCCGTATCCGCCGGCACATTGATTGCGAGCTGACGGTCGTTACCGTTACGGACGTCGAGTATATGCAGAGCGCCATCCAGTTCGTAAACGATCCGATGCGACCCGTCGTCGCTCGCCCAGCGCACGTCAAGGCCCTGGTGTCGGGTAAGCTGGCGCGTTTGATTGTTGCTGAGATCGTAGGCGTAAATATTCAGGTAGTCGTCGCGGTCGGATACGAAAAAGATGCCGTCTTCCATCCACATCGGATCGCGGTCCGTGCGTATGTTGTCGGTAATGTTTCGTGATCCCGATCCGTCGAGTTCGAAGATATAAAGATCCTGTGCCCAGCCGCCCTGGTAGCGCTTCCAGGTCCGGAAGTCGCGGAATAGTGGCGAAAACAGAATCCGGTCGCCGTCGGGGGATAGCGCGCCGGCCCCTGAAATAACCATCGGCAGCGCTTCGGGCAACCCGCCCGACAACTTCGCCGCGTAAAGTCGTGAGTCCGTCAGACCGAATCCTTCGCGAACGGACCGGAACAGCACGGCCTCGCCATCCGGGGTCCAGCCGTAGACCTGGTGGTCATAGCCCCAGCGTGCAGGCAGCGGCCCCTCGGACGGGTACCAGGTCAGGCGCGTTGGTTCGCCCCCGGTGACAGGGACTACGTAAACCTGTTCCCCGCCGTCATACTGACCCGTAAACGCAATATGCTGGCCATCCGGGGAGAAGCGGCCAAAAAGCTCCTGACCCGGGTGCGAGGTCAGCCTCCGGACATTCGTACCGTCCGTATTGGCCAGCCACAGATCACCGGCGTACGTGAAGACCACCGACTCTCCGTACAGGTCCGGGAATCTGAGCAGACGTGTTTCTGCGGCGGCAGTCGATGCCAGAAGGCCAAGCAGGACAGCAATTACGATGGCGCGCATGCGTCTCTCCCGTTGTAGATGTGTTGAATTCGGCGAATTGCGTGCGCCACCAATCAACGTCGATGGCATGCTCAGGCTCCGACAGCGACGTCAACGGATCCTTCGACCTCGATCGTTTTCTTGTCTACTCGCGTGTAGTCGAAGAGGCCGGCTTCGTCGTAGATGACGCGGTCTTCGTAATCGTCAAACCAGATAGCATCCGGATTGCGTCCGACGATACAGACTTTGCCACGGTCCGGGGCGTCCAGTGCATTGCGCAGGATCTTGAAGATCACGACGCCGTTCTCGGTTCCCGGAACACCGGGAATGGGTTGATTGGTGACCGCCGCCACCTCGGTCTTACCCTTGTAGTGCGTAATTGACAGGCGCGCATGTGTTTCAACGCCAGACAGTCCCTTCTGGGATTCGTTGAGGAGGTTCCATACCTTTTCGATCGGCACGTTGAAGTGCCGGTACGCAACAATGTCCCTGCCGCAAAAGAAGTAATGGTTGCCGACGCCGACCCGGTACAGGGCGCGTTGCATCACTCTGAGCGCATCAGAGTCGTCGTTAATTCCCTTGATGATCGGCGCCTGGTTCTCGACATTGATCCAACCACGGGATGTGATTCCCTCCATAGCAATTCGAGTGTCGTCATGCCACTTGAGCGAGCCGTTCGGGTTTCTGAGATAGGCACCGTCGGGGCCCTTGAGGAGAAATTCATCGGGATGATTGAAGTGAATCATCAAGCGGAAACCAACCTCCGGATAACTCTCGTGAAAGTTGTCCATCATCGACAGGAAAGCCTCATCGAAACGCTTCGGATGAAACGACATCTCCTTGGTGCCGAGACGAATCGACTCCACGCCTGCTTCGGCGAGTGCGGAAATCCACGCTGCAATCTTGCGATTGGGCAGCACCATCGGGTCGCCGCCGGACAACAGCACTTCCCTGAGTTTTTCGCGACCCGTCTCCGGATGCAGGCCTCCGTTCGCCGCAACGATTTGGTTGTGCGCGCGGATGTAATCGGTAACGTCTTTAATTTTCGCCAGGCCTTTCTTGGCGACCGTGCCGTCCTGGCGTTCAACTTCTTTCTGGCTGATCAGCTCTTCGCGGTAGCAGAAGCGGCAGTGTGCAGAGCAGGTGGACACCGCGTACAACAGGCCCATCTCGTACTTGTGCAGTAGCCCCTCGACCGGTGCAAAGTCCATCTGGTGACCCGGATCTTCGGATCCAGCCAGGTTCAGCGTTTCGTCCGGATTGGCCTTGACGAGATTTTGCAGCGGTATGCTGTCTTGTGCCATCTCGTAAAAGTGGCGGGTCATCTTCACCGGCATGCGATTCTCTACGTCGCGCTCCGTATCCCTGAGCTCCAGTAATGCCGAGAGTTCATCCTTGGAGTAGAACCCCTTGATGGCATCAGGCGCAGTGTCCTCGAAAAACGGTTTCAGGCCGATGATGATGTCCCGCTCGTATTTCGGATTCTCGATGGTGCTCTGGAAAGCCTTTTCCCTGTCCGTTGGTACGTATCTGCCGGTTGTCGCCACGTCACACCTCAAATTGATGCTGCCAATGGGGGCTAATGTAACACATTGACCGATCAATTTGTGATAATGTAACAATATGAACAAACGGGACCCAGCGACATCCACCCTGGACCTGGTCGCCGCGGTCAGCAGCGAGCTGACCCCCACGGAGCGCCGCGTCGCGGAGGCCGTGCTTGCCGAGCCTACTCTGCTGGCATTCGGCACGGTTTCCGACCTGGCCGGCCGTGTGGGCACGAGCCGCCCGTCCATTGTTCGCTTCGCCACAAAGCTCGGATTCGGTGGCTACACGGAGCTGCAACAACACGTCCGCCGTGATTTGTCCCATCGTCTCTCACGCCCGAGCGAGCGGATCAGAAGCGATGGCGAAACGGCGGTACCGGCACGCGTTGCGATCAACGACGCTATTTCGTCCGTGTTTGATGCGCTGGAAGGCGATCGACTGGCGGAACTCGCCGAACCTGTCGCACGTGCCGAGAACGTCTGGATTCTATCGGGAGAAACCTCGCAGGCGGGCGCTCACGCGTTACATAGCGGCCTGTCCATGGTACGGCCCGGCGTACGTGCTCTCGAGGAGCATTCGTTTGGTATCGACCTGAGCGATGCGGGGCCGCGAGACACGGTCGTGGTGTTCGACTTTTTTCGTTACAGGAAGCAGGTCGCAACCGCCGCACGCGTCTTCGCCGACGCCGGAGTTACCATCGTGGCGATTACCGATAGTCCGTTATCGCCCTTGGTGGAGTTGGCTGATACCTGGGTTCAGATCGACGTTCCCGCTATCGGTCCGTTTGACAGTTCGGTGCCCGTTGTTGCGATGTGCGAGTTGCTCGTTGCGCGGGTTGCAAGAGACCTTCAGGACGTCGCGACGAATCGTATCGACCGCATCGAGGCACTCTGGGAGGAAACAGAGGTGTTCCTGTAAGTCTTCGTTATACGGCAGGAGTAGTAACACGTGATTGACAAGAAATACGCATCGGTCGCAGCTGCAGTAGCCGATATACCGGACGGGGCTACTGTGATGATTGGTGGATTCGGCGCCTCGGGCAGCCCCGTCGAACTGATTCACGCGTTGATCGATCATGGCGCAACCGGCCTTACCGTGATCAACAACAATACGGGCAACGGCGAGGTGGGACTGGCGGCGTTGATTGGCAACGGCCAGGTCAGCAAGATGATCTGTTCCTTTCCGAGATCCAGCCAGTCCAAAGTATTCCCAAGCTTGTACCGGGAAGGAAAGATCGAGCTCGAGATCGTGCCGCAGGGCACACTCGCAGAACGCATCCGTGCGGCAGGCGCGGGAATACCGGCCTTCTACACGCCGACAACCGTTGGCACCATCCTGGCTGAAGGCAAAGAGCAACGCGAACTCGAAGGGCGCACATACGTCATGGAACCGTGGCTCAAGGCCGATTTTGCGTTAGTAAAAAGCGAGGTCGCCGATCCGCTGGGCAATCTTACGTTCAACAAGACCGGCCGCAACTTCTGCCCGCTGATGTGCATGGCGGCGACAACAACTATCGTGCAAACGAAAAGACTGGTGCCGCGAGGCGACATCGATCCCGAGCACGTTGTCACGCCTGGCATTTTTGTGGACCGCATTGTCGAGGTTTCCCACCCGGTCCACGAGGACACGCTCATTGCCGCGGGAAGGAGCTACCCATGAGCACTGGATGGACACGAGAACAAATGGCGGCACGAGCCGCCATGGACATACCCGACGGCTCCTACGTCAACTTGGGCATAGGCATTCCGGAACTGGTGACACGTTTCGTGCCCGAAGGCCGTGAGTTCATCTATCACACCGAGAACGGGATGCTCGGCATGGGGCCACCACCCGCAGAGGAGGACCGCGACCTGGACCTGATGAATGCCGGCAAGAAATACGTAACGGCACTACCCGGTGCTGCCTATTTCCACCACGCTGACAGCTTCAGCATGATTCGTGGCGGACACATAGACGTTTGTGTTCTCGGCACCATGCAGGTGGCGGCAAACGGCGATATTGCGAACTGGTCCACCGGTGCGCCGGACGCCATTCCGGCGGTTGGCGGTGCTATGGACCTGGTGCAAGGCGTGAAACGCATTTACGTGATTACCCAGCACACAACCAAGACCGGCGAACCGAAACTGGTTGAGACGTGCAGCTACCCGCTGACAGGGCCAGGCGTTGTGTCTCGCATTTTCACCAACCTCGCGGTGGTTGATGTAACGCCGGATGGGTTCCAGGTGGTCGAGCTGGCGCCCGGCGTCACATTTGAAGAGGTGCAACAAAGAACCGGAGCACCCATTCTGCCAACCAACCAGCCGCTCGACGTCAAGGACAGAAAAAATGACTGACGTATTCCTGATTGATGGCATCCGGACGCCCGTTGGACGTTATGGCGGAAGCCTCTCCTCTGTTCGCACCGACGATCTCGGTGCGATACCGATAGTCGCATTGATGAAGCGCAATCCGGGCATCGACTGGGCCGCCATCGATGACGTGATGCTCGGTTGTGCCAACCAGGCTGGTGAAGACAATCGCAACGTTGCTCGCATGAGCAGCCTGTTGGCCGGTCTGCCGCAGGACGTGCCGGCCTGCACGATCAACCGATTGTGTGGCTCGGGGCTAAACGCCGTAGGCAGTTGCGCCAACGCGATAAGGTCGGGTGAAGGCGACCTAATGATCGCTGGCGGGGTCGAGAGCATGTCGCGTTCGCCGTTCGTCATCGGCAAAGCCGAATCGGCTTTCGGACGCACACCGAAAATGTACGACACCACCATGGGGTGGCGATTCGTCAACAAACGAATGGAAGCGCAGTACGGCACGGACGTCATGCCACAGACGGCGGAAAACCTTGCCAATGAACTGTCGATCAGCCGTGAAGACCAGGACCAGTTCGCGCTGTGGAGCCAGGAGAAAGCGGCGGCGGCCCAACAGGATGGCCGCCTTGCCGCGGAGATTACACCGGTCAGCGTCCCGCAACGCAAAAAGGATCCGCTGCTGGTCGATACGGATGAGCATCCACGCGAGACTTCACTCTCGAAACTCGCACAGCTGAAACCGCTGTTTCCTGGGGGCACTGTCACTGCAGGTAATGCCTCCGGTATCAACGACGGCGCAGCGGCCCTGCTGCTTGCATCGGATGCGGGCGTCAAGCGCCATAACCTCAAGCCCCGAGCACGTGTTCTGGGCATGGCCGTCGCCGGTGTGCCACCACGGATCATGGGCATCGGTCCGGTTCCGGCGACCAACAAATTGCTGGATCGACTGGGCATGAGCCTGGATGACTTCGATGTACTCGAAATCAACGAAGCCTTTTCCGCCCAGGCACTCGCTTGCACAAGGCAGCTGGGGCTGGCCGATGACGACCCGAGAATTAATACCCGGGGCGGTGCGATAGCATTGGGCCATCCGCTGGGAATGAGTGGCGCGCGGCTCGCGATAACGGCCCTGGATCAACTGCAGCAGGGTGGCGGCAAGCTGGCGCTTTGCACGATGTGCATCGGCGTTGGCCAGGGTATTGCGCTGGTCCTTGAGTCACTGGCATAGGCACCAAGAAAATGGACGCACTCAATCACGCAATTGAAGACGCTCGCTCGCGCTACACGTCTGCAAACCCCCTGAGCCAGGAGGCGGATGAGAACGCTGCACGCTATTTACCCGGCGGCAACACGCGAACGGTTCTTCATTTTGAGCCTTTCCCCCTGACGATGCTCAAAGGGGAAGGCGCCGAACTAACGGACCTGGACGGTCATCGATACATCGACATGGTGGGCGAGTATTCCGCCGCGCTGTTCGGTCATTCGGATGAAATCATCAAGGCGGCGATACACAAGGCGCTCGACAGCGGTATCGCCATGGGCGCGCCAACCGCATACGAACGAGAGCTCGCGGGATTGTTGTGCGAGCGTTTCCCGTCTCTTGAGCAGGTCAGGTTCTGTAATTCAGGTACTGAAGCCAATATCATGGCATTGACCACGGCGCGAGTCGTAACCGGCCGCAACAGGCTGCTTGCCTTCAATGATGCCTACCATGGCGGAGTCATAAAATTTATCGGTGGCCGTTGCGCGCTTAACGTGCCGTTCGATTTCGTGCTGGCCGATTACAATGACATTGAGGGCACCGCCGAACGGATCCGCAGCGAAGGCCAAGAACTTGCAGCCGTGATTGTCGAGCCGATCCTGGGCGCCGGCGGAAATATCCAGGGCAATCGAAAATTCCTGAAAATGCTGCGGCAAATGACCAAAGAGGTCGGCGCCCTGCTTATTTTCGATGAGGTTAAGACAGCCCGTCTCGGCCCGGCGGGCACGCAGGGAATGCTGGGCATCGAACCTGATCTGACGACGCTGGGTAAATTCATAGGTGGGGGGCTTCCGACGGGCGCGTTTGGCGGCAGTGCTGAGGTCATGGCGCACTACAACCCGAGACTGGATGGCAGCCTCGCCCACGCTGGCACCTTCAACAACAACGTTTGTTCGATGGCGGCCGGCTGCGCTGCGTTGAGCAAGATTTACACGCCGAAGCGTGCCGCGGAATTTCTCGAATGGTCTGAGGCGTTTCGGCTCTCCCTCAACGATATGTTCGCATCGAAAGCCGTGCCGATGTATGCGAATGGAATGGGCTCAATGATCGCAGTTCACTTTTCGAGCGAACCAACGAAAAGACCGTCCGACATCAGCGCCGGATGCCGTTCCCTGCGTCCGCTGCTACACATGGAACTGCTTCTCGACGGCGTGCTCCTCTGTGGTCGGGGCGACCTTTTCCTGTCACTGCCCATGAACGATTCCCATCTTTCAAAGACACGCCTTGCCCTGGAGAAGTTCGCCGATCGTTACAAGCCGTTAGTTGAGCGTACGTTGCAGGCGTAAGTCCGAAGCGATTGTGTTCCGGAAGGCACCACGCCAGACCACCGCGTCAAAAGCCCATCGTCTGAGCGCAGACCAGCAGTCGGGTCGATTTCGGTTCTGGAGATTCGCCTAGTCTTGCTCTGCCACGGGCCTGATCAGGTAGTGTGCTATCGCAGGTAACAACAACAACGCGCCAAGCATGTTCCACAGGAACATAAATGTCAGCATCAGCCCCATGTCCGCCTGGAATTTGATGGCAGAGAAAATCCAGGTGCCGACACCGATCGCCAAAGTGAACCCGGTGAAAGCGACGGCCATACCCGTTGTGTGCAGTGTCTTGAAGTACGCCTCATACACAGACATGCCTCGCTTCAGGTACGTCTCCATCTTGCTGTAGATATAGATGCCATAGTCGACACCGATCCCGACGCCCAGGGCTATCACGGGAAGGGTCGCAACTTTCACGCCGATGCCCAGGAAAGCCATCAACGCCTGTCCGAGCACTGAAGTCAAAGCTAATGGCACGATGATGCAGACAACGGCGCGCCATGATCGGAACGTCAGAAATACCAGAAAGCTGACGACACCGTACACGAGTGCCAGCATCTGGTATTGCGCCTTACCGATCACAATATTGGTGACCGATTCGATACCGGCGTTGCCGGCGGCAAGAACGAATCTGATGTAACCACTGTCGCTTGCGGCAAGCTCCAGGTCGATGTCGTCACTGTTGTACTCAGCGGCAAAAGCCTCAGCAACCTGGATGACCTCTTGCAGGGTTTCAGCCTTGTGATCATTCAGGAAAATGAGAATTGGCGCCATGCTGCAATCGGTGTTCATCAGATTGCTTGGTACCATAGCGAGCGAATTGTTCAGGATGTATCGATTGCGACTCAAGGTATGCCACTTCGGGTTACCCTCGTTCATCGCCATGATCGCGCGCTTGGAAATATTGACAAGCGATACAGCGGACTGGACGCCGGGCGTGTCTTTCATCACTTCCTGGAATCGGTCGACGGCAGCCACGGTCGCGTACTCGCCACATTGCTGTGGCGGTGTCTGGATCATTGCCACGAACACGTCGGTGCTGGTCGTGAAATTTTCTGTCAGGAATGCATTGTCCAGATTGTAGCGGGAGTCGGCCCGTAGCTCCGGGGCGCCCGGGTCCAGGTCGCCGATTCTCAGGTCCTTGCTGCCATAAAACCCAAAACCGAACAATGCTATGGCGACAAAAATCACAACAGGAGCAAAAGGCGGTTTCGCGAAGTTCGCGATGAACGGCCAGAGTTTCGACGGCTTAGCCTGTTTGCGATGCAGAAAGCGCAGGCAGGAATTCGCCAGGCCGGTATAGGACATCAATACCGGCATCAACACCAGGTTGGTGAATATCAATACAGCAACACCGATGCTGGCCGTCATAGCCAATTCCTGGATTACCGGTATTTCAATGACCATGAGTGTAAGAAAACCGATGCCGTCGCTCACCAGGGCAACAAGTCCCGGAATGTAGAGCGCTCGAAAAGCGCGCCTCGCGGACCAGAAGGGACCAGCGCCAAAAAAGAAACGCACCGCGATGTTGTTGATGATCTGCACGCCGTGACTGATACCGATCGCAAACACGAGGAACGGAACCAACATGGAGTAGGGGTCGAGGCCGAAACCGAGCGTGTGCAGCAGACCCAGCTGCCAGATCACGGCGATTGTTGAACAGGTTACCGGCACCAGCGTCGCGAAAATGCATCGCGAGTACACGGCCAACAACACAAGGGTAGTTACGAGCGCAACACCGAAAAAGAGCGCAACCAAAGTGGCGCCTTCAATCAGGTCACCGACGACTTTGGCGAAACCCGTGATGTGGATCTTGATAGTGTCGGTCTCGTACTTATCACGAACCAGTTTCTCAATACTTCTTGAAAAATCTCGGTAGTCGAGTTTTTCACCGGTTTCCGGATTAATGTCGGTTAGTGGTGCAATGATCGCTGACGATTTGAAATTATTGGCGACCAGACGGCCGACCTGGCCCGAGCGCAGAATATTGGCGCGAAGCTGATCAAGTGACTGTTCTGAGCCATCGTATCCGTTCGGAATGACAGCACCGCCGCGAAAACCTTCTTCAGTGACCTCATTCCAGCGCACGTTGGGCGTCCAGATCGACTGCAAGCCGGATCGGTCAACGCCTGGGATGTAAAAAACTTCGTCGTTGATGAGGCGCAGAGCTTCCTGAAACTCCTTATCGAATATGTCGCCGTCCGTCGTCTCTACGATAATTCGAATCGAATTACTGAGACTCGCAAGGTCGGCCTTGTTGTCGAGGTAATTCTGGATGTAGGGATGCGAGGTGGGAATCATCTTTTCGAAGCTGGCGTCCGGCTTGAGTTGCAAAGCCTGCGAAGCAAAAAACACGGTCAACAAAACGAAAACGATGATGACGGGAATTCTGTGTTCAAACAGAAGACGCTCAGCTATCGGTGGACGCTCCTGACCCGACAATCCAGTCTGATTGTTCACTGATTCAGTCATGACGACCCCCGGACGCTGCGTTACTGTCAATTGACGATACGCCGCCAAAACCTACAAGTAGAAGCCTGCCATCGGCGGTCCCCGTAACACCGCTGTAGACTCTGTTTCCGGTCGTCGGGATAGTTCTAAAGCTGCTGCCGTTGTCATCGCTCGAAAGCACGGCGCCCGCTGAACCCACGAGGACAATCGTGCCATCAGCCCGCGTCATTCCGGCCAAAAGTGTTCGTTGATCACCGGTATCAACTACGGACCAGGTCGCGCCATCGTCAACGGAACGGAAGACATTGCCTTTGAGTCCGAACACGAGCAGGCTGCCATCGGCGGCCGCAACAGTGCCAAAAAAGGAGCCCTGGTAAGGCGATTCCGGTCGTTGCCAGGTCTGACCGCGATCCTGGGAACGAAGCAGGGTGCCGGCTTCGCCGGCCACGAGCAGTGCTCCGGCTGAACTGCGCGTCATGCCGTACAAATGATACTTGTCCGGGTTGTCCAGCCGGTTTGAGTCCAGGCTCCACGTTGATCCGCCATCCGACGTATGCAGGAAGACGCCATAGGCACCCATGGCGTAGCCGTCATTTTCGTTCGCGAACCACACGTTCAGGAGCGGCGTGGTAACCCCTTCTTCTATCGCCGCTGTTGCGTCATCGACAGCAAACGTCGCATCGTCAAGCGCCCACTCCAGATCTTCCTGGGTTTCCGGCGTCGCTTGTTCCAGCGCCGCTTCGAGAAACTTAACCCGTTCCTCAGCCGCAGCCACTGACAGGCGTGCGACGTCGATGCCTGTCAGTTTTATTTGCCAGCTTGCACCGTTGTCCGTTGACTGTAATAAAAAGCCATCGTGTGCGGCGGCCCAGGCCTGACCGGGGCTCCCGAATGCCACCGCGGTGATCGCGAGCGACACCGGCACGTCAGCATGGGTCCAACTCGAGCCGTTGTCGTCGGAATACAGGATATGTCCCTGTTCCCCGACGACCAGAACGCGTTCGCCGCTTGTAACCGCGTCGAGCAACAGGCTCGTCTGTGCGGACTCGGTTTGAATCGCCGGGAGCGTAACGAAGCTGGCCGCCTTGCCTTCATCTGCAATTGCGTACCCGGCGATGACAAACAGCAGTGCCGACAAGTGCACGGCAATCGTCCGCTCACGGCATGTTCTCTTTAATGCATCAGAACGTATGATGACCGAACCCCCCCCCTAACTGATGTGCTATCGAACGCCTGACCGGCGCAGCGCGGCCGGTGTGTAATCGCGCTCTTTGACCTTGTAGTCCCAATTGTACTGGTAACCTTTCAACTCGTTACCCAGCCCGATCGGCAGGTGTCGGCCGGAGATCAGGTCATGAGAGGTCTCAGCCGTATACCAGGGTACGCTGACCTGGTAGTGGATATTGTTGTGCGACTCCTTGACGCGCCACATTTCGCCGCGACCGTCATATAGATCGGCAACCGTAATCTGCCAGGTATCCTCGTCAACATAGAAGGTACGCTTGGCATAAATGTGGCGCTGACCTTCTTTCAAGGTCGCTTCGACAACCCAGACACGATGCAGCTCGTAGCGTAAGTAATCGGGGTTCATATGACCGGCAAGCACGATGTCTTTGTATTTGAGGTTCTTGTCGCCCAGCCTGAAGGAGTTGTACGGAATATAGAGTTCTTGCTTGCCGATTAGTTTCCACTCATAGCGATCGGGCGCGCCGTTGTACAAGTCGAGATCGTCAGCCGTTCGCAGGCCGTCCGAAGCATTGCCTGGCCCATCGTATGCAACATCTGGCGCGCGACGCACACGGCGTTGCCCGGCGTTGTAGACCCAGGCGCCACGTGGTTCAGCAACCTGGTTGATGTTCTCGTGAACAAGCAGCACATCGCCTTCCAGGCGTGGTGGAGCCTTGATCGACTGCTTGTAGTAGAACAGGCGATTGGGGGGTGCACCGTCGAGATACTGTGCGAATGTGAGCTGGTCCTCGAACACCACCGGGCTGAACGCGCCATTGGACTGCACGGGAATCTGCGTGTAGCTGCGTTTTACGCTACCGCCTCTGTAACGAAGCACATGATTCCAAATAACTTCGACGCCGGATGTCGGAATTGGAAACGGGCAATACGATTCGACGTTGGCGAGACCGTTACCACCATCGGTGGTCTTGGTCGTAATCGCGTCTTTCTTTATGGCTGCGTAAAGATCGTCGGGGTAGGCTGCGGTGCGATGCGTTGTGTATACCGGCATGCGGAACGTGTCCGGATACCGCTTCAGCAGCGCAATCTGTCCTGCCGAAAGATTGTCCTTATATTGTTCGAAGTTTTGCGCTGTTATTGTGAATAGCGGCTTCTCGTCCGGAAACGGGTCAACGAGCGGTTCACCTGCGACATAGCCTGCAGGCAATTCTGTCAGGCCGCCGGTCCATTCAG
>CAVXCW010000019.1:0-239823 GCA_963760325.1 uncultured Gammaproteobacteria bacterium | reverse complement strand
ATCGCGAATCGGGAATAAAGGCGGAGCCCGGCATGAAAGTAATTGCCATGCCGCACGCGGATCGACTTATCGCGCCAATTGTCTACACGGTTCCGCTGCAGCTATTGTCTTATCACGTTGCCGTACTCAAAGGTACGGATATTGATCAGCCAAGGAATCTCGCAAAGTCAGTGACTGTGGAGTAAGCGAAAACGAAACAGAGGGTGCTTGGTCGTGCGTAATAAAGTTACGAACAAGGTAAACGATAATTCAATAACTTAGCTGAGGCATCACGAACGATATCTTAGATAAAGTTTTTAACGGCTTCGCAAACGATCGCATTCTTGATAATTACGTCGAATAAAGTTCCTAACAGCAGGTTTTCCCAAATCCAGCCGTTCGAATGTCTGCTTTCGGGAAGTGGTGACCGTCTGCAATCGGCCGAGGCTGTGTAAAAACTCGGTGAATTTTCGGTGTTGTGGGACGGCTCAACGCAGACTGATTGTCTTGCCGAATATTGTCGATCGTACACTCCACTTACGTTGTCCATTTGGCGGATTCTTCAACCACTCTTCCCACTGACTTTCTTACGTTGGAGTTTTTACACAGCCTCGGCCACAAGCGGACGACAGTGAAAAGGCGCGACACTAAGCTATTGGCAACATGGCGATCCGCGACGATCCCATCCAGCGTGGACAAACCCAGCTCCTGGCTGCCTTTGGCGCAGGCTTCACCTAGGACTCTAAGATGCTCAGGTATTAGAGCGAAGAGAACCTCCAAGAGAAACCAGTCGATTTCTTGCAGTAGGCAAGCCTTAGTTGACATCAGCTCGAATATAGGCCGATTTGGCTAGAAATTGTGATGCGCTTCACGCACTTTCGCGAATACCGTGTCTATAGTTCGAAATATGTAAACTGTCTGTAAACAGAGACGGGTGCCAGCATGGATGACAATATGGAAAAAGACGACAACCCAATACCGCTTTCAGAATCGAGCGTTTCGCATAAGCTCGCCGAGATTCAGAAACGCTGCGCGGATTTATTGCGGGATTCGGCAAGCTCAGACGATTTGACGCTTGAGGAACCAGCACTCGTGGGTGACGTCTTCGATCCTTACAATCGCGTCTAGAGCCCCTCTTCTCCGCGCCCTTCCGCTTCCCTCGCTTCCGCAGCAATAAAGTCAACAATAACGTCTGAGTTACCAGCGATTGCTTCGCTTACACGCATCTCATTAACTCTATTAATTCACAAGAGTTTCGACGAAATATCGAGAACTTGCGCCGAGAGAAACGGGCTACCAGCCAATGTCCGGTTTGGGTTGTGACATCAATCGGTCAATGAGTGGTTTATCACTCGACGGGCTGCTTTCGAGCCCTTACCAGCCGTACACTCTTAGCCAGGGTGACGGGCGGCTCAGGGCGTGAAGCAGCCGGCCAAATCGCATTATTTTTAGGTCTTGGATCTTCTATGAAAGTATTCGGCTGAAGCCGGCCGCGATTGCACCTCGTGATCCCTGGCAGAGCGAAGCAATCGGATAAACGCCGGCCGTAACAAGTAGTAGCGGGCGAGCAGCGTCAAAACGAACAGGATCTGTCCGAATTCGACGCCAATATTGAAAAACAGCAGCGCTGTCGGCAGTTCGGTTTGCGGCAGGCCGATATCGCGTAACACAGCCGCGAATCCGAAGCCATGCGGCAGGCCAAAAGAAACCGCAATTACCGCGACCACTAGCATGGATGCGCTAACCCACGCGGTCGAGGCCCTCTTGTCGACCAATGCGTTCGTACACACTGACCGGGAAGCGCTGGTGGCTACCCAGATCATCACGCAGAATCTGCCCAAGGCCTTCGAAGAGGGCCGCTACCTCGGGGCCCGGCAGAACATGGCGCTGGCATCTAAGCCATCTCGCCGTACTGTCGGTGTGAACGACACCCAAGGCTTGGCGTAGTCAGCGGCGTTTATAGCGTGATTGCCTCAACCACTGATAACCACTGTAACGGGTGGTGAATGCACTGCCCTGATTGGTCCAGAAGAACCTCCGGTTGAACATATGTTCTGGCTGGTAATCGGTTTGCAAACTGGCCAGCGGGTACAGACTCCAGTTCACTTTCTTGCGTTTGCTGGTGGCTTCAAGCAGGAATTCCTTCCCCTCATGAAAGACGACTACCCAGGCGTGACCTTCCCGCATGGCCCTGCCAAGGACCACCCTTGCATCGTATCCCATAGAAATCAGCCAGTCGGCCAGGATCAGGGCATGGTCTTCACAGTCTCCACGGGTGTTGTAGAAAGCCTGCCGCGAACTTTGCCAGACATCCTGCAACCCTGGGTATTGCACGTGGTCGCGCTGGTACACGAGCTTGTGGGCAATCGTGTAGAGGGGTACCCAGATCTGTTCAGTCCGGAACGGTTGAAATCCCTCGAGATAGGCATTGACAAAATGATGCTGCCGATCAACACCAATTGCCGTAACGGTCATGGGCAAATCCTGCCCTAAATCCCACAGCAACGTGCCGGCGTAATCACGTTCGATACTGCGCTGCATTTCGGCTTCGTAAAACCGTCCGACCTGGCTGTTGTCGGCAAATTTGAGCGGTTGCACATAGCCACCCAATTTTGGATTTATTTCGCCGCTGAGTTGCAGTGCCTGATCAATTGCCTGCCGCAGTATCGGATCCATTTCCTGCTGCAATGGGGAGTCTACTGGATCCCGGCCCATCAGCCGCAGGAGTATGTAGGCGATTATTATCCAAAACGACAGCTGCCGAAACAGTCTCACTGCGGCCCGCCTTTAACCCTTGAGGCCAAAAGATACAATCAGCGCCACAAAAATCAGCACCGTCGAAGCAAAGATAGCCACAGCCAAATTATTGGCTTTCAGCTCTTTCTCAATATCCACTGACTTGAGCAGGTACTGGTCTATCACCCGTAGGGCGCCTACCCCCACGCCCAGTGCAATCAGAGTAAAGATGATATTGACGCTGAGATTGAAAAGGGTGGCAAGTATGAAATCGGTTTCCATGCTATCTCCAGGTTCATTGACCGGTCGGGTCAGATTGTCATTGATGGGCCTATGCGTCGTCGCCCGAACTTGGACGACAACCCGACAATACTAGCCTACCGTCCGCTTTGATGCGCATTGGACTTCCCACGGTATTGATGACACACCGGACCCTCAAAATGAGGCCCTTTCAAAGGCCTCTGGGCTGACGCCACCGAGGTGACTGTGGCGCCGGGTTCGATTGTAAAACACTTCGATGTAATCAAAGATATCAGCTCTGGCGAGTTCGCGTGTTTTGTAGATACGTTTCTTGATACGTTCTTTCTTCAAGCTACTAAAGAACGACTCGGCAACGGCATTGTCCCAACAGTTTCCACGTCGGCTCATGCTCGGCTCGAGTTGGTGTTCGCGACAGAACCGCAGCCAGTCGCCACTACCGTACTGAGAGCCCTGGTCGGAATGCACGATCACCGTATCCTTCGGCTTGCGGCGCCAGACAGCCATCAACAATGCATCAACGACAAGCTCTTTCGCCAAGGTCGGTTTCATCGACCAACCGACGACATTACGAGCAAAGAGGTCGATGACAACCGCAAGATACAGCCAGCCCTGCCAGGTGCGGATGTAAGTGATATCGGTCACCCAAGCGTGATCGGGTCGTTCCACCGTAAACTCCCGTTGCAGTCGGTTAGGTGCAATGATCGATGGTCGGCCTGCGATGGCTCTTGGCGCCTTGTAACCGCGTAGTGCCTTGATCTCGTTCTCCCTCATGATTCTGGCAACACGATGTTTGCCGCAACTCTCACCAACCTCACGAAGGTCCAGAAAGACCCGTGGCGCACCGTAGACGCCACCACTGGCCGCATAGGATGCTCGTACAAGTACTAACAGCCTTTGATCTTCGATGGCTCGATCCGAAAGCGGTTTGTGGACCCATGCGTAAAAGCCGCTACGACAAACCTTGAGAACTCGACACATCGTCCTGACGGGATACTCGTGCCGATGATCGCGGATAAATCGGTTTTTTACTCGGGCTCCCTTGCAAAGTACCTTGCGGCCTTTTTTAGGATGTCACGCTCCTCTTCGGTCCGCCTTAGTCGCGCGCGCAGTTTAAGTACCTCGCTTTTTGCCTCGATAAGTGCCGCCGCCTGTTCTTCCGTTTTATCCGGCTTTATCGCCTTGACCCACTTGTAAAGACTGTGTGCCGATACACCTAATCGTTCTGAAACGTCGGCAACAGAATATCCACGGTCAACTATTTGTCGGGCCGCTTCATCCTTAAATTCTGGTGTATAACGTTGGTTACTCATCACTTCCTCCTATGCTCGGATCATAGCCCGGAAGTGTCATACGTACTGGGGGAAGTCCAGCGGACATTGATAGGTGTCCATTAAACCGGGGCTGGACGAGATTTAAGTACATCGTCAGCTCCCCAATTGGAGTCGCCGGATTGTCCACTTACCTAGCGTCTTAGATCGTGTCGCGGTTCATGCGAATGACAGGCTGTTGATCGAGCGGCATCGGCGGCCGGAGATGCCCCCACTTTTTTACGCCACCGGTAATCGGAAGACCAACCCGATCAAGCCCGAATAAAGGATCATCCTATCAGGAACATCTATTCCGGGCCCTATGGGGTGGCCGCGGATGTGTTGGTATGATGCCCCCTCATCCGGTTGTTGCGCGTGTGCCGCCGCGGCGCGACGTCCGGAAATCCAACCCAGCCCGAGGGCTTACGCTGATGGTTTGGACCCTAAGTAACAGACTACTTTTTACAGCCATCTTTATCTCGGGCGCTTCCGCCCTGATCTACCAGCTGATCTGGGTTCGGTTGCTGGGCCTCGTGTTCGGGGTCAGCAGTTTCGCCGTCGCCACGGTGGTCGCGGTATTCCTGCTGGGCCTTGGCCTAGGGAGCTATTTCTTTGGCCGGTGGTCAGAGCGAGCCCGTGACCCGCTGCGCATCTACCTTTACGTGGAATTGGGGATTGCCTCGACTTCGCTCATCGCCTACCTGGTGATAGAGGCCGTGCCGGTCTACCGCTATCTCCACGAGTACGCCTACAACAACCTCGGCTTCTACGGCCTTTCGGTCGCTCGGCTGCTGCTGTCGATGCTTGTGCTGCTGCCCCCGGTGTTCCTCATCGGCGGCACCATGCCGCTGCTCGCTAAGTACTTCCTCCGCGACCCTGCCAACCTGGGCTCCGGCTTCAGCAAGATCTACTACCTCAACACCCTCGGGGCCTGCGCCGGCGTGCTGCTAACTGGCTTTGTGTTCGTGCGGTACTTCGGCGTGATCGGCACGCTGATGATTGCTGTCGGCGGCAACCTGCTGGTCGCCCTGATCATTGCGCTGAGCAAGCGAGGCACAGGAGTCACGCGTCCCGCGACAGGCGAGCAGCCGCCTTACTCCTACATGCTGGTCTTCCTGTTTCTCACCGGCTTCATCAGCTTAGGCTACGAGATGCTGTGGGTGCGCATCCTCTCGACCTACGGGCTGTCGACCTCCCATGCCTTCGCGCTCATCCTCGCGGGGTTCCTGTTGGGCTTCTCGGTCGGGGCGTGGGTCGTGGCGCGAAAGGTAGATCGCCGCCGGGATCTCGAGGCCTGGTTCAGCGCCGTGTCCATCGTCACGGCCTTCAGCGGCGCCGTCGTGCTCCTGTTGTTCCGGCAGTTCGAGGCTCTCACGATCCTGCTCGAGGACGCCATGCCGATGAGCCAGCTGACGCTCGGCATGGCCCTGGCGTTTACCGTGTCTTTCATCCCCGCAGTGTTCATGGGGATCCTGTTCCCGCTCGGTGTGCGCATCTACGCGCACGATATCGATCGGATCGGCGCCAAGGCCGGCAACACCTATTTTTCGAACACTCTCGGCTGCGTGCTGGGCAGCCTGCTGACGGGATTCGTGCTGATCCCCTTCCTGGGGATGTGGAACACCACGCTCCTCCTCATCAACCTCAGTCTGCTGATCGCGGTGGCTTTCCTGCTGCGGGGCCGCCGCCCCGCCAGGGCGCAATGGGTCTCGCTGGTCGTCGTCGCGGCCGTCGCGAACCTGTTGGTGTTCACGGACAGCAAGACGTTCCACGCCGAACTGAAGGGCCGCGACCTGCGCACGGCGGCTGAGGGCTTCGATGTCATCTACTATGCCGAGGGCCTGTCGGGGACCGTCACTGCCGTCGAACGGGGCAACTATCGGGGCCTGTTCGTCGATGGTCAGAACGTCTCCGGAACGGATCCGGTGTTGCTCGCCGACTCGAAGATGCTCGCCCACGTGCCGCTGCTGCTAGCCAAGGAGCCGGAAGTTGCGCTGACAGTGGGCTACGGCACCGGAACTACTTCGGGGAGCATGCTCCTGTACGATGTCGAGGTCTATGCGGTCGAGATCGAGGAGAAGATCATCGAGGCGGCGCCGCTGTTCAGCAAGGTCAACTACGCGTCCTATGCCGACCCTGATCTCGATATCGTGCTGGACGATGCCCGCAACTACATCGCCACCACGGACGAAAAGTTCTCCGTCATCGTCACGGACGTGACCAACCTGAAGTACAAGCGCAATCCCTATCTTTACACCCGGGAATACTTCGAGATCATGCGGGGCGCGCTCAGCGCGGATGGCGTTGCCGCCGCGTGGCTCCCGGTCGGCGGCCTGTCCTTCAACGACCTGCGCACCCTGATCGCCACGTTCGACAGTGTCTTCCCGCACACGACCGCTTGGTATTTCACTCAATTCCCAACCCATTTCATCATCCTGGTGGGCGCGCCGGAGCCGACGCGGGTGAACCTGATGGAGCTGAGAGAGAGAATGGCCAAGGTCGAGCGCGACCTGCGCAGCCTCAACGTCGACAATGTGTATAAGCTCGCCAGCATGCTGCTGCTGGGCGAGAGCGACATCGACTCGCTGGTGGACGGCGCGCCGATCCACACGGACAACCGCCCGATCCTCGAGTACTCCGACATGGACCTTTACAATGTCACGGACGTCGCGCCGAACCTCGGCCGGCTCATCGAGTTCCAGCAGGAGGGCCTGCTCGCGTACTTCGTCGGGGACGAGCATCAGCTGGCCGAGCTTGAGGAGTATTTCGACCTGTATACCGGCCATTACCTCGACTACGTCCAATCATACGAGCAGCAGCGCCTCAATTAGGCGCCGGCGGGCTGCGTCGGGCACGCGTAGTTCCGGTCGCTTACTTCTCTGTCGCATCCGAAAAATGCCGGCCAGAGACCACCAGCCGACCTCGTATCTTTTCCCTACTGCAGGTCGGTCAGCCGACGCTATTGGGATCGTCGGACACCCGGAGTAAAATGAATGGAGCTTCACGCTTTGCGGGTGTAGTTCAACGGTAGAACATCAGCCTCCCAAGCTGACGATGCACCTCATCGCCTGAAAGCAGACATTCGAAATTTGCGACCCGACGGCAGCTTCAGTAAGGCGAGGCGTTCAGCGAATCGAAAGCGTCAATCAACGCCTGCAAAGCAATCTCGAGACAGACAACGGTCGTTGACGGCCGAGCCAATGGATTTGAAAGCACCTGTCGTCTCTCACTCTACCGTGAGGCTGGCGTTTTCCATCAGCACCGCGTAGCTGTAGCCGGCGCCGAAGTCCTTGTCGAGGACGATGTTGCCGGTGACGACCACGGTGTCGCCGACAGCGGCCTCGGCCGCGCTTGTGACGAGCAGGTCGTTGCTGCCTTCAGTAGCACTGCCTGAGCCGTCCTGGATGTGCAGCCAGTTGGTGCCGAGGATACTGGCGTTGTACTTGACGACCTTGCCGCGCAGGCTGACGGGCTGGCCGGCGAGTGAATCTTTGTTGGCATATACCCAGGCGATGTCCTTGTCTTCTTCGACGGCGGCAACAGCCGTATCGGCGATCATAGTCCCGGCAGCGACGGGTGCCGCCGTGGTCGTCGGGTGGCCGGGAGGCAGGGCCGTGGCTGAACGCCCTGCAGGCAGTGTTGTCGCGGACAGGCTCTGCAAGGCGCCGGAGAAATAGATGACCTCGAAAGTGCGGTTTAGCGATGGGCTTGTGAATTTCTGCATCGCCATGCCTTGGTTTGTCTGCACGATGTCGCCCACAGCAACCGGTGTCTGTTGTGCTGCGACCCACCGTTGCCCCTCGGCGGTGTCGAGCAGCACGTAGGTATAGCCGGCCGCGTCCATCGTCTCTAGCACGGTACCGCGGATCATGCCCTCGGGCACCGGGGCGGCGAGGGCTGGGTTCTCGACCGCGGGTTCCTCGGTCGTGTCGGTGCACGCCGCCACGATAAGCAGTAAGCCGGCGGCCAGGGTTGCGGTAGCGAGCATCGAAAGAGCTGCTTTCACGTCGAATTCTCCAAGAGTGGTCTTTCGTTGCGCGTATTGTGGCAGTCGAGAGCGGATTCGCCATACGCGCAACTGCCTACGACTGTTTCTCATAAAGAAAAACCCCGCTGTGGCGCATACGTAGACTGGAAGCTGTTCGTCAGGCCGGCGGCTTCCGGCCGCTTAGGAGTCGTTCGTCTCGCACCAAGCCGGCCGGCTCATTACGGCCACAAGCAGTCGTCGAGAGTATCGTAGTTGGGTCAGCGCCACCTCACTGGCGAGCAGCAGGACCGTCCAAAAGTATCAAAGGCGGTCATGCGAGCAGAGAGAGTTTTAGTGAAAACGTGGGCTTGTCAAATTTGTCCCGGACAATTACCGAATCACCTTCGACAACGACATCTTTGAATTGATAGGCGAAGATTGTTTCATCCGGCATTGTTTCAAGAATGGGCTCTTCGAAAACGATCGCGCCTTTGCGTTCGAGCTTCAGTTTGAGCACAAACCGTTCCTGACCCATCGTACAGATCAGGCTGGCTCGAATTCCGTGTGGCCGAAGGAGCTTCTTCTTGAATATCCACCGGTTTTGATAGTTTCCTTGCCGGAACGCATCAACGGCACTTTGTATAGCGACCAAAGGAATTTCATGATTCTTGGCACAGGTTGATATGCCCGTGAGCAGCATGCTGATGAAGAATTCATGTAACTCATTCTGATCCAGTGACTCATAGCGACTCTTTTCAAACAACACGGGAGCGACTGCGACATTCTCGCCTTCAATTCGGCATGAATCGCGCAATGTTTTGCACCCCTGGACGAAGATGGCACGGAATCCGTTTGTCTGAAACCTTAACGGCGTGATTTTCCGTCGAACAAAATTGCAGAGGTAGCGCGAGCGAAACTGGAAGTCGCTCCCGTAAATTCGCTCATACTCGTCAATGTTGAGCCCAAGTGATATATCTCTAAGAAGCATTAGGTTCGATTGCTTAGAATCCCGGCAAATGGTTTGGTTTCTAGGAGAGTTACCAACAAACGACCAGTTATCGCTTTGGGTCACAAGCAGAAATTATAACGCGATCCAGGCGAACTTCTGCAACCGGCCAGAAGGAGTCATTCGCGTCGGGGACGATCATGAGCGTAGCGAAGTTTTAGGTGGCACCGAGATCTTGTGCGGGCACGACAGCGACCAGCACTCGATCCAGCTGCTTGTCCGGACCGACCATGTAGAACGTGCTTCCAACATCGACGAACATTGCCTTCTTGTAAAAGGCGATGGCCCGAGGATTTCGCTCCCAAACACTAAGCCAGATGTGACGACCCTGAAACTCGCGTGCAGTCTGATGGACCGCCTGCATGAGCCTTGGCGCCAATCCAGCGCCATGTGCTCGTCGATCTACATAGAAGCGGTGCAGTTCAATTGGAGCGGCATGAGTGACACAGGGTGGTGGTGGATTCCGCCTTACTTGAGCATATGCAACGAGTTCCCCGTTCGATCTCGCGAGGATGGTGGCAACTAAAGGGTCGGCAAGTTCTGCGGCTTGCTGGCTTGGGCCGTATGTGGCGGCGAGGTGAGCCTGCATGTCATCAGGGCGGTTGTTTGCAGAGTACGTTTCTTCGAAGGTTCGCGCAGCGAAGGCTGCTAGCTCGGCTGCGTCGGCGACGCTACCTCGGCGCAGGATAACGGCAGCCATTTGAGTCGCAGAGTACATGCGTCGAACGCCACCTATCGAGATACTATTGGAAGAAAGTGTCGCATAGCGTACTCATATTTGGCTAACCGCGAATATCCGGTTGGGGGCATCAGCAGCCTGCCGGCTTACCACCCGAGCTTCTGCTTTCGGCCAGAAGCTGACGTTCGCGATCACGATGTGGAACCGTGTTGCCGTTGGTTGGTCCGGAGGTTTTAGAAGTAGTAGCTCCCCGGTGGGTCGTTCGGGCTAGGGCTTTGCATCGCAAAGCCGGTCATAACTACACCTTCATATATGCCGATGGGATCGGTGCAGCTCGACATCGTCCATTCAACATCGAGAAAGCTGTAATCAGCATCAATGATTGACACAAGACCATTCACCGTGCAATTGGCGCCATTGTGATACATACCGAACAGGGTTCCATCGGCTGTGATGTTGAGCATGTTCGTTGCTGGCCTGAATGCCAGCGTGTAGTTTCCGGCAATACCATCCAAAGATGATCCTGCGTCATAACCCGGCTGCGGTGTCATCGCGAAGGGTTCATCGAAAACGATCGCTCCACTGTCCGAGCAAGTGATTTGTATCGTAAGAGCCTGTCGTTCGCGAACAGTGCCTGCCAGACTACAGCTCAGGTCGACCGGAGTGGGCGCTCCTGTGGAGGGTTGTATGCCGCGCGCCTGCAACACACCATTAGTTGAGTCCGTGCCCGCAATGCTTATTGTTCCGGTACCGAAGGTTGGGCCGTCCGTCACAGCGGCCACGTGAAAGACTGAGCGAACTTCTCCTGCCTCGGAAATATACAGATGCACCGGGTTCGAATTGGCATCCAGAACAAACCAATGACCACCTGGCGACTGAACAGTCATCGGCGGCGGTGTCATCGGCGAGCTTGAAGGACTATTGCTCCCACCGCCCCCACAGCCAGCAATAAGCAGAAACAAAATTAAATTTGAAGCGACCAATTTCATGACAGGAGCACATTACCGACATCGACTGGGTTTGGCAGTCGGCAATAGGACTGCCGACTGTCGAGACAAGATTTGTTCTGCGTCGACCGAACGGCCGCCTTTGGCCGAACTGAGACGGTCGCTTGGTTCGCGCTATGATCTTCGCTGCTGACCCATTCCTGCCGTTGACGTCACGATGACGGAAACGGCCTGCTCTCGCCAATTAATGCCATTAATCGGTGACGTGATTACCTTCGAATCTTCCGAGAGTAATGCCGTCTGCATGCTCGGCGATCGCATTGTTGACACCGCTCATGGCTAGCCCCTTGTACTTGCCTGTGCCTGCCGTAATTTTCCAGCGGATCGGAGCATTGGGCGCCATTTCAATCGCAATCCACCACACGTCACCATCGGGGTCGATGCCGTCGCAAGCACCGTGACCCTCGACAATTGAGCCGTTGGCGTCGCTGATAATGGTCGTGAGGCATTGTTGGGTTCCCCCATGAAACATGCCCTCCTGCGCGTCGGTAACAATACCGACCAGGTGGTGAACGCGCGTCGCAGTAAGGCCATTCTTCAGTGGTATCGTCGTCAAGACTTTGGTCGTACCACTGGTGAAGCCGGCCGTATCCGCAGCAATCACCGAGGAGGTGCCGGACAGGGAAAGGAGCAGGCCCAGGCCAAACAAAGCGAGATTCTTCTTTTTCGTTTTCATCAGGTTCTCCGTTTGTTGATCAGTACGCATGGATAATTCACTTCTAATCCTTACTTTAGTCGAAATTCGAAACACACGCCGGACATTCTTATTTGCGGCCGTCGCTGGCGGCGACCTTCTCCTTCTGGCCGCGAGGAGCCGGTCGAGTGATAAACTGGCAGACGACTGCTGTTGACCCAAAGCGGGCACCGTCCCTATTCCCAGTTAATTAAGTTGAGGCTAATGAAAAAACCTAATCTCGAGTTCGCTGGCTCCACATTTCTGTCACTTACCCTTCTTTTGTTGCTATCAAGCCCACTTGCCAGCGCTGCAGATTATGAATGCGAGGCATCAGGTGCGTATGCCTTTGTCTGCGGCCCCAAAAATCCTGAAGACCTCGTTCTTGTTCCCGATACGAAGTGGATCTTATCGAGCGGTATGGCCCCGGATGCGGCAATCTATCTTATCGACTCACAGCAGAAAACTTGGACCGAAATCTATCCGGCTGAGGCACCACGTGCTCAGCAAGACATGAAAAATTATGGCGCTTGTCCCGGCTCACCGGACCCAAACAATTTCGTCACGCATGGCTTGAATATTCGGCCCGACGCTGACGGACACTCGACACTGTATGTCGTAGGACATGGGGGGCGCGAAGCCATTGAAGTATTTGATGTAAATTCAAACGGTCAGATGCCGGTATTGACGTGGACAGGGTGCATCATGACGCCGGACGGCATGGAGGCTAATAGCGTCGCGTCTTTTGGTGATGGCTCATTGCTTGCGACTATTCCGCTGCATACCGGTATCCCCATTAGTGACGCGCTCGCTGGAGAATCGACCGGCGGGGTCTACGAATGGTCCCCGGGTGATTCTGGCTTCAGCATGGTTCAGGGAACTGAACTGCCTTATGCCAATGGCATCGAGGTGTCTGCCGATGGACAAGAGTTCTACGTTGCATCGTCTGGGTTGTTTACGGTCGCAGCTTATTCGAACAGTAATCCCACACGGCTGTTGCGCAGCAGCAAGCCCTTGACGATTGTGCCCGACAATCTGCATATGGGAAGTGATGGAAATCTGCTTACCGCCGGCCTGAATGTTCGTGATCCGGAATGTGGTGACGTTCCACAGTCAGATGAGTTTAGCCTTGAGGAGTTTGCGAGCTGTCCGCGCCCTTTTACTGTTTGGGCCATCGACCCAAAAACGATGCAAGGAAAAATTCTCGCAACCGGACCGGCAGACGAACATTTCAGCAACATTACGATGGCGCTGCTAGTGGGCGGTGAGGTTTGGATAGGGACCTTTGGGGGGGACCGCATCGGATATCGCTCGTTGAAACAAACTGACTAATATTGGTATTCTTGTGTGTTCGCGCAGCCTTTTGATTCTCCGCAGCTCAACAGTCCGCTTGTGGCGAGAGCTGGCGTCCCGACCTGGACGATCTGCAATCTCGCCCTGAAACATCTGCCATGCGTGCAGAAACCGCCACTGACAAACTAGGAGTAATTGACATGCCGAAAATTATAACAACTCACGAGGTGGATGACGTCGCTCACTGGCTGGCATCGACGAAGCGGCAGGAAGTGTTCGCAGGGGTAGTAGAGAACATATGCACTTACGTGAACCCTAACGCTCCCAATAGTGTCGGCCTGACCATGGATGTTGCCGACATGGCTGCGTTCGAGGCGATTTTAGAAAGCGAGGCGGGTGCCGCAGCTATGAAGCATGACGGTGTAAGGCCGGACACCATTGTTCTTCTGGTTGAAGGTTGACATCGAACCAGGAGGGCTGTCGATCTAGAAACGCGGAAACAACGGTGCCGGTTGAAACAATGTGTTGAATGGCGCCCCCGTGGCTCGGAAGAATTGGAGAGGAAGCCACGGAACAATATTCAGAGGTTCAACGTCCGAATTTGGCCGACGGTCGCCAGGAAGCGGGGCGAACGACTGCTAAGCGTCATACGGCTGCCGGTCGAGTGCTCTGAGGTAAAATGTCGGCTACTGACCCATTGCAGCCAGTCGCGAGGTGAACGATACGATGATACGAATCTCGTTGATTAGCTGCATCATGTTGCTCATCTCGCCCACGGCGTACTCGCAAAGCGACCAAGAGATATTGGAAACAGTGCGGGCTAACGGAACAAGAATCTATCTGGAACAAGCATCGTGGACCCTGCCTGAGTCCTTCCACAATAGTGGACTGGCTCCTTCTGATAAAGAAAGACTAATAGAGCAGTGGGCCAACGCTTCAGCAGCTTGTATGGTAGACGCGCTGGCCAAGTATGCTGAATCAACCGATGTTCCACTCTCGGAAATGGTCAATGATGATGGGTCATTTAGCTTCAAAGGCGACGGCTCGTCCTCCGAGTTCAACCTCAACTTAGAAACTTGCATTGAACGTGCGTGGCAGACCGTGGGAGCCAGCCTACCATAACGACTCTAAGGCACATCCGACGACGTCTGCTCGTGGCCGAGGCCGTGTAAAAAGACGACCCTACCGATAGCAACACAACAAAAAGCGCTTTGCCTTCACGCCGGTTGCAGTGCGTTGATGATTTTCTTTGTGCCGAGAACATTGGACGTATCGGTCTTCGGCACCAGCGCCGTGATATCCGCGTCGTAGTACTCGGCGATCGCTTTGCCCTCGTAGTAGCCCGCATCAGCCACCACCGTGAGTGTCTTTGTCTGCAGTACTTTCTTCGCCTGCTTGGCCATCGTGTCGAGCTGTTGGTGGTCGGTAGTCGCGTTGGTGACCTCGTGTGACACGATCAGGTGGTGCTTCTCATCCACCGCCGTCTGTACGTTGTATCCCACCACGCTACCGCCGCCAGGCTTCATCATTGAACGCGCATCTTCGTCAGTGACTGAGACCTGCTTGTCCGGATGCGCATCCACCTCGATCTCACGGGCTCTGAGTTCTTCCATCTTCGCCTCCATCGAGGCGATCTTCTGCTTTAGCTCGTCAGCCGTCACTTCACGCAGCTCAGGCTCTTCCTCGTGAAGTTCCTATCCCGGCTGTTCACTGCCTTGAACTTGCTGCCATCGATCGCTACCAGCTTCGCCGAGAACAGCTCCAGTTCCCGGCACAACTCCACGAACGAAAGACCGGCATATTATAATGCGCTTTTACACAGCCTCGGCCGTTAGCGGAAGGTCGCGGTTTGCCCAAAGCAGACACTCGAGCGGCAGGTTTCGGGAAAAGCAGCCCCTCAATCCACGCTGCCGATCGGCCGACACTCGCTAAATTCGTGCCTGGGTCGGTGTTAACCTATGCGGCAAAGCGGCTTTTCTATCCAGACTCAAGCGTATGAAAGCCATCACCTATTTACAATACGGACCGCCCGACGTTCTGCAACTCACGGACGTGGAAGAACCCGTGCCTAAAGACGATGAAGTCTTGATCAGGGTGCGGGCGGCAGAAGCCACAAAATCCGACTGTGAGATGCGCAGTTTTCATTTTTCGGTGAAGTGGTTCTGGCTGCCGCTGCGGCTCGCGCTTGGCGTGACCAAACCACGACGACAAGTCCTGGGCGGCTATTTCTCGGGTGAGATTGAATCAGTCGGAAAAGACGTCACTGGCTTCTCTATCGGCGACCCGGTTTTCGGCGCCGCCCAACTCAGGTTCGGGGGCTATGGTGAGTATGTCGCACTACCGGCAAGTTACAGCATTGTCGCCAAGCCTGGAAATATGACCTTCGCGGAAGCGGCTGCGGTGCCGCTGGGTGGTCTGAACGCGCTGCACTTTATGCGACGCGCGAAAATCCGGCCAGGGGAGCGGGTGTTGATCAATGGTGCCGGCGGCAGCATCGGTGCGCATGCTGTGCAGATCGCCAAGGCATTGGGTGCCGAGGTTACAGCCGTTGACAGCACCATCAAGGAGGACATGCTGCGTCGAATCGGTGCGGACCACTTTATTGATTACACGAAACAGAACTTCACGACCATCGGAGAGATGTATGACGTCATTTTCGACATGGTTCCGGGAAGCTCCTATACCGCCTGCATCAAAACACTCAATCCGGGTGGGCGCTATCTATCGGGCAACCCTCGTTTCTCCGTCATGCTTCGTTCGTTCTTTACGACTCTCTTCACGAACAAGAAAGCCGTGGTTGCATTTGCCCGGGAATCCCGGGAGGAACTGATGGCGCTGAAGGAAATGATCGAAGGCGGAAAGATCCGATCGATCGTGGACAGGATCTATCCGATGGAGCAGGCGGCAGAAGCGCATCGCCGGGTTGAAACCGAACGCCGTCTTGGGGCGATCGTAATCGCAATTGATACCAGCACAGGCGAACGCCCCGTCCGTTGAGCCGGCCAGCAGTTTTAGTTCGCCGCTATTCTCCCCGCGCTCGCTGCGCAGCCGTCGCCTCTTTCAGCATCTGTATCAACTCTTCATCGCTGTAAGAGTATTCGTGGTCGGCATTGAGTTCGGCCATCTCTTCAATGATCTTGCGGATCGTCCATTCAATGCCCGTAGTTTTGCTAATATCTTGCCCTCCCTATTCGAGGTTTTCAGATGAACATGGCGAAGTGGAAGGACTTAGCCGAGCTTGTCGCATTGGTTGCCGTCGTAGGGTCGCTGTTGGCGGTGGCAATCGAGTTGCGACAAACCCAGGGGGCCCTTCAGGCACAGGCCTATCAGTCACGCGCATTCGATGGTATCGCCACGAATCTAACATTAGCTCAAAACGACGAATTGTCTCGTCTCGAAGAGCTGATCTATTCCCCCGACATCGACCCGGCGGAACTGTCACCGGAAGAGCGGAGAAAAGTTTCCCGAATTCTGAATGTCATCAGAATCGATCTGGATAATGAGCACTACCAGTACCAGAAAGGACTCCTCGATCCGGGCTTCTACCACGGCGAAAGCGTTGAATGGATACGCGTCGCGGCGCCCGTGTGGCGCGCCTTCGGTCAGGCAGAACCCAGATCCGATTTTCGCGAAGAAGCTGAACGGATCCTGGCAGAATGAGACTTTCGTGCAAGGAAGTCGCCGACGGTCAGTGCTGGCCGGTCGCAGGCACTTGAAATTGGATCGTATCGTGAAAAATATTCTGATAGCAGGCCTGTGCTTCGGCGTCCTGGTTGGCTGCACCGACGCGGAAGACACATTCACCGAGGTGTCCGCTTCGTATGCAAGCGCGGCGGACCTGGAGAGCTTCTGTGACCGCCTCCCACGCGCCGCCTATGCCGACTATCATAAGCACGAGACAAGTAACGACTGGTTTGAGGTCTACGAGGTCGAACCCGGCGTCTGGGCGATCTATGAACCGTTTCAGTGGCAGGAGGTCATTTCCTATTTGATCGTCGGCTCAGAGTCCTCTGTGCTTTTTGATACGGGAAATGGAATTGGCAACATAAAGGCCGTTGTTGATCAGCTTACGGATAGGCCTGTACAGGTAATCAACTCTCACAGCCATTTCGACCATATCGGCGGCAACTACCAGTTCGATGAAATCCTGTCCGTTTCAACGGCGTTCACCTTGAACAGAACGGATGGGTTGCAGAGCGAAGAACTCTCACAGGAAGTATCGCCGGAGGCCCTATGCACCGCGTTGCCCGAAGGCGTGACACAACAAAACCACAGGACGAGACCGTGGTCGATCAGCCGGAAGATCGGCGATGGAGATGTGCTCGACCTCGGGGGGCGGACCCTCGAAGTACTGCAGGTCCCCGGACACACGGACGATTCGATCGTATTGCTGGATCGAGACGCGGGATTCTTGTGGTCAGGAGACAGCTTTTACGAGGGCCCAATCTGGCTGTTTTTTCCTGAAACCGATCTGGTGGCCTATCAAAAATCCGTTGCGAGACTTGCCGCGCTCGCGCCAGACTTAAACGCGGTTTTCCCCGCACACAACACGCCCAAAGCGGATCCGGTGCTCCTTACCCGGTTGCGCGCATCCGTCGACCGGGTACTCGCCGGAATGGTCGAGCCGGTTCCTGTTTCGGACGGAAATGTAGAATTTCAGTCTGCGGGGTTTAGCCTCTTGATGAGAGAAAACTACCACCGCATACCGGCTGAACAACGTGCGGCCGAATAGCATTCTTTAAGTTCAGAGCCTGTCGAGCTTCGTTCGTGGCGAAAGCCAACTGCGTAAGCCATTTGTTGAAGAGAGGATGAAATGGGGCGATGGAAGCCACCACGCCGGGCTGGGTCGCCGTACATAACCGCGGCGGGGTACCTGGCACTGCAAGACGAGCTCAAAATGCTATGGCTTCGCAGGCGCGACGTCGTAGCGGCCCTGTCGGCGGCCGCCGCCGAAGGCGATCGTTCAGAAAACGCGGAATATATTTATCGTAAGAAAGAACTGGGCGGCATCGATCGACGTATACGTTATGTGCAGAAACGTATGCCGATACTTCAAATCGTTCGACATCGGGTTCCGCCGGAGAAGGTGTTCTTTGGTGCCGAGGTCACCTTGGATTTTGGTGAGCAAGGATGCGTTCGCTATCGCCTGGTCGGCGAAGATGAAGCCGATGTCGCAAGCGGCAAAATAAATATTGACTCGCCGGTGGCGCAAGCGCTCCTGAAGAAACGTGTCGGCGATCAGGTTCGGATCGCGATCGAAAATCAACAAGAGACGGCGACCATACAGTCCATCGAGTACGAAATCGAGGGTGATCCGTAACGCCAAGATTCGTCAGCCTCGGAGATTCGCCGACGACCGGTGTACGATAACCAAGGCCACGCGCACCGCTTCCACAGGACAAGAATGATGAGAATAAAACCGCTATATGTCATAGCCATTTTGGTTTCGCTACCGCTGAGCATGCTGGGTTCACCGCTTTCGGCGCAAGAGAACGCGATCGAGATAGAGGTCGAGGATGAGGATACCGGCGTCCAATATCGTCTTGTAGGCCCCGCGTCCGGCGGCCGCACCACGCGGGTCGTCGGTATACCGGGCGACCCGCTCACTTATTATTTGTCGACGGCCGCCGGCGGCGTCTGGAAATCATCGAACGGCGGGCTGAAGTGGGAGTCGGTATTTGACGATCAGCCCGTTTCATCCATTGGTTCGGTAGCGCTGGCAACAACGAACCCGAATGTCGTTTATGTCGGTGCGGGTGAGGCCAATATTCGAGGTAACGTTGGCGAAGGTAACGGCATCTACCGTTCACTCGACGGCGGCAAGAACTGGGATCATGTGTGGAAGGCCGAAGGGCAAATCGGCACGATTGTTGTGCATCCTGACGACGAAAACACGATCTTTGCCGCCGTACTCGGCAGCCCTTTCGGTGCCGGTCCTGCCAGGGGCGTTTACCGTAGCACGGATGGCGGCGACAGCTGGGAGCGTGTGTTGTTCGTTGACAACGATACGGGCGCTTCTGACGTCGCGTTTAATGAGAAAAACCCCAACATTCTGTTCGCCGGCATGTGGCAGACACGCCGCAAGCCGTGGACGATGGAAAGTGGCGGACCGGGCAGCGGCCTTTACATGTCGGGTGATGGCGGCGATACGTGGACGCAGCTCAAAGGCAAGGGCCTTCCTGATGGTGTGTGGGGCAAGGTTGGCGTTCGCGTCGCGCTAAGCGAGCCCGACCGTGTCTACGCGCTGATCGAAGCGGAAAAAGGCGGCCTGTTCCGTTCCGATAACGGTGGCGATAGCTGGGAGCTCATTAACGATTCCGCGGGACTTCGGCAACGCGCCTGGTACTACACAACATTGACCATTGATCCAACCAACGCAGACGTTGTCTGGTTTCCCCAGGTCCGGATGCTGAAAACGATTGACGGTGGTCGCACCGTTTTGCGTGTGAGGGCCGGTGGTTGGGATCACCACGACGTATGGATCGATCCGGAAAACCCGCGGCGCATCGCCGAGGCCAGTGATGGTGGTGTCTCGCTGACCTGGGACGGTGGCGAGACCTGGGAGCGGCCCCCGATTCCGCTGGGCCAGTTCTACCACCTGTCCGTCGATACCCGTACGCCCTACCGTGTCATGGGTAGCCTGCAGGATTTCGGAACGCGCGCGGGGCCGAGTAACAGCCTGCACTCCAGCGGCATCTTGCTTGGCGATTGGGCTCCTGTCGGGGGTGGTGAGGCGGGCTTCGTCGTTGCCGATCCGGACGACCCGAATATTGTTTACGCGGGCGAGTACCTCGGCTATTTGTCACGTTACGATGAACGCACCGGCGAGGCGCCGCACGTCGGAATTTACCCGGACAACGGCAGTGGCCACGGCGCCGAGGACCTGCGCCATCGTTTCCAATGGACCGCACCGATCGTGATTTCCCCGCACGATTCCAGGGTCGTTTACCATGCGAGTAACTACCTGCAAAAAACGCGCGATGGAGGACAGTCCTGGGAGACTATCAGCCCGGATCTCACGCGTAACGACAAGAGCAAGCAAAAATGGTCAGGTGGACCCATTACGGGTGACAACACCGGCGTAGAGTTCTATGGAACGATCTTCGCGGTGGCCGAGTCGCCCGTCGAGTCCGGAGTTATCTGGGCCGGTTCGGACGACGGATTGATTCACGTTACACGCGACGGCGGCGAGAGCTGGAATAACGTCACGCCGCGAGGCGCGCCGGAATGGGGCACCGTGGTTACGATCGAGGCCTCGCGCTGGGCCGCCGGGACGGCCTACGCCGTTTACGATGCGCATCGACTCGACGACGAAACCCCCTATATATGGAAGACCACAAACTTCGGTGCAAGCTGGACCAGCCTGGCTCGCGGCCTTGACCGGGAAGTCTATTTGAAGGTGGTGCGCGAAGATTCCGTAAAACGGGGGATGCTGTTTCTTGGCACCGAGCGAGGCGTCATGGTGTCACACGATGACGGGCGCAGCTGGGTATCGCTGCGACTCAATATGCCAACCGTCGCTATCGCCGACATGGTCGTTGCTGGAAATGACCTCGTCGTCGGCTCACTGGGCCGTTCTGCCTGGATACTTGACGACCTGACGCCGATACGAGAAATGTCGTCAGAGATCGCAAAGAAACCGGCGCACCTGTTCCCGCCGCTTCCCGCAATTCGCTGGACCTACGCATCCGGGCCCGATGGTTCCCGGTCCGGTAAGACATCGAATCCGCCGAAGGGCGTTATCGTCACCTATCATCTTGCCGAGAAGCCCGACGATGAAATTGTCCTCGAAGTTCTGAGTAGCGACGGCAAGGTTATCCGCAGGCTCAGCAGTGAACCCGAACCGCCTTACCTCGCGCCCGACCATCCGGATGCGAACCCCGATGAAGAACGCAAAACCGCTTTGGAGGCTGTTGAAGGCATGAATCGGGGCGCCTGGGATTTGGCATTCGAAGGCGCCAGACGAATTCCCGGCTCCACCAACGATGCAGGCAACATCAACATCGGGCCGCTGGTCGTTCCCGATGATTATCGGCTGCGGCTGACGGTTGCCGGCGAAAGCGTCGAACAGCCACTGACGGTCCTTCCCGATCCGAGATCGGATGCAACGATCGCCGGTTTAAGATCGCAGACGCAATTCCTTGTCGAGATTCGCGATCGTATTTCATCGATTACCACGGACGTTGAGCACCTTCGCGCCGTACGCGAACAACTGGAGACGCGTCACAAAGCGTTGTCGGATGACCCCCGTGCGTCCAGGTTGATCGCACTTGGCGAAGCGGCGCTCGAGAACGTCGTCAAAATCGAGAAACTGTTGTACAACCCCCATGCGAAGGTAAATTACGACATCCTGGCGGGTCGGGATGGCGGCGCTAAACTGTATTCACGCTACGGCTGGCTATATCGCACGGCGCTCGATCATAGCGGCCCACCGACGCAGGGCATGCGTGAGGTCGGTAGCGAACTATCGGCCTTGTATCAACAAAGCAAAGACCAGCTCCGGCGCCTGCACGATGAAGACCTGAAGCAACTCAACGAACTTGCGGAAGAGCTGGGCACCAAATATCTGACAACAGGCACACCATAAGCGCTAGTTCATTTCCATCATTTCTGCGACCTCGAGCGTGCCGCCAGTGTCGAAGAACGGGCAGGCCCTGGCCATCTCCAATAAGCATGGCAATTCTCCTGCTCGCGGCAAGTGCTTGTTCTGAAACATAAAGACCAACCCAACTCGGCCGGTTTCACGAGCCGGACGGAGCACTAAAGGAAGTGGCCCTGCCTGCCGATATCCCTGTATGGGTATGCAAGCCGACAGCCGGAATTACTACGAAGTGCTTCATGTGTCCCGTGACGCCCCGCTCGAGATCATTCGCGGCAGCTACCGAACGCTCATGCAGCAACTCAAGCACCATCCGGACCTTGGCGGGGATGCGGCAACGGCCGCCCTGATTAACGAGGCCTACGCTGTGCTTTCCAACGTGGAACGACGTGCCGAGTACGATGCAAGGATGGATGTTATGGCGCGCGTGGCAGACGGCATTCCGGGTTCGCCTTCTGAACCAGCGGCAGCCGCCACTGCCGGGCGCACTCTGGATTGGTCACGTCAATGTGTCTTCTGCGAAACCCCGCACAACCATGGCCGTGAGATAGAAATCGAAACGGGTTGTCAGACCTGCGGCAGCCCCTTGTCCGCAGCAGAGCAACACCGCATCGAACTCGATGGGAAGCGCGCCGTCGGGCGAATTGGTAAACGAATGCGGATTACCTACTACACGCACTGGCCACAGCAAAAAGGATTCGCGGGCCACATTGAAGACCTGTCCCTCAACGGCTTGCGCCTGGTTACCGCGCAAGACCTGGCGGAAGGCCAGTGCATAAAAATCGTCAGTGATGTCGTGCAGGCTGTTGCGCAGGTTACAAATATACTTTACGAGCGTCGTGGGTGGAGCACACGGTGCGTGGCCGGCGCCTCATTCATCACGCTTCGCTTCGGACAGTCGATGGGTTCGTTCGTATCCGACCACATCTGAGCGGTAGCGATTATTCGCTATCACTTGCCGCTCGCAGCTCGATTTCACCATCGGGCTCGACCAACACGCTGAAATTGATGGGACGACAGCAGACTTGGCAGTCTTCGATGTAGCTCTGCTGTGGAACAGATTGGTCGATCAAGATATCAATCGATTCCCCACAATAGGGACAATGAATCGAACGGTCTTCGAGTTCTGTCATGACGAATGTCCTATGTACCGCGATCGAGAATACGCCGCTCTGAACTAACGGCGGTGCTGCATCCAGTATCTGGCACAAGGGATTTCGTCGCAAGCCGTGCGACTTAGATAATCCTTAGGCGGTGTCCAAAACAACTCTTTTTCAAACGAATGACAAGGGCAGCATCTAATTCGTCACACTCCCGGCACCGCCGTATGTCGCAGCGATAGAAAATAATGGGGAAAAAACAACGAGAAAAAAATTTCGGTACATAGCACTGGTTCTACTATCAGTTTTGTCAATGGCCGCCATGGCGCAAACGGAAGAAGACGAACCCATCGGCTTTGTTAACGCGACGTATTTTTTCTCTGGTGCGGGTGGGGCGGACCGTGCCGACGAGATATTCAAGAAGATCAACGCGCCTGGTTTGAACAAGCAGGTGAAAGAGGTCTCTCTTCAGGGCTGGGGTTGGCTGGCGCACCATACGGGCGCCCTTTTTTTTGCCGAAGCGAGCGACGAATAGCTAGACAGCGTTTCCGGCAATTCTCCACGGTGGAAACCGGCGATTATCTCCCGCGTGATAGATACAGAGTCGGTTGCCAGCGGGGTCGCGGAGATAGGCTTCTCGCCACAGCCAATCCTGATCGGCAGGTTCGGTCTCAAAAGCGACACCCAGGTTCCTCAGCTTTCGAACTTCAAGATCGACATTTGGAACCTCGAAATAGATAACAACGCCAGACTTATTCGTCGCGGCTTCCGAGGCGTGGATCGACAGGGTTGATCCGGCGCCGGTCTCGAATCGAGCGTAGCGCGGCGGGCTATCGACAATTTGCGTAAGCCCCAGCAACTTGTAGAAGCGAACAGACGCGTCGTAATCGGCGCAGGGCAAAGTAACCTGGTTCAGATCCATGCCAAGACCTGGTTATTCGTTAACGAGACGATGGCGCCTATCCGACAACTTTCAATCATCCAGGTACTTCCAGGTTTTTGCGCCATCAAATGTCCGGACCGGTACGTCCACGAGATCTGCCGGCGACATCATCCTGGCGTTCACCGCAATACGGCTATTGTCGAGTTTTTCGATACTCTCGTAATGTGTCAGGCAACCGCAGTGCCTGCAATGGTAGAACTCGAGTGACTGGTCTCCCCAACTGTATGCGGCGACGTCGCCAGGATCACATGAAACCGACGCCGTGCTCCTGGTGCAGTACGCCCATTGCGCGCCGTAGCGGTGACAAATGGAGCACGTGCACTGCGTAACGGATTCAGGCTTGTCGAGAACCTCTATCGTGACGGCACCGCAATGACATGACGCATTCAACATGGAGTAACTACCTAAGGTTCGCACTGATGTTTATCATTGCGATCGACACTACGACTTGGTGAGTTCCTTTTCAAGTTCGGCATACAAGGGCGAAAAGCCGGCGGCAGCATAAAGAGTTTCAGCAACCTGGTTGCCCGCAAGCACGCCAATCCGCAGGTATTTTACGCCGCATGCCCGCGCGTACAATTCCGCCGCTTCAAGCAACTTTTGACCGAGTCCCAGCCCGCGGAACTTTTCCGTTACCACCAGATCCGATATCAAGCCATACTCCAGATCGCCGTCTTCGAGCTGTTCGCTCTTGACCTTTGGAATAATAGTCGCGTAGCCGGCAACTTCGTCGTTGATATCTGCTACCAGGACCCGGCCGCCACAGTGCTTGCATCGATCGAGCATTTCGGAAATATAGGCATCAGCGATGTTCACCCCCGGCGGCATTCGAGGATCGATGCGGCGCTCGAAATCCTGCAGTTCAATCAAGCACTCGCGCACGCCCTGCAAATGTCGAGCCTTATCGAAAGCGCGAATTAGAGTATCGGCAGACAAGGTCATTGGCTGGTCGCATGACTATCAGCTTACGGTGAGGTCTTTGTCTCCGCGAGAATCGCCTTTGGCACTGTCCCAGGCAATCCAACCGGACATGAGTATCGGCAACAGGGAAATCGTTCCAAATCCAGTTGCCCCGGCCGCGAAGATCATGATCGCAGATCCCAGATAAGTGCCCGCTGAAACAAGCGCACCGGCCAGCCTGGTTCGACGAAGAATAAGCAGAATGGCGCCAACAAGTTGTACGATCCCAAATAATAAGACGATGGACTCACCCAATCCGACGGCCTGAAAAAAAGCAAGTTCCTCCGGCACCTTGAGGATCTTCGCGACGCCCGCAGATGTACCAAGTAAGGCTAAGACAAGCAGGACGGCGGCTTTGAGTTTGTTCATCGACAGAGTTCTCTTCTGTGCGCCTATTTTGACAAATGAGATTCACGGCACGTTTAAACACAGCGTACGACGCGACGCACACAAACGCAAAACGCATGAAAAGCCCGGTGTGGATCGTCACAAGGCGATACGATCAAGAAACAGCCACGCGTACCGGGCGTGGCTGCTTGGGAGAGACCATAGTCTCGCGGCTTAAGCGCGCCTGAAGGCCCGCGGTTTACGATACATCAATGCCATGGCCGCGAGTAACGCCAGTAACGGCAAGTCGATCGATCCGCCTCCGCTATCACTCTGGTTCGCAATGTCGTCCGCGAGCAACGGGTTTGTACCGAAGAGCTTCACTTCGTCACCGTCGCTGACTCCGTCGTCGTCACTGTCGTGGTCCTTCGGATCAGTGCCGCGATCACGCTCTTCTCCATCGTCCAGGCCATCGTCGTCAGTGTCGCTATCGAGCGGATCCGTCCCGTCTTCGCGCTCGTCGCCGTCATTAACGTCATCGTCATCGCTGTCGTCGTCACGCGGGTCAGTACCGTTGTCACTTTCGTCGTCGTCACTTACGCCGTCGTTGTCGTCGTCGCTATCGTCGTCGTCAGCGATACCGTCGTTGTCATCATCTTCGTCGTCGTCGTCGCGAATACCATCGTCATCATTGTCATCGTCCATTGCCATCAGGAAATCGGCGATCGCGATAATGTCTGACTCGGGCATGCAGGCGAGATATCGCATTTCGCTCTCTTCAGCGATCGCCTCGAGTGTTTCACCGGCAGAGTCACCGTGTACGTCTTCATCCGACTCTGCCGCCAGATCCGTTGTTGCCATGACAGCCGGCGCAGGTGGTGACGTAACGCTGTTCTCCTGATGACCCCTCAGAGTTCAGGTACTCTGCTATAGCGCTAATTTCGGTTTCGACGAGGCCCTGCAGGAACTGCATGTCGGGCACGCCGTTAGGGAATATGCTGGTGCCGAAAATCGAGCCACTGATATTGCAGGCTCGCGCGCCCGTAACACGCCTGATGCCGGGCAGAGACTCGTCCACGCTCGGTCCGCTCCACGGCTCGCCATGACAGAAGGCGCAGTTCTCCTGATAGAGTACAGCGCCATCGCTATCGGCGGCACGAACGATGATTTCGGCCGTGGTAATCGCCGGCGCGCTGTCAAGCTCACCATCGTTCACGATCAGCGTCACTCGGTAATTCCCGGCTTCGTTATACGCGTGGCCGGGCGCTACACCGGTGGCGGTCGTGCCGTCACCGAAATCCCAGCGGTAGTTCAACGTATCGTTATCCGGATCGCTGGATGTCGCGCCGCTGAAACTGATCGTGGCCCCGATATCGCCAGCGTACGGGCCGCCGGCGTCAGCCGTCGGTGCGCGGTTAGCGGGCGCTGTTGTAATTGTTGCGGTGGTGCTTGCGGTATTGGTGGCCTGACCGTCACTAACCGTCAATGCGATCGTATAGGTGCCGTCCGCTGCGAAGGCGTGGGTTAGCGAAACGCCACTGCCCATTGCTCCGTCACCGAAATCCCAGCTGTAGGCCAACTCGTCATTGTTCGGGTCCGAGGACGCAGCGCCACTGAACTCAATCGGCTGTCCGGGCTCGCCATTGTAGGGGCCGCCCGGATTTGCGGTTGGCGCGAGATTCATCGGAGGCGCGGATATTGTCGCCGAGGTCACGCTGGGTTCACTGTTGGTTTTGCCATCATCGACAACCAGCCTCACCTCGAAATTGCCCGCAGCAAGGTACGTGTATGTCGGTGTCATGCCGGTCGCGGTGCCGCCATCACCAAAATTCCAGGCAAAGCTCAGCGCATCATCGTCGGCGTCGCTCGAACCCGAACCGTCGAATTGAATTTCAGTCGTACCGGCTTCGCCCATGTAGGGACCGCCGACAACCGCCACGGGTGCAGTATTTGCAGCGACAGGGTCCAGTGAAATATCGGGGGGCGCGCCGACAGCGTTGTTGCAACCGCTGCCAGACGTTGCAACACACCAGCCAGGCTGTGCGTTAGCCTCGATCTCGACGAGGTTCATGCTGCCCTCCCCATCCGAGTCGAAGGATTCGACAGCCCTTAACGCGGCGACGAAGTCGCCGACTGAGCAACTAAAGCCAGTGCCCAATGCACCATTGTCGCGTAGATCCTGGCCGTAGACATTGTAATTACCACCGCCACCTGAAGACTGGTGACAAGTCTGGCAGCTCGCCAAAGCCAGTGTCTGCGAATTGGGGTAAGTTGCGTCAAATATGGCGGCACAGTCCGGGCCCGCCTCAGCTGTTGTCGATCCGAACAGGGCCGCCACCGACAGCGCCATAAATGCTTTTGTAATCCGCCTGACTGGTTTCATATCGCTCACCTTGTTGTTGTGACTCCGGCTTTCAGCCTCAAGAAAACTCGATGTTGTTTAACCCTGATACACGCGGTGGCGACGAAAAAGGTTCCCTGATCCGGCGGAACTGAGGTCAGTAGATATACGTATAAACGTCATGCGATTTCGTCGGTTGCGGCTGCAAAATGGCGAGACGAATGTGCGTTACATGCGCGGCAGTTCGGTATCCCGGCTATAGCCATTCATATCAAAACATCGACAACGCGTTCTTCCTGAAGTATCAAGGGCAACATGGTCTTTCTATCAATGCAGTTTCCTATCAGGGCGAGCTGGCCCGCGCTGGTCATAGTCAGTCTTATCATCTGGCCATTGACGGTCACCGCAGAGCAAGTTGCAGCTGAGGGCATGCCGCTCAGAAACCAGAATCCATTCCTGCAGGTGTTCGGTCTGCCGCCGTTCCAGTCGGCGACTCTGGCGGCTGATGACGCTCTAAAATACGACCTGAGCTTTGACCTCGTCAGTCATGCAGACGCAGACGACAATGCGCTTGAGGATTTCGCGGTCGACGGGGAAAGCTATTTTCTGACGTTGTCGCTGCGACGCGGCGTAACGAAAAAACTGGAACTTGGCATAGACGTGCCGCTGGTCGCACACGCCGGCGGCTTTCTCGACCAGACGATTGAAGGCTGGCACGACTTTCTTGGTCTGTCGAATAGCAAGCGGCGCGGACCGAGCAATCAACTGGGCTTTCGATATTCGCGCGCGGGTAACAGTCTCTACGAACTGAACTCCGCGACTTTCGGCCTCGGCGATATACAGCTGACCGCCGCGATGCCGCTCCGACAAGCTAACGACAGCAGCGATCTTTCTATCGCTTTGCGGTCAAGCGTAAAACTGCCGACCGGCGCAGAAGACGAGTTACGCGGCAGCGGTGCGACCGATTTTTCACTGGGACTTTATGCGTCCGACAGGCACATTTTGTGGAAGCATACTCTCGATATCTCGGGGTTTGCCGGCGTGCTGTTACTGGGCGAAGGCGACATCCTCAGCGAGATTCAGCGTAGCGCCGTTCCGTATGGTGGGGTCGCAGCGGCGTGGTGGATGACCGAGCGGTTCGGAATCACGACGCAGCTGTATGCTCAAGGCGCTTATTTTAATAGTGATCTCGAAGAACTGGGCGGCGAGTCCGTGCAGTTCGCGGTTGGCTTCGACTACCGATTGCAGCGGCCCGGGCTGTCGCTGCTTTTCGCGATTGTTGAAGATATCGTGCCCGCCAAGACGACGACGCCGGACTTTGCTGTGCATTTCTCGATCCGCAGGATGGGTCCAAGGTAGTAGCACGCGACCGTTGTCACCTAATCCAGAGTCAGGACGACCGCACCACGAATGCCACCTTGTTCCACCATCTCGTCGGCTCTTACGATGTCTTCGAGCGGCATCGAGCAGGCGATTCGATGTTGCGGGCATTTTAGTTTACAGGCAGTCTGACATTGCCAGCTACGCGCCTTACAGACTCGAATGCATGTCAAAAGACCCGGCCGAACATCCCCTTAGACTGCGAAAGAAGCATGGTTCCGGAAGGCGCCGTGACATTAGCGCGGAGGACGGAGAGCGGCTTGTCCGAGCTCAGTCGCTTCGCAATGCGCTGGTTGCGGGACTGATCGCCATCGTAATTTTCTGCGTATTGTGGGTCGCGCTGTCATCACTGCTCAACCGGGTCTTTCCCTGGATGACGGTGTTGCTCGGAGCCATGCTGGGTTTTTCGGTAAGGCAGGCAGGCCGCGGCGTCGACTGGCGGTTTCCGGCCCTGGCCGCCGCGCTGACGCTTTCGGGCGCGCTGCTCGCGAATATTATCGTGGCGGCCTCTTATACCGCCGAGATTTTCGACACCAGCACGCTGCAGGTACTGCGATCAGTTACAAGCATGACCTGGCCGGTCTTTTTTGACGAGGTGCTGACGGTTGCCGACGCCTTCTACGCGGTGCTTGCTGCCGGACTCGCGGCCTTCTTGTCGAACAGGCAACTGACGCGATCACAGTATTATGCGTTGCGTCTTCTGCGTGCCAAATCAGACGGGCATCACTAGCGGATTACTGGTCGGAATACTGGTGCCGTGAAACGACGCCAGCTGTCGTGTCACGAGCTGCTCGATTTCCTGAACCGCGTTGGCTATGCCCAAATAAAAAGCCGGTTCCCGGCGCAATAGCGACCAGTCTCCACTCTCGAGTATGTGCACGAGATGCGTAATATTGCTGCGAATGGCCTCAATGTAGGGGTTATGGCCGTCATACAACACTTCGATGTAGCGATACACACGATTGAACTTCTTGTTTAGCCGCTCGCGCATGACCTGCTGGTAGAACATCGGCGTCTTTTCCAGGAGATCCTTGCCCGATTTGTACCGCACCATGTATTTGCCGGGCCCGGCTTTTTCGACAGCGACACCACCGACAACGAATTCCTTGTAAAGGCGATCACGGCATTTCTCGAGATAACAACGGTCAGCCATCTGCGCGATCAAATCCGCGGTGCCGATGAGGTGCCCACAAATAATGTCTCTCGGATCGTCGAGTTCGATGTCATCGAGGTCCAACTCGTAGCCAGTGAAGTGTACGATCATGCTGCTAACGGCGACATCGCGCATCAGTCCAAGTTCGGGCAGGTACCGGCGCAAGAAATCCGCGCTGCGCGAAACGTGATACAGCGTGAACTCGGCACCGTTGGTGAATTCCTTGTCGCGCTCCTTGTGTCGTATGTAGCCGGAATCGTGGAACAGCGAGGTGATGATCGCCATTTGTGCGCGTGCTGAACCGAGTTTGTCGGGCGGCTCCGCGCTACGCTCATAGCCCGCGACGAGGCGAGCGAGTGCCAGCGTCATATCGAGCGTGTGCTGCATGTCATGGTAGGTTGTGTCACAACCCTTGTAGCCCGGAAAGCGGCCGGTAAAAAGGCGCTCGAAATCGTAGAACGCAAGCCAGAGCTTGTCGAACGAAGTTCCCGGAAACGTCCGGGAAAACAATTCGTGTACGGCGTCTCTTACCGCTGCAGGATTGCTGACCTGCACGGTATCGGTAACGTCGTAATCGTTGCGGCGATCTTGAGACATATATGTGTCCCACCCTTTTTTTCGACCATGATACACGGCGGCCCAATCACGCACCGACACAAAATCAGGAATATGTCATGTCGGTTTTCTTTACGCTTCGTCAGAAAGTGAATTCTGCAATAACCGGGGCGTGATCCGATGGTCGCTCCCAGCCGCGTGGTTCCTTGTCGACGTAGCTTGCGATGCAGCGTGCCGTCATCGACGGGCTGGAAAGAATGAGGTCTATGCGCAGGCCGGCATTGCGACGAAACCCCGCGCCCCGGTAGTCCCACCAACTAAAGGTTTTTTCGGGCTGGTCGAATTTGCGAAATACATCGGTAAGTCCGAGCTCCAGTATCGCAGAGAGTGCCTGTCGCTCAAGCGGGCTGCAGAGAATGGCATCGCCCCATTTTTCCGGATCGTGTACGTCTTCATCGGCCGGTGCAATGTTGAAATCTCCGAGCACCACAACGTTCTCATGCTCTCGCATCTCTGCTTGCAGGAAATGCTTGAGCGACGCCAGCCATCCGAGCTTGTACCGGTATTTATCGGAACCAACTTCCGATCCATTGGGTATGTAAAGATCGATGACGCGCACATCTCCGGTGGTAGCGGCGAGAACACGCCGTTGAGGGTCCTCGAGCCCAGGGAGGTCTGTTACCGGGCTCGTTGGCTCGATTTTGCTGATCACCGCAACGCCGTTGTAGGTCTTTTGCCCGCTTGCAATCGAGTGGTAGCCGATGTCGCGAAGTGCATCCGATGGGAACTTCTCGGTTGGCTGCTTTATTTCCTGGAGGACCAGTACATCCGGCTCCTGGGACTGCAGCCACTCAATAACGTGACCTTGCCGCACGTTCATTGAGTTCACGTTCCAGGTCGCGATCTTCAAGATGGCTGTATTCCGTTTTGTCGAAGCAGGGCGTCGATCGATGGCTCTCGGCCTCGAAAAGCAACGTAGGCTTTCATGATGTCCCGGCTACCGCCGATCTCAAGAATCTCACGGCGGAACCGCTTTGCCGTTGCCTGATCGAATATCCCGGCTTCCTCAAAGGCGGCAAACGCGTCAGCGGCCAGAACCTCGGCCCACTTATAACTGTAATACCCGGCCGCATAGCCGCCTGCGAATATGTGTGAGAACGCGTGGGGCAAGCGGTTGTAATCCGGATGTTGAATCAATGAAACCTCTTCGCGCACTTCAGCCAGGGTTTCCAGAATGCGCGGCGGTTTGTCGGGGTCGTACTCTGTATGCAACCGGAAATCGTACAGGCCGAGTTCGATTTGCCGCATCATTGCGAGCGCTGCGCCGGCGTGACGACTATCGTTTAGCTTGTCGAACAGTTTGCGTGGCAGTGGTTTGCCACTTTCTGCATGCGCCGAACAGTGGGCTCAAAACGTCGTAGCTCCACGCGAAGTTCTCCATGAACTGACTGGGCAGCTCCACTGCATCCCAGGGCACACCGTTAATGCCGGAGATGCTCGGAAAACCGATCTGCGTGAGCAGGTGGTGCAGCATGTGACCAAACTCGTGAAACAGCGTAACCACGTCATCGTGTGTCAGTAGTGAGATGCCGTTATCATCGGGCGGGGGAAAATTGCAGACGAGGTAGCCTGCCGGCAGTTCAAGCGTGCCATTCAACTGTTTTCGGCCGATACATTCGTCGATCCACGCGCCCGTGCGCTTACCATTGCGCGCGTAAAGATCTGTATAGAACCCGCCAAGCGACTTGCCATCCGACTCCCGTACGTTGAAATAAAGCACGTCCTCATGCCAGGTGGAAACCGTCTCATCTCGTACCAACTCAACGTCGTAGAGCCTCGCCGCCAACGCGAACAAACCATCAATCACGGTGTTGGCAGGAAAGTACTGCTTGAGCTCCTCGTTGGAGATAGAAAAGGTCGATTGCTTGTACTTTTCCAGCCAGAACGTGATGTCCCAGGGTTTCAAGTTTAAAGCCGGCAAATGCCGACAGCTCCGCGTACTCCTGCTCGGCAGTACTGCGAGAGTGTGCGGCTAACTCGCGAAGAAACGAAGTAACCTGCTTCGGCGAATCGGCCATTTTCGTCGCCAGCGAGTATTCGGCGTAGGTCGCAAAGCCGACGAGATTTGCGGCTTCGTGGCGGAGCGCGAGGATCTTCGCAATATTCTTGCTGTTATCCCATTCCTTGCTTTCGCCCTCGTCTGATCCACGTGTCACCCAGGCGCGGTACATCGATTCGCGCAGATCCCGGCTGACAGCATGCGTCATGACGGCATGAAATGTCGGGTAATCGAGTGATAGTAACCAACCATCGAGCTGTTTGCGGGCCGCGTCGTCGGCCGCACGAGTTATAGCTTGTATTGGCAGTCCGTCGAGCCGATCGGCGTCGATGATGTGCACGGACCAGGCGTCTGAAGCGTCTTGAACATTGTGCTCGAAGCTCGCCTGGGTGGCCGCGAGCTCTTGCATGATGGCCTTGAAGCGCTCTTTCGCTTCTTTCTCGAGGTCTACCCCGGCCAAATGGAAGTCACGCAGCGCGTGGTTGACGGCGCTGCGGCTCGCGGGGCTGGCATCGACGGGCAGGTTCTTGCCGACCTTTGCATAGGCACGCTGCAGTCGTTCGTTCTGTGATATTTCGGTACCATGCTCGGTCAGTAATGGCAGCGCTTGCTTATAAGCCTCACGCCAGTCTGGCGATCCCAGTACACTTTGCAGGTGACTGACGGGTGACCAGATTCGCCCCAGCGTATGTTCCATCTGTTCGACCGGACAGACGAGCGAATCGATGTCCGGTTCGGCGTCAATGTCGAGCAATGCATCCAGCTGTGCACGATGGTCGGCAATGACCTTTTTAATTGCGGGCATGACATGCTCCGGCATGATTTCGCCGAAGCGGGGCAACGATGTGGTGTCGAGCAGAGGGTTATTCATAAAGTGCGTTGGTATCATTCGGACGGCGGCCAATATTAACACGCGCCGATAGCGGTGCCATGCGCCCAACTTGACCTAAAAACGGAGAAAAGTGTGACGAAAAAATTCGACCTCCTGGTGATTGGCGGCGGTAGCGGCGGGCTGGCGCATGCGCAACGCGCGGCGGAGTATGGGGCGAAAGTGGCAGTTGTCGAGTACGGCCCGTTGGGCGGCACCTGCGTCAATGTCGGTTGTGTGCCAAAGAAGGTCATGTGGTATGCGGCGCACCATGCGCACCAGTTTCATCATGCGCCTGACTACGGGTTCGATGTGGACGTGAATGGCCACGACTGGAGCGCCCTGAAATCGCGTCGGGATGCCTATATAAAGCGGCTGAACGGTATCTACGCCGGCAACCTCGACAAGCGTGGCGTAACCCACATCGAGGGTGGCGCGCGTTTCCTTGATGTGAATACGGTTGAAGTATTGGGTCGCGAGTACCACGCCGAGCGCATCGTCATCGCGACCGGCGGCCGTCCGATCGTGCCGGACATTCCCGGTGCCGAACTCGGCATTACCTCAGACGGTTTTTTCGAGCTCGAAGAGCGACCGCAGCGGGTTTTGCTTGCAGGAAGCGGCTACGTGTCGGTGGAACTGGCCGGTGTTTTCAATGCGCTGGGCAGTGAGACGCATGTCATCGTGCGCAAAGAAGGCGTGTTGCGCAGCTTCGACAAGATGCTGAGTGCCGAGCTGATGGAAGCAATGCAAAAAAGTGGTATCGCCCTCGACACCGGTGTAATTCCGGAGTCGGTCCGGCAAACAGATGAAGGAATCGTGTTGCACGCCAAGGACGGACGTACTTTCGGTCCCGTCGATACGCTTGTCTGGGCCGTGGGGCGAACTCCGAATACGGACGCGCTTGATGCGGCGCGAGCCGGTGTGCAGATGGACGGCGGAGGATTCATACCGACGGATGAGTACCAGCAGACCAACGTCGACAATATTTTTGCACTGGGGGATGTGACCGGACGAGAAGCACTGACGCCCGTGGCGATCGCTGCGGGTCGGCGACTCGCAGATCGCCTGTACGGCGGCATGGATGGACGACATCTCGACTATCGCCTGATCCCGACGGTCATTTTCAGCCACCCGACCATCGGCACGGTTGGCATGACGGAAGATGAAGCGCGCGCTGAGTATGCGGACGACGTGAAGGTTTACACGTCTGGCTTTACGGGGATGTACTACGCATTAGGTGAGGACAAACAGCGTTCCGTCGATGAAGCTGATCACGACCGGCGAAGGATGAGCGTGTTATCGGTTGTCATGTTATCGGCGAAGGCGCCGACGAGATGATGCAGGGATTTGCGGTGGCGATGCGAATGGGGGCGACCAAGGCGGACTTTGACGACACCGTTGCTATCCATCCGACCAGCGCCGAAGAGCTCGTAACTATGCGGTAATCTTCATATGCTTCAGGACTTCGGTCGTATTCGGACGCACGTCGCGCCAGATACGAAACGACTCGGCCGCCTGTTCGACCAGCATGCCCCAGCCCATTACCGCTTGCGCCGCTCCGTGCTTACGCGCCCAGGCACCAAAAGGTGTTGCGTGCAGCCCGTAAGACAGGTCATAGCAAATGGTTTTCTCGGATATGGCGGCAGACGGATAGGGAGGTGCCTCGCCATGAACTCCGGCGGACGTCGCGTTAATAATGAGATCGTACTGGTCGGTCACGGGCACCACGTTAAAGCGACAGGCTGTCACAGGTCCGGAGCGGGAAAAATGATCGGCAAGTGCCTGGGCTTTGCTCAGTGTTCGGTTTGCGATCCGCAATGAAGCCGGCCCCATTTCGAGTAGTGGACCGACGATGCCCCGGGTTGCGCCGCCTGCGCCAAGCACGAGGATATTCGAGCCTTCCAGTGTCAGACCCAGATTTACGACCAGGTCGCGCAGCAGCCCGAAGCCATCGGTGTTGTCGCCGAAAATCTCGCCATCTTTAAACGTGAGTGTGTTCACCGCGCCGGCCGTACTGGCGCGCTCGCTCAGTTGGTCGACCAGCCGGGTAACCTCACTCTTATGCGGTACCGTAATGTTGAGGCCCTTGCCGCCGGTTCGCTGAAACTGTCGCACAGCGGGTTCCAGTTTTTCGGGCGAGACCTGCAGCAATTCGTACTGCAGTTCCTGGCCTGTTTGCAGCGCAAACAGGCGATGTATTACGGGGGACCGGCTATGCGAGACCGGGTAACCCATCACTCCATAGCGATCGATCGACACTATTGCTCCTCCTTGAGCCAACGCGCTGCGTCGATCGCGAAGTAGGTGAGAATGGCATTGGCGCCGGCGCGCTTTATTCCCAGCAGTGACTCAAGCACCGTGGCGCGCTCGTCGAGCCAGCCGTTGTCAGCTGCCGCCTTGAGCATCGCGTACTCGCCGCTGACCTGGTAGGCGAACGTCGGAACCCCGTACGCGTCTTTGACGCGACGAACGATATCAAGGTACGGCATCGCCGGCTTGACCATGACAAAGTCGGCGCCTTCGTCGAGGTCCAGCGCAACCTCGCGCACAGCCTCATCGCTATTGGACGGTGCCACCTGGTACGTCGATTTATCGCCACCACCAAGATTTGCCGCCGAACCCACCGCGTCGCGGAACGGGCCGTAGAAAGCGGACGCGAACTTGGCGGCATAGGCGAGAATGAGTGTGTTGATAAAGCCGTTCTCCTCGAGCGCGCTTCGCATGGCGCCTACGCGTCCGTCCATCATGTCGGAAGGCGCAACGATATCGGCCCCGGCTTCGGCATGAGAGAGTGTTTGCCGAACCAGCATGGCAACGGTCACGTCGTTCTGCACGTAGCCGCTTTCATCAATGATGCCGTCCTGACCATGAGTCGTGTACGGGTCGAGCGCCACGTCCGTCATGACGGCGAGCTCAGGCAGTTCGGCTTTGATCGCCCGCACCGTGCGCTGCACAAGGCCGTCGGGGTTCGCGCACTCCACTCCGTCCAGGGTCTTGTGACTGGCATCAATCACCGGGAACAGGGCGACGGCTGGTATGCCGAGCCGGTATGCTTCGGTAAGCTCTGGAAGCAAGCCGTCGACACTTTTGCGGGTGATGCCGGGCATCGACGGGACGGGTTCGCTGTGTCCCTCGCCGTCCAGTACAAAGACCGGGTAAATGAAATCCGCGCTGGAGAGCGTGGTTTCTGCAACGAGACGGCGTAGCGCAGGCGTTCTGCGACTGCGGCGAAGGCGAAGCTCTGGGAACTGTCCGGGGGTCGATACACTCATAGCTAACTAGAATAATTGAAAGAAGTTCTTATTTTCCCTGTATTTAGGTGCGGTTTCCACGTCTTAATCACAGTAATAAGCGATTACAGTAATAAATGCCAGAACAGGCGGGTCATCTTGTATGAACAAAAGCAGTGCTGAGACCGGGCGAAGGCGCCGATTCGACGAGATAGTGGCCGTATTTCACGCCGATATGTACCGCTACGCGGCTTGGCTCTGCAGGGATAAGGCGATAGCGGAAGATGTTGTCCAAGAGGCCATGTTACGGGCCTGGAAGTCACTGGATGCGCTACGCGATGACGCTGCGGCGAAACAATGGCTGCTGACCATCGTGCGACGTGAAAATGCCCGCTATTTCGAGCGGCGCCGGCTGGAGACGGTCGACATAGACAATTTGACGGCATCGCAGGCGGCGTTGCTGGCCGAGGGGCCGGATGAGGAGCTCAACGATCTCAGGGAGTCGATCTTCGAGCTTGACGATGATTATCGCGAACCGCTGGTACTGCAGGTCCTGATGGGCTACAGCACCACCGAGATTGGAGAAATGATGGGTCTGAAGCAAGGTGCCGTATTAACGCGCCTGCACCGGGCCCGACTGAAATTGAAGGAAAATGTGGCTCAGGAGGACCGCTCGTGAGTTGCCGGAAGAAACGATGAATTGCGAAGAATACAGACACAGGATTGCAGCGGAACCATCGTTTGATGGCGGCGCCGGTCATTTGTCTGAGTGCCTGGCGTGTCAGGCTTTTCGAGCCGAAATGCAGTCGCTCGATGGCAAGATTGCCAGTGCGATGCAGATCGATGTGCCGACATTGAGTATCCTCGAGCTGCCAGAGATCGATGCCGACAATGTTGTACCGCTGGCAGCGCGAAAGCCACGTGCGAGGCCCGCCTGGTTTGCCCTCGCGGCCACGGTCCTGCTCGCAGTGGTAGTCGGTATTCGCATGTTGGGTGTTGGTGTCACCTACGAGTCGCTGGCGGACGAAGTCCTCGCGCACCTCGATCATGAGCCGGCGTCTTTGCGGCCGACTGCGAGACCGGTGTCAGACGAGCGGCTTGCGCGTGCCGTTCCGGCGAACGTCGCGCGACTGGATCACAGCGCCGGGCTGATCACGTATGCGAGAAGTTGTGAGATTAACGGCAAGACGGTGCCTCACCTGGTCATCCAGGGCGAACACGGGCCCATCACCATCCTGTTGATGCCGGAAGAAGTCGTTGCGGAAGCCGTGTCGTTCGATGGCAAGAATACCCACGGCGTTATTCTGCCGGTTGGTGACGGAAGTATTGCGATTATCGGCGCTCGAGAGGAAAAGCTGGAGCGCGTCGAAAAGAGTGTTTTGAATTCAGTGATGTGGAGTACCTGATACTTCCTTCGCTGAGAAACGAACGCCCGTTCTTGGGCAAACAATCCTGGTAGGAGATCCTAAAAATGTCAGAGAAAAAAGTAATTAAGCCAGTAGCGCTGGCGATTGGTGCTGCACTGGCCGGAACGTTCGCGATCAGCGGCGCAGTGAATGCCGAATCGGTCGAAAGCCCGTTCGAAATGTCCGCGCTGAGTTCCGGCTACATGCTGGGTGCCGGTGAAGGCAGCTGCGGCGAAGGCTCGTGTGGTGCTGACACCGAGAAGGAAGGTGAAGGCTCGTGCGGCGAGAAGGAAGGCGAAGGCTCGTGCGGTGAGAAGGAAGGCGAAGGTTCTTGTGGCGAGAAGGAAGGTGAAGGCTCTTGTGGTGAGAAGGAAGGCGAAGGCTCTTGTGGCGAGAAAGAGGGTGAAGGTTCTTGCGGCGAAGGATCTTGCGGCGGCTCTGTCTAAGACCGACACAACATCACGTTGTAATAGAGCCCGCGCTTTGCGCGGGCTTTTTTATGTCAGCAACAAAGATATGAGTACTGACCCGAGCTAATTTCGCTGCTAAATTGGCGCCTTAAGGCTGAAGAGGTATCACCATGAGTAGAGCCGTCACGCGATGCCAATGGGCCGAGGGCGTGAGCCTCGATTACATTACCTACCATGACGAGGAGTGGGGCGTGCCGGTGTGGGATGACCGAACCCAATTCGAATTTCTGATATTGGAGGGCGCACAGGCGGGCCTGAGCTGGTCGACAATCCTCAACAAGCGCAGCGGCTACCGCAAGCTCTTTGCAGGTTTCGATCCAGAGAAAGTCGCTCGTTTTACGAAAAAACGTATCGACAAGATATTGCTGGATCCGGCCATCGTCAGAAATCGACTGAAAGTCGAATCGGCAGTTACTAACGCGAAGGCCTTTCTTGCGGTGCAGAGTGAGTTTGGGACTTTCTGTGACTATATCTGGGGTTTCGTCGGCGGCAAGCCGATACAAAACAAAATCAAGAAAGACAGCGACACGCCAGCTACATCGCCCGAGTCAGATGTGCTGAGCAAGGACCTCAAGAAGCGCGGCTTCAAGTTTGTCGGCAGCACCATTATTTACGCCCACATGCAGGCGACGGGGATGGTTAACGATCATGTTGTCTCGTGTTTTCGTCACAAACCGTGTGCTGCGCTGGCAAAAGGCCGAAAATAATCTTCCGGCCGCTTGCCACGGAGGCTTCGGGTTGTATACGGTATTCTTCCCGCGAACAAACCGAATAAGAGGGGCTCGACATGTCTGATGTACCGAACGGCAAGCCGCCGACCTCCTACTGGATCATTGCTGGCATCTTCCTGCTCTGGAATTTTATCGGTCTGATGATCTACTACAACCAGGTCACCATGGCGCCGGAGGTTATCGCCGATAACTTCAGTCCGGCACAGCAGGCGTTTCTGGAGAATATGCCGTTGTGGGCGACGTCGGCCTATGCGATTGCGGTCACCGCAGGAGTGATTGCATCGTTGCTGTTACTTGTGCGAAATGCGCTCGCGTTGCCTGTTTTTATTGTGTCATTCGCGGGCGTGCTCGTGCAGGATCTGAATTCATTTGTCATTAGTGACGGACTTGGGGTCTGGGGAACCAGCGCCCTGTACCTGCCAATACTAGTGATCGTGATTGGTCTGGTCGAGATCTGGTACTCGCGATCTGCAAAGGCGAAAGACTGGTTGTCCTGAGACAACCACTGTAACCGGCGGCGATCAGTTACCAATCGTAATCACTGTCAAGCCCGACAATCCTTGTGGCGTATTGTGCGAAATTCCGCCCAGGTAGATGGTGTCCGGGGTCAGTCCCGACCAATTGAATGTGACGTCTGCGGTCGTGCCAGGGGCAACAAATGCGGGCCCCGATGCGTCCATGTTGCCTTTATCGTCATTGACGCCGAAGGACCATGCGAGCAGCTGGTAATTAGAGCCCGGACCGCCGGACACCTCGTCGGTCTCGAAGCCATGGACCAGCACGGCGTAGATACCAGCGGCCGGTCGGAAGAGGTTGAACTGTTCCTCCGATGTGGGCTCACCGCTCTCGCCGATCTTGATGCAATTCGTCGTATCGGAGCCACAGTAGTAGATGTACATATCCAGGTCGTCGTCGCCATCTGTCAAAGCGTCGAATAGTGAGAAGCGGATGTAGAGCTGGTCGGGCGGCACGGAAATAGCATGCTGCGTTACGCCGTCGCCGTCGCGGAAAGAAAACGTCTTCGTGGGATCGTTGTCGACGAAACCGTCAATAACAAGCGGCAGGTTGAGACCATGCACGCCCGGAGAATAGCCACCATCGTAACCAAAGGTAACCTCGAAGCTCTGTGCGCCAGTCCCGCCGAAGGTCGTAACCTCGCCAGGCGCGGACAGCGACGCCGGTTTCACGGCGATCGGAACATAGACATCGCGTGTTTCGCTGGACCAGGTTAGTGAGCCGAAGCGCCACAGGTCGAGCGGGCCGGAAAGATAGGTGCTGGTGACGTCGAAGGTCGCCGAATCGCCGGGGCCGAGAGCGAGGGTTGATGGGCTGACATCGATGCCCATACCTGGGGGTGCTGATACTGCCACCGTGTAGGAACCCGCTTCATCGCTCACGTTGGTCACACGACGTTGAACTGACTTCTGAACCGCAAGTGTTGAAACCGAGATTGACGGTTGATTCAGGTCGGCAGCCGCAAACGAGAAACCCGCTGCAGCGAGTTCGTCGCAGCGAGTTGACGAGACGGCTGGAGACTCGGTGCCACAGGCGAAAGCGTCGTACTCGTCGTCGCTGACGTCAAAAATGAGGCCCGGGTCGAACGCCTTGTTTGGCACGATATGACCGGCGCCAAAGTCGAAAGGATTTGCGTCGCCGAGTCCGGCCGATGCTTCCACATCCTGACGAGCCGTTGTCATCAAAGCCGATTTGATGGCGGACGGCGTCCAGGTCGGGTGCGCCTGTAACAGTAGTGCCGCTGCGCCAGCAACGTGAGGAGTCGACATCGACGTGCCACTCAAGAATGCAAAGTCTTCGCCGGAGGCGGCATTGGCGGCGTCGGGCGTAAAGCCTGCCAGGATGTTAATACCCGGTGCCGTCACGTCTGGTTTTAGAATTTCGCCAACGGACGCCGGACCTCTGGCCGAGAACGTGGCCATGACATTGCCGGTATCTGCGGTGGTCAACAGGAAGCTCTTGTCAAGGACCGCGGTAACCTCATTCCCGGCATCCAGCTCCGCAAGGATAAGGTTGGCGTCGGCTTGTCCGATCATCAGCGCCGGAATATCGGATAAGCCCTCGGATCCAAACATCACGATCGGATCTCCGGCGATATTGTAAACGACGGCAGCGATCGCGCCGGCATCAGCGGCGTTCTTTACCATGTCTTCGAACGGGCAGCCCGTGCGCTGAATTAGCGCGATGTTGCCGCTGATTTCGTCGCTATTGATGAGTGCCTGGCACGCATCTGACGATGTGCCGGTCGACCCGTTTGGCAGTGACACATCATCATCGTCTACCAGGACGAGCGGCCCTTCGATCGGATCACTGTCCTGTAACGGCGGTGTGAAATTAGCTTCTTTTGTCGCGTACTTACCGGCAAGGCCCGGTGGTTCTGTTATTTGCAGCGCCTCAACCGATGACTCGCCGTCACGGCTCGAGGCCGCGGCGGTTATGACCCATGGCCCGCCGGCTGGTGAGCCGATCGTCCCCAGGTTTGGCCCGTCGTTGCCCGCGGCAACCACGCCAAGCACACCCGCCTTGGTCGCCGCCAACAGAGCGATATCGTCGGGCGCCGTAACTTCTCCGTAAGGAGCTGCCGATTGAGTAGCTGATGATGTCGACGCCGTCAGCGACTGCTGAGTCGATTGCGTTAACAAGGTCTGACGTGTTGCAGCTTGCTCGCGTAGCCCCTGGCCGTAACCAACAGGCCTTATAGGCTGCCACACGAGCTTTTGGTGCGATTCCTTCGATGTCGCCGAGCGATGTTCCGAAAATCGACGCACTGGCTCGGTTGCCGGCGGCTGTCGTCATTGTATGAGTGCCATGCCCGTCGACGTCGCGTGCCGAGCGAATTTCACCGTCATCGATAGGACCCGATTCGAGCGCACCATCGATAAACCAGCGCGCGCCAATTAGCTTGTTATTACAGTCTGTTTCCTCGAACCGTTCGCCAGTCTCGCAGACACCGTTCCAGGATTCGGGTGCCTCAAAAACCAGCACGTCCGGGAGTTTTTTAAAGCGTCGACACAGCCACTGCCCAAGGAAAGTCGTATCCGCCCAGCTGCTGCGACACAGTCTTGGGCGATCCGCCTCCTGGGTGTCGCGGAGCGCGGGGTGTTCGGGCGCGACACCGCTGTCGATGACGCCAATAATGACGCCGTCGCCGTCCAGCCCCTCGGTGCTTCTAAGACCATCGTCGCTGTCAAAAAGACCAAGAAAGGTCGGGCTGTAGCGTAAGGCCAGCGGACGAATTTCGTCCTCCCAGACGTTGAGTACTTCGGGGAGATTCTCGAGTTTCTGTGCCTGTGCCGTGCTCATTCGAGCGGCGAAACCGTTCAGGCCAAACTGGTAGCTATAGACCTTTTGAGCGCCCGGGCCGGCCTTGCTCAGTACCTTGTCTTGTTCATCAGCGAGCTGATTTGCGTAGGCCTTTAGCGCCGGGTTGGCTCTTGTCCAGGCGAGAGTGTTGCTTGCCGGGCGCGGCGCGCTGAAAGGACGCTTTCGCCAGGCTGGCGTGGTGGACAGCCGCCGATGGTCCGCGCAGCTGAACGATATACACGCGGGTTTCAGATGGATCCTCATTGCCCGCCAGGCTGAGCGGTATGGCGCCGGCATCACGCAACGACGATTGGGTCTGCGCTGCCGAAGCGCCGCAGAGCAACAGCAAGCCAAGAAGCAACGATAGGCGGTTGAACATCATCGACAGCTCTTTAATCAATCGTCACGGTAGCCGCTTAGTTCATCGGCGGAGAATGTCACGCCCAGTCCCGAGGCTATGCGATTGACGAAATTGAAGTATGCGACGATCAGGGTGAGGTCGAGAATGTCTTTGTCCGTAAGGTCGACGGCTCTTAGTTCACCGAGATCGCTTTCGGTCATTGCGCCGGGTGCCGTCGTGAGTTTCTCTGCGTGACGCACAATATTGCTCAAACGTGGTTCCAGTGTTTCCAGGCCGTCTGCATTCATCAGCATGCCGAGCGTTTCTTCGTCGTCAATGTAGCGTTTTAGTGCTTCGGCATGATGGTTGACGCAATATTGACAGTCGTTATTCGCTGATACGACTATCGCAATGGCCTCGCGCTCTGCGCGACTCAGTCCGGACTTGCCGAACATCAGTGTCATGTAGAGCTCGAGGTGCTCACCCATCGCGTCCGGGTTGAGACTGTGGACTTTGAGAATATTGGAGACCTTGCCGCGTTGCTTGATCAGTGCTGCGTACATCTCCGCCAGTTTTCCGTCAGCTTCCTTGACTTCAACTTCCTTCAATCCAGGACATGGTTCCTCGCAACGGTGTTGTCGTGCTTCGATGCATTGGACGTTACCACTGCGATTGGCAAAAGAGAACGGTCGGTGAGCTGGCGCCGGCTTCGCTTTTGGGTCTCAGGTGGCGAAAAGTTGCGTCGGATCGGCGAAACTCTTGAATTCCAGAGCGTTTGACGCGGGATCATAAAGGAACAGCGTAGCCTGTTCACCGACCTCGCCCTGGAATCGAATTCGCGGAGAAATGAGAAATTCACAACCCGCGCGCTCCAGCTCTTCCGCCAGTGAACGCCAGTCATCCATATCAAGTACAACGCCAAAATGTCGCGAGAGAACGGAATCGCCATCCACTGGATTCACGGGCGTGGCGGAGCCATCGTCATCAACCAGATGAAGCGTGACCTGCTGACCGAAGAAATCGAGATCGATCCATCGAGAGGCGGTGCGCCCCTTATTGCAACCCAGCAGACCACAATAGAATCGCTTCGCGGCGGCGAGGTCGGTCACGGGAATCGCAAGATGGAACGGACGCAGATCAGCTATCTTGCTCACCGAGCCAGTCACGCGGTTTCAGGTAATCCGCGGTACAGTGTGTCCTCCGGCCGTGCCGGATTCGGGTTGCCAATTGTACGCCCAGCGCACCTGCGGTGGCAGTGACATAAGAATCGACTCGGTTCGTCCCCCGGATTGAAGTCCGAACAGGGTGCCACGGTCATACAGCAGGTTGAACTCGACGTAGCGCCCGCGGCGGTAAAGCTGGAAATCGCGTTGCCGCTCCCCGTAGGGGTGTGCCACGCGTTTCTTCACGATGGGTTTGTAGCCGCCAAGAAAACTATCGCCGACCGACTGCACGAATGCGAAACTTTGCTCGAAACCACGCTCATTGACGTCATCGAAAAACAGTCCGCCGACGCCGCGGGTCTCATCGCGATGCTTCAGGTAAAAGTATTTGTCACACCAGGCTTTGTAGCGCGCGTACAGGTCATCACCGAATGGCTGACAGGCGTCCCTGGCGGTCTTGTGCCAGTGCAGCACATCCTCGTGAAACGGATAATAGGGCGTCAGGTCGTAGCCGCCGCCAAACCACCACACAGGTTTGCGATCCCCGGCACTGAAGAACCTGAAGTTTGCGTGGGTAGTCGGGATGTAAGGATTGCGGGGATGCAATACGAGCGATACGCCGAGAGCCTGAAAGCGCTTGCCGGCGAGCTCGGGCCGTGTCTTGGTCGCTGATGGCGGCATTTTGTCGCCGAATACGTGCGAGAAGCCGACGCCGGCCTGCTCAAATACACCCCCTTCCGCCAATACGCGGCTCTCGCCTCCGCCACCACCGGGCCGCTCCCAGGTATCGCGAGCGAATCGTGCCTTGCCATCCAGTTGTTCAAGTTCGGCACAGATGCGGTTTTGCAGGGCGAGCAGATATTCTTTTACATCATCGATATTGCTCATGGTTTGCGCTGCCGTAACACTTTGTTGGTCATCAAATCACGAATTTCGGATGCGCCTGAGGCGGGCCCGCAGTCCCCGGGCACGATGTAGTCTACACGCTGCGCAAATTGGCGGCGAAGGACGAAGCGATTGCGTGCGGCAGGTTTGCCACTCAGATTGGCGCTCGTGGAAACAATGGGAGAATCAACAGCGTCGCAAATAGCGGCGGCGACAGGATTGCCTGTAATTCGAACGGCGATACCGGAGTGTTGGCCACAGATGATCGGGTGCACCTTGTGGCCAGGCGGCGCAATCCAGGTCACTGGATGCGTCGGATCGGCTTCTGGAATCGGGCGTCCGTCGGGCAAAGCCACCCAGCCATCCAGCTGCTTGATGGTTGATGCGATAAGTATCAGCCCCTTGCCAGCATCGCGTCGTTTAACGGCGAGCACGCGCTCCACCGCCTGGAGATCGTCCGGGAGGCATCCCAGGCCAAACACACCTTCCGTCGGATACGCGATGATGCCACCCCCCAGTAAAACCTCGGCGGCGCGCGTGACGAACATCATCGGAGGACCCCTAAGTTCTCAGCCGGTTTTCTTTCGTGCTTTTTTCGCGGGCCTTTTCTTCGCTGACTTTTTGATCGCAGTTTTTTTCTTGGTCGTTTTTTTCTTAGCCTTCTTCTTGGCCGGCTTCTTCTTGGCCTCTTTCGTGGTGGCTTTCTTTTTTGCGACCTTCTTCTTGCCTCTGCGTCCACGTTCCGGAGCGGCGGCCAGCAGTTCCTTGCATTCTTCGAGCGTTAGTGACTTCGGCTCCCTGTCTTTCGGTACGCGCGCGTTCTTCGCCTTGTCAGTAATGTAAGGACCATAGCGACCGTTGAGTACCTGGATGCCCTCTTCCTCGAAGTCCTGAATAATGCGGTTCGCATCCTCGATCTTCTTTGCCTCGATGAGCTCAAGTGCGCGCGGCAGTTCGATCGTGTACGGGTCGTCTTCCTCGCCGCGTATCGACACGTATTTGTCGCCATAGCGCACATACGGCCCGAAGCGGCCGACGCTTGCCGATACGGTCAGGCCATCCGATGTTTCCCCAAGCGTGCGCGGTAACTTGAACAATTCCATGGCTGTTGCGAGGTCGATGTCATTCATTTTTTGGCCAGGCCGTAGTCCCGCAAACTTTGGCTTTTCTTCGTCATCCTTGGTGCCGATCTGTACGAACGGTCCGTAACGGCCCATGCGCACGGTAACCGGTTTGCCGCTCTTCGGATCAGTGCCCAGCTCCCGCGCCTGTGCAACCTGCTCGCGGGTTACAGACGTTTCCTTTTCCTCGCAGAGCGCGTGAAAAGGCCCCCAGAATTTCTCGAGCACCGGCACCCATTCTTTTTCGCCGAGTGACACGAGGTCGAGATCGTCCTCGAGTTTTGCCGTGAAGTCGTAGTCAACGTACTGCGTGAAATGTTCGGTGAGGAAAGCCGTTAACAATTCGACCCATGTCCGTCGGAATAAAGCGTTTGGCATCCATCTCGACATACTCACGATTCTTGAGTGTCGCGATAATGCTGGCATAGGTTGATGGTCTGCCAATGCCATACTCTTCCAGTGTCTTGACAAGGCTTGCCTCGGTAAATCGTGGCGGTGGCTCCGTAAAGTGTTGCTCGGCGCGCAGCTCTTCGAGCTTGATTGTGTCCCCTTCCTCAATCTCCGGAAGCAGGCGGTCACTATCATCGTCCTTGGAATCGTCTTTGCCTTCCTGGTAAACGGCCATGAAGCCCGGCTCGACGAGGACAGAACCGTTGGCACGCATCCGATGACCCTGGTCTTCGCTACCGGCCGCCATCTCAATGGCGACCGTATCGAAAACGGCCGGTACCATTTGACATGCCATGGTGCGCTTCCAGATCAACGAATACAGCTTGAATTGATCTTCATCGAGAGAACCCTTTATCTCGTCCGGGATATACGAGACGGACGTGGGACGTATTGCCTCGTGCGCCTCTTGCGCGTTCTTCGACTTGTTCTTGAATTCGCGGGGAGCATCCGGGACGTTCTTGCTGCCGTAACGATCACTGATGACCTGCCGTATCTCATCAACTGCCGAGGCCGCGAGGGTTACGGAATCGGTACGCATATAAGAGATGAGACCGATGTTTCCCTCGCCAGGTAACTCGATTCCTTCGTAGAGTTTTTGCGCGACACGCATGGTTCGCTGCGTATTGAATCCCAGCTTGCGAGATGCTTCCTGCTGCAGCGTTGATGTTGTGAACGGGGCGGTTGGGTTGCGACGGCGCTGTTTCTTGGAAACGCTGAGAACATGGAGTTCACCCTGCGCGGCATCGAGTATCGTCTTCTCGACCTCGCGAGCAGACTCTTCGTTCACGAAACTGAACTGCTCAACTTTTTCGCCCTTGTAGCTGACGAGCCGCGAGACGAACGGCTGTTCGGCCTTGCTTACGTTGGCTTCGATGGACCAGTACTCGCGAGCTTTGAACGCTTCTATCTCGAGTTCACGTTCAACAATCATCCGCAGAGCAGGGCTTTGCACGCGCCCGGCGGAAAGTCCGCGCTGGACTTTCTTCCACAGTAGCGGAGACAGGTTGAAGCCGACCAGGTAGTCGAGCGCGCGTCGCGCCTGTTGTGCGCCAACGAGGTCGCCGGACAACTGCCGCGGATTGGCAACGGCGTCTTGCACCGCCTGCTTCGTAATTTCGTGGAAAACGACACGATGCACATCTTTGGAGTCGAGCGCGCCTTTCTCCTTGAGCAACTCGATCAAGTGCCATGAGATCGCCTCTCCCTCACGATCCGGGTCAGTCGCGAGGTACAGGGCGTCGGCCTTCTTCAGGGCGCGGATAATGGCATTAACGTGTTTTTCGTTGCGCTCTATGACCTGGTACTTCATCGAGAAGTTGTTTTCCGTATCAACAGCACCTTCTTTCGGTACCAGATCTCTCACGTGGCCATACGAAGCCAAGACATCGAAGTCCTTGCCCAAATACTTGCTGATCGTCTTCGCCTTTGCGGGCGATTCAACAATGACGAGATTCTTAGACATCTACTATAAGTGCCCCAAAAACAAAAAAACCGCAGACTATGCGGCGGTTCAATTACAGCCTTGTTCGCTGTCTGTCAAGAAAATCGCGTTTTCAACCGGGAAGCAGAAGCGCGTATCCCGGGTGTTGTCGAGACCGTTTCTAGTGAATCAAGCCAGAGGCTTCCTCAAAAACCAGGTCTTCCATGCGAGCGTAGGCCAACTCCTGCCCGGGCTGGCTAAACAGGACCATCAGTACGACCCACTTGATTTGTTCGACGTCAATGTCCGGCGTTTCCAACGCCAGCAAACGGTCTACAAGTATCTCTCGTTGCGGAGGAGACAGAATGCTGATTTGCTCAAGATAGGTGATATAGCCGCGACAGAATGAGTCCAGCCGTTCGTGTTCGAATTCATTGAAGATGCGCGTGCCGTGTCCGGTCTGATGGCCGTAATCGAGGCTCTGCTGCTGGTCGGTCAGAGCATCCAGCCACGACAGCGCGCGGTCGATCTCTGTTTCACCGAATCCGGCGCGCGACAGCTCCGCGCGAAGTTCATTCTGATCGGGTTCCGGTTCTTCTTCAGTGTCGACGTACGTTTCGAACAAGTACATGAGCACATCAAGTACGTTTTCTTTCATGCCTGGAGCGGCTCCTTGCGCTGTCTTTTGACTAAATGCTCAACCTGATAAGGCGTATCGTCCACCGGACAATGACTCCACTTCTCCATGGAGCTCCAGGATCAGAAGCATGGAGGAAAGCTGGTCGATCGTCAAACTCGATTGATCCACCAGTTCATCGATGCTGATCGGGTCGTGGCTCAGCATGGAGCGCAATTGAACATAGTCAGTGTCGCCATTATTCGGAGACACTTCCGGTATCGCTGCTTCCATTGTGGTTTGCATCATGTGTTGGGTCAGTGGTGCGAGTTCATTCATGATATCGCCAGCTGTTTCGACGAGCTTCGCTCCCTGTCGAATCAGGGCATGACAGCCACGCGCAAGGGGATTATGGATGGAGCCTGGTAGCGCGAAGACCTCGCGGCCTTGCTCGGCAGCAAGCCGCGCTGTGATCAGGGAGCCGCTGCGCTTTGCCGCCTCGATGACCAGCGTTCCGAGACACAAGCCACTGATGAGTCGGTTGCGCTCCGGGAAATGCCGGGGCAATGGTCGTGCGCCGAGTGGGTATTCGGTAACGAGCGCACCACTATTTGCGATTGTGTGCGCAAGGTCACGATTAGTAGCAGGATAGATGCGGTCGATGCCATGACCCAGAAATGCGACCGTTTTGCCCCCGGCGTCGAGCGCTCCGCGGTGGGCTGCCGTATCGATGCCTTCGGCCAGCCCGCTGACGATCGCGAAGCCCTGCTGAGCCAGGTATCTGGCAAACTCGACCGAATTGCGAAGCCCGCCACGTGTCGGGTTTCGACTGCCGATAACCGCCAGCGACGGCAAGTGCAGTGCGCCGACGTCGCCGTTCACATACAAGAGCAGAGGGGGAGCCGGAATTTGCGATAGTAGTTCGGGATAATTTTCCTGACCGAATCCAACGAGATTGTGCAAATCGTCATCCAGCCACTTGAGTGCGCTGTCGAGGCGGCTTTCCTCCGGCGAGCTGATCGCGGCACCCTTTTCGTCGGACAAACCCGCCTCTTTGAGCGCGTGCTGCGTTTGTTCGACGATGGTCGAAACGTCGCCGAAGCGGGAACGGAGCGCCGTCAGTTCGGCGACGCGCACATGCGCCTGAGAGAGAATCAGCCATGCGCGGCTTGTAAGATCCATTACCGAGTCCGGGGCGGGGTTGACGTGATAATACCGCCAAATCGATAACGGCTTGCGCTAATAATTGGACAGAAGGGCGGCAATTGCGAGGCAAAAAAAACGGCGCCATAACGGCGCCGTTATTGATCTGAATTGAGTGTCGCTATCGGGTCGGGTTGCGGACGCTGTCGAGCACATGGAGGGCTTGTGTCGCCTCCATTACGAGTCCGTAGCTAATGCGATCGTAGGCCTTGAATATCATGACAGTACCGGCCTCTTCATCGGGGAGCTTGACCTTTCCGCCTTTGATACGGTCTTTTACGACTTCGCCAGTCTGGAAGACCGAGAGAACATCGCCGATCGACAATCCGTTATTCGTACCACGATTTATTACGACGACTTGATACTGCCCAATCTGCGTGACACCGCCCACGACCGAGACAATGCGGCCGTCAACGACGGTACTTGGTGCGCGCGGGAAAAAGTTAAGCGGGATATCTACCGTGTCGGGTATCAGGCGGTCGCCCGTAACGGCTTCGCGGGCAGTATCGGTTAATGCGACGGTAGCCGGGTCCCCACCACGAGTCAGCCGACCTTCGCCGACCAGGAGTCCCTGGTAGCCGATAAGGCGATTGTCATCAGGGTCTCTCAGCGGATCACCGATGTGCACAACATTGAAGCGCGTGCCGGGCATGTCTTCCGTCAGGCCACGCACGTAGATTTCGTTACCCGCTGCTGCGACCAGGTGGTCACCTCGGGTTTCGAGCAGGTAAGGCAGAGCATCGGCCTCATCTTTCTGGAGAATAGCGCCCGTACTCAGGAAGGCCGCGACGGCCTCGTACGGAATGCTGTTAACCGTTTCAGACAAAGGGCTAACCCGTGCCTGAGGCGACAGTCGGTAGGCTGATCCGCGTACGTTGGTGATGCGCGGCTGTCCGTCTATATAGACCAGGCCAAGTACGTCACCGGGGTAAATAAGGTGCGGGTTTTCGATATCCGGGTTTACGTACCAGATTTCGGGCCAGAACCAGGGGTCATTGAGGAATTTTCCCGCAATGTCCCAAAGCGTGTCGCCAACTTGCACGACGTACTCGTTCGGGTGACCGGAAGCCAGTGGCACAGGCTCATTGATGCGCTGCAGAACCGGCTCGCTGTAAGACGGCTGCGATGGCGCACTCTGCTGCACCGGCTCAATCGACGTCGAAGCGCCGCCAGACGGCTGTGATGACGAAACGACCGGCGCACTGCTGCGTGGTGAATCGTCGCGAGAAAACGGATTTAAAGAGCATCCGGCCAGGGTTACGGCGAGCGCTCAAAACGGTCAGCCGGTAACTGTTTTTCAGGCAAATCTTGCTGAGAGACATAATTCGCGGGTGCTCCAATCAAATAGGTTTAAGCCTGCGCTATCTAGGCATTGCTATACTATGTCGGTCCGATCAAGCTTAGGCTGCTAATTACGTCACATTTCCGGCGCCAGTTGCTGCCCGGAAGGGTGTTTTTCAGGCGGCATTGTCTGACATCTTATTCAATAAAGTCAAACATTTAGGTCGTTTTGGTAGGAGTTCACGCGAAATATCGCCTGATTCATTATGTTTTAAAGGGTTGATTTTGCAGCTTCGACCTCAAGAATGACTTTCAAGAAATTATGGCAATACTGAAGATTTTGGAATTCCCTGACCCCAGGCTCAGGACGAAAGCGGCCCCGATCGCGGTGGTCGACGACAGTCTGCGCGCGCTAATCGCCGACATGTTCGAGACGATGTATGCCGCGCCCGGTATTGGCCTGGCGGCGACGCAGGTGGATGTGCATCGGCGTCTCCTGGTCGCGGACGTCTCCAGCGACAAGTCGGAGCCACATGCTCTGATAAACCCCGAGATCCTCGAGAAAGATGGCGTGATGGTCAGCGACGAAGGCTGTCTCTCCGTTCCCGGTTACTACGAAGAGGTCGAGCGCGCGCAGCATATTCGTGTCCGATATCTTGATCAGCAGGGAGAGCCGCAGGAAATGGAGGCCGAGGACCTGCTTGCGGTCTGTATCCAGCACGAAATGGATCATCTCGAAGGTAAGCTGTTCGTCGATTACCTGTCAGAAGCGAAGCGGCAGCGTATTCGCAAGAAGCTGCTCAAAGAGCGCCGCCATCAATCCGCCGAAGTAGTCGCGTAAGCGGTTCCACGGCGGGCACCGCTAATACCGTCACTATGAAAGACGCCAGGGTGATATTCGCCGGCACGCCGGAGTTCGCGCGCGCCTCATTATCCGCGCTGGTGGATTCCGGCGTGATTCCCATTGCTGTACTGACCCAGCCGGATCGTCCCGCCGGTCGCGGCAAGCACCTGACCGCGAGTCCCGTGAAACGCTACGCCGAGGAGCTCGGTATTTCCGTCATGCAACCAACTACGTTACGCGAAGATCACGTTGTGGCCGAACTGCAAGCGCTCAAACCGGACGTCATAATCGTTGCAGCTTACGGACTGATTCTGCCGCAGAACGTTTTGGACATACCTGTTCGGGGTTGCATCAACGTGCACGCCTCACTACTACCGCGCTGGCGTGGCGCGGCGCCGATTCAGGCAGCGATTCTCGCGGGTGACAAGACGACCGGCATCAGCCTGATGTCGATGACGGCCGGCCTCGATTGCGGCCCTGTTTTTGTAAGCCGACAGATCGAGATAGGCGATGACGAAACCGCCGGCTCGTTGCACGACCGACTAGCGAAGCTTGGCGGGGACATGCTGGCCGCAAATCTCGATGACATTCTCGAGAGCAGGATCAACGCAGTTCCGCAGGATGATGCCGCCGCGAGCTATGCTGGAAAGATTCATAAGCAGGACGCGAAACTCGAATGGTCGTGTAGTGCCAGCGAACTCGAGCGCCAGGTGCGCGCCTATAACCCGGTTCCGGGCGCATTCTTTTTTGCACCTGGCGATGACACAGAAGCGGATCACCGCGTTGCGCATCAAGTGCTGGCACGCGAAGAGTATCAAGGACGTTGACGCAGCAGCGGGCACGGTCGTCGCAAGCGGAACAGAAGGCGTCGTTGTTGCTTGCGCTTCGGGCGCGCTTTGTCTTCTCGAACTCCAGCTGCCCGGCAAGCGGTGCGTAAAGGCTCGGGAATTTTCGGAGCAGCTCGACCTTGTTGGTCGAGTACTGAGTTAGTCGGGCGACGACGGTGGCAAGCGCGGGAGCTATTGTGCGGGCGGTTGCGGCGGAGATCGTGAACGCGGTAGCGACAAGCGGGCGGTCACTCGATGTCGCCATCGCCGACAACGAGGACCGCGTTTCAGCCAATGATCGTTCACTGCTGCGCATGCTTTGCTATGGCACCTTGCGTCATCACTGGCAGCTTTCGGGTTGGGTCGGCAAGCTCCTTGCGCGGCCGTTAAAGCGAAAAGACAGTGTGATTACTGCATTGCTCTCGGTTGGCCTGTTCCAGCTCGTTGACACGCGCATACCGGACCATGCCGCGGTGTCGCAAACCGTCGAGGCGGCGAAATTGCTGCGACGCCCGAAACACGCGGGGCTGATCAACGCCTGTTTGCGACGATTTCAGCGCGAGAATCTCGCCGCTGAACCGGCAGTTGATGAAGAGGGCCGCTGGAATCACCCGCAGTGGCTGATTGATACCTTCAGGCGTGACTGGCCCGACGACTGGGAAGCAATTCTTGCGGCGAATGACGAGCGCGCGCCCATGTGGCTGCGTGTCAATTCATCCAGGAAGCAGGCAGCCGAGTATCGGGAAAGACTGCAAGAAGCCGGCATTTCGGCGAACCCGCTGGCGGGCTTTCCGGACGCCCTGCGCCTGTCTGAACCTGTTCTCGTCGACGAGTTGCCAGGTTTTGCCGACGGCGATGTGTCGGTACAGGATGCAGCCGCGCAATTGGCGGCACGATGGCTTCTGGCTAACCCACATCGGCGCATCCTCGATGCCTGCGCCGCGCCTGGAGGCAAGAGCGGTCACCTGCTCGAGTTAGGAGGCGACGATATGGTGCTAATTGCGGTCGAGAATGACGTTTCGCGCATCGACAGCATCAATCAGAACCTCGTACGGCTCGGCCGGAGCGCAACGATTATCGCTGCCGATGCATCGAAGCCAGTGGAGTGGTGGGATGGCGAGTTGTTTGACGGCATCTTGCTGGATGCCCCGTGTTCGGCGACAGGCGTGATTCGACGGCATCCCGACATCAAACTGCTGCGTCGGGCCAGTGACATCAAGGAGCTGAGCCGGCTGCAAAGTGCGCTACTCGAGGCCCTTTGGCCCCTGTTGTCGCCCGGCGGTCGCCTGTTGTATGCGACGTGTTCAACCCTGGCAGCGGAGAATGACCAAGTGGTTACGGAATTCCTGGCGAGTCACGATGACGCAGCCGAAGATGATGTGTTGCCTAATAACAACATCCGCGATCTAATGCGCAGGAGGGTCTGCGGTTACCAGGTCCTGCCGGGAATGGCGGGGCTCGACGGCTTCTACTACGCATGCCTGGAAAAGAAGGTTTCCTGAAAGCACGATGTTTATGTCGCTCCGATCAAACGTCCGAAAGACCACGACAATCCTATTCGTCGTGTGCCTGGCCGTGCTCGCGATCGGCACCGGTCTGGCCCAGGACAATATCGAACGCGAGGGCTACTTCGAAGTACGTTCCGCAACAACCGAGGTCTATGGCGGTGTGCAAACCCTTGACGCTCGCTTACAGCTGGTCCTGAGTAGCGAGGCGCTTGCCGCCCTTGAAAGCGGCGTCACGCTGACCATCGAGCTACAGATGCAGGTCATCCGCGAGCGTCGCTGGTTGGTCGATGACGTCGAGGCCGAACTGGCCGTGCGTTACGAGCTCGAATATCGACCATTGAGCGAGCGTTACAACGTAAAGAACCTGAACAGCGGGGAACAGGATTCCTTCGCAACACTCTACTCCGCGTTGAACAGCCTGGGTCGCGTCCAGGGCCTGCCCGTCATCGATGATGCTTTGCTCAAGCCGGATCGTGACTACCGTCTTCGATTGCGCGCAATGCTAAATACGCAGCAGTACCCAGCGACGCTACGCTTGCTGTTTTTCTGGCGCGGCCAGTGGCAGCTACAAAGCGAATGGTTTGAATGGTCGCTCGAACGCTAAAACGAGCCCTGTATTTTTTGATGGCGGCCTCTGGCGTCGGTCTCGCATTGGCTGCGCTGTTTCTTCTGACACAGACCGTGCAGAAGTCTGACGACTTTGATCGCCTGCAGGACGTCATACTCGCGATCAACATCGCGGGCGGTATCCTGCTTGTCGCGTTGCTTGTTGGCAATCTTGCGCGACTGCTTCGTGACTACCGGCAAAACGTGCCGGGAGCGAAACTCAAGGCGCGCATAGTCGGTATGTTTGTCGGGCTCGCCGTTCTGCCGCTACTTGTCGTCTTCTACTTCTCGATGCAATTCATCAATCGCGGCATCGATAGCTGGTTTAACGTACAGGTTGAAGAAGGACTCGATAATGCTCTAACGCTCAGTCGTGCTGCGCTTGAAACGCAAAAACGCCAGAGCCTGTTTGCAACGCAGCAGGTTGCGAAGCGGTTATCACGGGCTAACGACAGACAGGTCATCTTCGAACTGAGCATGTTGCGACGTGAGGCCGGTGCCAGCGAGATGACCCTGTACGGTGAGAACAACACGGTACTCGCAACGAGCACCGACAGTTCTACGGCAAGCCTGCCGAAGCCTTTGTCCGAAGAGGTCGTGTTGCAAATGCAGCAGGACAGGCCGTTCGTTAGCCTCGAGTCCTATGGCGGTGGTCGAGTCGAGATTCGAACCGCCGTCGTATTCAGGCACCAGGGCAGCCGCTCGCAACAGGTCCGTGTCGTGCAAGCCCACTACCCGGTCACCGAGCGCCTGGGACGCATGATCAATAGTGTTGAAAAGTCATACCAGGAGTATCAGCAGCTCATATTTTTCCGAGAGGATCTGAAAGATCTGCTATCCCTGACATTGGCTTTCGTGCTGTTGCTGAGCTTGCTTGCATCCATTTACGGTGCGTTTGTGCTTTCGCGCAGACTGGTCGCGCCAATTCAGGACCTGGTCGCCGGAACGCGCGCCGTGGCCATGGGTGACTTCGATATGCGTTTGCCAACGCCAACCCGCGATGAGATCGGATTCCTGATCAGCTCGTTCAACGATATGACTCAGAGACTTGCGACGGCGCGTCGCGAGGCGAGTCTCAGCGAGGCCCTGGTCGAGGCCGAGCGGACCAACCTCGAGGTCATACTTGCACGCCTTTCCACGGGTGTTCTTGCGCTGGAAGCGGACCTTACGATTCGCACGGCGAATCAGGCGTCCAGCTCTATCCTTGGTGTCGACCTGGAGAACCGTGCCGGTGAGTCGCTGACGACAATAGCGCAGGAGAATCCGCTGCTCGAACAGTTCGCGGATGTTGCTTGCGTCCACCTTGACGCAGGCGAGACGGAATGGCGGGAACAAATCATATTGCGTGGTGAAGTTGGCCGGCGTGTCTTGACCTGTGCCTGCACGACCCTGCCCGGCGATGAGAGTCATTCGGCGGGTTATGTCATCGTCTTTGATGACATCACGGCGTTACTGCAGGCACAGCGAGATGCGGCCTGGGGCGAAGTTGCCCGCCGCCTGGCGCACGAGATCAAGAATCCGTTGACGCCTATCCAGCTATCGGCCGAACGAATGCGCAGAAAGTATCTGCACACAATGCCCGATGAAGAGGCACAGGTTCTCGATCGCGCAACACACACGATCGTGCAACAGGTCGAGGCGATGAAAGAAATGGTAAACGCGTTCAGTGACTACGCGCGTGCGCCGGACATGGACTTTGCTCTTTTTGATATCGACAAGCTGGCCCATGAGGTCGTTGATTTGTATCGGGCCCAGGAGAGCAGTGTCGAAATCGTGCTGACAACAGATCCGACGATGCCGTTGATTGAGGCCGATATGGGCCGAGTACGGCAGATGCTTCACAACCTGATTCGAAACGCGGTCGAAGCGCTCGAAGGAACAAGCGACGGTCGAATCGATGTTCACATCAGTTCCGCCGAGATCGATGAGGTGGAAATTATCCAGATCAAGGTCGAAGACAATGGCCCGGGCTTTAGCATGGGTTCGGTGAACGAGGTTTTCGATCCGTATGTAACAACAAAGCCGAAGGGCACTGGCCTCGGTTTGGCGATTGTCAAGAAACTAGTAGAAGAGCACGTTGGTTCGATTCGCGCGAGGAACCGAAAAGACGGGGGGGCGATGATCAGCATCAGGTTGCCAGTTAACGATAGAGCACGAGAGATGATCATTGCCCAAGCGCCCGGACGCGCAGACAAGAGGAGGGAAAACGCATGAGTAATCCTCATGTATTGGTGGTCGACGACGAAGTCGATATTCGGTCCTTGATCAAGGACATTTTGTCGGACGAAAATTACGGTGTCACCGTTGCGGCTAATGCTGCTGAAGCGCGTCAGGCCAGGGACAAGCGCAAATTCGACCTTGTTCTTCTCGATATCTGGATGCCTGACACCGATGGCATTACGTTGTTGCGTGAGTGGTCAGAGGGTGGTGACCTGAACTGTCCGGTCGTCATCATGTCGGGACATGGCACGGTTGATGCCGCCGTAGAGGCAACCCGGCTGGGCGCGTTCGACTTTGTTGAAAAGCCGTTATCAATAGCGAAGCTGTTGCGCACCGTCGAGGCGGCCCTCGAGTCTGCCGGCAAGCAAGCCCGAACCGCGCGCAGCCTGCTGCCCTCTCTGTTGGCGCCCGCGGGCCGCAGCGCCCTGATGAAGGGTCTTCGCGAGCGCGTGCAGCAATATGCACGTCATGACGGATCGGTGTTGATAAGCGGAGAGCCGGGAACGGGTCGCGGTGCATTCGCACGATACATGCACGCCCTGAGTCGCCGGGCGGATGAACCGCTGACGACCCTGACAGCGGCATCGCTTACCGAGGGAAACTTCGAGGAGCAACTGCTGGGCAGCGAGCATGGAGACGAGGTCGTCGCCGGCGCATTCGAGCGGGCCTCAGGCGGAACCCTCGTGATCGACGAGCTTGCTGACCTCAATGGTGACGCGCAGAAAGTGCTGTTCGGCGTTCTGGAGGACGGCCATTTCACGCGCGTCGGCGGTTCTCGTCCCATAAAAGTGGACGCGCGAATCGTGGCCACCGTTGGTGCCGACTACGAATCCAAAATCGAATCAGGCGAGTTGCGGCGGGATCTTGTCGCGCAGCTGAGCGAGTTGAGCATTCGAGTTCCCCCGCTACGCGAATATGCCGAGGACGTACCCGAACTACTTGCCTACTATGTAGACAAGCTGGTTGATTCCGAAGGGCTCACATTCCGGCGATTCGGCGTCGCCGCACAGAACCGGCTGAGAAACTATCCATGGCCTGACAATGTGCATGAGCTAAAAAACCTGGTTCGCCGACTGTTGTTATCGGGGCGCGGCGAAGACATCGGGCTCGCGGAGGTCGAGGCCGAGATCCGTGCATCAGCCGCCGTTGACGAACCGCTGGTCAAGCAGGATCTCCTGGCATTGCCACTGCGCGAAGCGCGCGAGCAATTTGAGCGAGCTTATCTTCAGCAACAGTTGGTCCTGTGCAACGGCAAGGTAGGGCAGCTCGCAAAACGTGTTGGGATGGAGCGGACACACTTATACAGAAAGCTGCGATCGCTCGGCGTGGATTTCAAGTCGGTCAGCACAGACGACTAGCCAGAATTGGCCACCCACCACTACTTCCGCGGCGTCGATCACGGGGGATCTCTGTAGGAGCGGCCCTTGGCCGCGATCGCGCGCAAGGCGCGCTCCTACAGTTTGTAGCGCCGCCGCTGCCTCAATCGTGCGTCTGTAGGAGCGCGCTCCCCATAAAGGGGAGGCGGCCTCCTGCAAGGAAACCGGCGGTCGGCGCCGAGGAAAGAAGGGGGCCAGCGCGGTTAGTTATCCGGTGTCTGCAGAACGTGCGGTTCAACCGGTGGTCGGTTGGCGGGCAGTATTCGGCCGTCGGGCAGGAACTGCAGCCCCGACTCGCCGAAGTCTTCGCTGCTCAGGCCACGGATGAGATTCAACGCGCGTTGCCTGGCATCGATGCTCGGCCCGGCAGGACGCAGTTGAATCGTCGAGACGATTTCGCCCTCGACAAACGCGCCATAGCCGTCGAGTGTCGTTGTAAGAATCGGTGCAATTCCCTTAATGCCCGCGACGCTGATCCCGTAATACGTCGCGAAATTGCCAAGACTGTATGCGATCAGCCGCCCCTTGTAGCGTTCCATACCACGCACAACGTGAGGTCCGTGGCCGATGACGAGATCGGCGCCCGCGTCGACCACGCCGCGCGCAAACCAGACGACGTCGCCGCGTGGTTCACCGTAGTATTCCTCGTCGGCAAACGGAACATGCGTTACATCAGCGCCTTCGGCGCCACCGTGAAATGAAACCACGACGATGTCATGCGATGTCGCAAAATTCGCGACTGTCTCAAACGCAAGCTCATAGTCGAGGAGCATGTTAGATTCTTTCGTGACGGCATACGCGAGCACGGCAATACTTGTTCCATTAACCTGCAGACTCGCAAAGTCGCCAACGCGTCCGGAATGGTGCATACCTGCTGCAGCGATTGCGTCCATACTACTGCTACGTCCCTCTTCTCCGAAATCGCGAGCATGGTTATTTGCCAGGCTCAATACGTCGAAGCCGGCGGCACGGTAGTGGTGGACGTAGCGGGTCGGCGAGCGAAACAGGTAGCAGGCGCTTGGGTTGCTGCATTTTTTTACCGGTTCACCACCGTCGAGGAGAACACCTTCGAGATTACCGAAGGCGATGTCAGCCGCGGACAGAACTGGTGCTACGTTTGCGAGAAAACCAATGCCGTCATCATCCGGTAAGTGATTCTGAGGGTAGTCCGTGCCGATCATCATGTCGCCGACGGAGGCGATGCTGACGCGTAGCGTCGACCTGGCGGGCGGAGGCGGTGGCGCTGGCATTACCGGCTCCGGCGTGGCCTCGATCGGAGTCGGCGTTGATTCGGATGTGTCATCGGGCACGGGGCCCGTTGCACAAGCGGCCAATTGCAGGATCGCGATCATGGCAGCGAGCCGCCAGATACCGACGAAAGTACCAGGGCCTGTCAACACTTAATCACTCAAACGAATCCGGAAAACGTCTATCTTGGCGGTACGCAGGCGGCTGCGCAGCATGTTCAATTCATCAAGATCGTCAGTCGGGCCAATGTACACGCGGTGATAATTTCGATCATTGACCTTTACGCGCTGAATGTGAGATTCGATGCCGTGCAGCGCGAGCTCTGCCCTTCGGCGATCCGCGTCCTTGTTTGTGGAGAAAGAGCCTGCCTGGAGCACGTAAACCCCAGGCTCCTCGATCGCTTTCGCCGCCACATCGGCCTCAACCTCGGGTGTGGCTTCGGGTGTGATGACCTCGAAGTTCGGCAATATGTCGTAGAACGTAAAACGCTTCTTTTCCGGCTTCTCTTTGGCGGGAGTCGGCGCCGGTATTTCGTCGTTGTCATCAAGCGCGCTCTGCAGGCTCGCGGGTTGCGGCGTGTCGGTTTTTGCAGCCGTGGCCGGTTCATTGCTCTTGACGTAAACGGCGAACGCAACCGACAGACCGATTGCCAGCCCGAACAACATCCAGATGAACGGTGGGTACTCGGTTTTCCTCGAACGGCTGACTCGACGCCTTTTGCGCTTCGCCACTACATTCTCTCCGGTGCCGACACGCCCAGGATACCCAGCCCATTCGCAATGACGACCTGAGCCGCCGCGACAAGGTAGAGCCGTGCATCCCGAAGAGGCGTATCGTCGACGATGAAGGCATGTGCGTTGTAGTACGTATGAAAATCATTAGCGAGATCACGCAGGTAGTGCACAAGATGCTGCGGTGCGCGATTGTTTGCGGCCAGCTCAACAACCTCGGGGTATCGGCTCAGCGAAGTCATCAGGGCTTTCTCCTGGGTCTCAAGCAGGAGCCCCAGCTGCTCCCTGCCGTGCGCGCTGTTCCATTCGAGCGACTTCTCTTCAAGCTGCCGGAAGACGCTGGCCACTCTGGCATGCGCGTATTGAATATAGTAAACGGGGTTGTCGCTGGACTGCGATTTCGCCACGTCCAGGTCAAAGTCAAGGTGCTGGTCATTTGATCTTGACACGTAGTAAAAGCGGGCCGCGTCGTTGCCAACGTCCGCGCGCAACTGTCGCAGCGTGTCGAACTCCCCTGAGCGTGTCGACATCTGCATCTTCTTACCACCGCGGTAGAGCGTCACGAACTGCACGAGTTCTACCTCAAGATCATCACCCTTGTAGCCCATAGCCTCAAGGCCGGCACGGACACGCGCCGTGTAGCCGTGATGGTCGGCACCGAGGATATCAATCAGGTAATCGAAGCCACGTTCGCGTTTGTCAAAGTGGTACGCGATATCTGAGGCGAAGTAGGTCTTGACGCCATTCTCGCGAACGACAACGCGGTCTTTCTCATCGCCAAAGTCCGTCGCCGGGAACCAGGTTGCACCATCTTTCTCGTACAGCATGCCGCGCTTCCTGAGTACTTCGAGTGCGTCATCGATGCGATTGGTTTTGGTCAGGCTCTGTTCCGAATACCACGTGTCGAACGTGACGCCAAACTCCGCGAGATCGTCTTCGATGTCATCGCGAATAGACTCCAGTGATTGCTGTCGAATATGGTCGAAGCCACTGTCGCCCAGCAACGTCTTCGCCCTCTCGATCAACGCCTCGACATGGGCTTCTTTGTCGCCCTTCGGTGCATCGTCTGGCAGGCCGGATAGCACCGCGTCCTCGGACACGGCAACTATGCCATCCGTATTGATTGCAGCCGCGATATCGCGAATATAAACGCCGCGATAGCCACCCTGCGGGAAAGCAACGGCGATGCCGTCGGCCTCAAGCAGGCGCAGCCAGACGCTCAGACCCAAAATATCCATTTGACGGCCGGCATCGTTGACGTAGTACTCGCGCTGTATCGGGTAGCCAACCGCCTCAAGCAGGTTACCGACCGTGGCGCCATAAGAGGCGTGCCGACCATGACCGACATGCAGCGGCCCGGTTGGATTGGCAGACACAAACTCGAGGAGAATCCTGGGTCGTTCTCTTTGTGGCTGCCTTCCGTATTGCGCGCCCTGCTCGAGAATCGACTCCAGCTCATCGTGAAAAGCCTCGAGGCTCAGGTGAAAATTAATAAAACCGGGTCCGGCGATTTCGATCTTGTCGACATTGGCGTTGTCCGAGAGCGCATCGATAATGTTCGTCGCGATGTCGCGCGGACTCTTGCGTGCGGGCTTTGCCAGGCGCATGGCGATGTTGCTGGCAAAGTCACCATGGCTGGGGTCGCGGGTACGCTCAACCGTCGCTTCAATCGACAAATCGGACGCCGCTTTCGCCAGCTCAGGCAGGCTGACGAGGGCATTCTTAAGGTGTTGCGCGACGATGTGTTTCATTGAGGAATGGGGGTCAGATTTGCGAGCCGGCAATTCTACCGCGATATTTGGCCGGATGTAGGTCCCAACGTCGCTGTCCGTGGCTCGTTCGTCTAGAACAGCTCAATCGGATCAACATCGATCGACCAGCGGACCTTGCGGGCCGAGGGTTCCTGCTCCAGGGCTGGGGCGCAGCGCTCTGAGCAGGCTGTGCAGCGAGGAACGATCGCTGCTTTGCAGCAGTAGCTGCACGCGGTAACGACCCGCCTTGCGCGCCATCGGCGCGTCGACCGGCCCGAGGATACGTAGTGTGTCATCGGCCTTGTCAGCAACCATACGTTTTGCGAGTTCCAGGAATTCAAGGGCATCACGGTGGCGATGTGCGGCCGACCGGATCAGTGCGAGTCGAGTAAACGGTGGCCAGCGAGTGACCTCGCGCTCGGCCAGGGCTTCGTTGGCAACGCGGCCATAGCCCCCTTCGATCAACGTCGACCAGAACGGGTTGTCCGGGAAAGCGGTCTGGATAATTACCTCGCCAGGGCGGCTTTCACGGCCGGCGCGCCCGGCGACCTGCACAATCGATTGCGCCATTCGCTCTGCGCTACGAAAGTCGGTACCGAACAAGCCCTGATCGGCGTTTACGATGCCGACCAGCGTAAGCTTCGGGAAGTGGTGGCCCTTGGAAAGCATCTGCGTGCCCACCAGGATGTCGGCGTCGCCCTGAGTCGCGCGATCGAGCGCTTCATTCATGGCACCCTTGCGCTGCGTGCTGTCGCTATCCACTCTCGTAATCACCTTGCTCGGGAATCTCACGCCGAGCGCTTCTTCCAGTCGCTGGGTCCCTTCGCCGAGCGGCTTCACCGGTTCTCCGCATTCACCACAGCGCGTGTCGAGCGGTCGCGAGGCGCCGCAATGGTGGCAACGCAGCTGCTTATTCTGCGCGTGAACTGTCAGGCGTGAGTCGCAGCGCTCACAACCGGCGATATGACCACAACTGCCACAGATGAGTGTCGGGGCGAAGCCGCGGCGATTCAGAAAAATCAATGCCTGGCCGCCTGCCTTCAGATGGCTGGCGATTGCGTCGCCAAGCGGTCCACTAATGCCATCGGTTGTCGGCGTACGGACCGTGTCGATCAGGCGTAATGTCGGTGGCTTCGCGCCGCCGGCGCGAACCGGCAGGCGAATATGCTCGTAATTGCCCTCGCGACAGTGCTGCAACATTTCCAGTGTGGGTGTCGCGCTGCCAAGTATGACCGGGACATCGAGATGTTTGGCGCGCACGATGGCGAGATCCCGGGCCGAATAACGGAGTCCTTCCTGTTGTTTGAACGAGTGGTCATGTTCCTCGTCAACGATAATCAGCCCCGGATTCTTCAACGGCGTGAAAATGGCCGAGCGCGTTCCGACCACGAGACGTGCGGCGCCCGAGCGCGCGGCTCGCCACGCTGTGAGTCGTTCGATATCGGTCAGTCCCGAGTGCAAAAGCGCCGGCTCAATTCCCAAACGATTGCGTAGCCGAGCCACCAGTTGTGGTGTCAGACCGATTTCGGGTGCCAGAACCAGCACCTGTTTTCCCTGATCGATAACATCCTGCATGCGCTGCAGGTACACCTCCGTTTTGCCGCTTCCTGTGACGCCGTCAATCAGGTACGCCCCGAAGCCATCGCGGCCGCGCAGTTTCTCGAGCGCCTGTTGCTGGTCCTTATTGAGAGTGAGCCTGTCAGCGGCAGCGATCGTGAGGGTTTCATTGAAGTCCTCCGGAGGCGCCTCAAAGCGCCCGATGTGTCCTTTCCTAAACAGGGCGACGGCGGCGCGTCGCCAGTTCGGCAGCTCTTCAGTCAGGCGAGCGGCTTCGATGCCGTTGCCGCCGGCGTCGACCAGCAGCTCGAGGAGCTCGGCCTGCTTCGGTGCTCGCAGGGCCAGTGTTTCGATATTTTCCGATTCACCGGCGTCGGTCGCGGCGATGGTCTCCACGGTCGGGTGCAGAGGCTTGCCCTGGCGAAGGTCAGCGGGCAACGCGGCCGCCACCACCTCACCGACAGGGTGGTGGTAATAGTCACTGGTAAAGCGGATCAGCCTGAGGTCGGCCTCGGATAGCACGGGAATCTCGTCGATAGCCTCGCTGCAGCGGCGAATTTTTTCGGGCTTCAGCGCCGACTCATGAGAGTGTCCGAGCACCATTCCCACGGCTTGGCGTCGACCAAACGGCACCCGTACCCGGCATCCCGGTAGCGGCGTTGCGCCGGTTTTGGGCGGCAAATAGTCGAATTCGCGTGACAAAGGCACGTTGACAGCGACGTTCAGTAGGGTGGCTTCGCTAATGGGGTTATCGCTCTAGATTTTACATAATATAAAGAATCGGCCCGGGACCCTGTCAACCGGAAGCAAGGCTCGCCCGTTAAACAAGGGAGACAAGTTAGATGACCTCGTCGTGGAGTCAAGAGATATGGAAGTCAGCACCTCGGTTTTTGCGGTATCTTGTGCGGGCACGCCAACAACAGGGATACGGGCACTGCAAAAAGAAAGGCAACTCAACCAGTTTCTTGCCGAGGTGGAACGGCGTGCGCTGCGTATTGCCGAGATAGGGGTGCGGGATCGAGACGAAGCGCTGGATCTTGTCCAGGATGCGATGATCAAGCTGGTGCGCAACTACTCGGATCGCGGAACTGATGAATGGGCACCCTTGTTCTACCGGATATTGCAGAACGGTGTTCGCGACTGGCATCGTCGACAGGCCGTTCGCAATCGCGTCATGGTCTGGTTCGGACGCAAGCCCTCCGAGGACAATGATTACGATGCGATCGCGGCAGCGCCCGATACAAGCGGCCGCGCGCCGGACGAGGAGCTACAGAACAGCGAGGCGATGCAAAGTCTTGAAACAGCGGTGCACGAGCTGCCCGCGCGCCAGCGTGAAGCTTTCATGTTGCGCACGTTTGAAGGCCTCGACGTCGCCGGAACCGCCGTGGCGATGGGCTGCAGTACCGGTAGCGTGAAAACGCACTACTCGCGAGCGGTACACGCGCTGCGGGAAAAATTGGAAGAGCACAGGCCTGGAGACTATGGGCCCAGGGTAGGTGAACGATGAACGAGCAAGATCGAACGTTCGAAATACAGGTAAAAGCCACTTTCGATGAGTCCGTTGGTGCGCTGGATGCAGCAACGCTGTCGAAGTTGAATCGCAGCCGCCATGCGGCACTTGCAGAGTTGCAGCAGCCGCGGCGTCAGTGGTCACGCTGGATGCCCGCGACAGGTGTTGCTGCTGCGGCACTGATCGCCGTGATGATGTTGCAGAGTCCTGAAGTCTTTGACGATGTCAACGGGCCAACGGCCGTAACCGACATGGAGATTCTGCTTGGCGAGGACAGTATTGAAATGTTGGAGGACCTCGAGTTCTACAGCTGGATAGACATTGCGGAATCGGAAGGCGATGTTGGCTGATCACGCACTGGGCGCGATGGTCTTTGGACTGGTGCTGTGTGGCAGCGGTGCCGTATACGCCGCGGAGGAAGACGTGCCGGATATCGAATTGTTGGAGTATCTTGGCATGTGGGAAGAATCGGATGAAGATTGGCTGATCCTCAATGAAGCGATGACAGCCGATCATGAGGAGGGAAGCGATCCCGCACCGCAAGGTGAAGAATCGGTGGAGAAAGACGATGAAAGTTAAGACGAACGTCAGGACAATAGTCGCTATCACCGGGCTGCTGATGTTCAGCGCGGGCTTCGCCCAGGACAATCGCATTAGCTGGGAAGACTTAAGCGACGGGCAGCGCGAGGTTCTCAGCCAGCTCGAAGGCACCTGGGACTCACTGCCTGCCGAGCGGCAGCGAAGATTGTCAAAAGGTGCTGAGCGCTGGGGCAGCATGTCGCGGCAAGAACGCAAGGACTCGCGAGCCCGATTTAGTTCGTGGCGCGAGCTATCGGATGACCGTCGCGAATTGATCCGCGAACGCGCCCAGATTTTCAGGGACCTTCCTCCGGAAGAGCAGGAGCGCATTCGGAAGAACTACCGCAAGTATCGCGAAATGAACCGTGATCGTCGGCAGCAACTGAGGGAACGTTACAAACGCATGACCCCGGACCAGCGGCAACGCCTTCGAGACCGTCTCTCGGATCGGCCGCGCCCTGCTCGTCGGGACTAAGCGACCCTTCGATATTCGTCGACCTTTCCGAAAATGCTTACGAAAAGGCCTCCGTCTGGAGGCCTTTTTCTTTGTACCCGTAGATCGCCTTCGTTACACTGCCGCAGTCCAAATGGAGGCATAAGCATGAGAATTGGTGTTCCAAAAGAAACCCATGCCGGTGAACGACGTGTCGCGACGACACCGGACGTTGCCGCGCAGCTCATCAAGCTCGGTTTTGATATCGCGGTTGAGACTGGCGCAGGTGCCGCTGCGAGCTATTCCGATGACGCGTACAAAGAAGCCGGATGCGACATTGTCGAGTCGAGCAGCGATTTATGGGCTCAGTCTGATCTGATTCTCAAAGTCAGGGCGCCCGAGGTCGACCAGGTCGCCGGACTGCGCGCGGACCAAACGCTGATCAGCTTCTTATGGCCCGGCCAAAATCCTGAGCTTCTGCAACAGCTGACCCAGACAGGCGCCACCGTGATGGCCATGGACAGCGTGCCGAGAATTTCGCGTGCACAAAAGATGGACGCATTGAGCTCCATGGCCAACATCGCGGGCTACAGGGCGATAGTCGAAGCGGCGCAGCATTTTGGTCGTTTTTTCACCGGGCAGATTACCGCCGCGGGCAAGGTGCCACCGGCCAAAGTGATGGTCATCGGCGCCGGCGTCGCCGGACTGGCGGCCATCGGTGCGGCGAAGAGCATGGGTGCCATTGTTCGCGCATTCGATACACGGCCCGAAGTGAAGGAGCAGGTCGAAAGCATGGACGCCGAGTTCCTGATGCTGGACTTCGAAGATGACGAAGACGGCTCCGGCGAAGGTGGATACGCCAAGGTAATGAGTGCGGCATTCATCGAGGCCGAAATGGCGTTGTTCGCGGAGCAGGCCAAAGATGTTGACATCATCATCACTACGGCGCTGATTCCGGGCAAACCGGCGCCGAAGTTGATCACGGCCGACATGGTTCGTTCGATGCGGGATGGCAGCGTGATCGTAGACCTGGCGGCTGAGCAGGGCGGCAATTGCGAACTCACCCGGGCAGATGAGGTAGTGCAGACAAGCGGAGTATCGATTATCGGTTATACAGACTTGCCCAGCCGACTCGCCGCGCAATCGAGCCAACTTTACGCCACCAACCTCCGCCATCTCCTCACGGACATGACGCCCGAAAAGGACGGCAACATCGTTGTCGATTTTGATGACGAGGTTGTTCGTGGCGCGACGGTCTGCAAGGGCGGCGAAACTACATGGCCGCCACCCGCACCAAAACTCTCCGCGGCGCCGCCTAAAGCGGAGCCCGCGCCAGCGCCAGTTGTTGAGGCGAAAAAACCATCCGTCCTCGGTCCGATCGTAACGACGGTCGTGGGTGGCCTGGCTTTGCTGGGCCTGGGTGCTGTCGCGCCGCCCTCGTTCATGGCGCACTTCACGGTATTCGTACTGGCGTGCTTTGTGGGCTACATGGTGATCTGGAACGTGTCCCCTGCGCTGCACACGCCGCTGATGAGCGTTACCAACGCCATATCGAGCATCATCGTCATCGGCGCCCTGTTACAGATCAGTGCGTCGAATACTCTGATAATGTGGATCGCCGCAGCAACGGTGTTGATAACGAGCATCAACATCGCCGGTGGATTCGCAGTAACGCGCCGCATGCTCGAAATGTTCAGGAAGTGAGAACAGTGAAATATCTGATCAGAGGTTCCCAAGATGATTAGTGCAGGCATCGTAACTGTTTCGTACATCGCTGCGACGGTTCTATTTATCCTGGCTCTTGGCGGCCTTTCCAACCAGGAAACCGCACGCCGTGGCAACTGGTACGGCATTATCGGCATGGCGATCGCATTGCTTGCGACGATATTTGGCGTCGTCACACAGCATTACGCATTGCTGGTCGGCGCGCTGCTGATCGGAGGCAGTATCGGCCTGGTGCTCGCACGACGCGTGCAGATGACGCAAATGCCGGAGTTGGTCGCAGTCCTGCACAGCCTCGTTGGCCTCGCGGCCGTCGCGGTTGGTTTCGCGAGCTTCATGGATCCGAACAAGCACTTCGTCGGCGTGGAACTCACGATTCACGACATCGAGACGTACCTGGGTGTCCTGATTGGCGCTCTGACCTTTTCGGGTTCTGTTATCGCGTTCGGCAAGCTTTCGGGGCGCATAAGCGGCAGCCCCATGCTGTTGCCCGCGCGGCACTGGCTGAATCTTGCTTTGTTGCTCGGCGCGATCTGGTTTGGACGCGAGTTTGTGCTGCAGTCGGCGGCCGGTGGCGGTATGACGCCGCTGATTATCATGACGGTTATAGCCTTGTTGTTTGGCATCCACATGGTCATGGCAATTGGCGGTGCGGACATGCCCGTCGTGGTGTCCATGCTCAACAGTTATTCCGGATGGGCGGCCTCCGCTACCGGGTTCATGCTCAGCAATGACCTTCTTATCGTGACGGGCGCGCTGGTTGGATCGAGCGGTGCAATTCTGAGCTACATCATGTGTCGGGCGATGAACCGCAAGTTTTTCTCGGTGATAGCCGGAGGTTTCGGTACGGGCGGCGGCACACCGGCGAGCGCCGGAGGAGAGGATCAGGGCGAGGTCTTTCCGATTGATCCGCAGGAGACGGCAGCTTTACTGGCCGGTGCCAAGGAGGTCATGATCGTCCCGGGTTACGGAATGGCGGTCGCGCAGGCACAGCATACAGTCTTCGAGATCACGCGGGTTTTGCGTGAAAAGGGCGTCAATGTCCGTTTTGGCATTCACCCCGTCGCGGGGCGCATGCCGGGTCATATGAACGTGCTACTGGCCGAGGCCAGGGTGCCCTATGACATCGTTTTCGAAATGGATGAGGTCAATGAGGACTTCCCGAATGTTGATGTGTCGGTCGTCATCGGCGCAAATGACATAGTGAATCCATCTGCGCTAACGGACCCGGATAGCCCAATTGCGGGGATGCCGGTGCTCGAGTGCTGGAAAGGCACAACGACAATCGTGCTTAAACGCAGTATGGCCACGGGCTATGCCGGGGTGCAGAATCCGCTGTTCTTCGAAGACAATACGCGCATGTTGTTCGGTGATGCCAAAGCGACTCTCGACGAAGTTTTGAAGGACCTGTAGCGTATTCATGGGCACTAGGTCCTTGGCGCCGTACGTTTGATTCGTCATAATCGGAGCGCATCCTTTACTCGTACGAGGTGTGGAAATGCTCGCAGGACTCGCATCCGACATTTCGCAACAGGTTCTAAGGACCGACGTTGCTGGAATGCCGCTCGAGTGGATTGACTACCGCGAAGCGGTGCGTCTCTACCATGCTCAGCAGGTTGCGTACGATTGCGGCACACTCCTTTACTCGGTCTTCGGCGGATACAGCTCCCTGGACGGCAGTCGTAGCCGCATAGATGTCAACTCAATCATCGCGACGCATGGCACCAGTAAGGGACTGTCGCGCAATCGCGATAAGTACGTTCCGCCGTTGAACAATCGTACCTTGTTCAGGCGCGATGCAAACCTGTGTCTGTATTGCGGTATGCGATACATGACGCGTGATTTGACACGCGACCATGTAACGCCAGTTTCGAAAGGTGGTAGCGACTCATGGACCAACGTCGCGACGGCTTGCCGTCGCTGCAACAATTACAAGGGCGGCCGCACGCCCGAACAAGCAGCGATGCAGCTGATTGCGGTGCCATTCACGCCGAACTACGCCGAGTATATATATCTGAAAGGTCGACGCGTCCTGACGGACCAGATGCAATACCTGTTGGCGCATATCCCGCGCTCGAGTCCTCTGCACGCACGACTCAGTGATCACCTCTCCGATGGTGAAGAGATCGTTGAAGTGCATTTTCATGACTGACGCGCGAAACGCGCGGCAGCACTCGTTCAGATCATGCAATACCTGATCGACGCCAGCATTTACGTTTTTCGTGCCTACCATTCCATGCCGGACGATATGGTCGATGACAGCGGCAATCCGATAAACGCGCTCTACGGTTTTTGTCGTTTCATTGGTGATTTCATGGAGCGGGTGACGCCGGAATACGTGGCTGTATTGTTCGATGAGAGCCTGTCGAAGTCGTTTCGCAGCGAAATCTACCCAGAGTACAAAGCTAACCGCGATCCGGCACCGCCGGAACTCAAGCGACAGTTCGAGCAGTGCCGCCGTTATGTGCGGGCCCTGGGTGTCATGGAGCGCGGCAGTTCGACGTACGAGGCGGACGACTTGATCGGTACATTAGTCAGTCACGGGCGAATCCAGGGTCGCGCCTCCACGATCGTCAGTCGCGACAAGGACCTCACACAGCTTCTGACAAAAGAAGATGTGTTCTGGGATTTTTCGGGTAAAGGCAAGCTGCGCTATGACGAGATCCCGGCATCTTTCGGCGTATGGCCGGAGCAGATCGCCGATTTTCTTGCGTTGGCGGGCGACGCCGTTGACAACATAAAAGGTGTGCCCGGGGTTGGCAAGAAGACGGCCTCCGTGTTGCTGCAACACTTTGGGAGCCTGGAAGAGATTTACCGCAACCTCGACAAGGTTCACGAGGTCAACGTGCGCGGTGCGAAGACGCTGGGCACGAAACTCGAGACGCATCGAGATGATGCGATGCTTGCGCGCCGCCTGACCGGCATCGCCTGTGACGCACCGATCGACGATGCTGAGGCGGCCATGCAGCCTTCTGCGCCGAGGCTAGGCGAAATCAACGCACTGTTTGATGAGGCGGGCATCGGTACCGCACTCCGCCGACAGGCGGAACGCGTTTCCGATATCTACCGGCACTAGTCATGCCGGATTGGTCGTCAATCGCCCGACATCTGATTGACGCTGGAATCCCCGTCAGCCGCGCAGCGACGCCGCGCCCGATTGGTGGTGGAGACATAAGCGCTGCCTGGCGCTTTGATACAGGACATCGCGACGTCTTTCTGAAGACGGGGCCGGCTTCGTCTGTGGAGATGTTCTCTGCGGAGGCGGAAGGCCTGGCGGAGATCGCCAAAACGAATACCGTGCGTGTTCCGGAGGTGCTTGCGGTTGGCATAACCACTGACGCAGCATTTCTCGCCCTGGAATGGTTGTCTTTCGAACGGCCGGGCAAGCACATCGAGCAGCAGCTTGGCGAGCGGCTGGCGATGATGCATCGTACAGTGGAAGATCGTTTCGGCTGGTATCGCAACAACACCATCGGCCTGACACCGCAGCACAACAACTGGTCAGGGGATTGGATCGCATTCTTTCGAGAGCATCGTCTCGGCTATCAGCTCAAGCTCGCTGCGAATAATGGCTTCACGGGCAAACTGCAGACGAATGGTGCCCGTCTGTTGAAGCGGCTGCCGGTGTTCTTCGAGGGCTACACGCCGCCGCCCTCGCTGCTGCACGGCGACCTCTGGGGAGGCAACTGGTCAGGTGCAGGCGGCGAGCCTGTAATATTCGATCCGGCCGTCTACTATGGCGATCGCGAAACCGATCTTGCGATGACAAAATTATTTGGTGGCTTCGGCGCGCCATTCTACGAGGCTTACGAAGCAGCCTGGCCACTGCAAGCGGGCAGCCGCGAGCGCCAGCATCTTTACCAGCTCTATCACGTTCTCAATCACCTCAACCTCTTTGGGAGCGGCTACCTTGGCCGGGCGCTGGCACTGACGGCCGCGCTATTGTAGTGTGCCGCGAAAGGAGAGTGGCGTGAACAAAACGATAGCGACGACCACCTTGCTGGTCCTGATAGCGGCAGTGGCGTTGACGCAAATTGCGCTGCGTGACAGGGATGTGGAGCCAGGCCTCATAACAGAGCGGCTGGCGCGCATTGACGCGGCGATTAATGCGGAGGTCGATGACGGAAAAATTCCGGGTGCTGTTGCACTGATCGTGAAGAATGACGAAGTCGTCTACCACAAGAGCTTCGGGTTCGCAGACGTCGATTCCCGGTCGCTCATGCGAACCGACAGCATTTTCCGAATCGCGTCGATGACTAAGGCGATAACGTCTGTTGCAACGATGATGCTCTACGAGCAGGGTCGTTTTCGGCTGAACGATCCTGTCGCGAAATACATTCCCGAGTTTGCGAACATGTCGGTGCTTTCGGCCGTGGATGGTGAAGGCAATGTAACGGAGACGGTTCCCGCAACGAGACCGATCCTAATTATTGATCTCCTTACGCATTCATCGGGTATCGGTTATCCATTCATCTCGAGCAAGGTGCAAAAGACCTATCAAGACGCGGGCATCATCGACGGGTTGACGGTCAAGGAAATCAACCTCGCCTCCCAGGTGAAACTGCTTGCAACGAAACCGCTGCTTTTCGAGCCGGGTTCAGCTTTCGCCTATGGTCTCAGTACCGACGTTCTCGGCTACCTGATTGAAGTGGTTAGCAACAAGTCACTGGATCAGTTTCTTGCCGACGAATTATTCAAACCGTTGGGTATGAATGACACGTACTTCTATCTGCCCGAAGACAAAAAAGACCGTCTTGTTACGCTGTATAACGATGTTGAGGGTGTCGGCCTGGTCGAACATGCTGGTAGTGAAACCGACATTGAAGTAAACGACGCGCTTTATCCCGTTATCGGTGCGAAAACGTATTTTTCGGGCGGCGCCGGGCTATCGTCCACGGCACAGACTACGCGCTTTTCCTGCGGATGCTGCTAAACGATGGTGAACTCAACGGAACGAGGATTCTCGGTCGCAAGTCGGTGGAGCTCATGCGCACCGGTCGGGTGGACTGGGACGGCGATGCCGTCGCCGATTTTGGCCTCGGGTTCGCCGTGATTTCCGACATCGGCAGGCGGGGAGAGCTTGCCTCGGCGGGCGCCTATGCCTGGGGTGGTGCATTCGATACGTCGTATTGGATCGATCCGCGCGAACAGCTGATTGGTGTCTACATGTCACAAGCCCGGCCTACGAGATCGGACATGGGTGACAGGTTCAATACGCTGGTCTACCAGGCGCTTGAGTAGAGCATTGCCAACTGGCGCAACAGTCCGGGCTAACCGGGGAACTCGCTGACGTCGCCCGACTCGTCAACTTCGTAGGCCTCACCCAGAAAGTCTTCTTCGAAAGCGTAAAGCATCGTGCCTTCGGGCGCCTTGATTGCAACGAACGCACCTTCAAAACCCGGAAACTTCTCGCATTTCATGCCGTGATGTTCGAGCATTTCCATCAGGTCGCGACGATCGGGGCACTTGAACGATAGTGACGGCCCGCTCAGCGCAATGCTCTCGGACAATCCGATCGGAGCACCGTCCGCGTCGAATCGCATGTGCACAGTTGGCTCTTCACGCATATCCAGTAACGTGGGCGTTATGGGCGCCCAAAACTGTGCCGCGTGCAATGCGTCCTGCACCGGTAGCGTAAGCTCGAGCCACGCACCCAGGATCGAGTCCCTGTCCGGTTCCTCGCTTGCATGAAAGGTTCGTGCCTCGAGCATCATTATTGTGTGACCGTCCCGGTCAGCGAAACGGAGTTCGTTGAACGAGTCTTCATCAAGCTGCATGTAGTCGAAGTCAAAACCATGATCCGTCATCGATATGGCGTGTTTCGCGAGGTCCTGCTGGACGAACGTCAAGGCCGGCGCTTCGAACTCCCGGTCGTGCAGACCGATGTTCAGCTCACCATCACTCATAACGGCGTACTTGTGAGACCACATGTCGCCAATTTCGAGCTCAACAAATCCGAGTGTCTTGTAGAAATGCAGTGACTCGAGTATGTCCGCGGTGCGCACGGAAAACTCGAGAAACCGACCGATGGTGGTCACTTTGTCGCGCCCAAGGCCAGTGCGCGTTCGCTGGATGCCGGATCAGCTGAGTAAGACCTGGGCCACCCGGCGAGATGTTTTTCGACGAGGTCGGTCAGGAAACTGACATGATCCTCGCGCGCGTTTAATGCAGGAATGTAGTGCAGGGATTCGCCGCCCGACTCAATAAACAATTCCGCATTCTGCATTGCAATCTCCTCGAGCGTTTCGAGGCAGTCGGTGGAGAAACCGGGGCAGACGACGTCCAGGCGACCAATGCCCTTTTGACCCAGCGCTGCGACGGTTTCGTCGGTGTAAGGACGCAACCACTCCTCGCGTCCGACGCGCGACTGAAACGACAGCAACCACTCGTCGTCGCCGAGTTCGAGGGCCTCGGCAACCAGTCGCGCTGTCTTCTGGCACTGGCAGTGATAAGGGTCGCCGTCGAGCAGCGTTTGTTTGGGCACGCCATGAAACGAAAACATCAGCTTTTTACCGCGCCCGTTCCGTTTCCAGAATTCACGAATACTTGCGGCGAGTGCCGCAATGTAACCCGGCTCGTCGTGATACTGATTGATGAAGCGCGTTTCCGGGACCCATCGCAGCCGATTGAATTTGCGTGCCACGGCGTCGATGACCGATGCCGTCGTGGTGCCCGAATATTGAGGGTACATTGGCAGCACCAGGAGCCGCCTTGCACCTTGTGCAACCAGGCGGTCGATCGCCGCTTCTAACGACGGTTCGCCATAACTCATTGCGAGCTCGATGTTCGCCGAACCAGGCATTCGAGTGTCGAGCTCTTTCTGTAACCCGCCGGCAATCGCCTTTGAGAAGAGCATCAACGGGGAGCCATCGTCGGTCCAGATTTTTCGGTAGGCGGCGGCTGACCGAGATGGCCGAATCCTCAGGATGATGCCGTTGAGAATCAGCCACCAAAGCCATCGCGGATATTCGATCACCCTGGGGTCCGACAGGAATTGTTTGAGAAAACGCCGAACGGCCGAGGACGTAGGCTCCTCCGGTGTACCCAGGTTGACGAGCAGGATTCCAATGGATTCTGACTGCCCGTGTTCGAATTCAGGTATTGACTGGTAAGACGGCATAAACCCGGAAACCGGTTTGAGACGCGCTCAACAGTACTGTAAAGCCATGCCGTGCGCCACCCGAACGCGTTATAATTGCTTGTCTTGATTGACATTTGTCACGTGAAGCCCAAATGAATCCACTCCCGGAAAAGAACAACTCTGCCTCAGAGCGCTGGACCCTGGCCCGCGATATCGGCGTTCTACAGGTCAAACTGGTCGTCGACGGGCTCAGAGACTTGCTGCTTGTGCCCGCTTCGCTGATCGCGGGGCTCGTTAGCCTGCTGTCCAACAAGGGAGACAAGCCGAGTCACTATTTCTACCAACTGCTGGACTTGGGGAAGCAAAGCGAACATTGGATAAACCTGTTTGGCGCGCTCAAGAACGCTCCGGCGGACCTCAGACAGGTCGAGCCCTTCCCGGAAGCGGACATGGACGAACTTGTCGGTCGCCTCGAGACTTTCATGGTAGAGGAACACAAACGTGGCGGAGTCACGGCGCAGGCGAAAGAACGCATGGATAAGGTGATCAGGTCGATCAATCGTGGTCGCGACTCAAAGCGCCGCGAAGCTTAGGCGCTTAGCGCTTCTCGACATCACGACCCGATAGCAGGTCGTCAAGATGCGGGGGTGGGTGGTCGGGTCCCATGCGGCCGGATTTGAGTCGACCGATATATTCCTTATACGCTCGCATCGCCTGGTAGCCGAAAAGCCAGCAGATCGGAACATTCACCAACAACAAAACGGCGGTTCCGATACCCGTCACGTTGTCGAGGTCGGTGTCGGTCTCAACGAGTCCGAGCGTTGCGACAATGATCAGCAGGCAATAAACCAGCTTGTATGCTGGCACGGACTTCTCGCCCGCGAGAAAAACCATGCCCTGCTCGCCGTAATAGCCCCACGAGATCATGGTAGACACTGCGAAGAACCAGGCGGCGATTGAGACCAGCCATTTGCCGAGGCCCGGTGACACGGTATCGAACGCTTTCGCGGTTAGCGTCGCGCCGATGTAGCTTCGATAAATGCCGTCACCGACGATCGTTGGCGAAGTGGGCCCAACGAACACATCCCAGGTTGCAGAGTAGCCGGAGTCGCTGCCCTGCACGGTGCCCTCGATCCGATGAATCTTTTGACCGGTGGTTTCGTTGTCGTGAGCCTCGACAACGATTGTGGTCTTGTTGCCGGCAATCCAGTCATCGCCCGGCAATGGCGTCTCGGCAAACTGCCAGCCGGATTCCGTTTGTGTGGCAATGGGTAGCGTGTCGAGTGCGACGTCCGGTGCACGATTCCAGATTCCGGTCGAGAGAATGATCAGTGCCGTAAACGTGCAGACCACAATTGTATCGATGAACGGCTCCAGGCCGGCGACGATGCCTTCGCGAACCGGCTCGTCAGTCTGTGCGGCTGCGTGGGCAATTGGCGAAGAGCCCTGCCCCGCTTCGTTCGAAAATACCGCACGCTTCATGCCAAACAGGAAAGCAGAGGCTGCCGTACCCCCGATAAAAGCACCGCCGGCCTCGGTTGGCATAAAGGCCGATTTGACGATCAACACGAACATGCCGGGTATTTCGCCGATGTGCACAGCGAGCACGTAGCTTCCAGCGACGAGATAAAGGGCCACCATCAGGGGCACGATTGTTGCGGTAACTTTGCCGATACGTTTGATACCGCCAATGATGACGGCACCGACAATTACGGCCAGTATGATGCCGGTTATCCAGCTCGGGATCGAGAAATACTCTTCCGTCAGTTCACCCACGTTCCACGCCTGGAACATGTTGCCACCTGTCGCCGTGGACACCAGGAGACAAACGCAAAAGATGGAGCCCAGGGTACGACCGAGCCCTGGCATACCCCTGCGCTCCAGAGCCTTGTAGGCGACCCACATGGGCCCGCCATGCGGGTTTTTGGGATCATCGATGTTGCGATACAACATCGACAAGGTCACTTCGGTGAGCTTGATCGACATGCCCAGCAAGCCGATCACCCACATCCAGAACATGGCGCCCGGCCCGCCCAGTGCGATCGCCAATGCGACACCACCGATATTGCCGAGACCAACGGTCGCGGATAACGCCGCCGACAGCGCCTGAAAGTGATTGATGGCGCCAGGGTCATTGGGATCGTCATAGACGCCGCGTATGACGCTGGGCCCATGAGTCAGGGCACGGTATTGTGAAAATCCGCTCCAGACCGTGAACAGGAGTCCGGTTGCAACGATCGAGTACAGCACGTATTCGTGCCAAAGAAGGCCATTCAGCGTGGCAAGTAACCCGCTAATGTCTCCCATCAGCTTTTCCGTTTCTTGATCAGACGGCCTCCATGATGGCCGAAACCCCCATTCCGCCTGCCGTGCAAACAGAGATCAGGCCACGACCTGAGCCATTTTCCTGCAACAGTTTAGCCATAGTGCCTATGATGCGAGCACCTGTCGCGGCGAAGGGGTGACCGATCGCTATGCTGCCGCCCTTCGTGTTGAGTCGAGACAGGTCGATCGGACCCATGGCCTCGTTGCGGCCGAGTTTGTTGCGGCAGAATTCCTCCGACTGCCATGCCTTGAGCGTGGCGATCGTTTGCGCGGCGAACGCCTCATGAATCTCGTAGAAATCGAAGTCCTGTAAACGAAGATTCGCCTGCTTGAGCATGTCCGAAACGGCGTACGCGGGCGCCATCAGCAGTCCTTCCTTTTCGACGAAATCGACGGCGGCAACCTTCGCAAATGTCAGGTAAGCCATCACAGGCAGATTCTTCTGCCGCGCCCAGTCTTCCGAGGCGAGCAGTACCGCCGCGGCACCGTCGGTAAGCGGCGTGCTGTTACCGGCAGTCATCGTACCTTCACCGCTTTTGTCGAACACCGGCTTCAATGTGCTCAGTTTCTCAAACGTCGTATCCCGTCGGATATTGTTGTCTTCCTCGACGTCCATAAACGGCACGACGAGGCCTTCAAACCAGCCTTCGTCGTAAGCCGCCGCTGCTTTTATATGGCTTGCGAGAGCTAACTGGTCCTGGTGTTCTCTTTGCACGTCCCACTGCTTGGCCGTGATCTCCGTGCTTTCGCCCATCGAGAGCTGGGTTCGAGGCTCTTCGACACCGGGAAACACCGGTTTGAAGTGCTTCGGCCGAATGCGGAACAGCGGTTTGATGCGGTCCAGCGCCGAACGCGAACGGTGGATATCGAAGAGAATGCTGCGGTAATCATCCGGATACACAATAGGCGCGTCGCTGACAGTATCGGTGCCGCCTGCCATACCGGCTTCGATCTGGCCCAGCGCGATCTTGTTAGCAACCATGATGGCAGCCTCGATGCTCGTTCCACAGGCACGCTGCAAATCAACGCCTGGCGTTCGCAAAGACAGGCCGGAATCGATCACGCACTCGCGGGCGAGATTCCAGTCTTTCGAGTGTTTTATGACAGCGCCGAGCGCGACGTCACCCAACGTTTGCCCTCTTAGGTCAAACTTCTGAACCAGGCCGTCCATCGCAGCCACCATCAGTTCCTGGTTCGTACAGTTGCGATACGCAGAGTGTGATCGACAAAAAGGAATGCGTGCTCCGCCGACCACCGCAACTCGAATCGCTCGTCCATCATGCAACATACCTGTCTCCATTGTTGGTTGTGACGCAGGGCGCGTCGCAACTTTACACCATCCGCGGACCTGATCACTAGGTTCCCCGGGTTAAGATGCGATCCATGGTGACGATACAAGACGGTGGTTGGCGCGAGCAGGCGAAGTCACTATTGCGACTCGGTGGTCCCTTGATCGTCAATAACCTCGCTGTCGCCGGTATGCAATTTGCCGACGCGGTCATGGCGGGACGGCTCGGCGCGGACGCATTGGCAGCCGTTGCGGTCGGCGGCAGCGTCTGGTTCCTTGGATTCTCCTTTTGCCTGGGCCTGTTAATGGCAATCTCGCCAATAGTGGCGCGGCACTTTGGTGCGGGCAACTACAGTCTCATCGGACGTTATACGCGGCAGGGCGTTTACCTGGGGCTTTGCATGGGCGCGATGTTGATAGCGCTTGCCCAGCTTGTGGTCGCGCCGCTACTGGCAATCATTGGCATCGACGTCGAATTTCGCGACCTGACCGTTGGTTACGTTGGTGCGATCATGTTCGGTGCACCCGGCATCTTCATTTTCCTGGCGCTCAGGTTCACGACCGAAGGCATCGGGCACACGCGTCCAATCATGTTCACTTCGCTGTTTGCACTGGTTTGCAATGTTTTCCTCAATTACGTGCTCATGTTCGGCAAGTTCGGCGCGCCGGCTCTGGGCGTCGTTGGCTGCGGTGCGGCCAGCGCGATTACCATGTGGCTTGTCGGGCTCGTGCTCGCCACACATATGTTTCTCAGCAAGCATTACCGTCCCTTCGCGATCTTTTCCCGGATAGCACCGCTGCGCATATCAGTGCTGAAAGAGCTTGCGGTGTTAGGCGTGCCGATCGCGATCACCATAACGGCCGAAGCGGGCCTCTTTTCGGCCGTTTCGATCCTGATGGGTACTCGTGGTACGGAAATAACCGCGGCACACCAAATTGCGATCAATTTTTCGGCGACGATGTTTATGATTCCGTTGGCACTCAGCTCCGCCACGACCATACAGGTCGGTCAGCTTATCGGGGCAGGCAAGATGCGCAACGCTCGGACCACTGGCGCGGTGGGCATCGCTCTGTGTGCTTTTTTCATGAGTTTGTCGGCAATTTTCCTGCTGATATTCAGGGATGGGGTCGTAAGCCTGTACACAGACGATGCGGCGGTGCGCGGCATCGCAATCAGCTTGTTATTGATGGCGGCAGTATTCCAGATAGCAGATGGCGTTCAAATTGGCGCCGCTGGAGCACTGCGAGGTTACAAGGACACCCGATTCCCGATGGTCGTCAACATGTTCGCGTACTGGGTGCTGGCGTTTCCGCTGGCATTCCTGGCGGCGATTACGTTTAGAGCGCCGCCGAATTACGTGTGGGGCGGTTTTGTTGTCGGGCTGGGTGTCGCGGCTATTCTATTGTCGCTGCGCTATAACCGCGTATCGAAAACCTGAGGTTTTGCGGAACTAACTGCCGCCCTGGCCAAAATCGGGGCTATCGCCAGCGAGATACTGATCCTCTTCGCGAGTGTTCTCACGATTCAGCAGCTTGTTCCGATGTGGGAAGCGTCCGAACTGGTCGATGATATCTTTGTGCAGTTCGGCAAACTGCGCAACCGTCATGAATGTCTCACGAAGCGTCGGTGAAACCGACTCGGCAAGTCGACTGTAAAGCTCGACCGATTTCGCCTGCACCTTGCGTGATTCGGTATGTTGCAAGGGCATGTAGAAAAATACTTTCTGGATCGGCGTAAGGCCCTGGTCTTTTTTCTCCATGGCGCCGTGAACGCATAACTTGAGCGCAAGCTTGTCTTTGGAAAAGGCTCTTCGCCGTGCCGCGATGAATATTGCGACGGAATTGGTCAATCAAGATGATAAGTGCCAGTCGGCCAAGCGGACTATCCGCCCAATGATCGAGTTCGCCCTTGCTCGCTTTGGCAACTTCGTTGGCGAACTCTTTTTCGATTTCGTGATCAAAAATCGGGTCCTCGCCGAACCAGATTTCCATGCGCTGGTCGATCTGAGGGGCGGAAAGAGCCTGTTCTTTGAACCAGAATGACAGGATTGCATCGACGCGGAGCTGGTCGTCATCGGTAATCGTGGCGTCCATGCTTTCGCTCAGGAGTTTTACTGACATTTTTAGTACTTCCAGGCTATTGCTTTGCGGCCAGTTTGCGGTCGTCGCTCGGCAAGGAGTGCGAACCCGGTCACAAATTGGACTAAACAGGCCAAACAGGCCGTCGGATACCGGTAGACTTTAACAGATGAAAAGAGATCAGGCGGCATTTCACCGTTGGGCTCGTCTCCGCCGCGCGATACTTCCGGTCGTGCTTGTCGGGCTGTTGTGCGCTTGCAGCGAACCGCCGACGGGACCCGAGGGTGAAGTCCGAAGCTGGGTGGAGCGCGGAGTCGCGGCGGCCGAGTCCAAGGAACGCAGCGCGTTGATTGACATGATCTCACCCGCCTACGCCGATGCTCGTGGCTACAACAGGGCTCGTATTGGCGACATGCTCAGAGTCTACTTCCTGCGAATGCAGACGATCGAACTGATTACATCGGTCGACGAGATTAACGTAATGGGCGACTCGGCAGCAGAAGTGCTGATAACGGTCGGAATGGCCGGGAAGCGCGACAACCTTTTGGGGTTCAGTGCCGATGCTTACCAGTTTTCGCTTGAGCTTGAGAAGGGCGGCAGTGACTGGAACCTGATTTCCGCGCGCTGGGGTCAATTGGGCAAGGAGATGAAATGAGGGCTATCGGTCGAGCATCTACCTTGAGCTTCGTGTTACTCGCATTCTCGTTGGGGGGGTGCGCGACGACGATGGAAAGCCTCGTCAAGAGCCCAACGGTAGAGCTCCGCAATGCTCAGCTTTTGGGGCTGGGATTTAACAGCCAGACCTTCCTGCTATCGTTCGATATCGACAACCCGAACCCGTTTCCGTTGCCGGTGAGCTCCGTCAGCTATGGCATAAAGCTCAACGGGCAGCGCTTCGCGAGCGGAGAGACACCCAGCGAGTTTTCAGTACCAGCCAGTGGCAACGGTCAGTTCGCGATCAGCGTTGACCTGAATCTGCTGCAAACGGCGCCGCAGCTGCTGTCCATCGTGCGCCAGGGTATCCGCGAGGACGTGGCCTATGAGCTCGACGGTCGCCTCGCCCTGGATATTCCCCTGGCGCCCGCCGTTTCATACCGCAATAGCGGATTCATTCGTCTAAGCCCGGGTTTCCAGTAGTCGGCCGCACGTCGATCCGTGGGCTATGGTTACGCGCGCAACCATAGCCGAAGGCAGCTGATCGACCTCAAAAGTCGACAAAACGAGCAGATTTTCCGCCGAAAACCCGCCTAATTTCGGCACGCTTGAGCGTCGGCCAGCGTTCCTGCTCTATACTTATCGGTTCCCGGCGATCTTCGCCAACCCAATGTAATGAGTTAACAACAGGGATCGCTTGCGATCCCGACGGCACGTATGACACAGCAAATCTCTAAAACCCTGCATGACCCGGCCTTCCACCGCGACAGCTGCGGATTCGGCCTGATTGCAAATCTCGACGATATTCCCAGTCACTGGGTGGTCGAGACGGCGATCTCTGCGCTCGGGCGCTTGACGCATCGCGGCGCTGTTGCGGCAGACGGCAAGACCGGTGATGGCTGCGGTCTGCTAATCAAGTTTCCCCGGGATTTTCTGCGAGCGGTTGGCGAAGAGGCGGGCTTCAAGATAGGCGAACGTTTCGCGGTTGGTTCCGTTTTTCTGAGCCAGCGCGATTCGGTTGCGCGCGATGCGCGGTCGGTAATCAACGATGCCATCGCCGAAATCGGACTCGAAGTCGCCGGATGGCGCGAGGTCCCAATCGATACGTCGGCGTGCGGCGAGCAGGCATTGGCGACCTTGCCGAGAATCGAGCAAATTTTCGTCAACGCACCCGATGAATTGCCGCGCGGTCCTTTCAACCGGCGCTTGTTCCTGGCGCGTCGCCGTGCAGAGAATCGGCTGGCCGACGCAGAGACATATATCGCGAGTTTGTCGTCGGTTACGATCAGCTACAAAGGCATGATCATGCCGACAGCGTTGCCCGAATTTTATCCCGACCTGCAGGATCCGCGACTCGAGTCTTCCGTATGCGTGTTTCACCAGCGTTTCTCGACGAATACGCTACCTGAATGGCGGCTGGCGCAACCTTTTCGTTTCCTTGCTCACAATGGCGAGATTAATACAATTCAGGGCAATCGAAACTGGGCGGTGGCACGCGCGAAGAATTTTCGCTCGGACAAGCTCGATGACATATCCGACCTCGACCCGATCATCTCGTTGACCGGTTCCGATTCGTCGAGTCTCGACAACATGCTCGAGGTGCTGCGCGCCGGCGGCATGGATGTCATTCAGGCGATGCGAATTCTTATGCCGCCCGCCTGGCAGACAGTCGACAACATCGATCCCGACGTGCGTGCTTTCTATGAGTTCTATGACTGTCAGATGGAACCGTGGGACGGGCCCGCAGGGATCGTGCTGACCGACGGTCGTTACGCGGCGTGCTGTCTCGATCGCAACGGGCTGCGTCCGGCTCGCTATGTGATCACCAGCGATCGTCACCTGACCGTGGCGTCGGAAGTCGGGGTTTATGACTACGACGAAAAAGACGTTGTAAGAAAAGGTCGACTGGGGCCCGGTGAAATGCTTGCCGTTGACCTCGTCAATGGCGTCTTGCTTGATAACGACGATATCCACGACATTCTGAAGACGCGCGCGCCGTACAAGAGATGGCTCAAAAAGGGCGTCAGGTATCTTGATTCGCAGCTCGTCGACACGGCGACTGCGGCCGAGCCGATGGAGCCAGAACTACTAGCGACCTACCAGAAGATGTTCAACCTGAGCCGTGAGGAGCTCACCGAGATCGTCGCCGTTCTAGCGCAAACGGAAATGGAGGCGGTCGGCTCCATGGGTGACGACACTCCAATGGCCGTCTTGTCAAAAAAGACTCGATCGCCATTCGACTACTTCCGGCAACAGTTCGCGCAGGTTACGAATCCGCCCATCGACCCGCTGCGCGAACGAATAGTTATGTCCTTGCAGACAAACATCGGGCGTGAGTCGAGTCTGTTTGACATCGGTCCTCAGCATGCAGAGCAGGTGCTCATCAATTCGCCGGTCCTTTCGCAGGCGAAATTACGACAGCTGCTCGGCACTGACATGTTTGAAGACAGCCATGCGTTCATCGACCTCAATGTCGACGACAAGCTGACACTGCCCGAGGCGCTGGACCAGATTTGCCGCCAGGCGGAAGCGGCGGTGCGTGATGGCAGTCTATTGCTGATGCTCAGCGACCGCTACCTCGAGCAGGGCAAGCTTCCTGTGCATGCGTTGCTCGCGACGGGAGCGGTGCACCATTACCTCGTCAAGGTCGGATTACGCTGCGATGCAAATATCATCGTAGAGACGGGCGCAGCGCGTGACCCGCACCACATCGCCTGTCTGATCGGCTACGGTGCCACCACGGTATACCCATACCTCGTTTATCAGTCGTTGCACGAGATTGCGCGTCGCCGCGAAGGCAGCAAGCAGCAACAGCTGGGTCGCAGCTATCGACGAGGTATCCGCAAGGGGCTGTTCAAGATCATGTCGAAGATGGGCATTTCGTCGATCTCGAGTTATCGTGGCGCGCAGCTTTTCGAGATTGTCGGCCTACACTCCGAGGTCGTGGAAAAGTGTTTCAAAGGAACGACGTCGCGGATTCAGGGCGCAAATTTTGACGATCTGCTGAATGACCAGAAAGCGCTTGCGGCGTTAGCCTGGGAGCCGCGGGAGCGGATCAATCAGGGCGGTTTGTTGAAGTATGTACACGGCGGCGAGTATCACTGCTATAACCCCGACGTTATAGCGACCTTGCAGTCCGCTGTTCGATCAGGTGACTACTCTCGCTATGAAGACTACGCGAGGCTCGTCAACGACCGACCGGTTGCGACGCTACGTGATTTGATGAAGATCTCACCGGCAGGTCCGGCTGTGCCGCTTGATGAGGTCGAGCCGATTGAGGACATCCTGCCGCGTTTCGACAGTGCGGGCATGTCACTCGGCGCGCTGTCACCGGAAGCCCATGAAGCGCTGGCCATTGCAATGAACCGTATGGGTGGCCGGTCGAATTCGGGCGAGGGGGGCGAAGATCCCGCTCGCTACGGCAGCGAGCGGCGATCGAAGATCAAGCAGGTCGCGTCAGGGCGCTTCGGAGTGACGGCGGAATACCTGGTCAACGCAGAGGTCATTCAGATCAAGATCGCCCAGGGCGCCAAGCCAGGCGAGGGTGGCCAGCTGCCGGGCCACAAGGTCAACGAAATGATCGCGAAGCTGCGCTATGCGAAGCCCGGGGTTGGTCTGATTTCGCCGCCACCACATCACGATATTTATTCCATTGAAGATCTTGCGCAGCTGATTTTCGATCTCAAGCAGGTCAATCCTGACGCGCTCGTGTCCGTCAAGCTTGTTGCCGAACCCGGTGTAGGCACTATTGCCGCGGGCGTGGTCAAGGCCTACGCGGACCTCATCACAATCTCCGGTTACGACGGTGGCACGGGTGCCAGTCCGTTGAGCTCGGTCAAATACGCGGGCAGCCCCTGGGAGCTCGGACTATCGGAAACGCACCAGGTGCTGCGTTCACAGGATATGCGGCACAAAGTCCGATTGCAGACGGATGGCGGCCTCAAAACAGGCCTCGATGTCATCAAGGCAGCCATGCTCGGTGCCGAAAGCTTCGGATTTGGCACGGGCCCCATGGTTGCGTTGGGCTGCAAGTACCTGCGCATCTGTCACCTGAACAATTGCGCGACCGGTGTCGCAACGCAGAACAATGTGTTGCGCAGTGAATACTTCGTCGGTCTTCCCGAGATGGTTATCAACTTCTTTCACTTCATTGCTGAAGAGGTTCGTCGGCTCATGGCTGAACTCGGTATTCGGAAACTGGAAGACCTCATCGGGCGCGTCGATCTTCTGGAACTGTTGCCGGGCGAAACCGAGCGACAGTCGCGGCTCGATCTTGGTCCGATCGTCTCCAGTGACGGGCTTGCCAAGGATGGACCGCGGTTCTGTACCGACCTCAGGAACGAACCGTTTGATCAGGGCGAGGTCGCTGAGCAGATGGTTGCCGAAACGTTGCCCGCTATCGAGGCGATGACGGGGGGGCGATTCGAGTTTGAGGTCCAGAACTTCAATCGTTCTATCGGCGCGAGGCTCGCCGGCGAGATTGCTCGCCGACATGGCAATCACGGGATGCAGGACGCACCGCTGGACATCGTGTTAAGCGGTACGGCCGGCCAGAGTTTCGGCGCGTGGAACGTCTCGGGACTGAACCTCACACTGACAGGTGATGCCAACGATTACGTGGGCAAAGGAATGGCCGGCGGTCGTATCATAATTCATCCGCCTGCCGACGCCGGGTACGCCGCGAATGAAACCGCGATCATTGGTAATACCTGCCTGTACGGCGCAACCGGCGGTGAGCTGTACGCGGCAGGTCGCGCCGGCGAAAGATTTGCGGTCAGGAACTCAGGCGCTGCGGCCGTTATCGAAGGAGCCGGTGATCATTGCTGCGAATACATGACTGACGGCGTCGTCGTCGTACTCGGAAGTGCCGGTGTCAATTTCGGCGCGGGAATGACCGGTGGTTTTGCTTATGTGCTCGATATCGATCGCGATTTCGTGGATCGTTACAACCACGAGCTGATCGACATCCACCGGATGACGCCCGAGAGCATGGAATCGCATTTGCATCATCTGCGAGCCTTGATAAGTACGCACGTTGAGGCGACCGACAGTGAATGGGGAGCGACCATTCTGGATGATTACCGTACGTTCCTGCCGAAATTCTGGCTGGTCAAACCGAAGGCGACCGAGCTCGGTTCGCTGATCGAATCGCTACGGCGGGCCGCATAATGGCGAAGCACCCTCTGCAATTCCTCGAGATCCCGCGCCGCGATCCGGACAAGGAAGCGGCCGAAGCGCGCGTCAAGCACTTCGGCGAGATATACGGCTCCTACGATGGCGCGAGCGCGGCGGCACAGGCCGGCCGCTGCATCTCCTGTGGCAATCCGTATTGTGAATGGAAATGCCCGGTTCATAACTACATTCCGAACTGGCTGGCGTTGATCGAGGAAGGCCGGCTGTTCGAGGCGGCCGATCTTTCGCACCAGACCAACTCGCTGCCTGAAATCTGTGGCCGCATTTGTCCACAGGACCGCCTCTGCGAAGGTGCTTGCACACTCAATGACGGTATTGGCGCTGTCAGCATTGGCAACATCGAGCGATACATCACTGACGAAGCGGTGAAGCAGGGCTGGCGCCCGGATATGTCGAATGTTAAAGGGTCGGGCAAGTGTGTCGCCATCGTCGGTGCCGGGCCGGCCGGGCTCGCGGCGGCGGATGTTCTGGCGCTGAACGGCATCGGTTCGGTGGTTTATGACGCGTACCCGGAGATCGGCGGCCTGCTGACATACGGTATCCCGCCGTTCAAGCTCGAGAAGCGCGTCGTCGATCAGCGTCGTGAGATTCTCGAAGGTATGGGTGTGAAGTTTGTGCTTAACACGCGTATCGGTGAGGACAAGCCGTTCCAGGAATTGCTGGACGAGTACGACGCGGTGTTTCTCGGTATGGGCACTTACAGCTACGTGCGTGGCGGATTTCCTGGTGAGGACCTTCCTGGCGTTTACGAGGCGTTGCCCTACCTCGTGGGTAACGTGTACCGGGAACTCGGGCACGACGAGACCGTTGCGCCGTACATCGATCTCGAAGGCAAGAACGTCGTTATCCTGGGCGGTGGCGACACGGGAATGGACTGCAATCGCACGGCGATTCGGCAGGGTGCGGAGAGTGTAACGTGCGCTTACCGGCGGGATGAAGCAAACATGCCAGGGTCCCGGCGCGAGGTCGCGAACAGCAAGGAGGAGGGCATTCGCTTCCTGTTCAACCGACAACCTGTTGAACTCCTCGGTGATGATCACGTCACTGGCGTAAAGCTGGTGGAGACGGCACTTGGCGAAGTGGGCTCCGATGGTCGGCGCCGTCCAGAGCCGATCCCTGGCACCGAAGAAGTGTTGCCGGCGGACGCGGTCGTTATCGCGTTCGGCTTTCGCCCTGACCCGCCGGACTGGTTTGATGATTTCAAGGTTGAGACGTTGCAGAGTGGGCGAGTTCGCGTTGCGTCGCTCGGCGCGTATCCGTTCCAGACAACCAACCCGAAGATCTTTGCAGGTGGCGATATGGTGCGCGGCTCCGACCTGGTCGTCACTGCCGTGCATGAAGGTCGTGAAGCGGCTAAGGGTATCGCCAGGTACCTCGAGGTTTAGCGAGCAACGCTCGTCAGCCCAAGCCGCTGGAAGACGGGCGGTCTGCCCTATCGCACGAGTTCGCGCGCTTTCGTTTTTTCGGTTTTCTCGTACGCCATCAGGGCGTGCAATGCGCTCATCGAGACGTCAGGTTCGAGCCCGTCCGCCAGTCGGTAAATTTGCTCGTAAAACCAGCCGATTCGGGCAAATCCATTGATGGCTTTCATCATGGCGATCGGCGAGTTGGGTCCGAGAATTCCGGGACCGATGCGTAGCGTTTTCTCGACGTCCGGTGCCACGTCGAGTTCACCACGCATGATCTTCGCCGGGAAATCGGGGTCGGTGCACAAAGGTCTGCCAATACCGATCATGTCCACATCGCCGCCCGACAGCGCGTCATTCATTCCGTCTGCCGAGCGAAAGCCGCCGGTAACCATGAGGGGCATTTTCGCCACTCGGCGCGCTTCAACGGCGTAGTCAAAAAAATACGCTTCCCGCGCTCGTGTGCTTTCCCGCACCTTTTCCTCGAAGACCGGCTCCAGCCCACCGATACCGAGCAGTTTCGGTTGTTCGTAGTTGCCGCCGGAAATTTCCAGCAGATCGAGCCCCTCGTCGTTCAGCATTTCGATGACCTTAAGGCAGTCTTCGAAGGAGAAGCCGCCCTTCTGGAAGTCGGCCGAATTCAATTTCACGGCGACCGGAAAATCGGCGCCGACCCTGGCGCGCACGGCGCGCACCGTCTCCAGCAGCAACCGTGCCCGGTTCTCCAGCGAACCACCCCACTCGTCGTCGCGCAGATTGACCCGGGGTGAAAGAAACTCCGACAAAAGATAGCCGTGGGCACTATGTACCTGCGCTCCGCTAAAGCCGGTCTGTTTGGCAATGCCGGCCGCGTGCGCAAAGCGTTCGATGACATCGCGAATCTCATCGCCGGAAAGCGCTCTTGGCTTTCCGAAGCGCCCGCCCGGTATTGCGACCCCGACGTCTGACGGGCCCACGGGCTCTGAGGCGATTAGGGTGGGCGTCTGCCGTCCGGCGTGGCTGATCTGCATCCAAAGATGGGTGTCCGCCGCGGTGCCGGCCTCGGCCATCGCCTCGAGTGCGGCCAGCTGCGATGCTTCCTGCGGTCCGTCGATGACGATATTGCCGGCACGCTCGAGGTAGCGGCGGTCAACCTGTACGTTGCCGGTGAGTAATAGTCCCGCCCCGCCCTCGGCCCAGCGTCGATACAGCGTGACATGGCGCTGCGTTGCCTGGTTCCTGGCGTCAGCAAGACCCTCCGTCATCGCAGCCTTGCAAAGACGGTTCTTTATGGTTGCCCCGCAAGGCAGCCCCAATTCACTCGCGATGCCGGCCACTGCCCGCGGCGTCGTTATCGTTCATAGTGCTTCCAGCAGACGTTCAACCAGCGCTGCCCCCACCCACGAGCCGAAACCCAGAAAGACATACAGCGCCACTTGGCCGTAGCTGCCGGCATCAAACGGCCATTCGCTTATCTCCATGAGGCGGCGTTCAATCGCCAGGTCTGCACGTAGCTGCTGCGCATCGTCGCTGTGCGTGTCTGCGGATCATGTCGCGAGGCGATCGCGCTGCGAACCTGCTTTAGTTCCATTTCCTTCAGCGCCTTGAGTCGCAGGTGAATTCCCCACGTCGGTAGTACCAAAGCCAGCGCCGAGGCACTGACAAGCATCACTAACGAAGTGGCGGTACCGATCGTCGGTGAGTTTGGGTCAAGCCACAGGTTGGCCGAGACGGACAAGCTGACCACGGCCAACAAACTGGAACGGACTCCCTGTTGGGCATAGGGCTCTACGACAGATGGGTCGAAAAGGTCAATGCGCTGAATATGTCGGGCGGTTCGCGAGACCCTGATCGCGTTCCAGATAAGAAGAAACATGAAGCGAAAGTTGAACCAGCCCATAACCACCAGTCCAACCAGCGGAAAGGCGAAGTCGGCAGGCCAACGCGCAGGCAGGAACAACAGCAACGGGTCTTCCGGCTTATACAAGAATAACAAGTACATGGTCAGCGCACCGGTGACACCCGCCACATTGGCGAGCAAGCGTGGAAACATAATGGCTTCGAGATCGAGCGCAAAATTGTTCACTATCATCTCGAAATGGTCGCTGGTCCAGACGCCAAGATAGTAGATGGCCATCGGCAGATAACCGACCATCATATAGAGCGTAACCGGCGCACGAATGGCGATGTCAGGTTCGAGGCCGGCAGCGACATCGTCCACAATGCCAAGTAGCCAGGTACACCATAAGGCCAGACCGCCGAGCGCCAGCGAACAGGCGATTCCGGCTACGACGGGCGGGACAGACAGCGTATCGGCCAGCCATTGAAGTGCTCGATGACTAACCGGCCGAAAAGTCAAAGCACACCGACAGCCCGGCGTGACAAGCCGTGCTCGAAACGGGATTTCTTCATCCGTAAATTATAGTCGTGTCGGCCTTCGCTTACGCGATGCTTTTTTTCCCTGCTGCCAGGTAGCCCAGCACTGCGGCGACCAACAAGAGCGCCGGCACATCTCCCACCAGATGACCATGTTCGCTTTGGTCGCCAATCGCTTGTGCCGCCATTATCAACGCGTGGACGACGCTGGACCAGACCGTGAACGAAATCAGACTGCGATGTTCTGCAGGGTTCTTTGCGGCCATAATCAGGAATATGCCGAGAACAGCGTATATTCCGACGATCATTTGAAAGTAATAAACGCCTTCACCGCCATGCCAGACCCAGCCTGACGGCCAAACCATGCTTAACGGGTAAACGAGCAAGAAAATGACACCGAAGAGTCGCAGCGCTATTCTCAAGTATTTTTCTTTCGTATCCGGATTCATGATTCTCTCCTCCGATGCAGGCATCAGCTGACTTTGGCCAGTCGGACCTACATCTTGTGAATGTTTCTATTTGTTGTGCCCGTCATCGTAACTGTTTGGAACCATCTTTTCAGGCATCGTCCGCTCTGGGCCAAAACGGCCGGCGGTCTCGATGTCTCATTGGACAGTATGGACTCTGACAACCGTGGATTACCAATAGATGAGAACGGTAATTCTCGAATCGTGGCTTTGCTATATTTTGAGGGCCAACTCTTGCACAGTACTATCGGAACCAGGACGGCACCGCGAGAACCCTTAACATGGGAAAAGACTATCAGGAAATTGACGAACGAATTCAGCGCTGGATTGAACGCCAACACTTGTTTTTCGTATCCACGGCGCCGCTCGCCGATGATGGCCGGATAAACTGTTCGCCGAAGGGACTCGACGGTCTTCGGGTTCTGGGTCCACGACAAATTGTTTACGCAGACACTGGTGGCAGCGGCATCGAAACGGTCGCGCATCTAAAAGAGAATGGCCGCATTGTCATTATGTTGTGTGCTTTCGAAGGGCCGCCGAAAATTTTTCGGTTCTACGGTCGTGGCCGCCCGGTCGAGTCGCATGACGTCGATTTTGCGAAGCTGGTACCGATGTTTCCGGATATGCCGACCATTCGAAACTTCATTGTTGTCGACATCGATTGTATTCGTGATTCATGTGGATACGGGGTTCCATTTTATGAATTCAAATGCGAGCGCGAGTCTCTCAAGAACTGGCGCGACAACAAGACGGAGGCTGAACTGCTCGCGTATCGAGTCGAGCGAAATGCTCGAAGCCTCGATGGCTTGCTCGGGTTGGACGTCGATCAGGCTCGGTCGCCGAAATCATGAGAAAACCCACGATACGGGTGCTAAGAATCCAGATCGGACGAATACTTTCCAGCGTGGAACTGAAGTCACCTAGTTTTCGGACTTTCTGACGCTCAAAGCCCAGTTCAGGAGGACTATGGAAACCGAGAATGCTGAGTAAACCAATATCACCGCCATTTGAAAGAAAAAGGCCCCGATTCCACCTTGGTCGCCGGTATACGATGCAAGATAGAAAGAGATGCCGCCGCCTACAAATACAAAAAGGCCGCCAAGGACTCGATACGCCGTACACAAGCGTGGATGGAGGCGTCTTGTATACGGCAGTGAAAAAACAAAAACTGCGCAAGGCGCCAGTATCATTAGCAGACCAATTAGCATGCGCTTGCAGTCGTATTCAACATCCGATAGCTGACCTTACTTCGTATGAATTGGTAGGGAATGCTACGCTGAATAGCCGCGCCATATTTCCATTGATGGTTCTGGGCCGGAAAGCGACGATTAGCATTGACCCAGTATTACGGCTACCGAACGATCGCTTATGCTGGTAGCAGCCCGTTTCAGTCATTCTAATTCAATGGCAGCTTTTGCGCGGGATGGACTTCCCCCGGTATTGATGACGCTCCGGACCCTCAAAATGAGGCACGTTCAAACGCCTCTGGGCTGACACCGCCGAGGTGGCTGTGACGTCGGGTTCGATTATAAAGCACTTCGATGTAATCGAAGATATCAGCTCTGGCAAGATCGCGTGTTTTGTAGATACGTTTTTTGATGCGTTCTTCCTCGAATGCTCTACGGACGATGTCGTTGTTCGGTGAAATCAATACAAACAGCCAGCTATGCGCGTCAATCTAGCGATCGAAACTCAATTGGCGACTAACAACGTGGCTATTCCGGAAGGAACTCTACTCGCAGCTCCACGCGACGATTGGCAGCACGACCCTCGGAAGACCTGTTGTCGGCTGTCGGACGCGTATCGGCGTAACTCACCGCCCGCAACCGGTCGGCGGCAAGGCCTTGGTCGATCAAAAATCGAGTTACCGCGTATGCGCGGGCTGCTGCTAGTTCCCAGTTGGATCTGAAATCCCCACTTTGCACGGGGCGATTGTCCGTGTGGCCCTCTACGGCGACGAGGGCGTCGCCTGATTCTTGAAGCGTGGCTGCGAGGCGAATCAACATCGGGGATGCCGATTCCCGGAGTGCTGCTCTGGCCGAGTCAAACAAGACGGCGTCCGAGATTTCAAGGATCACGCCCTGTTCCCCATGCGCGGCCCGGATCTCACCTTGGAAACGGTCCTTCACAAGTGCGGCGAGACGCATGCCGCGAGACTGAGTACCGAGGCGTTGGTCAGCCATACTTTCTGGCTCATGACGATCGCTGGAAGTTGTCGTTGCGATTGGGCTTGCGGCGGACCCGGCGATCGAGGACTTATCCGGCGCGCCAGGCGGTAAATGCCGAGGACCCATCTGTCCGAGGATCACGACTAGCGTGGCGAGCAGGATGATCAGCAGATCAACATAGGAAACCAGCCAGGAATCATCCTTCCGCACATCTTCCCATGCGTACCAAGTCATCGCTTGATCCACGTTGCCTTTATTGGCTGTTTGTTTGGGCTGCGGGCCAAACATCAGGTCGAGACGGCAGGGTACAACGGTGCGGAGCTTCGGTCGCTTGCCCATTGCGGGCGCATTGCGCCCATCACTTCGCGGATCACGACCGAATGTTCGCGATCGTAGAGCATCGTAATTGCTTGAAGGTGTGTGATGCTCTGTGCTATCCGTTCACGCCCGGCTTGCTCCAATTTGCTGGCAAGAGGCTTGAATACGAGATTCGCCAATACCAAACCATAGACGGTCGTCAGCATGCCGAAACCCATGGATGCGCCCACGGTGTCCAGATCCCCTGCGCTCAAACCAAATAACATTTGTACCAAGCCCAGCAGTGTGCCCAGCATGCCGAGGGTGGGCGCGTATCCACTCATGGTATGCAGTAAATCGACAGGGCGACGAAAATGGTCTCGATCATCAGCGATCTGTCGCTGCAATGCTATTTTGACTTGCTCACGTGGAAAACCGTCAAGAACGAGCTGGGTGCCACGCCTGAGAAAAGGGTCCGAAATACGCTGAGTGGCTGCCTCAGCCGGTCGAATATTGCCGTAGCGGAAAAGACTTGCCGCTTCGAGGAACCATTTTAGCTCGCTTTCCCGAGCGCCAACCGTGCTGCGCGGTGACCCGGTGCCCTTCAGGCAATGGCCAAGCGACATCAAGCCCGCACTCGAATTGCCGATCCTGGCCATCAGTACCGTTCCGCCGACCACCAGCCACAGGCCGGCAAATACAGCCATCAACCCGGATCCGGGCGCTGTTAACTGCAACGTAGCAGCAGCGACCACACTGATTAGCCACAAAATTGTCCATGCACTAGCAAACATAGCTTTCCTCCGAGCTCGTCTACTTAGCTCTATGCATTTATTGGGCCAAGTGACGGCCGAGTTCGAGGAGCGGACATTAGGGCTGGAGGAAACTGTCCACCAATCCTGAGCAAGACCGATCGGCCTTAGGCGGACGGTCACGCGCTCCCTCTCGGTCACGCGCAAATCACCGTATCGCCAGGATCGCGCGTACAATTGTATGCGTGAAGCCGTATTTCAGGATTTTTGGTCTGGCGTCCGTCTTTGTGCTATCTGCGTGCGCCAGCGTGCTTGACTTGGACGGCGCGCTCGCGATCGCGCCCTACCATGTGGAATACGGCGGGCGCATTGTCGTTGAGGCACGCGTCAATGGTCAGGGGCCCTTCGACTTCGCGCTCGATACCGGCGCAAGCATTTCCGCGATCTTCGACGAACTACGCGATGAGCTGGCGCTCGAGCCCATTCCAGGTGCGAAGATAATTGTCCATGGCGCGGTCGCGTCCGGGCAGTTTCCGTTGCTGGACATCAACCTGTTAGAGCTTGGACGCGAGGTTTGGGCCAATCCGAGGATTGTCTCACTGCCAGGCGACACTGCGGCTGGCGCGCGTATTGATGGTCTGCTGGGAATAGATTTCCTGCGGCGGTACGCCGTCGGGTTTTCTACCCAAGACCGCGTCGTTCGCCTCTACCCACCGGACCTGGTCGCCGGCAGATCCTATCGAGGCTGGGCGTCTGTCCCTTTACAGGCTGAGCCCATCGGAAAAAGCGGTGCAGCGCTGTACTTTATTGACATTGAAATGGACGGCAGGAAAATACGGGCAGTATTCGATCTGGGTGCCGGTCTGAACATAGTCAACTCGCCGGGTGTACGCAGCCTTGGCCTTGTCCCATCGAAACTTCGACGTCGCGATGTCTTCTCCGGTGCTCTTGAAAGTTCGACCATCGTCGTGCAGCTCGAGGTGGACGAAGTGAGGACGGCCGGTATCCGATGGCGAAACGAAGTCTTCCTGATTGCTGATATCGAGATATTCGAAACGCTCATGCTCGATGACAGTCCGGCCGCGATCCTGGGTGCCGGATTGTTCACGCAGCGTGATTTCATCATCGATTTCCCTCGGCGTCGATTGCTCGTCAGGGTTGCAATGGATGAGATAGAAGGTTCGGGTAGCGAAGTCGATCAGGCGCGCTGAGTCCTAGGCTGGCCTTGGCAATCGCACCCGAATCATGACACCGCCCTCGATATTGTCAGCAGCAATGCGGCCGCCGTGTCCCGCGGCAATCAGGCGGGCGATATACAGTCCGAGACCAAGATGGCGCGTGCTCTGACCGGGGCGCATGGACACCATCGAATCAAACATCTGTGTTCGCATGCGTTCAGGCAGCGATGGCCCCGGGTTTGAGACAGACAACTCGAGCGCGTCGTCTACTTCGGCCAGTCGAATCGTAATCGTGTCGTTTTCGCCGCTGAAGTCCACCGCGTTATCGATCAGCTTATCGAGCATCTGAATAAGGAGTTCGGGTGATCCCTCCATTTTTGCGTTTGTTGGTTCGCAATCGAAGATGAACGATCGATTTTTGTAAACATCACGATAGGCGGTGACGGTCGAATCGAGAACTTTCCTGAAATCGAAGGCTTCCGGCTCGGCGTTTGTCATCAATTCTTCGACGCGGTTCGCCTCGCTCATGGCGCTGAGGATGCGGCGCAATCGATCTGCGCCTTCGCGTGCACGTGCCGTATAACCTACGCCGGCCTCGCTGAGCGGTTCGTGTTCGAGGTTTTCGAGAGACGATGTGACGATCGCCAATGGTGTGCGTAATTCGTGCGATAGTTTCGAAGCAAGCGACCGCAAGTATTCGTTGTAATCGCCGAGTTGTTGCAGCACGCTCGAGAAGCTGCGCGACAGATCACCAATTTCGTCCTCTGCTAGCGCGCTGGGCAGCGCCGCCTGCAGGGTCTCGTTTTCGAGCGCGGCCTCTGCCGCGATGGACAAATGGCGAATGCGTCGGGACAGCCAGGTTGCGTAGCCCAGCAAAGTGCCCGCCACGAGCAGCGTCGCGATCAACGTCACGTTGATGAGCCGCGCAAGTCCCTCGTTCGTCAGGCTGAGAATTGCGTCTGTTCCCTGCTGCAGGATCACGGCGCCGAGGGTTTCGTCACCTGCCACAATTGGCGCGGCAACTGCGACGATGGCCTTGCCACTGTCGTTGCCACGAAACCATGATGCCATTTCGCGACCTTGCAACGCGGAACTAACGTAAGCCTGTTGCTCGCGTCCGAGCGGGTCGGGTTCTGCGAATGCCGCCTGTTTGCCGGACGCTACCAGCAGGTCGTAGATCCTGCGGGCAAAGCCGAATCGTGCGCCAGTCACCGATGTATCGCCGAGTTCGCCCGCGGCGGCGATACGCCATCCTCTGGCATCGGTAATCAACAGCCGCATCTCGGGCTGCACCAGCCTTGCCGCTATCGCGGTGACTTCTGCAGAAACGCGCGCGGTCGGACCTGGTGTTGTCCCGGAAAACGTGCTGCTGCGCGAGCCGGGCCTTGCGGCGTTGTCCGTATTGTTGACCACGATTCCGAGGTGGTTTCCAAGCTGTGCCGCCGGGATCCGGGCCTCGAGCCGATATCCTCCCGGCGCATCCTGCCAGTGCGCTGAGATGGCAGGTTCGGGCGCGAACCCGTATGCATTCTGTTTGTAGCTCAGTATTCTTCCGGGTGCTTCGGCGGTAAAGGCGATCGTCTCCTGCAGATACGGTGGGTTGCTGCTAATCAAATTAATTCGATCGGCGTGCTGCGATGCGTCTTCGAGAACCATGGATTTTGATGTCGCATAGACGACGTTGCGATCGCTAACCTCAACATAGACGTAAATTGTCTGACCGAATGAGCCCAAGGCGACCTGAATCGGGCCGTCGGTGCGCCTCGAATCGATCTCAGGGAGGCTGTGTCCAGCGACCAGTCATTGAAATAGCCATCGATCTGCGGGCGCGTATTCAGCGCGTGTATGTACAACTGGTCGGAGATGCTGAATGTGTCGTCTCGCAGCGGAAATTCTTCACGATATTGCGCCATGGAATTGGCGAGAGCACGTGCCGTTGCGGCCAACATCTGTTGCTGCCCAGTGCGCAGGGCCGATTCAGTTTCGCGAATGAATTCGCAACCCGCCCACGGAAGCATGAGTGTCAGGAGACTGACGAGCAGGAGTTGGCGCTTTAGGTCCACTTAGTCGCTCAGCCAGCGGTAGCCCATGCCGTAAACGGTCTCGATTGCGTCGAAGCTCGTGTCGATTCCCAGGAATTTGCGACGTATGCGTTTCACATGCGAAGTGATCGTGTTGTCGTCAAGCACCGCCTGTGCTGCATCCATTAACTGCTGTCGGTTCTTGACGTGGCCCGGGAACCTCGCAAGTGCGTGCACAAGCCAGAACTCCGTTAGCGTCAGTCCGACCGGCTGGTCTTTCCAGTGAATAGTCATGCGCTCCGTATCGATAACAAGGTCGCCTCGCGTGATGCGGCTCTCGGCGCCCTGCGGTTTCTGCATGGCGTCGAGTCGCCGAAACAGTGCGGCGATGCGTGCCATCAGGTGCGGCAAGCTGATGTCCTTGGTCAGGTAATCATCGGCGCCAAGCCGCAGACCGGATACAGCATCGAATTCGCTGTCACGCGCCGTCAGGAAAATGATGGGTAGGTCGGCTGCGCGCGCGCGAAGTTCACGACATAGCTCAAAGCCCCCCTCGACGTCGTCCTTGAGGTTAATGTCGATAACGACAAGATCCGGCAGCCGTACCTCGAACGCATCGAGCGCCGGCGCTCGCGCCTCAAACGTATCGACAACGTAGCCTTCACGGCGAAACGCCGCCGCGTAGTTGTCTCGAATCGCTGCCTCGTCCTCAACGATTGCTATTCGCTTTGCCACATGGGCCTCCCTTCCCCCCCCTTGGTGTACGCCACAATTTGCCACATTACGCCGGTGTATTGCCATGCCGCCGTCGGCAGAACGGCGTATTGCCGGGTTGCAATAGTGTCGATGCCGAAGGGAGGCCGAAATGAATCGAATCAAGAGCCTGAGTATCGCGTGGCAGTGGCGGGCAGTCCTTCTACTGCTGACGGCACCGCTCATAGCACTCGCCGAGGGACCCTCGCCCAGGGAAGCACAGATTGGAAGCCTGTTGTGGCAAATGGAGCAGGGCTACGCGACAGCGACGCTCATCGACACCGATGTCGAGATGCAGGTTAGCGGCCTGGTCGCGCGCGTTTCCGTGCGCCAGGAATTTCGCAACGAAGGCGGCGAATGGGTTGAGGGCATTTACGTATTTCCGCTCCCGGATAAGGCCGCTGTTGATCGCATGCGGCTGCACATCGGGGACCGGTTCATAGAGGGCGAGATTCAGGAGAAGGAACGTGCGAAGAAAACCTATGAACAGGCAAAGCAAGCTGGAAAGAAGGCCAGCCTTGTCGAGCAACAACGTGCCAACCTGTTTACGACAGCAGTGGCAAACGTCGCGCCAGGCGAACGGGTGGTCGTCGAAATCGAGTACCTGGAAGACATTCGCTACGAAGATGGCCGCTTCAGCATACGTTTCCCGATGACACTGACCCCGCGTTACATCAGCGGACAGTCGTTGCCGGACAAGGTCGGCAACGGTTGGTCCGGCGATACCGATCGAGTGCCGGACGCGTCACTCATAACGCCGCCAATGGTTTCCGGATCACGCGGGCATAACATCACATTAACGGCCGACGTCAACGCAGGCATGCCGCTGGAGATTATCGCTAGCCGATACCATCCGGTTAGTGTCGCGGAGAATAACGGTCGGTACCTCGTGGCGCTCAGCGGCGACGACGTGCCTGCGGATCACGACTTCGAACTGATTTGGCAGCCAGTACGCTCAGCGGAACCGCGGGCGATGGCTTTTACCGAGCTTGTCGACGGCGCACCTCATCATTTGCTGATGGTCATGCCGCCGGATCAGGATGAGGCACCAGCTATATCCATGCCGCGCGAAATAATCCTGGTTATCGACACGTCCGGCTCGATGCACGGTGTTTCGATCGCGCAGGCAAAACGAGCGGTGCACCTGGCGCTGCAGGGTCTGCAACCGACAGACCGTTTCAATGTCATCGAATTCAATTCATTGACGAAGGCACTTTACTCATCCAGCGTTGCGGCAAGCTCTTCGAATATTCGCAATGCGTTGAGCTTCGTCCAACAGCTGCAGGCCAATGGCGGCACCGAGATGCGCCCGGCTCTATCCGCAGCGTTACGCGGACAGCCGCCGGAGACCCATCTGCGCCAGGTCGTATTTATTACCGACGGTAGCGTCGGCAATGAGGACGAACTGTTTACGATGATCGAGAAAGAACTGGGTAAAGCGCGCCTGTTTACAGTCGGCATCGGCTCCGCCCCGAACAGCTGGTTCATGCGCAAGGCAGCGGAGGCCGGTCGTGGCTCATACACCTTCATCAGCGCGCTGCATGAGGTGGGCGAAAAGATGGACGCACTATTCCGCAAACTCGAACGCCCGCAGGTTACCGATATCTCAATTCAGTGGCCCGGCAGCGTCGTTGTCGATACGTATCCGAAAACGGTTCCTGACCTCTATTTCGGTGAGCCCGTCACGGTGAAGGTCATGGCCTCCGGCGAATATCGTCCTGGCGATACCGTGCGAGTCAGCGGCAACTCCGTTGCGGGGGGCTGGTCGAGGACGCTAACCCTCGATGCGTCTCAACACAGTGAGGGCGTTGCCGCATTATGGGCGCGCGCCCGAATTGCAGAGCTCATGAACAGTGAGCGTCGACTTGGCGATACGGTCGAGGTTCGTGATGCAATCGTCGAGGCCGCGATGACGCACCACCTCGTCAGTAAATACACGAGCCTGGTTGCTGTCGACAAAACGCCGGCCCGCCCCGCTGGTGAAGCTTTGTCCAGCGAGCAGGTGCCGAACCTGATGCCCTACGGCCAAAGCACGAATGCCATCTTCGGCTTTCCGGCGACCGCGACCAATGCACCGATGCTTCGGCTGATCGGGTTCGCCTGCTTTATGTCTGCATTGCTGCTATTGACGGCATTCCGTGTCAGGGACCGGTGGACCCGTGATCGACCGGCATAGACTCGCGGGACGCATGTTAGTGGCTTGTCTTCTTTGTCTGGGGTTCTGGCACCTGGGTAGCGGTACCTACATTCCCGCAAAAGCCTGGATGGCGCAGGAGCTTATGCAACGCGCGTGGGAACGGGCGGGCAGCGGTATCGAGCGCCCGGCGCCCTGGCCATGGGCCGATACTTTCCCGGTTGCACGCCTGACATCGAAAACGCGCGACGTTGACCTGATCGTACTCGCCGGCGGGTCGGGTCGAACCCTGGCATTTGGACCCGGTCATCTCAGTGCCAGCGCATTACCCGGTGAAACAGGAAACACGGTTATTGCCGGGCATCGGGACACGCATTTTCGCTTCCTTGGAAGCATCGAGAAAGGAGAGCTGTTGAGTATCGAATCAGCCGAGGGCCAGAAGCATGTTTACAAGGTGCTTGGCACGGAAGTCGTCGATTCTCGCAAAGGAGGTCTGGTTCTCGACACCGAGATAGCGATGCTGACGCTCGTGACCTGCTACCCATTCGAGGCACGAGAATCCGGCGGCCCGCTACGCTATATCGTTACGGCGAAGATGCTTTTCTGACGAGGTTGACGCGCAGCAACGCGGCGGCACTGATGGCATCGGTGATCTGACCGTCGAGCACCATTTGTACGGCATCTGCGAGCGGCAGCTTGCGGATCTCCAGGTCCTCGCTTTCCTCAAACTGTGTTTCGCCAAACGATAAGCCCGTGGCAACGTAGGCGATTCCAAGCTCGTCCGTGATCGAGTTGCTGGGATGCAGGCGCATGAACTCTTCCCAGCGCGCGGCGCTGATGCCGGTTTCTTCCTGCAGCTCACGCTGTGCGGCGATCAGGGGCGGCTCGTCGAGCGGCGCGCCACCCATCGGCAGCTCCCAGGAATACTCGCCCAGGGTGTAACGGTCTTGTCCAACCAGCCAGGTGTTGTCCGTGTCGTCCAATGCGATGATCGCGACTGCGACGTTCTTGAAGTGCACGTGGCCATAGAGGTTCTTGCCGCCGCCGGGATTGATGACTTCGTCCTCCCGCACCTGCATCCAGTCGTTCTCATACATAGTTCGCGATGAGAGCTTCTTCCAGCTCATGATGGCTTTCCGGCGACCGCTGTTTCGACGAGTAGCTTGAAGCGATTCATGTCCCTGTCGCTACGGTTGCAGATCGATCTGCGCATGAAGAACGCCATTATTTTCATAAGTCCTTTGAAACTGTAATTCATATTGCTGGTCCAGCGTGTTTTGCCATCGTCGGTTTCTTCGAAGTGATTGAAAATAATCACGGTGCCCCATTTGGAATCGTAGGTCCCGCCCAGGAAACTTCCCTCGCGCCGCGCCGTGATGGTCTCTGTCATTACGACATCCCTGCCGCTCTCTTCGTAGACAAGTTCGGAGATCGCGTCCTCCTGGCCCGGCGTCCCGACTGGTGCGTAAACGACTTGAGTGTGGGCTGCCACTTCGTCATGTTGGCCGGATCGTCGAACATTCGCCAGACGGTGTCGAGATCGCTATCAATTAATATTTCGGTCTTGTGTTTCATCCCCGGAACCTGTATTCGTCCCCGTTGATAATAGCCTATAAGAACCAGATGGAAGCGCCGAGAGCGAGACTCACCCAGGGACCCGTCGGTCGTCACCTTGTCGACATGGCGCTGCCGATGTTGCTCGGCATTACGACGATGATGGGTCAGTCTTTCATCGACGCATGGTTCCTCGGCAAGGTCGGCGATCGCGCGCTGGCGGCTTTCAGCTTTGGTTTTCCCATACTGATGATCGTTACGAGCGTGGCAATTGGTCTCGGTGCGGGTACCTCGTCGGTAGTGGCACGTGCAATCGGTAAAGAAGACCATAGCCGCGCGAAACGTCTGGTGACCGACAGCCTGATACTTTCTTTCCTGATCACGGCGACTGTTTGCGTGGTCGGCGTGCTGACGATCAACCCGTTGTTCCGATTGCTGGGTGCTCCCGATGACATGATCCCGATGATTCGGGGCTTCATGATCATCCTTTACAGCGGCGTACCCTTTGTCGTGGTCGGCATGGTGGGCATGAGCGGCATGCGAGCGACGGGTGATACACGGTTACCCAGCAAGCTCATGATTGCCGGTGCCATCCTGAATGTCATTCTCGATCCCATTCTGATCTTCGGAGTCGGGCCCATCCCGGAGATGGGCCTGAACGGTGCGGCGATGGCGGGACTGCTTGCCAGGGGTGCAATATTTGTCGGCACTTTGTACCTGTTGCTGTACCGGCTCGATATGGTCACGTTCAAGAAACCGGCGCTTTCCGAACTCAAGAACTCCTGGGGCGATATTCTGCACGTGGGCCTGCCCGCAGCTGGCACCAACGCCATTGTGCCGGTCGGGCTCGCCGTGATCACCGCGATGATTGCTCGCTACGGACCCGAGGCCGTGGCGGGTTTCGGTGTTGCGAGTCGTATCGAGTCGCTGGTGCTCGTTCTGTATTACGCCCTGTCCTCAGTGATCGGTCCGTTTGTGGGGCAAAACTTAAGCGCCGGAAAAGAAGACAGGATTCAGCTGTCGCTGCGCCTGTGCGCGACTTTTTGTATTTCGAGCGGCCTCGTCGTCGCAGTGTCGCTGGCATTGTTATCCGGGTTCCTGCCGACCTTGTTCAGTGATAATGAGGCCGTGATTAGCGTCACGCGGATGTTCTTGTGGATAGCACCGATCAGCTACGGTGCTTACGGTATCGTCATGGTCGTCAATGCTGCATTTAATGGACTCGGGAACCCCATGCCGGGCGTCATTATCAGCGTCACCCGGATCCTGGTGCTGTACGTTCCTCTGGCCATGCTTGGCATGCGCCTCTACGGGATTGCCGGCATCTTCGCGGCGTACGCCGTGGCGAACATTGTTTCGGGAATATTCGGTTACTACTGGGCGAAGACCAATGCTCACCGGCTGTGCAAAGTCGCAGCCGTTCGAGTGGCGGGCTAATTCGGCGGCCCGTGTTAGGACCCGGGCGGGCCCTCTTGCCAAGGGTCACGCACGCTGGTATCGTTTTGTCTTAGTAACTTTCATTATTAGACTTACTACTGTCGGGATCGACCGCGACGGCTGTCGATCAGACGTAATTTCGAGGAGGCCGCATGGGCATTGAACTCATCAATCAGGTCCGACCGACAATCAAAGACTTTGATCATCCATACCTGAGCGGCGGCTGGACCCCGAATTACTCGGAATACAACGCAACCGATATGCAGGTCATCGGCGAGATACCGAAGGACATCGACGGCGTCTACGTCCGCAATACCGAGAACCAGATTCACGAAGCCGATCGGTCGTTACCATCCATTTGACGGTGACGGGATGATTCATGCGATCAGCATTGTTGACGGCAAAGCCGAGTATCGAAACCGATTCGTACGGACGAAGGGTTTCCAGGCCGAGCAGGAGGCCGGACATTCGCTCTGGGCCGGGCTAATGGAAAAGCCGACGCGCTCGACGCGGCCGGGGTGGGGCGCCCAGGAATGGCTGAAAGATTCATCGTCTACAGACGTTATCGTGCACGCAGGTCGTATTTTGTCGACCTTCTATCAGTGCGGTGAAGGCTATCGTCTCGACCCGTACACGCTCGAACAATTCGGCACGGAGTCGTGGGTTCCCCTTGACGGCATTTCCGCCCACACGAGTCTCGTCGAGAGCACCGGTGAGCTCATTTTCTTCAACTACTCAAAGCATGCGCCGTACTTCCACTACGGCGTCGTAGGGCCGGACAACCGACTCAAGCATTATGTTCCCATTGACCTGCCGGGTCCGCGGCTGCCACATGACATCGCGTTTACCGAGAATTATACGGTCATAAACGATCTGCCGTTGTTTTGGGATCCCGAAGCACTGGAGCGGGGCATACACGCAGTTCGCTTTTTTCCCGACATCCCGTCGCGTTTCGGCATCATTCCGAGATATGGCGCATCCAATGAGATTCGCTGGTTCGAAGCCGATCCGACCTATGTGCTGCACTGGACCAACGCTTACGAAGAGGGTGACGAAGTCGTACTCGACGGCTATTTCCAGGAGCATCCGGAACCTGCCAATTACGCTGATGCGCCGCCAGGCTATGAGCGCATGATGGCCTATCTTGCTCAGGACCTGATGTGCCCCCGCCTGCACCGCTGGCGTTTCAATCTAAAGACAGGTGAAACAAAGGAAGAGCGCCTCGACGATCGAACGCTCGAGTTCGGCATCATCAACCAGCGCTACGGCGGCAAACCCTATCGGTATGCTTACAGCGCAATTCCGAGACCCGGCTGGTTCATGTTTACGGGGCTCTGCAAGCACGACCTGGAGAGCGGTAAGTCCTGGTCATTGGACTTCGGCAAGGAAAGGTACGGCAGCGAAGCGGGCTTTGCGCCACGACTCAACGCCAAGAGCGAGGACGACGGCTATCTCGTGTCATTCGTCTCGGACCTGATCGAGGATCGCTCGGAGTGCGTCATTGTCGATGCCGCCGACATCGAAGCCGGGCCCGTCGCGAGGATCATATTGCCGCACAGAATATCGAGCGGCACGCACGCCACCTGGGCGCACGGCGAGGACATAAGGGCAGCTCAAGCGCAACGCGCTGTCTGAGGTTTTGTAAACGGCGGGTCGTTATCGCATGAGACAACTGAGCGCACAAGACGCCTCGTTTCTATACCTCGAGAGCCAGGGCGCACACCTGCACCTCACGGCCTTGTATATCTACGACCAGGCGACTTCGCCTGGCGGCATCGTACGTCACAAAGATATCCTGAAATACGTCGAAAGCCGACTTCATACCTCGCCGATATTCAGACAGAAGCTCGTTTCATTGCCTTTGAACGTCGACTATCCGTACTGGGTCGACGACGAAAAATTCGATCTCGAATTTCACATTCGTCATATCGCGCTGCCCGAACCGCGAGACTGGCGGCAGCTGTGCATACTCGTCGCACGAATTCACTCACGTCCACTGGACCTGAGTCGTCCGCCCTGGCAAATGCACCTGGTCGAAGGACTCGACAATATCAAGGGCATACCGAAAGGCGCTTTCGCAATTGTTGCCAAGTACCACCACGCCGCGATCGACGGAGCAACAGGCGGCGAAGTTGTCAGTGGGCTGCACAGTACGACGCCGGAATACGATCCGAATCCCGAGCCGGAACCGTGGGAGCCGGAACCTCAGCCATCCTGGATCGGCTTGATGGCTCGCGCCGCAGTCAACAACATTCGCGAACCGTTCCAGCTCGCAAAAGCAACAGCGGCGACATTGCCCGCGATCAGCCAGTCACTTCTGAAGGGCGAGTTGCCGGACATCAACCTGGCCGACACGGTGCCGGATACCCGTTTCAACAGGCCCGTATCACCGCAACGTGTGGTCGAAGGCGTGACCTTCAAGTTGAAGCAGCTTGCCGATATCAGAAAAGCCGTGCCCGGAGCGACGGTCAATGACGTGGTGCTCGCGATCTGCGGAGGCGCGCTGCGCCGCTACCTCGAGGACAAGGGTGAGTTGCCGGACGACTCGTTGATTGCGATGGCACCGATTAACACCCGCAGGCCGGATGAGGTTGATGTCGCCGGCAACGTGCTGGCGACGATGTCCGTGCCACTCCATACGGACATAGCCGATCCGCTGGCGAGGCTACGAGCCGTGCGCGAGGCGACCGCCGATGCCAAGGAGACGGAGCATGCGATAAGCGCTCGCCAAATGACGGACCTGACGCGGCATATTCCGTCGGCAACGATGGCACTTGCAGGCCGTCTGGTTACCGGCCTCGGGCTTGGTCACCGAGCGATGAGATTATGCAATTGCACCGTCACGAACGTACCGGGCGTGCAGCAACCGCTGTACCTCAACGGAGCGAAGCTCATCAAGTCGACCGGTTTTGCGCCTGTTATCGACGGCATGGGCCTGATCATTTCGGCAATCAGTTACAACGGTGAAATCATATTCTCGTTCACGGGCTGTCGGGAAATAACACCCGACCCGGAACAACTCTCGGCCTGCACGATGGCGTCGTTCAATAGCCTGAAGAAAGCGGCGGCCGCAAAAATCGCGAAAAAGAAAACGAAAGCGAAAAAGAAAACCAAGACAAAAGTGGACCCGAAGAAGGCGAAGAGAAAAACTGCGACGAAAGCGAAGCCGAAGAAGAAGGCGCAGAAGAAAGCAAGCTAGGCATTCATCTCCCGAATTTCCTCGAGTTGTTGTGCCACAAAATGGAGTTCCTCGACGAACCGTTGACGTTTCTCCATCACGCCCGATTCATCACCCAGCAATCCCCTGTTCTCGGCCAGAAGGTAGCCATTCGTCAGTAAAGCTTTCGAGGCGAAACCCGGGTAACCCGCACCCACCTTTCTGCTCTCGGCCTGACAGCTCGCGATGAAAGTATTGCGGTCGTCGAGTGCGTTCGGGTCCGCGTCCAGCAGGCACCTGGCAACGACCCGGTAGGCATTGATAAATGGGGACAACGCACCGAAGGCGACGAGCAGCGGCTGGCGGCGCAGCAGCGCTTCTGCCGCTGCCCGGTCCTGTTTTCCGAAATCGCATCTATCGGCTGCGCCGAGAAACACAAATTCATCGATAAATTGCTGCCGGAATTGATCCTTGGGGGAGAAGAAGAACTCGAATTTGAACAGATCGCGAAGACGCAGGACTTCCTCCCGAAAAGCAGAATCAGCCTGAGGCTGATTCGTCATGCGTCACGTTGAGCAGGCCAAGCTCGGAAAATGCGGCAATCACAAAGTGGTGCACTGCCATATTGCTGTAATACAGCGCGACGAGATAGCGGTCCGGTACGATGCTGCAGTGATCCCCGTCGGGGTCCCGCTGCACAATGCCGTTGGCAACCAGCGAGGCTAGCGCGGTGTCAACGTCGTTGACGATTGGCAGGTTGGGCGAGGCAAACATCGATGATGACTGGCGCTGCTTCATGTAATTCTGCAGCGCAGCGACGTCCTCACGAATGCGCTCAGGCTTAGCGGTCGTTCGGCACAGCAGTGACATCAGGATCAGCGAGGTCTCTGTTGCCGGCGTAACTTCGTTGATGCGGTAGCAGACCTCAAAGGCCAGCTTCTCAATCTCGATGATTTTCGGGCTGACGAGTTTTTGCGAGATGGATAACTCGGGGGCGTCCGGTGTGTCATGCAAGGCCACTGCGTCGCCGAAGCGTACATAGATGTTGCCGAAATGACTGCCGAGTCCGCGCACGTAGCTGGCAAACCATTTCAGGCTCTCGGGTTGTTTGGTTGCGCCGGCTTCCTGTGCGGCCATGTCGATGACATCGGGAATCTGGTCGTAGGACACGGACACGGGAATGTAGCTGATGGCGTCGTCTCCCAGAGGCCGGCTTGCGTCGACGACATATTTGAGCAATCCGAGCTTTGGCATTACGAGTTTCCCGGTGCGTGATCGTGTACCTTCGATCGCCCAGCTGAAGGAGCAACCTTCGCCGATCAGGTGCTGTATGTACCGTCTCAATACAGCCTTGTAGACCGGGTCGTCGGCGAATGTCCTGCGTATGAAAATGCCACCCGCCCGTCGCGCAAAGCTGCCAAATCCGGCAAAAGCCATGTTGACGCCGCCAAATATGTAGGGTGGTGCGATGCCGTTACGGTAGAAAAAGTCGTACAGCACGAAGAAATCGAGATAAGTCTTGTGCGTTACCAGGTAGACGACAGATTGCCTGGCGGCGAGGCGTCTGACTTGCTCGAGTTCTGCCACATCGTAGTAGTAGTCGGGATGATAGCCGCGACGACACAGGTAACGACTAAGCCAGGCGAACATCCTGACGGCAATTTGCTTTCGATCACCACGCATTTCGGCGAGATCATCGATCCCCTCTGATCGCAGCGCTTCTAACGGACGCCCGGTGTCATCCGCAATGGTCTGAAGCTCTTCCTGAAATGCCTGGTTGTCTAATACGTGTGGCATGGATGTACCGATCGGGACTAATTCACTTGTCGCAATTCTCACATCCGCGTTGCGTGTCTGTCCGAGTGTGCTTGACGAACATCTGTCGAATATCGTCGATGTGCTGGTCGATTGTCTCTTTCGTCCAATCCGTGGTGTCGACCGGCGGAAGTACAGTAACGTCAATCGATGCCGGCCGAATAATGACACCGCTCTTAGGCATCGAGTCTGACGAATTGGCAATCACGATGGGGACTACAGGCACACCGGCCTGCATGGCGATGTGGAACGCCCCTTTCTTGAATGGACCGAGCTTGTAGCCGAGGCTCCGCCTTCCTTCGGGAGCAATGGCGAACGACGTGCCGTTTTTCAGGCTGTCGACGGCAGGTTGCAGTGCCTCGATCGCTTTGTCCTTGTTGCTGCGATCGATGAACACGGTTCCAACCGCGCCCAGGACGGTACCGACAAGTGGATTCGACTTCATCTCTTTCTTGGCAACGCCCGTGAAGTCGTGACGCAGCAATCGTGAGAGGATCAATGCGTCCGTCGCGCTCTGATGATTAAAAATGAAAACGGCCGGTCGGTGCGACCACAAGTGTTCTTCGCCTGTGGTTTGTACGTCGAGCCCGGCCACGGCGCTGCCGAAATCACCCCAGGTCGATATTGCGACGTTAGTGAGATCTTGCCAGGACCGATTGAGAAGCCACGCCGGTACACCGGCCAGGAACGAACCTACGAGAGCGCCGTAGACAAGGCTGGTCCTGGTAATGTCAGTGACACTCGGCAAGCCACGACTCGCAAAACTCTGCACTGGCCAACCCTCGCGTCGAGCTTTCTTGCGCAACGCATCGTCCGGATTCAGCGGCCGCGGAAAACCGACGGCCTCGAGTAGCGGGATATCCTCGCTACCGTCCGTATAGAAATAGCTTTTCGAGAGACTAATGCGCTTTTCCCTGGCAAAGCGTCGAGCTGCGTCGAGCTTTCCTGTGCCATAACACATCGGTGCGGCAAGTTCGCCGGTTACGGTACCGTCTTTTACCTCGAGTTGCGTACACAGGACATGCTCGAAGCCGAGTTCCGCGGCAGCGGGCTCCACCTGGTACTGTGTTGCTGAGGAAACGATCACAATCGTGTGCCCTTTGCGGACATGCGCTTCCACAAGCGCGCGGGATTCGGGATACAGGTTGGCCGACACGTCCTTTTCGAATACTTCTTTGGCGAAATCCCTGAGCGCGCTATCGGATGTGCCTCGAAGGCTCGTCGCGGCGCGAGTGAGCAGGCCGGCGAAATCGGTTCTCCCAAGGCCATAGTCCCCGATCGTGAGTAACTGCTCGAGCGCTTCGCGCGGGGACATACGGCCACTCAATAGCTTGCGGCTGACAAAAGAAGCCACAGAAAAACCGGCGATCAGCGTGCCGTCGAAGTCAAAAAACGCCGCGGTTGTGCGACCACCTTTTGATCGATCGATATCACGAGTCAAGTGCTGAAAGCGACTCATGGCTTGATATTCCATAGTGGCTGAGCCGCATTTTTTATTGTTTTTATGTAGATACCAGCGGCGTCCCAGGCGACATTGACCCCCTTCTTGCCGACGAATCCCATGAAGCGCGCTTGCGCGGTCAGTGCGGCGCCGATGCTACCGCCTTTAAACGTATCGTGCACCGTGTCTCGTGACTCCTGTACCAGCGATTCCGTATGGCGTTGCAGCATTTCGATCATTTCGGAAATACCTGTCTCGATGGCATCTGCGCTGACGATCATGCTGTCGAGCTGGAGAAATCCGAATCGAGTGGCGCCACGCGACAGCTTGTTCGCGCGATTCGCAAAATACTCATACAGCACACGATAATCGCGCGCGACGGCTGGTCCAAACAGCGGATCCTGCACGGCATCGAGACGGGACTCGATGGCCTGCCAGTCCTTGTTCGCCAGGCACTGAACCGCGACGGGGAAAATTCGAGTCTCTTCGAAACGCATGTGACGCCGGAGTCGGCCGATGTATTTGTTGAGTGCGACACGCACGGCTTCTGCCGCTTCCGGCGTGTGCTGCTCTGCTGCATCATCCAGCAATTGCATAATCTCGGCGGTGTTCTCACTCAGCTTGTCGTGATCGTGTCGCAGCCGGGCGACGTCTTTTTCCGTATCGGGTTTGCGACGAACGAGTTTGTCGAACAACAGATCCTCAGTCGGGTGATGCACCGCGTCGGGATAATCATGCAGATAGCGCACAATATCCTGCGTCAGGAAATAGTCCGCAGGCGCAGACAAATCCGACGCTTGTAGCTCTTCTTCGAGTGTTTCGAGTAGCAGATTCATGTAGCGATGTTCGTCTTGAAGCGTGACGATCGCGTCCGGGAATCTCACAGCGGGCGCTGCCATTATCCTGACTCCACTAAAGCATTGATGTCGGGAGCGCCGGCGTCGGTGGCTTGCGGTGGATAGAGCATGGAAACCGCCCAATGCAGGTGGCTGGGAAAATATTGATACGGGTCAAATGATTCCCAGTTTTCACGATCCTGGACCAGTCGGTCGGCGACGGCGAGCATGATTGAGGGATTGACCGCCATGCCGATATGCGACGAAAGCACCCTGAGATTTTCTCGCGGTGCCGCGCGATCGCTTTGATCGATGATGTAGTGCGGAATGACGGACGATGCTTCGTCGACAACGCCGTCCAGGGGACTGTGTATGGCAACACAGGGCAACGCTGGCCGATCCGCGTCCCAGTGCAGGAGTCCCGAGCGACCGGCAAGTTCCGCATGCGACTGTCGACTCATCCAGGATCCGAACTGCTTAATAACGCGATTGTGGTGTGCTTTCAGGTAAGGATGAAATGTCGGCGATCCAAGCATGATGACTCGGTCGATTTCGTCGGGCATCTGCAGCGCCAGCTCGCGCGCGTACACGCCACCGAGACTCTGGCCAATCAAAGCGACCGGCGCTGCGTGCTTGTCCGCGAGTTTTCGAACGGTGTCGCCGAGTACCTCATCGAGTTGGTCGAGTTGCTGGCCCCAGCGTCCGCCCTGCGGCCCAAGGTTTCGCCCAAGGCCCCAGCTTTGAGCCTCGAAACCGTGATTGTTCAGGAACCGGTTCAGGCGTATCAGGGTACGGCCGGATGCGAGAAATCCAGGCAAGGTCAAAACCGGCCGGTTGCCGCCACCATTCGGGCTAACCCTGTTCAGCAACCAGCTGCTGGCGATACCCACAGCCAGCTCGCCCCGCGCGGTGAGCATGTCTGCTTGTAACTTGAATAGGTCGGTCAACATCGTCGTCTATGCCCCGTTCGCGTTAGCTTGAGAATGGCCAATTTCACATGATATCGCGCGTAAGTCTAATTATACAAGTAACCGACACGGATCCGTAATCCGTTGAATTCAGACAATTCTTTATGACAGCTAATTACAATACGAACTTGCCGCAGCTGAGCGGCCTGAAGCGAATGCGCCACTTCCAGGATCAGGCCAGTTACCTCGTCCGTATCGTTAAATTCCAGGCTTCGCGAGTCACTTGCGTAATTGAACTAATGTGGTATGTTGATATTTCTCGCGTTTCAACATCGACCACCAATTGACACCCTCAGGAACCATTTTCATGAGCGTATTCATATATGACGCCGTACGTACCGTGCGCGGCAAGGCGAAACCCGACGGCGGACTGGCGTCACTGAGCCCTGAGGACCTGGTCGCCGCCCTAGTTGACGCTATTGGTGACCGGATGAACACCGGCCCGCAAGCAGATGCACTAATCTTGGGCGCTGTGGGCCAGATCGGCGCGCAAGGCGGGAATATCGCGCTGGTATCCAAGTTCCGTGCAAGATTGTCGGATAGAACCGCCGCATTCTGTCTCAACAATTACTGCACATCCGGCCTGACGGCCGTTGGGCAGGCCGCCGGCATGGTGTCAGCAGGCTATTGCCAAAGCGCGCTAGCGGGGGGCGTCGAAATGATGTCGAGAGTTCCGTTCATGGGCGACCAGGCAGATTATTACACCAAGACCACATTACCTTCACGCACTCTCTACCTGCCGGTGGCTATTGCCGCGGATCGACTCGCGGAAGATATCGGCGTGTCTCGCGAGGAGATGGATCAAGCCGCACTGCTATCACAACAGCGGACAGCAGCAGCAGAGGGTACGGCGCTAGTCGCATCTCGCGTAGCCGTCAACGGCCTCGAACATGATGAATGCGCGCGTGCGACCACTTCTGAATCACTTGCAACCCTCGAACCAGCATTCACATCGCTCGCCGAGCACTACAAGGATGTGCTCGGTCGTGACGTGGATCATCGCCACACCGTCGCCCATGCTCCCCCTGTATGCGACGGTGCAGCGCTTGCGCTGATCGGCGGAGACGGTCTGGTTGACGGTGCACCGCGCGCGCGCATCGTCGCGTACGCGGAGGCTGGTGGTGATCCGGCCGCGTCATTGACAGCCGGACTCACAGCGACCGATCGCGTCCTGGCTCAAGCTGGATTGACATTGGACGACATGGATCGCATCGAATACATGGAAGCCTTCGCGGTCTCTATCGTGAAGTTCATGCGCGAGCGAAAACCCGATCCGGATAAAGTAAACGTTGGTGGGGGGAGCCTCGCGAAAGGGCACCCAATGGGTGCGAGCGGTGCAATATTGCTGTCATCTCTGCTGGACGCACTCGATGAAGCGCAGGGCAGATACGGGCTCGTGGCACTTGCGGGTGCCGCTGGCGTCGGTACCGCGATGATTGTTGAAAGACTCGGAGCGTGAACATGGGATCGAATTCGGATACACGCGCGGCGCTCGTCGAAAAACACCGCAGTGTTGTTGAGCAAGCGATCGACGCGATTGAAACGCGCATGAGCTGGAGTCCGTACGAGGATTCTCCGTCCACCAGGATTCACGGCAACGAAAAGCCGCCAGCCGGCAAGGCCGCCTTTGAGGCGCGCCTCAATCGGAAGTACGAGATCGATCTGCCGGGCGTCATCGGGTGGGTTGGAGAGGAGGTCTCACCCTATACACTCGAGCCGCTCGGGATCACTTATCCGCTCTGCGATCCCGAATCCCTGCTTCAGGCCGCCCGCACAGCCATGCCGGAATGGGCGAAAGCGGACTCCGAGCTCAGGATTGCGCTCTGCGTGGAAATGGCCGAGCGGCTTTACGAGCGCAATTTCGAGATGGCACACGCTATCATGCATGTGGCTGGGCAGAGCTACACACAAGCGTTCAGTGGGTCCGGGCCGAATGCGCTCGATCGCGGAATCGAAGCACTTGCCTACGCCGCAACCGCGATGCGCAATGTCGTACCGACGGCAACCTACCGCCGCAAGTTTGCCGGTGACGACGTCGCGCTCGAAAAGACCTACACAATGGTGCCGCGTGGTGTCGGACTCGTTATTTGCTGCGCGTCGTTTCCTACCTGGAATGCCTACCCGGCAATGTTTGCCAACCTGGCGACTGGTAACCCGGTCATTGTTAAACCACATCCGATCGCCATACTGCCCATGGCCATCGTTGTGGAAACCTGTCGTAACGTTTTGTCCGAGTACGGTTTCGATCCAAATCTCGTCACGCTGGCCGTCGACACGGCAGATGAACCCGTAGCCGGCAAGTTCGTTGATCACCCTGCAGTGCAGATTGTCGACTTCACCGGCAGTCCTCGCTACGGCGGACATCTCGAGCGGACGGTCACAGGCAAACTGCTCTACACGGAAACGGCTGGCGTCAACAGCGTCGTCATCGAGTCAGTGGACGACTTGACCGAGTCGGCGCGTGCAGTTGCCCGGGCAACGTGCCTGTTCTCCGCCCAGATGTGCACGAGCCCTCAAGTGGTCTATGTTCCGAAAAACGGCATCGCCAGGTCTGACGGCACAGCGAGTTTTGAGGATGTTGCCCGGGCAATCGTCAATGAAATCGATGCCATCGCGGCCAACCCGAAGATGGCGGCAGGAATCATGGGTGCTATTCAGGGCGACGTCAGTATTGATGTCGTGACCGAAGCAACTGCCGCGGCCCAACGTGAAGGAATGGCTATCCTGCGGCAGGCAGAACCGTATGAGCATCCGGATTTTCCGCAAGCGCGTACGCGTACGCCGCTCGTCGTCGCAGCGACACCGGAACACATCGAACTGTATGCGGAAGAACGATTCGGACCGGTACTCTTTATAGTCGCAACTGAGGATGCGGACGCCGCGGTTGCCGAGGCGACTGAGCTTGCCCGCACGCGCGGCACGATCTCCTGTTATCTATATTCCTCGAACGAGAACTTTGTGGATCGTTGGGTCGACGCATACGCGCAAGTTGGGGCCAATCTGACGATCAACCTCACGGGTTCGATGTGGATCAATTTTGCGGCCGCCTACAGCGATTACCACGTGACGGGTCTCAATCCGGCGGGGAATGCGTGCCTGACGGATCTGTCTTTTGTGGCCTCGCGTTTTCGTATCGCGCAAAGGCGACGACCGGTTAATGAAGCCGCATGAAACGTGACGTCTATATTGTCGGCATTTCGATGACCCATTTCGGCAAGCGCCTTGACGAGACAGTCAAGTCGCTTACGTCGGCAGCGGTCGGCGATGCACTCGAGGACGCCGGGATTGAGACCGGCGATGTCGAGGCGGCCTGGTTTTCGAACACTCGACAGCCGATGCTCGAAGGGCAGAACACGATCCGCGGGCAAATCGCCCTGCGGTCCGCTGGTATCACTGCGATTCCCATTGCCAACATAGAAAACGCGTGCGCTTCGGGATCCACTGCCGTCCTGCAGGCCATGGCGGCGATCCGCGCAGGGATGATCGAGGTAGCGCTCGTCGTGGGTGCGGAGAAGATGGTCTATCCGGATCGACCCGAGAAAGTGGCCGCGGCTTTTACCGGTGGAACGGACGTTCACGATCGCGACAGCGTCCTCGACTACATCGTGTCTATCGGTGGCGAAATGCCGGGGTCGGATCGCAGCCTGTTTATGGATCTCTATGCGGCGCAGGCGCGCGTCCATATGGAGCGCTTCGGTACGACGCAGGAGGACTTCGCCCGAATCGCATCGAATGCGCATTGCCACGGTGCTCAGAATCCGAAGGCTCAGTACCGCACACCGTTTACGGTTGATGAGGTATTGGCGGACAAACCGATCGTCTATCCATTTACGCGCGCCATGTGCGCACCGGTGAGCGATGGTGCGTCGGCCGCCGTGCTATGCAGTGAGCAGGCCCTCCGGCGAATCGGCTCGGGACGCGCGGTGCGGGTGCGTGCCTGTGCGCTCGTGAGTACCACGAATCGGCAGAAAGATGACTACGCCAATCACATCGGGCGTCGCGCCGCGAACGCCGCCTACGAGGAAGCCGGTATCGGTCCTGGTGATATCGATGTCGTGGAGGTGCATGACGCCACCGCTTACGCAACGGTCCAGCAGATCGAGAACCTTGGCTTATGTCAACCCGGCGAGGTCGGTGAGCGTCTGCGACAGGGTGACTTCAGGCTTGGCGGACGCGCGCCGGTCAATCCTTCAGGAGGGCTGCTCGCCAAAGGTCATCCCGTGGGCGCTACGGGCATTGCCCAACTGTACGAGCTTTCGAATCAGCTTCGTGGTGAGGCAGAAAACCGGCAAGTCGACGGAGCCAGGCTGGCAATCGCCGAGAATGGCGGCGGCTTCCTCGGCGTCGAGGAGGGGGTAACGGCGGTTACCATTCTTGAGGGCGCCGCATGAGCAAGATCCTCGAAGGTGTCCGCGTAATCGACTTCGGTCGGTACATTGCCGGCCCGTACTGTGGAACGCTGCTTGCCGATCTCGGGGCTGATGTTATTCGTGTCGAACGACCCTCGGGTGGTGAGGATCGTTATACCGTGCCGGTTAGTGACGATGGCGACGGAGCCTATCACCTTCAAATCGCCCGAAACAAACGAGGCATGACACTCAATCCGCGATCGCCGGAAGGCCGTGAGGTCGTGCGCCGCCTGGTCGGTACAGCTGATGTCGTCATCGCTAATCTCCCCTTTCCGGCGCTGAGAAAACTGGGGCTCGACTACGAAACACTCTGCGAAATCAAGCCTGACATCATCCTGACGACAGGCTCAGCCTTCGGGTCGACCGGGCCCTACGCGGCCCGCGGGGGCTTCGACACGGTAGCGCAGGCGATGTCGGGTGGGATGTATCTTAGCGGCACTCCCGGTGTGCCCGCGAAATCATTCGCGCCGTACTGCGATTTCGGTACGGCAGCGCTGAGTGCGTTCGGCACACTCGCCGCAATCATCCACAAGACGAAAACGGGGGAGGGCCAGGTTGTCGAGGGAACGCTGGTCGGCACGGCGCTGGCTTTCAACAATGCCGCTTTGATGGAGGAAGCCGTGCTTGGCCTGGGGCGGCAGGGTAGCGGCACGCGCGGGCAATACAATGCGCCGACCGATTCGTTTCGCACCCGTGATGGCTGGGTGACCGTGCAGATCGTTGGTGGCGGGATCTTCAAACGATGGGTTGACCTGATGAACGAACCGCAATGGCTCGAGGATCAGCGTTTCGCAAGCGACCAGTCGCGGGGAGATCACGGTGACATTATCGGTGAACGCATGGCGCACTGGTGCGCCGAACGCAGCAACGCTGATGCGGTGTCTGAACTTACGCAGGCCGGTATTCCCGTTGGTGAAATACTGAGCCCGGCCGCGATCCTGGAGAATGAGCACGTCGTCGAAGCCGCTATGTTCCGGCTCGTCGAGTATCCCGGGGTATCGGTGCCGGCGCCCGTTGCTGATCATCCCGTCCGTTATTCGAAGACGCCGGTCGGCGAATTCCGGCGCGCGCCGACGCTCGGTGAGCACACTGGCGAAATCCTGGCCGAACTCGGCTACGCGCCGGCAGACATTTCGAGCCTGAGGGATTCCGGCGTGATCTGACGGGCTGATCTTGAAAATACGGCCAGCTTGGGCTTTAATAACTTGCATAACTGAACTGGCTGTGAAGACGGTAACACAGGAGGTAAATATGAGTAGTGTTTTGGAATTACAGGATGCCCCGTTCGGTCATAATCATGGGCCGATGCTCACCGGCGAGTACGCGCCGATTTTCGATGAGCAGGAGCTCGATGGCCTGCCGGTCGAAGGAGAAATCCCGGCGGACCTCAACGGCGTCTATCTCCGCAATGGACCGAACCAGCGATTTGAGCCGAAGGGCAATTTCCACATTTTCGACGGTGACGGCATGCTGCACGCTGCCGAGTTTCGCAACGGCAAGGTTACGTATCGCAATAAGTGGGTCCGTACGGAAGGCTGGCTCAAGAACGACGAGAGTGGCGCGGAAAGCTACTGGGGCGTGATGAACTCCGTCAAAAACCGCCCGGAGAAACCGATGAACGATGCTGCCAATACGGATGTGATCGGTCACGGGGGAAATGCAGTTGCGACCTGGTACCTGTCCGGTATCCCTTATGTTGTTGATCCGATTACGCTCGAGACAAAAGAGGCTGCGAGAGAATACGTCAGTGGGCCTGGTCAGGGTATGTCCGCGCACCAGAAAGTGGACGAGTGCACGGGCGAGCTCCTGTTTTTCGACTATTTCACCGAGCACCCACACATGAGCTATGGCGTCGTCGATGCGGAAGGAAAGCTGATTCATCACGTTCCGATTGAATTGCCGGGGGACCGCTTGCCACACGATATGGGGATCACGGAAAACTACTCTATCCTGCATGATTTGCCGATTTATCATGACGAGGGTGCATTGCGCGCCGGACGCCATAAGATCGTATTCAACTCGGAAATTCCGACGCGTTTCGGCGTAATACCCAGGTACGGTGCATCCGACAGCATCCGCTGGTTCGAGTTTTCACCCTGCTTCCTCTACCACGTTGTCAATTGCTGGGAGGACGGCGACGAGGTTGTCATGATCGCTTGCCGTTACATGCCGGCCAAGAAAGCCGACGGTAGCTATGATGACCAACGCACTGCGAAAATGATCGCTCATCTGGTCATGGATGCGCGCCTGTGGCGTTATCGCATGAATCTGAAAACAGGGGAGGCGATCGAGGAATGTCTCGATGCCGAACACAATGTAGAATTCCCGGGGTTCAATGCTGCCCTGACAGGTCGCTATTCGAAGTGGGCTTATCTCATCGACCATGACCCGGAAATTCTCCGCTGGACGGGAATCCGCAAGATGAATACCGACACCGGCGAGACCTACGGTGAATGGTCCGACAGTCATGAACATTGCTGGTACAGCGAGCCCTGGTTTGCGCCGGCCGATAATCCAACGAGCGAAGATCACGGCTATGTGATTGCTTTCGCTTGGAATGACGAAACGCGTATACAGCAGATTCAGATCTTCGATGCATTGAATGTCAGCAACGGTCCGGTTGCTCGCGTGACTTTACCGCAGCGAGTGCCCCCCGGTTTCCACGGATGCTGGATGAAACCAAACCAGATCGATAACTGGGATCGATAAGCAATGAGCGGCAATGGCCGGTCAAACAAAAAGTTGCGGGTTATTCAGTGGGGCACGGGCTCGGTCGGGCGGACGGCCTTGCGCCAGATCCTCGACAAGGGCGAGTACGAGCTGGCTGGCGTCTATGTCACCAGCGAAAAAAAACATGGCCTGGATGCCGGCGCGATCGCGAAGCGACCGGCGACCGGTGTCATTGCCACGAGCAACATAGACGAAATCCTGGCCATTGATGCCGATGCGGTTTTGCATACGTCATTAATCAGCGTCCCGTACGAGGCCCAGAACGAGAATGTCGTTCGCTTGCTCGAAAGTGGCAAGAACGTGCTCTCGACGAACGGGTTCTACAGACCCGATTGTCATAGAGACACGTATGCGGCGCCGCTCCGCGAGGCAGCTGTGCAGGGCGGGGCAACACTCGCCGGTATCGGGTTGAACCCCGGGTTCATCGCCGAACGCCTGCTACTCGCCCTGACCGGCCTGATCGTGCATATGAAAGAACTGCGTAGTTATGAAGTGTTCGACGCGTCTCTGGCGCCATCACCGGGTCTCGTCTTCAATGCCATGGGGTTGGGCACAGATCCCGAGGAAAAAGACCTGACCCGTAGCCCCGTCGCGGAGCTGTACAACGCCCTGTATGCGGAAGTGTTCGACTACGTCGCCGACAAGCTCGGCACGAGAGTTTCGTCGGTTGTTCCCGAACATGAGCTCACCCTGGCGCCCGAAGATATCAAGATACGGGTTGGCACGATTCCGCGGGGGACGGTCGCGGCTACGACGTGGAGATGGCGCGGTCGATTCGAGAACGGCGTGACAATGCTCCATTCCATTCTCTGGACGTCTTCTCATGCGTTGCACGGAGAAGCAGATGGTGCGCACTGGCGCATCGAAATCGACGGTCGCCCGAACGTCAGGGTCAGCCTGGATATGATCGACCCGGACCCGCATGCGCCGCCGGGCCGCCCCGCGATGGACGCTACGGCAGCCACTCTGCTCAATGCCCTGCCCTATGTCGTGAATGCGCCGGCAGGATTTTTTGACCTGCCCGCGGTCCTGCCACCTGCCCAGGCTTGCCCGGATGCCTGAGAACATCTTTGACCTGAACGGTAAAGTTGCCCTGATTACAGGCGGCAACGGTGGCATAGGGCTGGGCATGGCGACGGGCCTTGCCCGCGCCGGGGCTGACGTCGTTATCTGGGGGCGGGACACAGCCAAGAATGAGCAAGCCGAAAAAGTGCTTTCAGAATTCGGGACGAGCATCCTGGTTCAGGAGGTGGATGTAACCGACGAGGCCGCTGTCGTTGGCGCTTTCGGCGAGGCCCTCGTGGCCACGGGACGTCTGGATTTCGTCGCTGCTAACGCGGGCGCAGGTTGGGAATGCCCGTTCGACGAACTCACGACGGATGCGTGGCGCCAGATCGTGACGCTCAATCTCGACTCCGCTTTCTGGCTCTTCAGGGAAGCGTGCCGTCACATGGTTCAAAGGGCGACGGAAGGGGACGCCGGCGGCTCCCTCCTGGTCACCTCGTCGATCGCAGCTTTGAACAATCCGCCCAAAGCGCAAGCCTATGCTTCTTCCAAGGCGGCTGTGATCGCGCTAGTGAGGAGTATCGCCGCCGAGTACGGTCGGCACGGCATTCGCGCCAACGCGCTCCTGCCGGGGTTCATTCGTTCGGAGCTATCTGCTCATCTCCAGACGAACGATAAATTCAACGACATCGTTATCCGGCGGCGAGTTCCGATGAATCGTTGGGGCGAGCCCGGAGACTTTGCCGGCCTGGCCGTGTATCTCGCCTCTGGCCTGTCGAGTTTTCACACTGCCCAGGCGTTCGTCGTCGACGGGGGCTACACGAATTCATAGCCATCCCGGCATCCGGCAGTCTCAGGCCGGACGGCTGGCGCGCAACACCATCCTTTGTTGCGTCCTGAACAAGTCGGCGCGCGCATCTTGCGGCTTGACTTCGTCTCCGCAAGACGAGCAGGCCATGACCACTTCCAGTGAACTGCCGCAGGGCTCGTGCGTCAGCAGAAGGGGTGGTCCTTCCGGCGCCGGGCGCCACTTGTCGCCCCATTGCATCAGTGTGATAAGGATCGGGTAGATATCGCGACCTTTGTCCGTGAGCTTGTAATTGGCGCGTCGCATATCGCTCGGTTCCTCGACCTTGTACAAGATGCCTGCATCGCAGAGTTCGGCGAGGCGATCGGTCAGGATGTTCGTAGAAATGGCAGTGTCGTCCAGGATTTCCTGGAACTGGTTGATGCCCGTGAATATTGATCGCACGATGAGGGATGACCAGCGGTCACCAATTACCCTGATGACGTCGTCAAGCAATTCCGTCGTCTCGCCAGTCGACTGCGTAGTCTGTCGGCGACGGCGGCTGTAAGTCGCTGGCATGTTGCCGATCCCGGGGCCAGGTTCCCAGCTGACGTCGCGCGCGTCGACCTCCCTGCGGCACGATGCGCAGACAGGGTGCGGCTCGGTCTTTTCGTCGCAAGTCAAATGCTTGACGTGAACATCGATCTTGCCGGACTTCTTGCCCCACTTGCGTTCCCAACGGAGCATCGCGAGCGCCGTCGGAAAAAAATCCAGAAACACCGTGGTGGCTTTGTATTCGAATCGCCTCGGCCTTTCGGTGTAAGCGACTTTGACAAGACAGTCGTCGCGGATCAGCTTTTTTAGCCGACCGCTGACGACCGTTTTCAACAATCCGGTACTACGGCAGAAATCGTCAAAGCGCCGCGCACCCAGCCAGTAGCTTTGCATGATCAGCAAGGTTGGGACGTCACCGAGAATCTCGAGGGCGCGCCAGATCGAGCAAGTACGTATGAGCTGAGCTTTTCTGCGTGATTTTTCCATGGGCGGTCAATCTGCATGCGCGAGGCGGGATTTGCAAATGCGTCACCGCCCGGCGCGTTAAAGGTCGTCCGGTATTTCCTCGACCCCGCGCAACTTCTGACCTTGGTCGCATGGCAAGCGCTATGTGCCTCTGCTGTTGACGCCGAGAACGATAACGCCGGTCAACACTTCAAAGAATTCGTCGCTAGCTTGAAGCTTGATGTCGACAGCTGGTCAGGCCAGCTTCCGTGCCGCTTGGTATTCTTCATCGATTCGATCGACGATGTCCGCCAGCGGTTCGACTTTGTGCACCGTACCGACACCCTGTCCGGCCGACCAGACATCTTTCCACGCCTTGATCTTGGTCTCGGATCCCGTCAGGTCCATGCCCTTCTTTTTGGGCAGATTATCCGGATCGAGGCCCGCCGCGACGATGCTGGGGCGCAAGTAGTACGCGTGGGCACCGGAGAACGAATTGGTCAGTATCAGATCGGAGAAGTCGCTGTCGACGACCATCTGTTTGTAGGGATCGAAAGCGATACTTTCTTCGCTGGCAATGAATCGAGTCCCCATGTAGCTAAGTTCTGCCCCGAGTATTTCCGCTGCACGCACGGCCCGGCCGTCACCGATCGCACCAGCGAGAATGAGAATGCCATCAAAGAACTCGCGCACGGCCGGAACGAACGCGAAGCCAGCCATCTGCCCGGTATGTCCACCCGCACCGGCGGATACGAGCGCGAGACCGTCAGCCCCAGCTTCTGCGGCCTTACGAGCGAGCTCGACGCTATTGACGTCGGCGATCACGAGCCCGCCGTAGTCGTGCACGGCTTCTATGGTTCTTCTTGGACTGCCGAGCGCGGTAATGACAATTGGCGGCCGGTACTTTTGTAGCAAAGCGAGTTCTGCATCGAGTCGGTCATAAGTGCTGTGCACTATGAGATTCTGCGCCCAGACATCGGTAGCGCCATCGACCTGCCTGTCGCGCAGCAGCTTCAATTCTCCCGAGATTCTCTCGAGCCACTCTTCGAATGTATCGATAGAGCGGGCATTTGTTGATGGAAACGAACCGATCACGCCCGATCGCGCCGCGGCGATGACGATGTCGGGGCCCGAAACGAGGAACATCGGTGCGACGACGATCGGCATCCGCAAAGAGGCGCGCATTTCCTTGAAACGAGCGCGGGCGTCTCTACTGATAGTTGTCATAGTGGGCTTGCAGATAGTGACTTTCATTATTAGACTAACAAAACTGATTGCTGGCATCAACGCCACGGCACCAGCCTCGGAGCAACCTTGGAATTGATCTCGCAAGAACTCGTGTTTCTGCTGGCAACGAACTTCGGCGTTGCTATCGGTGCCGTGTTGCTCCTGTGGCTCATCAGCATTCCATTGCGCGACGTCAGCATCATCGACATGTTCTTTGCGGTCGTGTTGTTCGCGATTACCGCCGTCAGTTTTGTGATGGGTAATGGCGTTGCGGCACGCAAGCAATTGGTGCTGATTCTTGTCGGCTTGTGGGCGCTGCGAATAACGATTCACCTGATCAGACGAAACTGGGGTCACGGTGAGGACCCTCGCTACACGAAACTACGGAGCTGGACGAACAACGACAAGAGTTTCATCTGGTTAAGTTTGCGTAAGGTGTTCTTGCTACAAGGTGTTGTGATCTGGTTCGCGTCGCTCCCGGTGCAGGTCGCACAGTCCTACGCGACGCCAGTCGCGCTGGGGTGGCTGGCCTGGCTGGGCACCGGGCTGTGGGCGGTCGGTTTCTTTTTTGAGTCAGTGGCCGATTATCAACTGACACGCTTTCGTGCCAATCCCGCCAATAAAGGCACGGTGCTTAAGACCGGTTTGTGGAAGTATTCTCGGCATCCGAATTATTTCGGAGAGCTTTGCGTATGGTGGGGACTTTTCGTGATTGCCTGCGAAAACGCACTAGGCCTCTTTACCGTCATCGGGCCGATCCTGTACAGCTACCTGGTCGTCAACGTGACCGGGCAGCGTACGCTCGACAAGAAGCTGGCTCGCGAGAAACCCGGCTACGCGGCGTACATGGCGAACACCAGCGGGCTGATTCCGATGCCGCCGAAAAAGGTAAACCTCTGAGTCGTGGCCAGCAATCCAACGACGAAGGTTGATCCAGACCTCATTCTCGGCAGCCAGGTTGCTCAAGGCCTCGCTGTAATCGGAGACCGCTGTGCATTCCTGATTATCCGGGATGTCTATCTCGGGGCACGTCGATTCGAAGAGTTTCGAAAACGCACTGAAGCGGCGCGCGGTACCCTGGCATCGCGTCTCAAATCGCTCGTTGAGCGAGGTATTCTCAACAAGTTCCGTACCAGTCGACACCGACACGTTACGAGTACCGGCTGACGGAGAAGGGTCTCGACATGTACCCGATCCTCCTCATGAGCTGGGCTTGGGAGACAGAATGGGGTAAGGGACGGTTTCTGCCGCCTGTGCTCAAGCACGATCTTTGCGGCAATGACATGCATCCGAGACTATGCTGCAGCCATTGTCATTTGGATATTAGTCCGCGGGAGGTTCGCTTCACGCCGGGCAACTACCCGCATTTGGCGAAAAAGGTCAGGCCACGTCATCAGAGACGCTCCAAATCGAAAGAAGAGTTCGTCAAGGGCTCGGATGAAAAGGCGTTCACGATGCTTGATATTATCGGCGATCGCTGGACATCATTGGTCGTTGCAGCCGCATTCTTTGGGCTTCAGCGTTATGACGATATCGCCGCATCTATGGGCATTGCCACCAATATCCTGGCGGACCGCCTCAAATTGCTCGTCGACATCGGCGTGCTCAATCGCGTCGCTTACCAGGACCGGCCAAAACGATTCGAGTACCATTTATCGGACATGGGCAGGGATCTCTATTCGTATACGATCACGATTCATGATTGGGCCGATCGGTGGTTGATCCACGAAGGCGACTCGCCACTTCTTCTTCAGCACGTCCCCTGTGATGCGAATTTGCTTAGCGAAGTGGTATGCAGCGAGTGCGAACAGCCGCTGGTAGCAGCCGACGTCTCGTTCGACAAGGAACAACGGCACCGATCCGACGTGTAGAGGATATCGCGACCGACTAAACCCGCTCAATGATGGTCGCTGTGCCAATGCCCGCCGCACCGGATACTGCTACCAGCCCAACTTGCAGATCACGACGCTCCAGTTCATCCAGTACCGTGCCAAGAAGGCTTGAACCGGTCGCGCCCATCGCATGGCCGAGTGCGATAGCGCCACCGTTGACGTTGACCTGATCTTCGTTCCATTCCGTGTCACGCGTGAACTTGATCGACACCGACGCAAATGCTTCGTTGAACTCGACAAGGTCCACGTCATTTGCTGCCATGCAGGCTTTCTTCAGCGCGTCTTTCGCAGCGTCGATACCGCCAGTCAGCGCGAGCAGCTTGTTGCCGCTGACATTCGTCATCACCCTGATTCTGGCGCGGGGCGTGAGTCCGTAATCGGTGCCCGACTTTTCCGAGCCGACAACGACCAGAGATGCGCCATCTACGATGCCCGGGGAGTTGCCGGCATGATGCACATACTTAAGCTCACTGAGTTCGGCAAACGCGGCCTTGAATGCGGCTTCATAGCCTTGTTTGCCAAATTCCGTGAACAGGGGATCGAACGTTGCGAGTTTTTCCACGGTCACGGAGCCGCGAACGCTCTCGTCTTGATCCGCGTTACCGATCGGTACCATAGAGCGTGAGAAAGCACCGGACTGCTGCGCCGCCGCGGCGCGCTGCTGGGAGTGCACCGCGTATTGGTCGCATTCAACCCGGCTGATGCCATCGAGGCTCGCGACAAGGTCGGCAGCCAGTCCCATCGGCACGAATCCCGCTTTCATGACGACAGCAGGGTCAGTATAGAAGCTGGCGTGGTCCGACAGCATCGCCACGCGCGACATCGACTCAACGCCGCCTGCCAGCACGAGATCATCGACGCCCGTCATGACTTTCATCGCCGCGAAATTGCAGGCATCCAGGCCCGACGTGCAGTAGCGGTTGATCGTGATGCCGGACACGCTGTCGGGTAGACCGCTATAGAGCGCCGCAACCTTGGCGATATTGCCGCCCTGTTCCCCGACCTGGGTAACGCAGCCGAGGATAATGTCGTCGATCATTTGCGCTGAAAAGTCATTGCGTTCAAGAACAGCCGCGATCAGCTGCTCCTGCAGCTCGACTGGCGTTACGCCGCTCAATGCGCCGCCTTCGCGGCCCTTGCCCCGCGGCGTTCGCACGGCATCATAGATATAGGCACCGTTCACTGCGGAGATCCCTTGTCGAATAGATCCTTGACTTCACGTCGCACGATTTTTCCGGTCGCGTTGTGTGGTAACTCGTCGACGATAAGCAGCTTCTCCGGCAGTTTGAAAACGGCCATACCCTGTTGCTTCAAGTAGCCTGTCAATTCTTCGAGCGTAATCGTCTCGTTCGGTTTAGGCACAACGGCAACGCCGATACGTTCGCCCATGACTTCGTCGTCGATGCCGACAACGCAGACCTCGGCCACCTTAGGATGCCCGGCCAGCTGGTTATCAATCTCATCGGGAGAGATGTTAACGCCGCCACGTACGATGATGTCCTTGCAGCGCCCGACAAATTTGTAAAATTGCGGATTGTCGCAGTCACCGGTGATCTCGAAGACGTCACCGGTACGAAAGTAGCCGTCTTCGGAGAATACCTCGGCATTGGCCTCGGGCGATTTGAAATAGCCATCGAATACGGTCGAGCCCCAAATCTCGAGTTCGCCCTGATGGTCGGGTGCGCTGACCTCTTTGCCGGACTCGAGATCGACAAGTCGGGTTTTAACTTGACTGCCCGCACGATTGCTCCATTCGAGCCCGCTGACACCGAACCGTGGGAAAAATTCTGCGCGCTCCGCGTACTTCGGCACTTCCTTTGGCCCGGACGCGAGGCAGATGCCCTCGTTCGATCCGAAAATATTCAGAATCTCGATGCCGTAGTCACTTCCAAAACCCGAAACCATGAATTCAGACAGTGGTGCGCTGCCGGAGCCGATACAGCGCAGGCTCGAGATATCGACCGAGTCGAGTATCTCGCGCTTTTTCAGGAGCATGGTCAGCACGGCGGGCGGCGCGATCGTGTAGGCAATTTTTTCGTCCTGAATTTGCTTCAGGAATACCGCCATGTCGAATGGGTGATGCAGTACCAGCGTGAACGATCGCATCAGCCAGCAATACAGAAAGCCGCCGATGGCCGCCATATTGACCATCGGAAACGGATTAAGTACCGGTTCGCCGTCGCGCAGATCGGCTACATCGTTCGCACCCGTCGCCGATGCTATCCACATGTTGTGACTCCGCGGCACGCCTTTCGGCTGCCCGGTTGTGCCGGATGTCCAGCAGATTGTGAAAATATCGTTCGCAGAAATCTCGATATCGTTGATGTAGGCGTTGTAGTCAGGGTTGCTAGCCGGCTTCTCGGCCGACACAGTCAATGCGATCGTTCCTTCGGGCGCTTCATTTCCGAAACTGAAGATTTTGCAGTCTCCCTGAAATGCTTCGCCGTGCTCGATCGCGAAATTTTTGCCTTTGAAATTTGATGTCGTGATAAACGCCGCAGGCTCGACCTGTTCCTTCGCTTTGGCGAGCTCGAAAGGACCGTACTGAATGGGGGCCGGACTGATGATTACACCAAGCTTGGCGAGTGCCAGGTAGACGAGCGGCAGTTCCGCAATGTTGGGCAATTGAAGAACGACAACATCTTCCTGCCGCAGTCCGTTCCCGAAGAATGCAGCCGCCAGGTTGTCTACAGCCCTCGCAATTTCTGCGAAGCTTAGCCGCTGCGTGTCGCCGTCGCACCATTCGGAACGATTGTATTGATCAACGAGCGCAAGATGATCCGGAGCGCGCGCGACGGCTTCGCGGAACATGGAATCGAGCGTTCTGTCGCCCCACCAGCCGCGTTCGGTCAGATCCTTTATTCTCTCGATGGGTGTCGTTTGCATATTGCCCCCAGGGTTCAGCGGCTCATTTAGCGCAATTGCCAATCAGCCGCGAGACTAGTACTATTTCTTTTAAGTCTATTTATGAAAGTGACTAAAATCAACAGAGATTAAGCTATGCGAGCCACGATAGATTTCTATTTCGATTTTTCATCATCGTACTCCTATGTCGCCTTGCCGCGGCTCGCTCGGCTGGTCGACGAGCTCGACTGCCAGATCAATTGGAAACCGATCGCGCTCGGCGTAATTTTCAAGGCCAACAGTCATGCGCCACCGGCCGCAGACACCGCAAAGGGCCGTTACGTGTGGCACGACGTCGAGCGCACGGCAGCTCTCGAGAACCTGCCCTTCAAGTGGCCCGAGCCCTTTCCTTTCAATAGCATGACGGCAGCACGCGTCTTCTGGCATCTCGCGAATAGTGACGCGGACCGCGCAGTCGACTGGGCCAGGGCCGTGTTTCACGCGAGCTTCGGGGAAGGCCGCGACTGCTCGAATCCCGATGAGCTTGCAGCCGTTGCCGGCGACCTGGGCCTCGATGGACAGGAACTGCTGGAGGCGACAGGACACGACGCCGTCAAGCAAAAACTGAAAGAGGTCACGGGCGAGGCGATGGGTCGGGACGTATTCGGCGCGCCCACATTCTTCGTCGGCGATGAAATGTTCTGGGGCAGCGATCGGCTCGGACAGCTCGAGCGCCACATCGGCAGCGACTAGGCAACCGCATCCACGGGGAAACGAGATGGCAGAACGCGTCTACATTTTGGGTGGTTATCAGACCGATTTTTCACAGAATTGGTCGAGGAACGGTATCGAGATCTTCGATGGTTTTCGCGACGTCGTGCAATCGGCGATCGACGCGACGAATTTGGAGCCCGAGGCTGTCGAGGTCGCTCATGTCGGCAACTTCGCGGCCGAGCTCTTTTGCCAGCAGGGACACCTCGGTGGTTTCTTCGCGGCGTTGCACCCCGCATTTTCCGGACTGCCGGCCTCGCGTCACGAGGCTGCATGCGCATCGGGGAGTATCGCCGCACTGTCGGCGGCCGCCGATATCGAGGCCGGACGATACGGCCTCGCGGCAGTCATTGGTATCGAACAAATGCGCAACGTACCGGGCCAGCAGGCCGCCGAAAATATCGGGCCAACGGCGATGTGGGCGGGGCACGAATGCCAGGACGCAACCTACCCGTGGCCGCACATGTTCAGTGAGCTGGCGATCGAGTATGACAATCGCTACGGGTTAAAACAGGAACACCTGGCCGGCATCGCCAAAGTCAATTTCGCGAATGCCAAACGCAATCCGAACGCGCAGACCCGCAAGTGGACCTTTACGGAACAAAGTTTTGCCGAGGACGATGAAGCCAATCCCGTGATCGAGGGCCGCATACGCAAACAGGACTGCGGACAAATCACCGATGGCGCGGCGTGCATCTTCTTGGCCAGTTCTGAAAAAGCGAAGGACTATGCAAAGAGACGTGGCCTGCCAATTGACGACCTGCCGTACATCAAGGGCTGGGGGCATCGCACGGCGCCGATCAGCTATGCACAAAAGCTTGAGGAAGGTCGCGGTACCAATTACGTCTTCCCGCATGTGCGTGGCACGATTGAAGATGCATTTCGGCGCGCCGGCATAAACAGTGTCGATGATCTTGAGGGCATCGAAACGCACGACTGCTTCACGAGTACCGAGTACATGGCGATTGATCATTTCGGCATCACGGCGCCCGGCGAGAGCTGGAAAGCGATCGAGTCCGGGCAGATCGAGATGGGTGGCCGAATTCCGGTCAACGCCAGCGGCGGGCTGATCGGTCTGGGACATCCGGTCGGTGCCACCGGCGTGCGCATGATCCTCGACAGCTGCAAGCAGGTGACAGGTAAAGCCGGGAATTACCAGATCGAGGGTGCGACAAATGTCGCGACGCTCAATATCGGCGGCAGTGCAACGACGACCGTCAGCTTCATCATCGGACGTTAGGGGGGCGCATCATGATTCTGCGATTCGGCGGGGCGGTCAGCGCAGCGTGCTTGTTGGCCCTGGCCCTGACATCTTGCGCGCAACAGACAGACTTCGAAGCTCGTTGTGTTGCGATGAAATCAGAGCATTTCCCGGGCACCGTCATCGCTGCGACGGCGGTCGTGAACGATCGCGAAGACCTGCCGGGCTTCTGTCAGATTCAGGGCACGATTAACCCCGATATCACTTACGAAGCACGTTTGCCACTGGCCGAGTGGAATGGCAAGTACTACCAGTCCGGGTGTGGCGGCTACTGCGGTAAGGTGATGCCGGACAAGCCCGGATTTTCGAACACGATTAACGAAGCCTTGCGGCGTGGCTATGCGACGATCACGACCGACAATGGGCACAAGGGTGGGATGGGCGAAGCCGCCTGGGCAAAGGGCAATCCGGTAGCCGTCGAGGTTTACGCGCAGCGCGGCATTGAGCTTACACATGACGCCGGAACACGGCTGACGGAATTCTTTTACGACACGGCACCGCGGCGCAAATATTTCAGCGGCTGCTCGAATGGCGGCCGTATGGCGGCGATCACGGCGCAGCGCTACCCGGCAATGTTCGACGGTATTCTTGGTGGCGGTGGTGTGCTGAACCTCTCGTATTCGGGTGGCGTTTACGGTTCCTGGGTCGTTGCCTCGAATACCGGCGACGATGGCCGGCGCATTCTGACGTTGAAGAACTTCGCTGCGAAGCTGCGCACACTTGAGGCCGAGGTGATCGAGCAATGCGATGCGACGGATGGCAGCGCGGACGGCGTTATCTCCCTGCCGCGACGCTGCGAGGTTGACGTTGCTGCGCTCCCCGCTTGCGAAGATATGAACACCAGCGAGTGTTTCACCGCTACCGAAAAAGCCGTTCTGAAAAAGTGGTACCAGGGCCCACAAAATTCCGCTGGCAAACAGCTGTTTCCGGGCATGCCGGCCGGTAGCGAACGGTACTGGGCGGTCTGGTTCCTCGACAGTGAGGACCGAATCGCGGGCGGCAACCAGCTCGGCGGACGTTACGCCAAGTACTTGGGCTTCGAAGGCGGCACGCCCGATGATTACACGGCGCTCGACTTCGACTTCGATAAAGACCCACAGCGTCTCGCCGCGACCGGCAAACTGCTGAATGCACTCGATCCGGATCTGAGCCAGTTTCGGGATGCTGGCGGCAAATACCTGATGTGGCATGGGTGGGCTGACCCGCTCGTCCTGCCGGACCAGAGTCTCGACTATTACGAGAGTGTCGCGAATAAAATGGGCGGTTTCGACAGCGTCAAGTCGTTCTACCGCCTGTTCATGATTCCGGGTCAGGGCCACTGCTGGGAAATGCCCGCCGCCGTACCGGACAGGTTTGACCCAATCACGGCTCTGGATACCTGGGTAGAGACTGGTAAGCCGCCGGAGAGCATTCCGGCCTTTGTGAAAAACCCTGATACGGCGATAATTAGGGACGCGGTACTCTGCCCGCACCCCGCTACTGCGATCAATCTCAAAGCGGGAGAGACGATTGACGACGTGCAATGCAACGGCGAATGACAAAGTACGAGCGTGAACAAAGGGGTTACTTGCATAACGATACTTACGATAATAAGATCGTAAAGTCCAAATTTCTGACGCTTCCGCAGAAATACGGAGCAGAAAATCACCAGGGGGACATCATGAAAACTTTTATCAGCAAGAAGCTCATGCAGGCAGTGCTGCTGGCACCCGCGTTTATCGCGACCACGGCGATTGCGCAGGACAGCGCGGGCATCGAGGAAATCGTGGTGACTGCTGAAAAGCGGGCGCAAAGCATCCAGGACGTGCCGCTCTCGGTAGCGGCAATTAGCGGCGACGATGTCCGTGTTGGCAAAATTACAGAGCTGAACGACGTTGCCTTCAAAACCCCAGGCCTGAGCTTCAACCAGTTCAACATCGGCGAGCCGCGAGTGTACATTCGCGGCATTGGTAATAGTGCGGATTCAGCCGCGAGTGACCAGGCGGTCGGCGTGTTCCTGGACGAGGTCTACATCGGTCGAACCGGAGGTGTCGGTTTCGACCTGTTCGACCTTGAACGTATCGAGATCCTGCGAGGGCCGCAGGGCACGCTTTACGGCAAGAACACCAATGGCGGAGCAATTAATATCGTTACGACGCGGCCGTCTCATGACAACGAACTGCGGTTGAGCGCCTCGGCCGGCAACTACTCGATGGCGCACCTGCAGGCCATGGTAAACGGCGGTATTACCGACTCCGTTGCCGGCAAGCTCGTGGTTTCTTACAAGAACCGCGACGGCTATGGCAAGAACGTCATCACTCCGGGCGAAATCCTGAGCCTGGGCAACTTGTCCAACAGCCCGATCATCGGCGAGTCCATCGGTGCGGCCGGAGCTGGCACGGAGTTGCAGGATGCGGAAAACAGCAGTATCCGTGGACAACTGCTCTTTGACATTTCGGAGTCCACCAGCCTGTTGCTTGGAGCCGATTTCACCAAGGACTCCAGCAATGGCAGCTGCCGACATTTGCAGAATCTCGACGAGGCAATCCAGGGCCTTGGGCCCTTCTGGGCATTGGGCATGTCGACCGAGTACATGGCAGACGACCGCAATTGCGCAACTCAATTCAACACCGACCAGGATCGTGAAATCTGGGGCGGAATGGCGCGTTTTGACGTCGAACTGGATTGGGCCGACTTCGTCTCGATTACCGCGGCCAGAGGCAGCGACTATGTGTTTGTCGACGACCTGACCGGTCTTCCACTCAATGACCTTGCGGCAGTATCTCCGCCAGGATTACCGCCGCCCCTCAACTTGCCGGGCGTGTTCACGATACCGGAGAATGTCATTGACGGCGTCGACGAACAGGCGAAGCAATGGTCGCAGGAGTTTCGCCTGACAGGATCCGCGAACAATCTCGATTGGGTCACCGGTGTCTTCTACATGGAAGAAGAAGTTGACCGATACGAAGAATTTTATACGCACTACAGCACGCTGCTACAGTTCCTGGGCCTGGCGCCCGTTGGTGACGTTTTGTTCACCCAGAACAATACGACGACGAGCATGGCGGTTTATGGCCAGTTGGACTGGCACGTTTCGGACCAGTGGACGCTAACCTACGGTGTACGCTGGAGCGACGACGAAAAGAAAATCACACAGGACGCCATCGACTTGCTGGGCACGGGTTTCCCTACCGGCGTGCCGTTGATTTTGCCGGAATTCCCGGCGCCGGTGAATGCCTCCGACTCGTGGTCTGAAGTAACAAACAAGTTCTCCGTGAATTATCGACCGAATGACGACGTCATGCTTTATGCCACCTACTCGGAAGGCTTCAAGAGTGGCGCATTCCCGTCACAAACGAATTCGCCGACGGTTGCCGGCCAATCGGTAGAGCCCGAGATTGTCACGAATATCGAAGCCGGCATGAAGTCATCGTGGATGGATAACCGTGTCCAGTTCAACATCTCCTATTACGATATGGATTATGAAGATCTGCAGGTATTCGAGCTGAACAGTTCTCTGCTGCTGGTTCTCAGTAATGCGCAGGCCGAGTCCAAGGGTGTTGACCTCGAGTTCAATTTCCTCGCGACAGACGAGCTCATGATTTCGAGCAGCTATAACTACAGTGATGCAATCTATACCGACTTTGTCACGGCAAATGGAAACGACGTATCCGGTAACGACCTTGTTTTTGCACCCAACGGTGCTTTCAGCCTTGATGCGACCTATATAGTGGACCTGGCGAACGGCGGCTCACTGGATCTGAACGTCAGCTACAACTGGAAAGATGACTACTTTACGAGTGCGTCAAACGCGCCCAAGACCAAACAGTCGGCAATCGACATGGTCGGTGCGAGCGCCAGCTGGACAAGCTCGGACAGCTCATGGGTCGCCACGTTGTGGGGCAAGAATCTGAGCGACGAACTGCAGATCTCCAATCGAATCGTCGATCCGACCGCAATTACGTCGGAGCTCTATATGCCGCCGCGCACCTACGGCCTCACGGTGACGAAGAGCTTCAAGTGACACCCGGCTGAGCAAAAACGGTAAGTCGGCGTCGAACCGAGGTTTTCAAAAGAACCTCGGTTCGACCCCGATTAATATCGCGACGGGGCCTTGCTGGAAGATGTGTGTGCGGGCCGGCGAATTATGCGGGTCGAGAACAACTAGACGGCCAGCACCGTTCTCCGGTAACCAATATGCATGCCGATACCACGGCTGGCCATGAACAAGAGAAAGGCAAGCCATAGTCCGTCATTGCCCAGCGGCTGCAGGACATACCACGCAGGAAGAAACACGAACAGCGTTGAGATAAACATGATGTTGCGCATTTCTTTTGCCCGCGTTGCGCCCACGTACACGCCGTCGTAGAGAAAGCACCACACGGAAACGAGTGGTGAGGCAATCATCCAGGGCAGGTAACGATTGGCGGCTTCACGGACCTCCGGCAGGTCGGTCAGGATGCCGATGATCAGCGGGCCTGCGAGCAGATAGACAAGGGTAAAACCTACCGAAAAGACAAATGACCACCTGAGCGTCAGCCGCACGGACTCCTCGAGCAGATCACGGCGCTTCTGCCCGATCGCCTTTCCGACCAGTGCTTCGGCCGCGTGCGCCAGACCGTCGAGACCAAAAGAGGTCAGGTTCTGGAAGTTCATAAGCACTGCATTGGCAGCCAGGACGAGCCCGCCGAGGCGCGCCCCTTGTGCCGTGACAAAGCCGAGCGTAAACATGAGCGCCATCGTCCGTATAAACAGGTTGGCGTTCACCGCGAAGAATGCTTTGTAGGCAGAGATATTGATCAGCCGCGCGATCGGCCAGTGTCCTTCGCGCTTCCGCAATGCCGAGACAGCGAATGCGCCGCCGACCACTAATCCTGAGTACTCGGCGAAAACGGACGCGAGGGCGACGCCGTCAACCTTCATTCCGAACCCAAGAACGAAAACCAGGTCGAGCACGATATTGGTGATGTTAATCGTCAGGAATATGAGGAGCGGAATCCGGGCGTTCTGCAGGCCGATAAACCAGCCAATCAGTGCGAAATTGGCGAGCGTGCCCGGTGCGCTCCATATACGAATGGAAAAATACTCAAGCGCATAAAATTGTGTTTCCGGATCGGGGCCGAGCAGCTGCATCGCCAGGCTTCCCAGTGGAGCCTGCAGCGCGACCAGAAAAAGGGCGATCAACACCGCCACCACGAGGGCTTGACCAAGCGAAACACGCAAGCCATCGTTATCGTCCGCACCAAAGCTTTGTGCGGTGATCCCTGTCGTGCCCATGCGAAGGAAATTGACGCCCGTATACAGGAAGCTGAAAATCATGGCGCCGATGGCGACGGCGCCCAGGTAGACGGGGCTTTCCAGGTGCCCGGTGACGCCGGTGTCGACCATCCCCAACAGGGGCACCGATACATTCGACAGGATCATTGGCGCTGCAATGCGCCACATATCACGGTTCTGCGGTAGGCGACTGTTAGAACCTATCTCACAATCCCCGATGAACTGCGTTTCTGTCCGACGCATTCCGCTGCGCGACGCGGGCCGCGTGCAATGCCGGCGCTCATCAGAACGCGTTGGCGCCCGTTAGCTCCTTGCCGACGATGAGCTGGTGAATGGTTTCGGTTCCCTCATACGTTATAACGCTCTCCAGATTCAGCATGTGACGAATCGGTACGTACTCTGCGCTGATGCCGGCGCCACCCAGGATATCGCGTGCGTCGCGTGCGATGTCCAGCGCCGCGCGACAATTATTCCATTTCGCCAGCGATACCTGGGTTGGCTGCAGCTCACCTTTGTCCTTGATGCGTCCAAGACGCAGTGACAGCAACTGTGCCGTCGTGATACGCCGACTCATGTCGGCGAGGCGAATTTGCATTGCCTGCGTGTTCGCAACGGGATGATTGAAGAGCACGCGGTCCCGTGAGTACCTGAGCGCTTCGTCGAGGCACGCCTGTGCTGCACCGATGACGCCCCAGGTAATGCCGTAACGGGCCTGGGTGAGACAGCTAAGCGGGCCCTTCATGCTCGACACACCTGGCAGCACATTGGCAGCGGGGACACGGACATCGTTGAAGAACAGCGCACCGGTTACCGACGCCCGGAGAGAGAACTTGTTTTCAATCTCCTGGGTTTCAAAGCCTGGCATGTCTTTTTCGACGATGAATCCTTTAATACCTTCGTCGGTCATGGCCCAGACGACGGCGGCGTCCGCGATGGTCGCGTTGGTGATCCACATCTTGGCGCCGTTGAGTATCCAGTCGTCGCCGTCGCGTTTCGCGTGCGTCTTCATATTGCCCGGATCGGAGCCGCCATGCGGCTCGGTCAGGCCGAAGCAACCGATTGCCTCGCCGCGTGCCATCGCAGGCAGCCAGCGCTGCTTCTGCTCCTCGGAGCCGTAGGCATGAATCGGGAACATCACGAGGCTGCTCTGCACCGAAACGAAACTCCGGAGGGCGCTGTCACCGCGCTCGAGCTCCTGGCAAATCAAACCGTAGCTGACGCTGTTCAATCCCGCGCAGCCGTAGCCGTCGATCGAGGTGCCCAGCAGCCCCAGCTCGGCGACTTCGCCGACCAGGTGCGCGGGAAACACGTGTTGCTCAAATGCTTCACGCATCAGGGGAATCACTCTATCGTCGACGAAACGGCCGACGGTGTCCTTTACCATGACTTCGTCTTCGCTCAATTCCGAACGAACGTCATAAAGGTCTAATGGGTCGAGATGTGGCGCGCTCACGGCGGTCTTCCTGAGGGTTGTAGGGGCGTTGATTCTAGACGAAGTCGCTTATCGTGGCACCTTGGCTAGTAAGGGATACCAAAGCGCCGGTACAGCACGGATAATAACCACGCGGGACCGATCATCATGAGCTGCAGGTCAGCAAGCACCGCCCCAAGTCCTCCCGCTCCACGGCGGCCAAGCCATAGTCCAACGGTGCCTGAAACCAACAGGCCCGTGGAAACCCCGAGCGCGGGGTACTCGGACCCGGCAAGCCAGAGTTGCAGGGTCGCGAGGCCAAGCATGAAAGGCAGCATGCCGATCGCGATCGACACGGAAATGATGAAATAGTAGATCGTCGTTGCCATCAAGAATGCGCTGCCCCAGTTGAGCAACGGTGATATTTCGAAGAATTCGACCGGTATTGGCAAATACCACAAGACCCCGACCGTGCCCACAACGACCATTGGCACGGCTGCCCAGTAGACCCAGGGGTTCGTCAGGTCGGCATGGTTCTGCTCATATTTGAGGAGCCAGCTGTCGGTTTCACTCATCGGGATTCTCGGCAATCGGCCCGTTATTCTACACGTACCGTTTGAATCCTGTGACGTAGCCCACAGTCCTGGTGTTTTCCAGGACTTTTCTGAACAAAACGGCGCAAATTAAGTCTCTGTTCAGGTAATTCACGCTTACAATGCACCCCGTATCTAATGCAAGCAAAGGAAAGATCATGAATGCCAGATCTGCAAAGTTTATTGTCGCGCTGACCGTTTTTACTGTCTTCGTGACCGGCTGCGAAACGTTGGACCCCTACACGCGTGAAGAGAAAACCAGCAAGGCGACGAAAGGTGCCTTGATCGGCGCGGCTGCGGGCGCAGTCGTCGGATTGATTTCCGGCGATGATGCGGTCGAACGCAGGCAGCATGCGTTGATTGGCGCCGGCGTCGGTGCGCTGGCCGGTGGGGCCATTGGTAACTACCAGGACCGTCAGGAAGCCGAGCTTCGGGCTGAACTCGAAGGCACGGGTGTCAGCGTTGCGCGTATCGGCGACAACATCACGCTTAACATGCCCGGAAACGTCACCTTCGCAACGGACAGTTCGGACCTCAGCCCGGCCTTTTTCAGCGTGTTGAATTCGGTGGGCAAAGTGCTCGGCGAGTTCGACAAGACAGTCGTCGAAGTTGCGGGTCACACGGATAGTACGGGATCGGATTCTTACAACCAGAGCCTGTCCGAGCGTCGCGCTCAGTCGGTTTCAAGCTACCTGACTTCCCAAGGCGTCATTCAGCAACGCCTGATTATCGTCGGTATGGGCGAGGCGCGCCCGGTCGCTGATAACACCACGGCTAGCGGTCGTCAGGCCAACCGTCGCGTTGAGATCACGATGGTGCCGGTGACTGCCGGCTAAAAGGCATCATTAGCATCAAAAAACGCGGCGACCAGGGATGGTTCGCCGCGTTTTTTGTGGCACTCTGAGAATGTCTGCCCCCGGACCAAGAACAAGAACCGATAGGGCGTAGCTTGAGCACACGTTTTAACAAGCGCGATACAGGAACCTGGATCGAGATCAAGGGCGTTGTGACTCGACTGCTGTCTAATGACAATGATGGTTCTCGCCACCAGCGTTTCATCCTCGATATCGGTAATCGCGCGACGTTGCTTATTGCACACAACATCGACCTGGCGAAACGCGTCCCGGTCGGTATGGGTGATCGCGTGCAGGTTCGGGGCATGTATGAGTGGAATGACCTGGGTGGCCTGGTGCACTGGACACATCACGACCCGCAGGGAATCGAAGACGGCGGCTACGTCCGCTACCGCAGGAAAGAATACAGATAATGAAATCGTACAGAAAAAGGGCCGCTCACTGAGCGGCCCTTCTTGTTAGCTACGAGTTATTCGTTACAAAGCGTTAGTCGCAAACCGGAAATTACAGCGCCATGGAATTTCTGAGTTTGTTGATCGCATTCGACTCGAGCTGACGGATGCGTTCAGCCGAGATGTTATACACAGCGGCGAGTTCGTGCAGCGTCATCTTGTCGTCTGTTAGCCATCGCTTCTCGAGAATGTCGCGGCTTCTGTCGTCGAGCGTCTTTAACGCCGAGGCCATTCGCGTGCTTGCATCCGTGTTCCAATCCGCTGTCTCGACAAGCACCGCCGGGTCGGAGTCCGGGCTTGGCAGGTAAGCGGCCGGTGTGAAGTTACGCTCGTCGGCGGCATCCGGCGTAGGATCGAAGATGGCATCACGCGAATGCAGGCGCTTCTCCATCTCGGTAACTTCCTTCGCACTGACGCCAAGATCATTCGCAACCGCTTTGGTTTCGTCTGCCGATAACCAGGCAAGCGTTTTCTTCGCTTTGCGAAGATTGAAAAACAACTTGCGCTGCGCCTTGGTTGTCGCAACCTTCACGATGCGCCAGTTTTTCAGGACAAACTCGTGGATCTCTGCACGTATCCAGTGCACGGCAAAGGAAACCAGGCGCACGTCGTAATCCGGATCGAAGCGCTTGACCGCCTTCATAAGGCCGACGTTGCCTTCCTGGATGAGATCGTTCAGGGGCAGGCCGTAACCCGTGTAGCCCTTCGCAATGTGGACGACAAATCGTAAATGCGCCATGACCAGGTCGCGCGCGGCATCGAGATCTTCATGGTCTCGGAACCGGTTGGCCAACGCCTGTTCATCTTCTTTACTCAGAACAGGGATCGTACCGACGGCCTGAATATAGGCATCGAGGCTTCCTACCGGTCCGGCCAGTACAAGGTCGTGGTTAAATTTCGCAATAGCGTCTGTCATCAAGTTCCTCCTGGATGGCGCGTAATTTTAGCACTCGAAGGGTTAGAGTGCTAACGAAGGCACAGGTTCCCCGCCAAAAAATATAATTTACTAATAAAAACAGATAGATAGAGATAGTCAGAAGGTCCGCAGTAGGTTTAGTTTCCGGCCTCTGGCTGGCCGATGAGGCTGGCCGGTAGCGACTTTGCGCCGCTCTATTTCGGCTCGATACGCCGCATATGCCGAGCGGCCGTAAACCACGAGCCGAACAACCCCAAGAACACACCGATACCGATGATGCCAGCACCTTCTGCAAGGTCGAGCGATGCAATCGCGATAGTGCTCTGATAGAGCCCGGCGAGGCGCGCGACCGGATCTCCGAGCATGAACAGTCCGTACTGCACCAGCCCCAGGGCCATCAAACCGCCAAATAACCCGTACCAGAAGCCGGTCCACAGAAACGGTCGCCGCACAAACGCATTGGTTGCGCCGATTAATTTTGTTACCTCGATTTCGTCGCGACGATTCTCGATGTCCAGCCGAATCGTGTTGCCGATGATCACAACGATCGCGATACCAAGCAGGCCGGCCCCAATCGCGATGGCTTGCCTGACGATATCCAATATTGCGTGGAATCGTTGAATCCACTCGGTGTCGACCTGAACGAAATCCGTTTCCGGCAGGTTGCCAACTTCCTCCTGCAGCAAGATCAGTGAAGCACTGGTATTGCCGGGTCCGGGTCGAACGACCAGTGTGTGCGGCAGCGGGTTACTCGGCAGCTGCTCAAGCGCTTCCCCGAATCCCGATTGCTGCTTGAATTCCGCAAGCGCGTCTTCGGCCGAAATGAACCGGACCGACTCCACGTCAGCACGTTGACCGATGAGCCGTCCGAGCGCTTCGGCATCACCGGCGGACGTCTGCTGCTTCAGGAATACAGAAAAGTCGAGCGCGTTATCCCAGCCGCCACTGACCGACCTTGCGTTCTTGACGACCAGGCTAATCGCGGCGGGCAGGGCCAGCGTAACCGCGATCACGAGAATAATCATCAGGCTCGCAAACGGCTGCCGTGCAAGCCGGCCAAGCGAGCCAATCGAGGTACGGAAATGACGCGATACCCAGATCGAAACCGGTCCCGATGAACGGACCGGCGCGACGGCGTCGGCATGTCGAGTTACAGCCATGGGTCGCTCTCCTGTTGCAGACGGCCGTCTTCCAGGGCAATGCGACGACAGCCCAGGCGGTCGATCAGGACGATATCGTGGCTGGCGATCAACAGCGTTACGCCCACCTCGTTAAAGCGCCGAAATATTCGCATGACCTCGAGCGACAAGTCCGGATCGAGGTTGCCCGTTGGTTCATCCGCAATCAGTAGTTTGGGGCGTGTCACGATGGCGCGGGCAATGCCGACGCGCTGCTGCTCGCCTGCAGAGAGTGTCTCCGGGTTTCGTTTTTCTTTGTGCAAAAGACCAACCTGGTCGAGCGCTGCGCGTACGCGTCGCCCGGCGTCTCTATGGCTGACACCCGCAATAATGAGTGGCAACGCAACATTGTCGAATACCGGCCGGTCGTAAAGCAGCTTGTGATCCTGGAAAACCATGCCTATTTGACGCCGGTAGGCCGGAATCTTGCGGCGTTTGACGCGACGCGTATTCTGATTGTCGACGATGACCTGGCCACCCGTTGGCCGTTCTATCAACGCGATCAGTCGCAGCAACGTGCTTTTCCCTGCACCCGAGTGACCCGTGACGAAAACCATCTCGCCCTTGTCCACAGACAGATCCAGGCCGGAGAGCGCATCCTGTCCTCCGGGGTAACGTTTGGTGACGTTCTCAAGTCGAATCATGGCTTCGGTTTACTTCTTCGTCTCACCGGACGCGAGCAGGGCATCTACAAAAGCTTCTGCAGAAAAGGGTTGCATGTCCTCAGCCGCTTCACCGATGCCGATGAAGCGTACCGGTACTTTCAGCTTGTTGGCGATGGCAAGCAGAATGCCACCCTTTGCGCTACCGTCCAACTTTGTGACGGTAATTCCGGTGAGGCCCAGCGCGTCGTGAAATTTCTCCGCCTGAACCAGTGCGTTTTGTCCCTGGCTCGCGTCGAGCACCAGCATTACTTCGTGAGGCGCCGTTTCATCGCGACGAGCAAGAACGCGCTTCACCTTGGCGAGTTCGTCCATGAGTCCCGTCTGGCTCTGTAAACGACCCGCCGTATCGGCCAGGAGCACGTCGATGCCGCGCGCGCGCGCGGCGTCCCAGGCATCGAAAATAACGGCGGCCGGATCTGCTCCGGCTTGCTGCGAAATAACCGGCACGTCGTTCCGATCGCCCCAGGCCTGCAATTGTTCCACGGCCGCCGCGCGAAACGTATCGCCAGCGGCGAGCATCACAGAATATCCGTCGTCCTTGAATCGGCGCGCCATCTTGCCAATTGTGGTTGTCTTTCCTGCGCCATTGACGCCGACCATCAAAATTACGAAGGGTCCATCCATCTGCCGAATAGACAGCGGCGCTTCGACCGGAGCAAGAATCTCTTGCAGCGACTTCCTGAGGCCGCTCTGCAACGCATCGACATCTTTGAGTTCCTTGCGCGCAAGGCTCTTTTGCAGTTCGGAAATAATGCGCTCGGTTGTCTCAACGCCGACGTCTGCCATGACCAGCAAGGACTCGAGTTCTTCGAGAACGGCCTCGTCAATTTTCCCGCCGGGCGCAAGATTCGCAAGGTCATACGTCAGCCAGCTGTCGCCACGATTGATGCGAGCGCGAAGGCGCTTGATGAAGCTTTCACGCTTCTCAGGCTTTTCTTTTTTGCCAAACATGGATATACGTTATCTCACCAAGACGGTGTACCGGTCCCTGCAGCAGGAAGACCATGGTCAAAGCACATAAAACAAGCAAAACCCGGTCGGGACGGCTGCGTATTGTAGCGGGAAACTGGCGCAGTCGTCTGTTGGATATTGCGGACGTGGAAGGTCTGCGGCCAACCTCGGAGCGGATTCGCGAAACGCTGTTCAACTGGCTGGTTCCGAGAATCCAGGGCGCTCGTTGCCTGGATCTTTTTGCCGGCACCGGTGCGCTGGGCCTCGAAGCATTGTCGCGCGGAGCGCGCAGCGCCGTCTTCGTCGAGCAATCAGCGCCTGCCGTCGTAACATTGAAAGCCAACATCAAGGCGTTGGATGCCGACGGGGCCGTTATTCGGCAAATGGATGCACTGGAGTATCTTCGCGGTGAGCCTGAAGGCCCTTTCGATCTGGTATTCCTGGACCCGCCATTCGCAGCGGACCTGAACGAGGAATTGTGTAGACTGTTGGAGCAGCGACAGGTGCTGGCGAAGGACTCCCTGGTCTATATTGAACAGGATCGATCGAAACCGGAGCCGACGTTGCCAGCGGGTTGGCAGGTGGAAAAGAACAAGACGGCCGGCAATGTCCGCTATATGCTGGTCCAGCGACAGGCCTGACGGGAATCTTTGATGACAGTTTCTGCGATGTATCCTGGGACATTCGATCCCATAACGCTTGGGCATGACGATCTCGTGCGCAGAGCTGCCCGCCTGTTTGACAAGGTTGTCGTTGCTATTGCCGCGAACCCGGGCTCCAAAGCCCCGATGTTCACGTTCGGGGAGCGCGTTGAGCTGGCCAGGTCAGCGTTATCCGACCTCAAGAACGTCGAAGTCGCAGGCTACGAGGGCCTCACCGTGGACTTTGCGCGCGAAAATAAACTGGCCGTCATCATTCGCGGTCTACGCGCGGTTTCAGACTTCGAGTACGAATTTCAGCTGGCGAACATGAATCGACATCTCACCGATGAAGTCGAAACGGTATTCCTGACGCCTACCGAAAAGTACACGTTCATTTCATCCAGCCTGGTTCGCGAAGTCGCGGCACTGGGTGGTGACGTTTCGGAATTCGTCTCACCGAAAGTCAAGCAGGCGTTGCTTTCGCGCTCCGGCAGGACATGAATTGCGGCCTGACGGCCGCCGCTACGCTTCGCGCGCTAGGGCGCGCTCCTACAACGCCGGCCGCTACGCTTCGCGCGCGAGCATTGTCCCCGCATGGGGAGGCGCGCTCCTGCAACGCGAGCCGGGAATCGTTGTCCGCAGCATCCCGCCCCAGCAGTCCACCTTTTGTAGGAGGCCGCCCCAGCGGCCGACATTGTCAAGCGGCCTGACGGCCGCCGCTACGCTTCGCGCGCGAGGGCGCGCTCCTACAACGCCGGCCGGGAATCGTTGTCCGCAGCATCCCGCCTCCCCATAAAGGGGACAATGCCAGCGGGCGACATCTAGGTCTGGCAACGCTTGCAGTAGAAGGTCGACCGCTGTCCCTGAACAATCGCGGTGATCGGCGTATCGCAGCGGCGGCAGGGTTCGTCCTCGCGACCATAGGCTTCAAGCTGTTGCTGAAAGTAGCCCGCTTCTCCATCGCCACCGTAGAAGTCACGTAAGGTCGTACCACCGGCCTTGATGGCTTTGCCCAACACGTCTTTTATGGCATTGGCGAGCGCGTCGTATCGATGCCCTGCAATTCGCCCGGCCGCCCGACGCGGATTGATGCCGGCCATGAACAGCGACTCGCTGGCGTAGATGTTGCCAACGCCAACAACAATGTGTGCGTTCATGATGAACTGCTTGATACTGACCGAGCGGCCGCGGGATTTCCGCCATAGGTAGTCACCATCAAACGCATCATCGAGAGGCTCCGGTCCGAGATCTTTCAATAGCCGATGTGACAGCGGTTGTTTGCTCCAGTGCAGGGAGCCGAAGCGACGGGGATCACGAAAGCGCAACATCAGTCCCGTGTCGAACTCTATGTCGACGTGGTCATGGATGCTGGCCGGCGTATCGAGGTCAAGAATGCAGACGCTGCCGGACATTCCCAGGTGCAGAATCGCCGTACCCTTGTCGGTATTGATCAACAGGTATTTCGCGCGGCGACCCACCGACGTAACGGTCTGGCCTGGCAGATTGCGGTCCACGGCCCTCGAGACAGGCCAGCGCAGGCGGCGCTCCCGGATCACGACACGTGAGATCGTAGCGTCGACGATATGCGGCTCGATACCCCGGCGGCTGGTTTCAACTTCAGGTAGTTCGGGCATTCGTGATTGTGACCTGTTTCTTGCTCGATGGTGTCGCTTCGACGGTGTCACCCACAAAAAGGCCCGCTCATGGCGGGCCGTTTTCCTAAGGAGCGTTGAGCACTGTTACTTGATCTTGGCTTCCTTGTAAGGAACGTGCTTCCGGATCGTCGGATCGTACTTCTTGGTCTCCATCTTTTCAGGATGCAGGCGCTTGTTCTTGGTTACCGTGTAGTAGTGCCCGGTACCGGCGCTGGAAACGAGTTTGATTTTGTCACGCATCGTCAAATACTCCGGCGCTTAAACGCGCTGTCCGCTGGCACGCAGGTCGCTAAGGACCTTCTCGATACCATGCTTGTCGATAATCCGAAGGCCTTTGTGCGAAATACGCAGGCGCACGAAACGCTTCTCGGATTCAATCCAAAAGCGCTTGTTCTGCAGGTTCGGCAGAAAGCGACGACGAGTTCTGTTTTTTGCGTGGGAAACGTTGTTGCCGCTTTGCGGGCGCTTCCCAGTCACTTGGCAAACCTTAGACATTGCTTTAAGTCTCTGATTTTACTAAAAGTTGCCCGCGAAAGGCGGGCAGAGAGCGAAACTTTATACCAGTGTCCATGCACAATAACAAGCGTCTGGCTCCGGTGGCCGAAAATAGGCCTCAGATTAGCCCTCGCCGGGCCAACGAGGTGGCTTTGCCATTGCCGATGATCAAGTGGTCGAGGAGCCTGATATCGACCAGGTCGAGGGCGGATTTCAGCCTCAGGGTGATGCGCTCATCGGCCTGGCTGGGTTCGGCGACCCCGGATGGATGATTATGAGCAAGAATGACCGCGGCCGCATTGATGGCAAGGGCCTCTTTGACGACCTCGCGGGGGTAGACGGACGTTCCGTCTATCGTGCCGCGGAACAGCGCGTCAAAAGCCAGGACCTGATGCCGGTTGTCGAGAAACAAGCAGCAAAACAGCTCGTGTTCGAGATGCCGCATGTGAGCTTGCAGAAAGGCTTCCGTGTCAGCCGGGGAGCGAATCGTCTCACCAAAGGGCAGCGATTCAGCGTAATAGCGTCGGGCGAGTTCGGGCAACGCCCGCAGGACGGCAAGGCGGGCGCGCCCGATACCGTCGCACTCCAGAATGGCCGTCGTATCGGCGTGCAGCAGCGCGCGCAGGCTTCCGAAACGATGCAACAGCCTCGAGGCGGCGTTGTCCGCTACCGCATTGCTGCCTCTCGCACCGATCACAGCCGCCAGCAGCTCAACGTCGCTCTTTTGTTCGCCGGTTTGCTTCGCCACGATCGCATGGTGATCGATCGCGGCATTTCCATACAACGAAACAATCTGGTCGGGATCGCCGGTTTCGGTAGAAATGCTTAACACGGACGAGCTAAGCTCGACCAATAGACAACAGATGAGTCCTTTACTGTGAATATCGTTCTCGGCATTACGGGTGGTATTGCCGCATATAAGGCGCCTGACCTGGTGCGACGTCTTCGTGAGCGTGGCGCGGACGTTCAGATCGTCATGACGGCTTCGGCCGAGGAGTTCGTGACGGCGACCGCGTTGCAGGCCGTATCAGGCCGGCCTATTCGCTCGAATCTCTGGGACAAGGAAGCTGAGGCCGCCATGAGTCACATCGAGCTGGCGCGCTGGGCGGATGTGGTCCTGGTGGCCCCCGCCACGGCGGAGATTATGGCTCGCATTGTCAGCGGCGCTGCCCCGGATCTGCTGACGACCCTGTGTCTGGCGACTGAGGCGCCTATCGCGCTCGCGCCGGCCATGAATCATGTCATGTGGAACAATCCCGCGACGCAGGCAAATCGCGAATTGCTGGAACAGCGCGGTATTCACATTCTTGGACCTGACATAGGTTCACAGGCCTGCGGCGAAACCGGGGCCGGTCGCATGCTGGAGCCGGAGACAATCGCGGCGACGGTCTGCGGATTGAGTGCTGGCAAAGGCAAAGGATCGCTTGAAGGCCGTACCGTCATCGTGACGGCAGGCCCAACCCGGGAACCGATCGACCCGGTACGCTACATAACGAATCGGAGCTCCGGAAAAATGGGTTACGCGGTCGCGCGTGCGGCAGCGGCGCAGGGCGCGGCCGTGATACTGATCAGCGGTCCGGTGAACTTGCCGCCGCCGCCCGGGATGCGCGTGCTAAATGTGAAGACCGCACAGGAGATGTTTGATGCGACGCATGAGTACATTGCGGACGCCGACATCTTTATCGCGGCAGCGGCTGTTGCGGATTATCGGCCGGCAGCAGCAGAAACCCAGAAAATCAAGAAAAGCAATGAAACGATCGATATGGCGCTTGTTCGTTGCCCCGATATCCTGGCATCGGTTGCCGCGCTGGAAATACCACCATTCACCGTAGGGTTTGCCGCGGAAACGGAAAAAGTCGAGGACTACGCGCGGTCGAAGCTCGAGAATAAGAAACTGAATATGATCGTGGCAAACAAGGTAGGCGATAACTCTGGCTTCGATCGAGACGACAATGCCGCAAGCGTCTTATGGAAGAGCGGCAAAAAAGATTTTCCAAAAACCGTCAAGACCGAGCTTGCGCGCGACCTCGTTGAACTTATCGCGGCACACTTCTATGCGGCCCGCGGTTCGGGCACCGAGCCTCGACTCACGGTCATAACCAGCGTTGATTGAAGGACACGACGACTTGCGATCCATCGAACTGAAGATTCTCGATTCACGCGTTGGGGATTCCATTCCGCTTCCGCATTACGCGACCGGCGGTTCGGCGGGGCTCGACATGCGGGCCTGCATTGATGAACCGATCACGGTGGCGCCGGGGGAAACAGTCCTGGTGCCGACGGGTATCGCGATTCACGTGGCCGACCCATCGCTGGCGGCCGTGTTGCTGCCTCGTTCAGGCCTGGGACACAAGCATGGACTCGTGCTGGGCAACCTGACCGGGCTTATCGATTCCGACTACCAGGGACAGGTCTTTATATCGTGCTGGAATCGAAGCTCGAACAGTTACGAAGTTCAGCCGGGCGAACGCATCGCGCAGATGGTGTTCGTACCGGTGGAACAGGTCGAATTCAGGGTCGTGAAGGAGTTCGACGAAAGCGACCGGGGCGCCGGCGGCTTCGGTCATTCAGGCACCGCCTGAGGGACGTATCGAGCTAGTTGTTCAGTCCCCGCAGCGTCTTGAAGCGAGTGATGTCACCTTCGAAGCGGGCGATGATTTGCTGTTCGTCTGCCTGGAACTTCCTAAGGTTGCGTTCGTGCCGCTGGATGATCTCTTTCGTTTTTTGAAGTTCCGCGGCGAGCTCCTGGTCAATCATCGGTGCATCCGGGTCTTCGCTGTATGGCTGAAAATTCGACGCATCGCTGCGTAATTTCTGCAGACGGCGTTCCAGATTACTGAGATAAAGTTCGGTAACGCGAGCCTGCGCCTGGAAAAGTTCCACGCGACGATCGCGGTGCATCAGGATTTCCTCGACCGTGAGATACGTGGCCAGCAAAGCCTGGTCCGCGCGGCGCTGCAACTCGATGGCTGCTACGCGTTCTTTCTCGATGCGCTCTGCCTCGATTTCCTCGGGTGTCTTCTTGCCTTCGAGGTTTTCTACCGTAACGCCGTAGTCATTGACGACCTCTTTTGGCAGCTCTGCGTACTGCGCGGGGATGCTGTCACCGTAGTGCACGACACCGTTCTCGTCGGTCCACTTGAAGAACTTGGTGTTGTCCGCAAGTCCGGCAAGCGGTACCAGCAGCATTAGCAAAGTTACAAAATTCAGTTTCCGCATTGGTTAAATATGCCAGCAAAGTTAATGGCGAGACCGGGACTGGTTCTCGTTATTGCACCTTAATACGACGGTGCGGCCGTGTAAACTGCCGAATCACCCCTAAATTTCAAGTACTTACGAAATTACACCGTATTGCTTTCGATAGCTGAGAACAGACTCGAGGTACTGCTCATATTCGCTTGATTCCTCCAGAATATCGATCAAATCATCCAGTTGCACGATGCTGATGACCGGAATTCCCAGCGATTGTTTTAACTCCTGCACCGCCGAATAGGGCCCCTGCCCGCGCTCCTGGCGGTCCAGCGAGATGACCAGCCCGGCGATCTGTGCGCCGGCCGAGGAGATAATCTGGTACGCCTCGCGCACGGCCGTGCCCGCGGTGATGACGTCGTCGACGATCAGCACGTCCCCCGACAAGGGCGCGCCCACAACGCTGCCGCCTTCGCCATGTGCCTTGGCCTCCTTACGATTGAAGGAATACGGAACGTCGATATCGTGGTGTTCGGCAAGTGAGGCGGCGGCGAGCGTTGCCAGCGGTATACCTTTGTATGCCGGTCCGAACAGCATGTCGAAGTGCACGCGGGACTCCGCAATCGCCGAGGCGTAGAAGCGGCCGAGTTTCGCCGCCGCGTATCCAGTATTGAAAAGCCCGGCGTTGAAAAAGTAGGGGCTGACGCGGCCCGACTTCAGCGTGAATTCGCCAAATCGTAGTACGCCGAGCTCCAGCGCCAGCTCAATGAATTCCCGCTTGTACCCACGCATCCGTTTGGTCTTCTGTATCATGGCCGCGACGCTGGGAAGTATGCCACAGGAGATCAAAGTTGTTTCGCGTTATAAGCCTGAACGCCAACGGCATTCGTGCCGCTGCCCGCAAGGGATTTTTCGAATGGATGCGGGCACAGCATGCCGATGTCGTTTGTATTCAGGAGACCAAGGCGCAGGTGCATCAACTGACAGACGATATTTTCTCGCCCGACGGTTATCACTGCTACTACGAAGATGCGGTGAAGAAAGGCTACAGCGGCACGGCGGTCTATACGCGGCATAAGCCCAAGAAAGTCGTTCGTGGCTACGGCGACTCGGAGTTCGACGCCGAGGGCCGCTACCTGGAAGTGCAGCTTGAGGGCATCAATGTCGTGTCACTCTATTTGCCGTCCGGCTCTTCGAGTGAGGAACGGCAAGAGGCCAAGTATCGCTGCATGGACACGTTCACCGAGCACCTGAAATCATTGCAGCGACGGCGCTCTGAATACATTATTTGCGGTGACTGGAATATTGCGCACAAGGAGATTGATCTCAAGAACTGGCGCGGTAACAGGAAGAACTCCGGATTCCTGCCGGAAGAGCGAGCCTGGATGGACAGCGTATTCGGCGAGTATCGATACACGGATGCCTTTCGCACAATCGAGCAGGAACCCGACCAGTACACGTGGTGGTCGAACCGCGGTCGCGCCTGGGACAATAACGTCGGGTGGCGCATTGATTACCAGGTCATCACGCCCGGACTGAAGGACAAGGTGCTGGGCACTGCCATTTACAAGGAACAGCGCTTTTCGGACCATGCGCCGCTGATCATGGATTACGACTGGGTCCATGGACGCTGACGACAGTAGTCACGCGGTGAGCCGACCCTCCATCAGGGAAGCGATCCTGAACAGGCGCATGCTGATTTGCGTTTTCACCGGATTCACCTCCGGCCTGCCGCTTTACATCCTGATTCAGCTCGTCCCGGCCTGGCTGCGTGTCGAAGGTGTCGGCCTGGCGGAGATTGGGTTCTTTGCATTGGTGGGCTTTCCGTATACCTGGAAGTTTCTCTGGTCGCCGGTGATGGACCGCTTCACGCTGCCATTTCTCGGACACCGCCGCGGCTGGATGCTTATCACGCAGATCGCATTGCTGCTATCGATTGCGGCGATGGGCTTCATCAAGCCCGACTTGTCGATATGGAGTGTCGCTTACCTGGCGGCCACTATCGCGTTCTTTAGCGCCAGCCAGGATATCGTGCTGGATGCTTACCGCCGGGAATTGCTGCCGGATATCGAGCTGGGACTCGGCAACTCGATTCACGTACAGGCTTACCGCCTGTCCGGGCTCGTGCCGGGTTCGCTGGCACTCATTCTTGCCGATCATTTGCCGTGGCATACGGTATTTATCGTTGTCGCGTTGTTTATGGCGGTTGGCTTGATAATGACGCTGGCCATCGACGAAGCGATCGCTCATCCAAGTCCGCCCAAGACGATGCGTGAGGCCATCGTTGAGCCGTTCAGAGAGTTCGTTCAACGCAAGGGAGTTGCCGCCGCCGCGCTGATACTCGCCTTCCTGTTCTTGTACAAGCTTGGCGACAACATGGCTACTGCGCTGCAGACACCATTTTATGTGGACGTCGGATTCAGCCTGACCCAGATCGGCTCTATCGCCAAATTCGCGTCCTTGTTTTCCGCGATCGTCGGCGGTCTTGTCGGCGGCGTCATAATGATCAAGCTCGGAATCAACCGGGCGCTATGGGCGTTCGGCGTGGTCCAGGTCGTGAGTATCCTGGGCTTCGCAGTGTTGTCCGAGGTGGGCGCCAACCCGTGGATGCTCGGCGTCGCGGTGTCGCTGGAGTATCTGGGTGTAGGCCTGGGAACGGCGGCCTTTACGGCGTTCATCGCGAAGAACACCAATCCTGTATTTGCGGCAACGCAGTTTGCGCTTTTCACGGCGCTAACGTCGGTTCCCAGGACATTGGCGAACGCTGTGACCGGTGTCATCGTTGAGCAGACTGGCTGGACAACCTTTTTCTTGTTGTGCACGGCGCTTGCGATCCCTGGAATGCTGCTGCTGTTCAAAGTTGCACCATGGAATGAGGCTGCCGCGTGAGCAGCACGGACAAGGAAATAGCAGTCGGCGAACTTGATGAGCTTGACGATCCGGGCTGTCGTGAATTTGAAATCGGTGAGGGTGACTGGCCGTTTCGCGGTTTTGTCATACGGCGCGGTGATGCAGTGTTTGCGTATCAGAACTTTTGCGTCCACGTCGGGCATCAACTGAACTGGTCACCCAACAAATTTCTGACTAAGGACAAGTCCGCCATCATCTGCGCGTCACACGGCGCAACGTACGAGATTGAAACGGGGCGTTGTTTTGCGGGGCCAGGATCGGGGGGGTCTTTGCGGCGGGTCGATGTCGCGATCCGGGACGGCGTCATCTACGTCAGCGGCCCGACAAGCATGTGACACCACGGTCGTCCCAGCATCCTCTATTTTGCCGCGGCGTCGATCGCGGGGGAATCTCAGTCCTGATCGAGGAACTCGAGCGGGTCGAAGTAACCGGTCGGCACGTCGTTATCGCTTTTGCCGACGAAGTCTTCAGGATCCATATCAACCGATCCCGACCAGTCCTCCGGTGCCGCGACTTCGACGAACGACGATTCTTGCCATACCTTGACGTCGATTTGATCGATCGTGCCGTCGAATTGCTGAATCTCAACCGTTGCTGCATCTTCATCAATCGCCACGACCTCAAACCACGAACCACCCGGTTTCGTGAACCAGTGACCGATGAGGGGGTCATGCGCTGTCATCGAAGAAAGCCCTCGGTTGAAAAAAGTCTTCTATCTTCCAGTTATAGTTTATTCGGCGCGAAGTGCAACTGGCGAGTGTGCTAATCAGGCGACTTAAGGAAGCGCCAGTCGACGATGCGGTGTCCTTTCCGCAGGCCTCTTTGTTCGAACTTGGTGCGCGGGCGGTCGAGCGGCTCGTCGCCGTCGTGTTCACGGCGCTCATCGCAGGTGAAAAGAGCCGACTGGCCCAGGACGTCATCGATATGCTCGGCGTAATTCGCCCAGTCGGTCGCGATGTGTAAAGCGCCGTTTGCTTCGAGGCGACTGTTGATCAACTCCAGGAACGTGGGCTGGATCATGCGACGCTTATGGTGGCGTTTCTTGGGCCAGGGGTCGGGGAAGTAGATGTTGACGCGTTGCAGGGATCGAGGCGGCACCTGGCTTTGCAATACGTCGATCGCGTCATGCTTTATGAGCTTCAGGTTCTTGACGCCGGTTTCCTCAGCCTTCAGAAGACAATGCCCGACGCCAGGCTCATGCACTTCAATGCCTAAGAAGTTCAATGCTGAGTGATCAAGCGCTTGCTGCACGAGCGTGTCACCGTTGCCGAACCCGATTTCGAGAACGACAGGCGCATGGCGACCGAAGAGCGTGTCAAAGTCGACAAACCCGGGGCTGAAATCCACGCCGTACGACGCCCAGAGCTCCTTAAGTGCTCGTTCCTGGGACGGCGTCAACCGGCCGGTCCGGCGCACAAAGCTTCGGATCGTGCGGTGTCGCCGTTTTTCGGATGCCGGTTCCATGCCGGCATTCTATGCACTGTTGACGCCCAGTGCAGACCTTCCGCTGATATGCGCTACAGTGGGCGAGGCTATCGAAGACTTACGCCGCTTTGACTCTCGAACAAAGGACCCTGCGATGACGATACCGACTCCCGCTCGATACTGCCCGGCCGGCATGCGCTGCCTGTTGTTATTTGCGATATTCGTAATGGGCTGCTCGAAGCCGGGGCCAGAGCCCGAGTCGGCGTCGCTGGTTATTACCGGGGCTCGCGTATGGACAGGGAACCCCGACCAGCCGTGGGCCGAAGCCGTTGCGACCCGGGGCGAAAACATCATGGCGGTCGGTTCGGCCGCCGATATTGGGTCCCTGATCGGTGACGACACAGAGGTCATCGCCGCGGATGGTGGCATGCTGGTGCCGGGCTTTATCGATACGCATGTACACCTTATGTCGGGTGGCAGTTCGCTTGCCTCGGTGCAGCTGCGCGATGCGAAAACGCCGGACGAATTCGCGAAACGAATTGGCGATTTCGCGAGCACCGCCAGAGCCCGGCGAGTGGATCACGGGTGGAACCTGGGATCACACCAATTGGGGCGGAGAACTGCCGACTCGCGACTGGATCGACGCGGTGACGCCGAATAATCCGGTCTGGGTCATGAGGTTGGACGGTCACATGGGGCTGGGCAATTCGGTGGCGCTCGAGCTGGCGGGTGTCGATGCTGACACGCCTGACGTTGCGGGCGGAGAGATCGTGCGCGATGCCGAGGGCAACCCGACCGGTGTCCTCAAAGACAACGCGCTGCGCCTGCTCTTCAGGGCAATCCCCGCACCCACGGAAGCGCAGCTCGACCGATATCTCGACGCGGCCATGCCGTATTTTGCGGTCAACGGTGTGACGACGGTTCACGACATGTTTGAAGACGGCATGGACAGTTGGCTGAGCCTCGCGACCTACCGTCGCGCCGAGGCGAACGCTACGTTGATTACCCGTATCTATTCGGTCAGTCCGTTGATCGAGTGGCAAAAGCTGGTCGACGATATCGCCGAACACGGTCGCGGCAGTGACTGGCTGCGGACGGGCGGTGTGAAGGGTTACATGGACGGGTCACTCGGATCGCATACTGCCGCCATGCTGGAACCTTTCACCGATAGCCCGGACGACAAAGGCTTCCTGCTGGACTCGCTCGATGATCTGCGTGCCTGGATTGCGGGTGCGGACGCAGCCGGGCTTCAGCTTATTGTCCATGCGATCGGAGACAAGGCCATTCGCGATCTGCTGGACATTTACTACGAGGTGGCGGAGGCGAACGGCGACAGGGATCGACGCTTTCGTATGGAACACGCGCAGCACATTCACCCGGATGATATTCCACGATTCGCGATACAGAATGTGATTGCCAGCATGCAGCCCTACCACGCGATCGATGATGGTCGCTGGGCAGAAGGTGTCATCGGCGCGGAACGATCGAAAACGACGTACGCGTTTCGGTCGTTGCTCGAGGGCGGCGCGCATGTTGCATTCGGCAGCGACTGGTACGTCGCGCCGGCGTCGCCGATCGAAGGAATTTACGCCGCCGTGACCCGACGTACGCTTGACGACAAGAACCCGGATGGCTGGGTGCCCGGGCAGAAGATCACCGTTGAACAGGCGCTGCATGCCTATACGTACGAAGGCGCCTTCGCCTCATTCGAGGACGACCGGAAAGGCACGCTGAAGCCAGGCATGCTCGCGGACATGGCATTGATCGATCGTGACCTGACGGCAATAGCGCCGGAGACGATTCGAGACGCAAGGGTTCTGAAGACCATTGTCGGCGGTCGCGTGGTTTTTTCCCGGTAACAAGAAACAGGGGTCGAACCGGGATTTTCACGGTACTGGCTCTATTGAGCCGCAGTAGAGGCAGACAAAAACCTCGGTTAGACCCCTGTTTCTTAGACGAACTGTATTGGGCTGGTTTTCTCAGGCCAGCGACCCTGAATAGTGCCGTAGAAATCCTTCAAGAAAGCGAAGTCGGCATCCTGGTCGCCGCTCAAGTCGAGACGGGGCCCTATGCCGACGCGTTTTGTCTTGTAGTCGAGAAAACCCAGGTAAACAGGCACACCCGCTTCTTCGGCAATTCGATAAAAGCCGCTTTTCCAACCCGGTTTTTTCGTGCGCGTGCCCTCCGGTGCAAGTCCGAAGTAGTAGCTGCCTTGATTTTCAAACATGTCGACCGCCTGTTGCACGGCCGAACCCGCGCGCTTGCGATCAAGCTCGACGGCACCGAGCGCCCGAAGCACGGTGCTTAGCGGGAACCAGAACAGCGAATGCTTCGCGAAGAAGTGGACTTTGAGGCCGATCGCCACTATGTAGACCATTGCCCAGAAGCCGTCCCAATTGGAGGTGTGCGGCGCCGCAATGACTATCGCCTTCGGCGCGTCCGGCACCTCCCCGACAGGCGTCCAGCCGCCGGCGCGCAAAATCAACCTGGCAAGGCCTCGAAGCATATGTCTCACTGTCCAAATGTCGGCGGGCCGCTGCGACAGTCCACTGTGGCATAGTAGCGCTCCCGTCGACGTTTGTAATGTGATCGGGAGCAAGATTGAGAACATCCGGCGTCAACTCGAGTGCCCGGGCCGCGCATCAAAAAGGCCGGGAGATGCATCTCCCGGCCTCACTCTTTTCTCCTTATCGGTGGTGCGGGGTGGGCCCGGAGGCCCGCCCCTTGAACCGATTCTTAGTTCGCGTCGATGATCGTCTGGCGACCCTCCGGGAACGCTCTGCGGTGTCCAGCTGTTCTGGTACGCATGACCCTTGCCGGCGCTATCGGCGTGGCAAGTGATGCAAGACGTCGTCTGTACACCCTGGAGCACGTCATTGAGCTGATCGCCGAATGGCGGCGCACCGGCTTCGACCGTCGTGGCCATGGCCTCGGTCGGATCCGGCAGGAGGTCGACGGTTGCCACGTGGCAGGCCGCACAGTCGTACAGCCCGCGCGGATAGGTCGGGCTTTCGAAGTTGTGCGTCTGGCACACCCGCGTAGCCGTCTGTCCGATCCGAGAAGATCCGGAGATCGATGCGACCCTGCCCTCTCCCGGCCAGTTCGGCAGCTGATCGACTCGTCGGTCGGCGCAGCCGTAGATACCGCGGCCGCGGTAAATGACGACGGGGTTCCCGAGTGCGCCGGCCGGGTGGACGGAGTGCACCATTTCCTTGATGCCGAAGGCCTGGCCGGCCCTGCCGTCGTACGCTTCGGACGCATCCACGCCGAAGCCCGACGCGGACGTACTCGTCGTTGGCGGCCGCGTTGTGGCACAGGTAGCACATGTCGACGTTGTCCACACGGTTGCCGCCGTGCTGGTAGAGCGAACCCACGTGGCAGCTCAGGCACAGGCTCGATGTCGACGACGGCGCGACGCGCAGGCGCTGCAGCACCGTCGCCGATGACCCAGTCGTAGGTCGGGGTCTTGGCGCGGACCGCATGACTCCGTCCGCGTCGTCTGGATCGATGCTGACCACCCGGGGCTTGCCCTGGATGGCCACACGGCCATACATGGCGTCGATCACTTCCACCGGAACCACCGTGGTTGCGACGTTGCCGGCGCAGGTCGTGTTGTCGTCGTCGACATCGACGTCCGCCAGGCTGACCGCGCTATTCGGATTGGTGCCGAGGATGAAGTCCTCGCCCTGGGCGTAGTTGCGCAGGATGCTCAGGTTGCCACGATGTCGCCCATCCGGTCTACGCGGCGAAGAACACCGGGGCACCCGCACCCGCTGTGGCGTTACAGGGATCGACGCCCACGCCGTTGTAGGTCGCCTGCCAGGTGATGGTCAGGTTGGTGCCGTCGTCGGCTACGCCGGTGATCTGCCAGTTGAACAGCGCACCTTCGATGACCGACGTATCCACGCCGTCCCAGATGATGCCGCCGCGCTCGGTGGTCGCGCCGTTGTGGAGCGTCGGCCACGTCTGCGGGATATCGCGATCGTCCCGTCGTGGCACTCCGTGCAGTGGTGTCCGGGTTCGCATGCAGTGGCCTCGGCCGCCTCGTTCGGCGGGAACGGGATTCCCGCTGTGGAGCCGTGGCAGGTGAAGCAGCCGCGGCCCGAGACCGGCATCGCGTTCACCGCGGCCAGCTGCGCGGCTTCGCTATGGCAGACGCTGCAGTTGTTCATGTAGGTCGGGTAGGTGACGTGGGGCTCGATGGGCTCGGGAGGATCTTCCCAAGACTCGATACTGCTGTGGTAGCCGTGAGCCACTGCCCCGAGGCTCGGCACCGTGTCGACGCCGTGGCAGGTCAGGCAGGTCTCGACACCGTCCGTCGCGGCATAGTAGCCGCCGTGAACGCTCGAAGCCTTCCGGACCGTGGCAGGCGTTGCACGCCGCGGCGGACACTACCGGTGCCTCGATCTCGACCGGGGTGGCCGGGAAGTCACCGTAGAAGTAGACACGCGTGTCTCTGTCATCGCCGGCCCCAACCCGGAACAGGTAGCGACTGTCGGTCGCCGCCGCGGCCGCGCCGCCCAGCACCTTGATGGTGTAGTTGCCGGGGGTGCGTTCTCGGTCAGCGTCATGCTCGCCGGATCACAGGGGTCGCTCGCGGGTCCGGGGCGTTGCAGACGTCGGTCCGGGTCAACCCGTCCGTCCGATAGCCGCGCTGCATCGAGTCGTAGCCCGTCGCCGGGACACCGTCGGCTGCGAGGTCGAAGGTGACGTCCAGGTCGGCGCCGTTCACCGCGAAGGCGACGTTGCTGACCGCTTCGATCGGCGGCAGCGCGTGGGCTGCTAGCGCATCGTTGGCGGAGCCATCGCTATGGCATACCCCACAGCTTTCGAGAGGCGTCACGGAGGACACAGGTGGCGGCGCTGGAGGTCCTTCCGGCCCTTCCGGCCCTTCCGGCCCTTCCGGCCCTTGTGGTCCTTGCGCTCCGGTAGCGCCGTCTTTGCCGTCGCAACCGGCCAAGCCCATCGTCAAGGTTACGGCTACCAGAAACGTCCAACTCCACCTAAAGAAATGGCTGAACCTGATCATGGTCTTACTCCTAATTCTTCTTGGTTGTCTCAGAAGACCGGTGGCAGATGTTGGTAGAGCAGACGGACCACCGGCATTGAAATGAAGCTTACGATTGCGGGCGTTGTGGAACACTGACATTTGTCAGTTTCGGCCATCTCGCGGGCGGTGGATTACACTTATCGGCAGATGCCGGTGCTTCGGTTAGTACGTAGCGGGTCTGCGACCGTCTGCATATTGTCATGGTGACAGTGGCGTTTTGCGGCCTTACGGCCGCCGCTGCGCTTCGCACCCGAAGGCACGTGGCGCGCAGCATTGTCCCCGCATGGGGAGGCGCGCTCCTACGAAGATCGACGTTCTGCGTTGCGTTTGTAGGAGGCCGCCTCCCCATAAAAGGGGACAATGCCAGCGGGCCGACCCTTCGCAAGACGCTGTTTCGTTCAGGGACGCGCGCGATTCCTGCGACGGGCACCGCCGGCCAGTAATGACCAGCCCAGCCCGGCGGTAACGTCCAAGCGTCAGAACCAGCGTCCCGGCGATGACGCCGGTTGCGGCGCGGTCAACCAGTAACGCTGTCGTCGCTGTTCGCTGAGCTGATTCTGAATCTTGCCGAGTTCCGGCGACTGCATATCAAAACGGATCTTGCCGTCCGAGGCTTGCTCGCCGAGCTGGCGCAGAATTTGTGGCAGCTCACGCATCGCGTCCCGAAGTTGCGGCAGGTTTTCGCGAACGTCCTTGAGTAAGGCGCGCCCACCGACCTGCTCGTCCATCCACCGTTTGAGTACCGGATGCGCCGTCTTCCAGAGATCGAGCTCCGGGTACAGCTGCCGGCCGAGACCTTCTATGTTGAATAGCGTCTTGTGCAACAGGATCATCTGCGGCTGCACCTCGACGTCGAAGCGCTGTGCGACGCGAAACAGGCGCATCAGAACTTGCGCGAATGAAATCTCGGCGAGCGGCTTGTTGAATATCGGTTCGCAGACGGTCCTGACCGCCGTTTCCAGCTGATCGACGCGCGTGTCGGGTGGCACCCAACCCGAATCCAGATGCAGTTTTGCGATTCGATAATAGTTGCGGTCAAAAAACGCGAGGAAATTTTCGGCGAGGTATCGCTGGTCTTCCGGGCTCAACGTACCGACGATGCCAAAATCGACGGCGGCGTACCTGGGTCGTTCCGGATCGGTCGTGATGACAAAGATGTTGCCGGGATGCATGTCGGCATGAAAGAAGTTGTGGCGGAACACCTGCGTGAAAAAAATCTCGACGCCGTTCTCGGCCAGCACCTGGATGTTGGTTCCCGCCGCACGCAGTGACTCCATGTCGCTGATGGGTGTGCCGTAGATGCGCTCCTGGACCATCGCTTCGGGACGGCAATAGTCCCAGTATATTTCCGGCACATACAGTTGCTCGGAACCCTCAAAGTTGCGCTTGAGCTGTGCCGAGTTCGCGGCTTCGCGCATGAGGTCGAGTTCATCGATAATCGTGTGCTCGTATTCGTCCACCACCTCCAGGGGCCGGAGCCGCTTGCCGTGTTCCCAGTAACGGTCGGCGAGACCGGCGAGCATGCGCAGTACGGCAAGATCGCTTTCGATTTGTTCCTGGACGCCCGGCCGCAGAATCTTGACGATGACCTCGGTGCCATCGTGCAGTTGCGCCGTGTGCACCTGTGCAATCGAGGCGGCCGCCAGCGGTTCAACGTCGAAGCGTTTGAAAACCTCCCCGACATCTTTTTCATACGCCTCGTTCAGAATCTCGATCGCCTGTGATGCCGGAAACGGAGGCACTGCGTCCTGCAGTTTCGCCAGTTCGTCAGCGATATCGGGTGGCAACAAGTCGCGGCGCGTGGAAATGGCCTGCCCGAACTTGACAAAAATCGGGCCGAGCTCTTCCAGTGCGAGACGGATTCGTTCGCCCACCGGCGCCGAGCGGTCGCGTCGGCGTGGCGCCACGTAGAACAGAAAGCGCAGCGGTCTCAGCAAGTGGGTTTCCTTGATGATGTCATCAAGGCTGTACTTCACGAGCACGCGCTGGATCGCCAGCATTCTGATCAATGTGCTTGCGCGAGACATCAGCTGGTCCGCAGGCGCTTGATGCGTGCTTCAAGACGATCGACGTCATCCCGCAGCGCGCTGACGTTGGCCGTGAAACGCTCTACTTCATACCGGCTTGGCACATCACGGCTTTCTTCCTGCAGATACTCGCGAATATTTGCACCCATGGTTGCTCGTGCTTCGCGGCCCCACTGCTTGAGGCCCCTCGCAATCTCGCCCAGGCGATGTGCCGCGACATCGCCGACGATCCCGGCCAGTTCTTCTTCGATATCGGGTTTCGCATAGGTCAGCAGCTGTCGAAATTCATCGGCCAGTACCGGATCACCTGCGAATTCCAGCGATCCCGCGCGTATTGCGTTAGCACCGGAATCACCGGCCATCTGCGCCAGCGTAAGAAGCGAGCCGCTTATCAATACGTCGGGCTCCCGGTCCGTCTCGGTGGTCAGATCCAGACCGTCATCCTGCACGATGAACCAGGTTGTCAATGCCGTGTCGCGTACGCGTATCGCCACGACCGTTCCTGAAAGTTTCTGACAGAGCTCGCGTGCCGGTGTTGTTGCCTTGATGTTGCGATTTAAAACGTTGGCAATCGGGCGCAGCGCGGCTTCGAGCGGATTCACGGCGAATCAGATCCGGTAGCCGATGTGCAGTGCGACGATACCGGCTGCGAGGTTATGGTAGCGACATCGTTCGAACCCGGCCGCCTCCATCATCGATTTCAGCGTCTCCTGATCCGGATGCATGCGTATCGATTCAGCCAGGTACTGGTAGCTGTCGGAGTCCCGGGCAATCAGCTTTCCCAGTATCGGGAGCACCTTGAACGAATACAGGTCATAGGCAGGCTTGATCGCCTTACTGGGTTCGGAAAACTCCAGGATCATCACTTTCCCGCCCGGCTTGAGCGTCCGGTACATGGAGCGCAGCGCCGCGTCCTTGTCGGTCACATTCCGCAGGCCGAACGCGATGCTTGTGCAGTCGAAGCTACGATCGGCAAACGGCAGGTTTTCTGCGTCGACCTGTGCGATAGAGAGATTGCCGGAAACGCCGGCGTCAATCAGGCGAGCGCGGCCCTGGCGCAGCATCGCTGCGTTGATGTCGGCGAGAATGACATGACCTTCTTTGCCGACCTTTCTTGAAAATTCGCGAGCCAGGTCGCCGGTTCCGCCGGCAAGGTCCAGCACGACGTTGCCCGGCTTGAGCGATGCCTGGCCGACCGTGAATCGTTTCCATAGCCTGTGCAGTCCGCCCGACATAAGGTCGTTCATGAGATCGTAGCGGCCGGCAACGGAGTCGAACACGTCGCGAACCAATCCGGCCTTCTCGTCCGTTGAGACAGACTGGAAACCGAAGTGCGTTGAGTCGTCTGGTTGCTGCGGCTTGGCCATGGCGTGCGGTTATTGTTTGTGGCTCGGCAAGCGAGGATACCCTTCAACGGTGAGTCGGACCAGTGGCCCGCAAACCAATGGGGACATTCCTGATATGCCGGTGATTGGGACATTCGCTGAATCACTCCCAGCCCTACCGTAGGAATGTCGCCCCGATCGCCCCTGACATTGTTGAGCGGCCTGACGGCCGCCGCTATGCGGCGCGCGTTGGAGCGCGCCCTGCAACGGCCGCCGCTTCGCTTCGCACCCCGAGGGCACGTAGCGCGCTGGCATTGTCCCCTTTATGGGGAGGCGCGCTCCTACAGGCACGCTCCTGCAAGGGGCAAAAACCTAAAGGATGTAACGACTCAGGTCCTCGTCCTTCGAGAGCTCGGCCAGATGGTCGTCAACGTAGGCAGCATCGATAGTCAGCGTGGCGCCGCTCTTGTCCGAGGCCTCGAATGAGATGGTCTCGAGCAATCGCTCCATCACCGTATGCAGGCGGCGTGCGCCAATATTCTCGGTGTTCTCGTTGACATGAAACGCCACCTCCGCGAGTCGTCGCACGCCGTCTTCATTAAATTTCGAGCGAGACTTCCTCGGTTTCAAGCAGTGCCGAGTATTGCGCCGTAAGCGATGCGTTGGGCTCCGTCAGGATCCGTACGAAATCGTCCGTCGTCAGCGACTTCAGTTCAACCCGTATTGGAAACCGACCCTGCAGCTCGGGGATCAGGTCCGAGGGCTTGGATACGTTGAATGCGCCGGAAGCGATGAACAGGATATGGTCGGTTTTCACCATGCCGTACTTGGTGTTGATCGTCGAGCCTTCCACCAGTGGCAGCAGGTCTCTCTGCACACCTTCGCGCGATACGTCGGCGCCCTGAGTCCCGGATCGTCGCGCCACTTTGTCAATTTCGTCAAGAAAAACGATGCCCTGCTGCTCGACGGCTTCGAGTGCCTGCGTCTTGAGCTCTTCCTCGTCGAGCATTTTTGCGGCCTCTTCATCCGTTAAAAGACGAAAAGCCTCCTTGATCTTGAGCTTGCGCGTTCTACTTCGATTGCCGCCAAGGTTCTGGAACATACCCTGCAACTGGCTGGTCATTTCTTCCATTCCGGGCGGCGCCATTATCTCTACGCCGACGGGGATTGCCTGGATGTCGATCTCGATCTCTTTGTCGTCCAGCTTGCCTTCTCGCAGCATTTTGCGAAATTTCTGACGAGTGTCGCTGTCCGTTGATGCCGGCTCGGACTCCTGTGTGAAGCCGACACCGTGTTTTGCCGGTGGCAGTAACGCGTCGAGCACACGCTCCTCGGCGGAGTCTTCGGCCCGATGTCGAACCTTCGACATCGCGTCTTCGCGGGTCATCTTGATCGACACGTCCACGAGATCGCGGACGATGCTGTCAACTTCCCGGCCAACGTAGCCAACCTCGGTGAACTTGGTCGCCTCGACCTTGACGAAGGGCGCTTTCGCAAGGCGCGCGAGGCGTCGTGATATTTCGGTTTTACCGACGCCCGTTGGGCCAATCATCAGGATGTTCTTCGGCGTAATTTCACTTCGGAGTGGCTCGTCCACCTGCACGCGGCGCCAGCGATTGCGTAACGCGATGGCGACCGCGCGCTTGGCCTCATCCTGACCAATGATGTGCTTGTCCAGTTCCTGGACGATTTCTCGTGGCGTCATTTGTGACATGGACTATTCCTGCCTACTTGTAGGAGCGCGCCTCCCCATAGCGCGCGACCTATGTCGGGGCCGCCTCCCCATAACGGGGACAATGCCAGCGGCCGACAATGTCGAGCGGCCTGACGGCCGCCGCTATGCTTCGCGCGCTGGGGCGCGCTCCTACAGGCACGCTCCTACAGGCGCGCTCCTACAATTGTTCGATGATGATGTTTTGATTGGTAAACACGCAGATCTTGCCAGCAATGTTCAATGCCTGCTCGACGATTTCGCGTGCTTCGAGGTCCGTGTTCTGCAGCAGCGCCATGGCGGCGGCCTGCGCGAAGGGTCCGCCCGAACCGATGGCCATCAGGTCGTCCTCGGGCTCGATGACATCGCCGTTACCCGAGACGACAAACGAACTCTCGGTATCGGCAACACAAAGCAGCGCTTCGAGGCGTCGCAGTCGGCGATCGGTGCGCCAGTCTTTGGCCAGCTCGATCGCGGCTCGCGTGAGGTTGCCGTACTGTTCGAGCTTGGATTCGAACAGTTCGAACAGGGTGAACGCGTCGGCCGTGCCCCCGGCGAAGCCCGCGATGACGCGACCGTCTGCAAGCCGCCGCACTTTGCGCGCGTTGCCCTTCATGATGGTATTGCCCATGCTGACCTGGCCATCACCGGCGATGGCAACCTTGCCATTGCGGCGGACCGAGACAATGGTCGTCCCTCGAAATTGTTCCATGGTGTTGTTCCTGCTGGGGCGCTTTCGACTAGTCTTTCTTACGCGCCCGTGGATGCGTTTGGTCGTATATCTGGGCCAAATGCTGGAAATCAAGGTGAGTATAAACCTGTGTTGTTGAGATGTTCGCGTGGCCCAGGAGTTCCTGCACCCCGCGCAGGTCATGGCTTGACTCGAGGAGGTGCGTGGCGAAGGAGTGCCGAAACAGGTGGGGATAGACGTTGCTGTCGATGCCCTGGCGCCGGGCCCAGTGTGAGACCCGGGCCTGGACAGATCGGGTGCTGATTCGTGTGCCACGATTGCTGACGAACAGCGCGGACTCATCGGCGCCGGCGAGTTCGACTCGCGACGTCTGCCAGCGGACAAGTGCTTCGAGCGCCTGGCGGCCCACCGGGACGATGCGGTCCTTGTTACCTTTGCCGGTGACGCGCACGGTCCGGTCGTGCATGTCGACATCACCGCAGTCGAGATCGGTCAGTTCGGAGAGGCGCAGGCCCGAGGAATAAAGCAGCTCGAGTATGGCCCGGTCGCGATCGACGATGGCGCCGTCGCCCGGAATGTCCAGCAGCCTGGCCATGCGATCGGCATCGAGGTTGCCCGGTAATCGTTTCTTGCCCTTCGGTGCGGATACCGAGGTGACCGGATTCTTGCTGACGTGCTTTTCGCGCATCAGGTAGCGAAAAAAGGTACGCGATGCGGAGAGACGGCGTTGGATGCTGCGGGCGCTGAGGCCCTTCCGGAAGCAAAGCGCCGAATAGGCCCTGATATGACCGTCGTCGAGTCCGCCCCAACCGTCAATATCGGACTGTTTGCAATACCTTGCCAGTGCCTCGAGATCGCGGCGATAGTTCTTGCAGGTCAGCGGAGACAGGCGGCGCTCATATTCAAGGTGCCGGATGAAGCGATCGATCCAGCCGGAATCACTCACGTGACGGTTCTCAGTAACGCTTCAACGCGCCCGCGATGAGATCCCCGAGCCGCGTCAGGAAGTCGATACTCATGCCGGGATGGAAGCGATCGGAATCCACGCTGCCGACAGCGAGAAAGCCGATCTCCGCGCCCTTACCGATGGGCACGAGCGCCGCGGATCCGATTTCCTCGGCATCCTTGTGAAACAGGAATTCCCGCTGTGAATCGCGAATCTTTCCGCATCGAGGACCGCTGCCGTTGAGGAAGGTATTGAACGATTTGAGGGCGGGGTCTTTCCGGCCAATGACGCGGAAAAATCGTCCTGCATCGATGTCGGTGAATGCCTCCGCGTCACCAAAAACGACGAGCACGGCCTGGTCCGCGCCGAAGCCGCTGCGCATCGCCTCTTCAAGCGCGAAGATCGAAGCGGAGAGGTCAGCGGCGGCCATTAGCTGCAGGGTCAGTTCGTGAATCTTGGCCGAAAGCACGTCGTTGGCCCGTGCAACTGCAATGAGATCCTTGAGCTGGCGATCCCGCTTGAGATCTTTCTGCCGCAGTATCGAGACCTGTCGTTCCACGAGCGACACGGTCCCGCCGCTGGAGTGGGGCAGGTTGAGCGATCTCAACAGTCTCGGGTTGTGTTCGAAAAAGTCGGGATGAGTGGCCAGGTAATCGTGAACGGCCTGCTCCGAGAGTTCTTCGTCCTGGTAGTCCGGTTTGGCTTGCGTACTCATAAATCAAAAGTTCCTTCAGAGATCAACTCGGCGTTTCCCGTGAGCCAGACAGGTTCTGTGCCTCCGTGCCAGCTTACCACGACTTGACCACCCGGCAGCCGAACGTTGACCCGCTCATCCAGCAGCCCCATTTGCTGACCGCACACGACTGCAGCGCAGGCGCCGGTGCCGCAGGCGAGCGTTTCTCCGACACCGCGTTCATGCACGCGCAGATCGATGCTCGTGCGATCCAGAACGGCCATAAAGCCGACGTTGCATCGTTCCGGGTAACGCGCGTGATGTTCGATTTTCGGCCCGAGTGTCTCCCACCGGCGCGCTGCCAACGTCCGGAACTTGCAGAACGCAATGGGGATTGCCCATTGATACGGCACAGATTTCGAGATTTTGGTCCCCGACCTCGAGCGCATAGCAGCTTGACCGGGAATCAGCGACGAAAGGTATTCGGGCCGGCTCGAATTCCGGAGTGCCCATGCTGACCGAAACGCGATCGTTGTCGACTCTCGCGGATACCGGACCGGCCGGGCTCTCGAGCGTGAAGGCAGTCGGGCGTTGCGAGTCGCGCGCCAAAATGCGCGCCACGCAACGAACGCCATTGCCGCATTGTTCAACCTCGGAGCCATCGGCGTTGAATACGCGATAGCTTGCGGCGTGCGCCGCATTCCTGGAGTGGCTTACCCACATCAATTGGTCGAAACCGGGCCCGGTCGCCTCATCGCCGAGCTCGCGCAAACGCGACGGGCTCGGTGGTGGCAGTTTTTTTTCAAGCTGGTCGACAACGACGATCTTGTTGCCGGTGCCCTGCATTTTAAAGTAGGCAACTTGCATTTTTAGGAGTGTAGCAAGGCGCAAATAGATCGAATGGACTTTTGATCGCGGCCTCTGTAGTTTTACATAAACCAACTATCATACTAACAACATTGCCCCTGGGGAGAGTCATGCGGCACATAATGGTCATGAATGCGAAAGGTGGTTGCGGTAAAAGCACCCTCGCAACAAACATCGCTTCCTACTTTGCCAACGAAGGCGCGACCGTCGCGTTGGCCGATTACGATCCACAGCGCTCGAGCCTCGACTGGCTCGAGCGCCGTCCCGAAAACCGTCCCGAAATCCATGGGGTGGCGGGCTTTGAGGGCGGTCTCAGGCGCGTTCCGCGCAATGCCGATTTCGTCATTATCGACGCGCCGGCGCGCTCGCACGGCGTTGAACTGACCGACCTCGTGAAGCACGCGGAGACGATTGTCGTGCCGGTACTGCCGTCGACCATCGACATGCAGGCGACGACGAGATTTCTCGACGAACTCAAGGGTGTTGGCAAATTGAGCGAAAGCAGGCGAAGATCGCCCTGGTTGCCAATCGGGTTCGCGACAACACGCTCATCTTCGATGATCTCGACGAATACCTGACGAAAGCGAGAGTGCCTTATATCGCCGCGTTGCGAGAGGCGCAGAATTACGTCAGGGCCTATACCCGCGGCCTGGGTATTTTCGAGCTGCCCGAGTACCTCGCGTGGCCCGACTGGGATGAGTGGGAGCCGCTGACTGCCTGGTTGCGGAGCGTTCGCAGCCAACCGTGATTGCAGGCGCTTGTAGGCGGGCCGCCCCAGGCCGCTCCTACAGGCTGCCGTCGCTGTAGGAGGCCGCCTCGGTGTCGCTGCTTTTGTAGGAGGCCGCCTGCCCATAAAGGGGACAATGCCAGCGGCCGACATTGTTAAAGCGGCCTGACGGCCGCCGCTTCGCTTCGCGCGCTGGGGCGCGCTCCTACAGGCGCGCTCCTACAGGCTCGCCCGTATACCGTCTTCGGGATTCGCATAGCGCGGGGTCACACCCAGAACCTCGCGCATCTTGCTGGTGTCGACCCGGCGTGACTCGGTCATGAACGACAGGCGCTGTGGCGAGAACTCATCGTTAGCGGCCTTGCGGCTGATCTGCGGCGGCGGGGGTAGCCCCAGCTGCCGCGCAACCTCGCGCGTGAACGAGGTTGGGCTGCGGTGGTCATTATCGCCGACGTTGTAGATGCCTGCCGGCACGTCCGTCGACAACGCGGCCAGGCAGCAGCTCGCCAGATCATCGACATGAATTCGATTGCCCGGATTGGCATCGGCCTCGGAAAGGACCGGCATCCGGGCGCGAATGCGCTCGATGCCGAGTCGCCCCGGGCCGTAGATGCCCGGTGCCCGAAGAATGATCAGCTGGCAGTCGTTTTTATCGGCCCATTCGGTGAGAAGTGCTTCGGCAGCGACGCGCCGCTCCGCGCGCTCGTTCGATGGGTTGACCGGGCTGGACTCGGTGACGGTACGGCCACCGCAATCGCCGTAGACCCCGGTGGTGCTGATATAGACGAAACGTAACGGCGACGGCACGAGCATCGGCAGGAAGCGCTGAAGGCGGTCGTCGGGCCGGGCGCCCTTGGGCGGAACCGTGTAAATAACGGAGTAGCGTGACGGCAGCTCGATGGGTAATACGGTTGTCGTATCGAGATCGAATAGCTCCAGCGGCCGATCCGTGTCAACGATCGAGCGGCTGAGTCCAATCGCGGAGTCGACAGGCAGACGATCGAGCACACGTCGGCCGGTGTACCCGGTGCCTGTTACGAGCGTGAGCATCTTATTGCTTGTCGGAATCCATGTGCGGAATCGCGGTCAATGGCTCTGCCGCGACCATTCCCAAGCCTTCACGATACGCGGCCGCCGCCGCATCGGCTTCGCCCATTTGATTGAGCAAGGCGCCGTAAACCTGATAGGCGTCCGGTGTCGGTCGAAGGCTGATGACTGTCTCGAGATAGCTCCTGGCCTTACCCCAAAGCTCGTTCCTGAGGCACAGGCGTGCGGCCGCAAGCAACAGGTCCGGGATCATCATCGTGGTTCTTTAGCCAGCCTTCCGCACGTTTCAGCTGCTTGCTGGTGTCCGTCGCCTCAACCAGCCCAAAAAGCTGCACCAGCGGTCCACACCAGTTCGATTTGAGTACGCTGCCCAGCTCTTTCTCGACGCGGTCGTGTTCGCCGGCTCGCATGAGACCGCCGTAATAGGCCTCGAGCAGCGTCGGATCGGATCGGTGCGCGCGCGAGACGCCTTTCCAGGTCTCTTCCACCGCAGCACTGTCGGCGGCGCGGTCCAGAGCTTCCTTGTGAACGCGAAGCGTCCAGGCTTCGAGCGTTTTGGGTTTCAGCTGACCGTTCTTCCTGAGTCTCGGCAGGAGCTCGGACAATGAATCCCAATCTTTGAGCTTAAAGTAAAGGCGACCCAGCAAGGCCAGTGCATGCGCGTGGTCCTTGGAGTTCTCGTCAAGGCGGCGCAGGGTCGCCAGCGCCTGCTCGTTATGGCCACGATCGAGCTGAAATTCTGCCTGCGTCAGCAGGACAGCGTTGGCGGCTTCGGGTGTCTCCTGGTAGGCAAGCCGCAACCATTCATCCCGACGGTCATCGTGGCCCTGCAGATGCGCCGCACGTGCGGCTTGCAGGTAATTGAATAAAGGTGAGTCACTGGTACTCGCGGCGCGGGCAAGCATTTTCTCACCGCGCGCGAAGTTGCCTTCAGCGACAGCGATCATGCCGCGCGTCATTTTCTGTCCGGAGCGTGCCGAACGATACCGGCCGGCGGCTTCTCCGAGGCGGCGTGGTGCAAGGTAGATCTTCCGAATCAACCACACGGCGAACAACAAAAGAACGGCGAGACCGATGAGTACCGGTACCGACATTTCGACGACATAGCCACGGAAATTGATGATCACGTAGCCAGGATCGGCCAAGAGGAAATGCGCCGCAAACGCACTCGCGAATAGTGCCAGTACAACGATGATGCCGAATTTCACTGCGAGGTCTCGCGCAGGGTGCGGAACTGCCGGAGCAGCTGCAGAGAGCCGGAAATGTCCGGTGCGGCACTCGTGAAGACGTTGCTGCGAATTTCGACCAGTGTTTCCTGGGCACCGGCAACCTGCGCGCTTTCGCCATCAAAGTACTGTGCCAGCAAGGCGCTCGTGTCATCGAGGGCTTGCTCGAACACTTCCTGCTCGCCGCGCAAAAGCGCCAGCCGTGCCGACTGCAACTGCAGCGCGAGGTTACTCCGCAGGAAGAACTCCGCGTCGGGCGACATTAACGCGAGTTTAGCCTGGTCGGGCGGTGTCACCTTCACCAGGCCCGACATCGCGTTCTTCATTGATGACCAGGCGCGACTCACGCCACTGGCTTCTTCGTCGACGGACTGTTGCTCTTCGCCCGTGATTTTTGAGGCGCTGGCGAACGGCAGCGACTCGACGACGCGGGCGAGGCTGGCCAGCGTCAATGTCGCGCCGGCAATATCAGGCTTCTCCATGACATCCAACGCGGCAAGCTCGTCAGAGATAGCCCGCCGCACGTCAATCAGCGCCGGGTTGCCCATTTGCACAACGCGTTCGTCCGCCATGCCAAGCGCCAACGCGGCAAGCTGCGGGTTGTTGGCCAGCTGCAATTGGGCGTTGGCAATCTGCATGTAGTATTCAGCCTCGGCGATGAGCCAGGCGTCACGCGCGCCATCCGAAATGCCCGCGAGAGAGGATACGGAGCTTTCGAGCGTGGTCATGCGGGCCGGGAGCGAACTCAACAGGCGTACGCGTTCGTCGAGCTCCTGTCGCAGTGCATCAATCTCCGCTTGATCGCTACTGTCACGGTTATCGAGCTCGGAAATCCGGGCATCCAGTTCCGACAGGCCCTGCTGGGCGCCAGCAACACGATTGTCGAGGCGGTCGATGGCGTCTTCTGCTGCCGTGTCGCTTGCGGCCAGCCAGTCTTGTGAAATCGTGTAGCCGACCGCCGCCAGTGCTACCAGGGAAAGCAGCAGTGCCAGCCAGGCGACGCCGTTGCCCCGGCGCTTTGCCGGCTTATGTTCGGCGGGCGCTTCTTCAGCCGGTGTTTCTTCAGCCGGTGTTTCTTCGGCCGGCGCGCTTACGTCACTCGCAACATCGTCAACAGACTCTTCGGCAGACTCCTGCTCGGTCTCGGTGGGTTCGAGGTCTTGTTCGTTGTTTTTGTCGCTCATGGTGCTAGGGCCTGTTGGCGTGCGATGATCGCTTCGACCATCTTGCTGGCCTGGGGGCCTGACGCAAGAATGGGTCGTGAAGCAGGGTACCGGTCTAGGGCTTCTTTTAACACACGACTGGCAGGCGTCACCAGTGGCGTGGTTCCAAGTTGGCTCTCGCACCAGGCCGGCAACAATGACACCAGGTTGTGAAATGACTGCACGCTCATCACGGTGATGAAGGCGATATCACCACTCCGCCAGCGGGACTCGAGGTCGGCAAGGGTTTGCTCACTAACGTCGGGTAGCCGACGCTCATAGACCGAAAGGTAGTCGACAGTGGCGCCCCGTGCTGCGAGCTCCTCGGCCAACAGCTCACGGCCGGCACTGCCACGAATAATGCGGACGTTTTTGTCCGCAACGTCCTTAAGCATCGGTTCCGCGAGCAGATGTTCGCTGTCGAAACCCGCCGCCGGCTGAATGTCGACGAAGTGTCCGGCGGATGTGACGGCGGCGGCCGTCGCGGGACCGATCGCCGCTATTTTGCCGCCGTTGGCGTACTCGAGACCGTACTCGACCGCATTGCGGCTGACGAAAACGACGATGTCCGGTTTGACGAGCCTGGCGGCGTGCGCTGCCACGATGTTTTGATCGATCGGCGCAATGTCCAGAACGGGAAAACAAAACGCCGAACCGCCCGCATTTTCGATCGCGGCAACCAGCTCGACAGCCTGCGTTCGCGGGCGTGTCACCAACACGCCAACACCCTCTAGTTCTGCGTTACCCATGGAGCGCGCTGGCCGCGTCGAGCAACTCGCGTGCGCCCCTGACGAGCAGGCGACTGGCGAGTTCTTCGCCAAGTCTCTCGGCATCATCCGGGCTGCCCTTAAGTGAATCCCGAATGGACTCGCTACCGTCGGGCATGGCGACCAGCGCGGTAACGGTGAGCTCCCCGTCGTCGATAACGGCGTAGGTTGCAACCGGTGACTGGCAACTTGCCTGCAGTGATTTGGCGATGGCCCGCTCTGCAAGCGTGGTTTTTGTCGTCGCAGCGTGGTTCAGCTGATTTAAAGTAATGCGCAGCGCCGATTGTTCGGACAGGCATTCAATACCGACAACGCCCTGGGCTGCGGCGGGCAGCATCTCTGCCGGGCTGAACTGCTGACTGATGTGCTGTGCGAGCTCCAGGCGCTCGAGGCCTGCCGCGGCGAGGATAATCGCGTCGTAATCGCCATTCTCGAGTTTGGCCAGGCGTGTATTGACGTTGCCGCGTAACGGTTGTACCTCCAGGTCCGGGCGAATCATCTTCAGCTGTGCCTGGCGGCGAAGGCTGGAACTCCCCACAAGGGCGCCTTCACGCAGGTCCTTGAGCTGAGTCCGATTTGGCGAGACCAGCGCGTCGGCATGGTTGGCTCGTTCGAGCAGCGCCGCGATGCAGAATCCGTCCGGCATTTCGGCGGGGACGTCCTTCATCGAATGCACCGCGATATCGGCCTCGCCGCTTTGCATGGCGATTTCGAGTTCCTTGATGAACAAGCCCTTGCCACCGATCTTCTGCAGACTGCGATCGAGGATTTCGTCACCCCGGGTCGACAAAGGCAGGAGCGTCACGTCACTCACTTCAGGTAGTTCGCGTAACAAGGCGGCCACGTGATTGGCCTGCCAAAGGGCGAGAGCGCTCTTGCGCGTTGCGATACGGATTTTCATGGTCTTTAAGATTCTTTCAAACGCCGACGTACTTCGGCAACATGCCGGCGGCTGATTATCAGCTCTTTGTCGTCGACATGCGAGCCAGCGCGCAACACGATGCGACTTTTCCCATCGGCCGTTTTCTCAATTTTCTCGATCTTGTCGACGGCTATCAAGGCGGAACGGTGTATTCGAACAAACCGGTCGCTGAACTCGTCAGCCAGCGACTTGAGCGAGTCGTCCAGAAGATCGTGGCCGTTCTTGTGTTCCGCACGGACGTATTTTTGATCCGCCAGGAAGCACCAGATTTCATCGACGGGAATCAATTTCAGACTGCCCCTTACGCTTGCGCACACATGACGGCGTTGCGTTTCCAGGTTCGCCTCCGCGGCCACCTGTCGAAGCGTCGCGCCGGCGAGCCTGGAGGCCTGTGTGAGCGCAGCGGCCAGTCGTGAGCGGCGGACGGGTTTCAACACATACCCGACGGCTCGAGCTTCAAACGCGTCGACCGCATACTCGTCGTAAGCGGTCGTGAAAACGACAGCCGGCGTATGCTCGAGTTCGTTCAGGTGGTGTGCGGTCTCAATGCCATCGAGACCCGGCATACGTATGTCGAGCAATACGATATCGGGTTCATATTTCTCGGCAAGCGATACGGCGTCATGTCCATTGCCGGCTTCGCCGACGACTTCATAATCGTCTTCATCCTGCAGTATCTGACGCAGGCGCTCGCGCGCAGGCTGCTCGTCGTCAACGATCAGGACCTTCACGTGGCAGCCTCTTCCATCGGAAATCGCAGCGTTACCGTGTAGTTATCGTCGCTGTTGTCGACATCGACCGAGCCGCGGCTGCCATAGGCAAGTTCGAAGCGCTGCCGGATATTGGCCAACGCCATATTATTGCCTGTCTTGTCACGCTTCATCCCCTCGGCGACCGGGTTGGTCATGCAAATCTCCAGGTACTTGCCATCGCGTTTCCCGGAAACGAGAACCTCTCCTCCATCGGGCAGAAGTTCGATGCCATGGTATATCGCGTTCTCAAGCAAGGGCTGAATTGTCAGGTTCGGGATGCGTGCACGCATCGGCAGCTGGCCGATATCCCAGCGAACGTGGAGGCGCTCGCCCAAACGCAGTTTCTCGATGCGCTGGTAGATTGCGGCTATCTCGAGTTCCTGCTTGAGCGACGAGCGGTCCTTCGGGCTGCTCATCGTCGCGCGCAGCAAATCGGACAGGTCTTCGACGGCCTCTTCTGCCTGGGCTGGATTACTGCGGGTCAACGACGCGATCGTATTCATGCTGTTAAAAAGAAAATGCGGACGAATGAGGGCTTGCAGCGCGCTGATACGCGATTGCGCCTCGAGGACGATGCTGCGTCGCCATTCGCTGGAGACATACAGGTAACGCATTGCCAGTGCGATAACGATCGAGCTGATGGCGAAGGTTCGCAACAAGAAGGTCGTGTGAGTATCGTCGATAATCGTCGAGGAACCGAAGACGCGCACCAGCTGCCAGGAAACCTCCGTCAACACGAGGGACAAAAGTTCGAGTACGAAAAAGCTGATGACGAAAGCGCGCGTCTTGCCAGTTTTCTCCAGGGTATTGCGAAGCCCGCACATGACGGATGAACCCAGCAGGGCGAGCCACAAGACAAAGAAGGAGGTCTTCGACAGTTCGACCAGGAATTGGGCCTCGGCGTCATGAGCCGCGAGCGTGAGGACAATTGCGACGAGTTCGGCAACCAGCACTACAACGAAGACCGTGCGTGCGGCGCAGAAGTCCGGCAGAAAGGCCTGCGCGGCCTCGTGGTTGGACTCGGATGCTGCGGTCAAGCGGGCGCTCCTTCGACGTAGGCTGGCATTGTAACGCCAGCGGCCGGGCTGCGCCTTGCGGACGTCTTTATCAGGAGGTGCAGTTCTCCGCGATCTGTTCCTCTACCTTTTGTTGAGCGTCCTGCCTTTCAGTGTCGTCGAGCCAAACGCGCTCACCGTCTTCGTCCTCGCGATAAAGCCGGCGAGACTGAACATAAGTTTCCAGGCGCGCCCGATAGGTGTCGCACCTTTTTTGCTTTTCCTCGGCCTCGGCTTCTTTCGCTGCAGCTGCAGCCTTCTCTTCGGCCGCCGCCGCTTTCTTTTCTTGCCGTACCGCCTGGGATTCGAGACGAGAGTCTATGCGCTCTTGTACCGCGCTCGATTCCGTGCGGCGAGAATTAACGGCCAGACGCTGTTCGGAGGCAGCGCCGGACGGGCGATCCTCGTAATGCACGTTGCCCTGTTCATCCACCCATTTGTAGATCTCGTTGGCCATTGCGCCGCCGCCGACCGTCAACGCCAAAACGGCGAATCCAAGCATAAACCGTGTGCCTTTCATCATCTGTCCTTCCAGGGCCACACAAGCCCGACATAAGGTACTGAAGAATAAAGCATTAGACCATCATTATGGCGGTTTTGCTGTGATCATCGTCACAGCGGATCGCGGGCTTTTTACCTGTCTGCTTGAACATAAAAAAAGCGGGCCTTTCGGCCCGCTCGATAACCCGTTGCTCCATGGGGGATTTTTGCAGGAACGAGTCAGGGTGGTGACGCCGCCGGACTTTCGTTATGACAAGCCCGACGACGCCACCGGGGGGGACTATTCCGCTGACGTGAACTCGGGGTAGGCCTCGAGACCACATTCGCTGATATCAACGCCTTCGTACTCCTCTTCTTCGGTGACGCGGATACCGACGGTCTTCTTGATGACAAACCAGACGATAAAGCTCGTAATGAAGACCCAGGCAAAGATAGACACCAGACCTATGAGCTGGGCGACAAGCGTCGCGTCTTCATTGGTGAAGCAGACGGCGAGCAAGCCCCAGATGCCCACGACACCGTGCACCGAGATCGCACCCACCGGATCATCGATCTTCAGCTTGTCGAGCGTGACGATGGAACCGACGACCAGCAGACCACCTACTGCGCCGATCAGCGTCGCAGTAATGGGTGCCGGTGTAAGCGGTTCCGCAGTGATGGCAACCAGACCAGCCAAAGCGCCGTTGAGCGCCATGGTCAGGTCGGCTTTGCCGAACCAGAACCGCGACAGCAGTAGCGCGAATACGAGACCACCGGCGGCTGCCATGTTCGTGTTCACGAAGACCAGCGCGACCGCGTTGGCCTCGCCAACGTCGGAGACCTTGAGTTCCGAGCCGCCGTTAAAGCCGAACCAGCCGAGCCACAGGATCAGGGTACCGAGCGCGGCGAGAGGCAAGTTGCTACCAGGGATGGCATTGATCTGACCGCCTTTACCGTACTTGCCTTTGCGCGCGCCCAGGAGCAAGACGCCCGCAAGCGCTGCGGCGGCGCCACAAAGATGGACAACACCGGAGCCAGCGAAATCCTGGAAGCCTGCTTCCTGGAGGAAGCCACCGCCCCATTTCCAGAAGCCCTGCACGGGGTAGATGAAGCCGGTCAGGACAACGGAAAACGCGAAGAATGACCACAGCTTCATGCGCTCGGCGACGGCACCGGAAACGATGGACATAGCGGTTGCGACGAACACGACCTGAAAGAAGAAGTCCGACAGGTTGGAATAGTAGGTATCGCCGCCGCTTGCGATGACGTCTGCAGCGGCGTTGTCGGTTGAGCCTAATAAACCGCTGCCGAGCGTAGAAATACTTTGAAAGACGCCCCCGGCAAAGTCGCCCGGATACATGATCGAGTAGCCGCAAAGCATGTACATGATGCAGGCAATTGAATAGAGACCGACGTTCTTCGTCAGGATCTCGGCCGTGTTCTTGGCGCGAACGAGACCTGCCTCGAGCATCGTGAAGCCGGCAGCCATCCACATGACCAGGGCGCCCATGACGAGAAAGTAAAAAGTGTCCAGCGCGTACGAAAGTTCAGTGACCTGCGCCGCTATTTGAGTTGTTTCTTCCACAACAAAACCCTCTTTGTAGTTTTAAACGGCTTCGTTACCGGTTTCACCGGTACGAATGCGAATGGCCTGAACAAGTTCGGTGACAAAGATCTTGCCATCCCCGATTTTGCCGGTGCGTGCCGTATTGGAGATTGCCTCGACAACCTGCTCGACCACCGCATCGTCAACGGCGAGTTCGATTTTCGCCTTGGGCAGGAAGTCGACGACGTATTCGGCGCCTCGGTACAGTTCCGTATGGCCGCGCTGTCGGCCAAACCCCTTGACCTCCGTGACGGTGATGCCCTGGATACCGATGTCGGCGACGGCCTGTCGCACATCATCCAGTTTGAAAGGCTTGATGATCGCAGTGATCATTTTCATTGCTGTTCCCCTTGGATTAAGAAAGGGGCGGTTGGCTGACCGCCCCGCGTATTGCTACTGCAGATCGAAGGACTTGCCGATTGTGAAGATCAGCGATTCGTCGGTACTTCCGGTTCCGCTAAGGTCTTCGTCGTTGATGAGCAACGTGATACCGAGATCGACGTCGGAGACCGTAAAGCCGTAGCCAACCTCGAAGTACTCGCCACTGAAATCCTGCGAGAACCCGGCGTACTTTCCGTAGAAGCCGTTATTCTCGAGCGTCAACGCGTAGTACGTGTAATCCTGCGTCGGGCCGGAAAAATTTTCGTACTGGCCGACCGCGACGTCGACGCTCAAGATCCCGTACGAGCCACCGAGATTGATTTCCTGGTATGTGTCGTCGAAGTCGCCGGTGTAGAAGTAGCCGGTGTAGCCGATGCTGTAGCCGAGGTCGTTGATCTCGCCGCCAAAACCGAAATAACCGTCCACCTCGAGACCGTCCTTGACGTCAGCGCCCCAGACGCCGGCATAAAACCCGCCCTGCTCAAAGTCAACGCCGCCACTCGGTGATGAGGTAGCCTGAAAAATGCCGCGGAAGTAGTAGTCGCTGGCAAACCCTAAGTTCGCGGACCAGCCGGCGTGCGCGAGACCGCTCGCTAATAGTGTGATTGCGACAAGCGCCGATTTTCTGATGTTCATTTCCAATTGCTCCCGATTCAAAGTGAGGCCACGAGGGCCGATGTCGCCCTCTATAGAGCAGATTGCGTGCCAGTTTTGAAAACCGCTTAGCAAGCAGTAACTTGCGCATAAGGAAGCGATTGGAGCGCACCGAAGTGGTGCACCAATAAACCGGATTGCCCCGAAACGGGGAGCAAGCGTTGTTTCTGTCGCGTGATCCTTCAAATGCCGCTGGCGTTTTCGAGTCACGTCAGGTATCAAACCGCTATGACTGACGAATCCATCGAAAACCTGGCAAGAAAGCTCGCTGAATCGATGCCCGAGGGCCTGCGCTCGGTGCGCGAGGATCTCGAGAACAACTTCCGATCGGTGCTGCGTGCTTCATTAAGCAAACTCGACCTCGTGACGCGCGAGGAGTTTGAAGTACAGGAAGCCGTGCTACTCCGGACACGGGAGAAACTCGAGGCGCTTGAGGAGCAGCTGCAGCGGTTCGAAAACAAAGAGCTGTAGGAGCGCGCCCCAGCGGTTCGAAAACAATGGGCTGTAGGAGCGCGCCTCCCCATAAAGGGGACAATGCCAGCGCGCGATCAATGACCCCGGCCACGGAGGGCCGCAGGAATGAGCCTCGCCATTCTGCACTGTCGTGCCCAATACGGAATTGAGGCGCCGCCCGTTACGATCGAGGTGTTTCTGTCTGGCGGACTTCCCGCTTTCACCATCGTGGGTATGGCCGAAACCGCGGTGCGCGAAAGCAAAGATCGTGTCCGTGGCGCGCTCATTAGTTCCGGATTCGAATTTCCGCAACAACGCATTACCGTCAGCCTCGGCCCGGCAGATATGCGCAAGGCCGGTGGTCGTTACGATCTCGCCATCGCACTTGGCATTCTGACCGCACGTCGCCAGTTTCCGGCCGATGCTCTGTGTAACCTGGAATTCTACGGGGAGCTTGCCTTGAGCGGCGAGCTGCGGTCGGTGCCCGGCATGCTGCCGGCCGTTTTGAAAGCACGCGAGTCCGGTCGAGCAGTGGTTGTACCAACGGAAAACCGTTCTGAAGCGTCGCTCGCGGGTGTCGACGTGTACCCGGCGTCGTCCTTACTCGAGGTCACCGCGCACCTCGCCGGGCGAGCGCCAATCGCAGCCTTTGCCAGGACACAGATTACCGACAGGCGATCAGTTCGCAATGATCTTGCTGACGTTAAAGGTCAGCAACACGCCAAGCGCGCGCTGGAGATTGCCGCCGCGGGCGGCCATAACCTGCTTTTCATGGGGCCGCCGGGAACAGGCAAGAGCATGCTTGCGCGCCGCCTGCCAGGGCTGCTTCCGCCGATGAGCGAAACCGAGGCGCTCGAGACAGCGGCCATCGATTCGGTGTTGGGCAAGCCCGTCGCGTCTGCCGGCTGGGGTCGTCGACCTTTTCGAGCGCCGCATCACACGGCAACGGCGCCTGCCCTTGTCGGGGGCGGACCGGGGCCGCGCCCTGGCGAGGTGTCGAGAGCACACAATGGTGTGCTGTTTCTCGACGAGCTGCCGGAATTTAATCGCAGCGTACTGGAGGTGTTGCGTGGGCCGCTGGAGACCGGGGTAATCACGATCTCGCGCGCCGGAGGGCAGGCGGACTTCCCGGCCAAATTCCAGCTGGTTGCCGCGATGAACCCCTGTCCTTGTGGTTACCTTGGCGATCGAAAGGCGGACTGCCGCTGCAGCGGTGATCGTGTCGCCAGCTACCGGGCAAAGATTTCCGGGCCGCTGCTCGACCGCATCGATCTGCACGTCGAAGTCACGCGTCCCCCGATGTCGCTGCTCCGATCTGAAAGCGCCAATGGCGAGTCGACTTCGACGGTCGCCGCGCGCATTGAACGTGCCTGGCGTGTACAAATTCAGCGCTCAGGTGTGAGCAACGCGCGGTTGGAAGGCGAACAACTTGCTGACGTTTGCCGTATCGATAATGAGAGCTGGGCATTGCTGGAGAACGCGGCGGAGCAGTTCAACCTGTCGGCACGCGCTCACCAACGGGTGCTGCGGGTCTCGCGAACCGTTGCTGATTTGGCGGGGGCAAAATGCATAACGCCCCCGCACGTTGCGGAGGCGTTATCACTGCGCTGCCTGGACCGGCGGCCCTGAAACCGCTGTTACTGCGATTCACCCGCCATGTAGTCGACGGCGGCTGCGACTTCCGCATCAGACAGATCGGTACGGCCACCTTTCGCCGGCATGTAGCCGACCGAACCGGTGTAACCCTCGACAGCGTGTTGGGTCAAAATAGCAGCCCCCTGCGCGATTCGAGGTGCCCATGCGGCTGCGTCACCAACGATCGGCGCCCCGCCTACGCCAGCGGCGTGGCATGCGATGCAGGCGGCGTTGTAAACCTGCGGGCCGGACAAGGCGACCGCGACCGGCTCGGGTTCCGGAGCCGCCGTGACCGATCGTGCCGGCTCATCGTGCGCCTCGCCGGGCAGGTAGACCTGGCCGACCGGCCGAATGCGCTCGGCTACGGCGAGCTGATACTCTTCGACGTCGCGTGTATAGACGCCCTGTGTCAGGTCGGACATCTTCATTGCCAGCACGAGTATTGCCAGCGCGACAGCGGCGAGCACGCCAATGACAAGGGAATACATGTCAAAAAATTTCTGATCCCGACTCAACTTATTGCTCCGGAGCTTGAATGTGTGATTTCGCCGGACGAAGCGTCCTGCGATGGCGGGCGATTATATCCCATCAGCGGGATTCCGCACATAAATAGGGGTCGAACCTCGGTTAATTGTGAAAATTGCGATTAACCGAGGTTCGACCCCTAATCTACGGACCGGTGAGCGTCAGCGCGACTCCTTAAGACGCTCCACTCCGATCAATTTCATGATGGTCTTCTCGTAGTAAGGCTCGGTCTTGGCTGCGCGCACCTTGTGCAGGAAATACTTCTCGTACGCGATTTTCGCGAGATGTACCCACTTGCCGCGCGACGCCCAGTTGGTGTTGCGCGGCGGAATCTGTGGCAAGGCGACGAAAGCGACGCCGGTGTCACCGAAGTCGGCGAGACAGACCGCGTTCCAGGTGCCGCGCTCGTCAGGCTGCCCGCCCTTGAGTTCGTTAACGATGTTGTGTGTTGTCGCGGTGACCATGGATTCGATCATGTAGCCGGTCTTCGGCGCGCCCGTTGCGACCGGGGTCGGTCCGACGGGAGGAATCGCAACACAGACGCCAACCGCATAGACGTTCTTAAAGGTCGGGTTGCGTTGAAATTCGTCAATCAGGATAAAGCCACGGGGATTGGTGAGGCCTTCGATGTCCATCACCGCATCGACCCCTTTGAAAGCCGGCAGTATCATTGAGTGCGAAAACGGCAGTTCATGCTGTTTCTTGTCGTTGCCGTCTTCATCGACCTCTGTAAATTCGATTTTGCCGTCATGCACCTTCGTGATTTTCGAGTTCGTGGTCCATTGAATGTGACGATCCCGGAACTCCGATTCCATCAGGCTCTTTGTGTCGCCGACGCCATCCAGTCCCAGGTGACCGATGTAGGGTTCGGGCGTAACGAAATGCATCGGAATCTTGTCGCGAATCTTTCGTTTCTTGAGCTCTGTATCAAGGATGAATATGTACTCGTAGGCGGGCCCGAAACAGGAAGCGGCGGGGGCTGCACCGACGACGATTGGGCCCGGGTTCTCCACCAGCTTTTTGAAGTCGACAAACGCGGTCTCGGCATGTCCGGTCTTGCAGACCGACTGCGTGTAGCCGTCGTCCGGCCCCAGACCCTCCACTTCTTCGAACGCCAGCTTGGGACCTGTCGCAATCACAAGGTAGTCGTAGTCAATGGACTTGCCGTCGCTGAGCTCGAGGCGGCTTTCCTGTGGCTGCAAGCGCTTGACGCCCTGGCTGTGAAACTCGATGCCGTGTTTACGCATCGTGTCCGGCAGTTCGACCGTGATTTGATTCTGCTTGCGCCAGCCAACCGCGACCCAGGGGTTCGACGGCGTGAACTCAAAACGCTCCGAGTCACCAACGAGCACGATCTCGTGCTCCCGGCCCAGCTCTTTTCGAAGCTCGTAAACCTGTGAAATACCGCCAATACCGGCGCCCATGACTACGATTCTTGCCATTCCCAGGTCCCCTCTTCTACGTTTACTCATCCAGGCGTACACACATTATTACATTAAACTAATGTAGTAAAGACTAATTTATAGACATCTAAATTAGGATGCTCTATATTGTGGAGTTAGAGCCGCTAAGAAGGGGTGGAAACGATGATTGCCAACGAGAAAAGCGCTGAAAAACAGGCGCTTGTGATACCCCCGGCGCAGGATATGCTGGTGCATGCGACCGACGCCGCAAGCCTGATGAAAGCCCTGGGCAACGAAAGTCGATTAATGATCCTTTGCCTTTTGACCGAGGGAGAGCATTCCGTCAGCGATCTCAATGAGATCATTCCGCTCAGCCAATCGGCGCTTTCACAGCAGCTGGCCCGGCTCCGGCAACAGGGCCTCGTCAAGACGCGGCGCGAATCGCAAACTATCTATTACGCGCTGGCCAACGGGCCGGCCGACCGGGTGATTCACCTATTACACGATATTTACTGCGGGGCCGCCGATTGTGCGGCGAAGGAAGAAGTGTCATGAACTCGAACTTTGGATTTGGAAAAACGGTTGAAGTATCTTTCGATGAAGCACTCGAAACCGTAACGACAGAACTCGAGAAAGAAGGTTTCGGGGTGCTGTCGGATATCGACGTTGCGTCAAAAATGAAAGCGAAGCTCGGTAAGGACATGCCGCCGTACCGAATACTGGGGGCATGTAACCCTGGGCTCGCTTACCAGGCGATCCAGGCCGTCCAGGATATTGGTTTGCTGTTGCCTTGTAACGTTCTTGTTCGTGAGGACGATGCGGGTACCGTGCATGTCGACTTCATGGACCCGAAAATCGTATTGTCCCTCGTCGAGAATCCCGGTGTTGCACCGCTCGCGGATGAGGTGAAAGCCAAACTGCAGCGAGTACTGGCCGCACTGTAATAAATACAACGACGATTTCCTTTTGGAAAAAAGCGATCGCAAGACGGGTTTCTTGCTTGCGCTGATGTTTGTTATTGCGTTCGCCCCCACGCAAATGCAGACGATACCGTATCAACGCAGGCCGAAATCCCGTGTGAGACCTTAACGGCTGCGCGTCAGCGCGTATATCGCGAACGACCCCAACCAGTGCGACCCTTCGTAGTGTTCACTCGTGATGTGCGGCAACGAGGCGGCAAGGTGACTGGCCGCCGTGTCGCGAAGTTGACGGGCTAAGGCATCATCGTCGGCCTCGTTGGCGATGACAAAAAGGTTCCAGGCCCGGCTCAGGTTGAGTCCGTCGAGATGCACGATCTTGGGGTCCGATCGATCACTGACATTCGCCGGCACGAGCGAAGCAGGGTCCGACAAAGACGGCAGGAACGCTGCGAGCCACATCTTGTACTCGGCATCCGGCATGACACGAGCCATTAATGCGGCTTCCTCGAAACACGGCGAGAGAAAGTCCTCTCCACTGGGCTCCCACGAGAGTGGGCAGTCTTTGTCATTCACGTAGTATCTGTCTGCCGCAGAGACGATGGCGTTTTTTAGTTCGCTGTCGGCCACCGCTTCGGCGTAGTCGAATGCGAACGACAGCCCGAACGCGGTGTTCGGATGCACCCCCGTGCGAACCGGGTATTCCTGCCGAGGCAGGAACTCAATGTAGCGATCGCGGATGACCTGCGTCAGCGGTGCAAGGGTGTCGGCCCACTGCCTGCCGAGCGGGTCGTCCCATCGTTCCAGTTCGGTCGCCAGCTGCAGTAGCCATGCCCAACCATAGGTCCGCTCCCAGCTCGCGGACGCCCCGTCAAAATAAGCGACTTCGCCCACGATGTTCTCAGGCGTTAGCGACTCCGAGACAGCATCGATGATCTGCTCTCGCAGCGAGATATCCGGGAACTCTTTCAGGAGCTTGACCAGCATCCAGTGGCCGTGGACCGAGGAGTGCCAGTCGAAGCAGCCGTAAAACGCCGGGTGCAGGGTCTCCGGTGGCAACAGGCCTGTCGCGTCTTTCAAGACCTGGCCGAGCTTGTTGGGGTACTCCCGGTGCATGCAGTCAAGCGCGAGTTGTGCGAAGCGCGCGGCGCTGTCCGACGTGAGCGTGACGTCACTCGTCGATACAGGTAGCGGCGTTGCTTGCTCAGGCTCGCCCGAAGAACAGGCGGCAAACAGGACAAAAGCTATGAGTGGCAGCACTCGGTTTCCGGCAAAATGCATTATCGGCTCACTTCTCTTCAGGGCGGCGCGGCCATGATAACGCGTCTTTCTTTAAGCGTAGGTATCGACAAAGGTACCGGAGAGCCCAAGCGACTGGTTGACCGCGTTCAATGCTTGCTGGGACGCCACCAAAAGACTCTTCACAAAGCCAACTTCGTCATTCTTGCCAGCGAGAAAGTCCCGCACGAGATTGCCGCGACGCTGCAGGTTGCTGGTGAACTCACGGCGATCAATGGTAGTGAAATCGCCACGCAGACGAGCGTTACTGGATGAGTCAAAACCGAGGCCCAATATATCGCCCTCGCTCGCACCGCCGAAAGCGGCACGAAAAGCGGCCTCGAGCGGCGCGCGAAACTGCGCGGCGTTTCGGCCCTTGCCAACAAACGTCGAGTCATTAAAGAGTTGATTCAACTTCTCGAACACGTCATTGGTCGCATCGGCGATCTCGTAGCTGCGTCTGCGGGAGATTCCACGTGATACGGCCTCTGGATCCACTCGACCCTCGGGAAGATTCAGAGCCGCGAACAGGCCGGTGCCGTTGCTGTCGATCTCGAGCACAGAGGTCGATTCGTTCGCTTCGATCAGGACCTGTTGCGACGCGCTGTCGAAAGTAGCGACGACGCCCGCTCCGGAATTGTTGATCTTGTCGAGTACCGTGGACAGGCTGTCGTTCGCCGTGTCGATGGCGACCTGCCGTCCGTTGATCACGACATCGCCTGACTGCACCGTAGAGAACGCGGCGACGTTGTCGAATGTCTGGATCGTTTCAGGATCGATGCCGTCGACGACGTTGAGGCTATCGAGCTTTGTCGCCTCAAGAAAATTGGAGGAATCATTCTGCAGGTCGATTGTTCCCGCAGAACCCAGGGTGTTTTGAGCAAATTCGATGCGTTCGGTGACTGCGTTGAATACGGCGGTAACGCCGGCATTGGACTGATTGATGCGGTTGACAACGTCGTTAAGCGTGTCGCTGGTAAGCACGCCGATGTTCTCGCCGTTGAGGTCGAAACCGCCGTCAATTATATCGGGAGAGCCAAATTGCAGATTTGGATTCTGGTTGCGAAGGCCGCCTAGCTGCAAGTTGGGATTCACGACAGAGCCGACGTTGTCGAACACGCTGAGCACCGTGGTCGTATCCCTGTTAATCGTGCTGCCGGCACCGATCGTGAAGTACAGGCCGCTGCCGATATCGTATTGCTGATCTAGCGGATCGTTGCGTCGGACCCTGATGTTGGTCCTGTTACCAAACGGGTCCTCGACGCGAATCTGGATGCGCGACGAGCCGCGTGTGCCGTTGCGGCGCGACTCGAAAGTATAGGCGGCGTTCGGCGGCAATGGACCATTCGTTGCAGGATCATATTGGTACTCGCCACCGATGGTGATTTTCGCCGTCGAGGCGCCTAGCCACTCTGGACCAAACGGCGAGAATGACGTGGGTGAAGCGTTGATCTCGTCCGAGGAATTCAGCGTGGCCGCCGTATGGGTCATATCGAGACCAAGCGGCGACGTCGATCGCGCGTCGGGGAGGTCGAGCTTGAAGCGGGTGTTGATGTTGGTGAGCTCGGCGAGCCGTTCGATGGCTCGGTAAAGATTCAGAAGTTCGGTTCGCGCACGCAGAAAATCGCTGTGTGCCTCCGGGCTAATGGAAGCAAATGAAGCCGGACCGGGTCCGCCGGGCTGGCTCACGCGGGTTGACCGCACGATGTTCTGTATCCCCTGTATAACCGACATCACCGTCCCTGTTTGATGAAGACGCTATGTCCTCCTGATATCGGCCGAACACGGGTTTACTTGAGCCAAGAATGGGGACATTCCTGATTGAGCGCATTCCTGATTGATGCGCTAGCTGCGCTCAATCAGGAATGTCCCCCATTTCTCCCATCAAATCAGGAATGTCCCCCATTTCTCCGCGCGCGGGTCGAAAAATGTGATGCAGATCACCTATTCACACCTTGGCACCAAGTTTTGTTAAGAGCCTGAACGCAAGCCCTTGAAAGGTTTGGCCGTAAATGACCTCATAGGCGCCGCAGCATTACTTGTTGCAACGACTGCAGAATGAATCTGACAGTGAGCCAAGAACTCAAGACAATGAAGTCTCTCGAACGACAATTTGCGCGCACAAGGGTGCGTCGCCGACTCCGCGATTGCGTAACGATCCTGTGCGTACTTGTCGCGTGGTCTTCCGCGTCCGCGGAAACCGTCCGCGACAATTTCGAATCGCGTACCTGGGGCAACAACGATGGTAGCGTGAACTGGAGCGGCGACTGGATCGAGGTCGACGGCGATGAGCCACCGCCAAGTCCGGACGATGGTAATGCACAGATAACGAACGGCGGTGAGCTACACCTTGACGACAGACCCAATACCAATGGCGAGCCGAGCGTCGCACGACAGGTAAACCTGGCCGGCGCCACGACCGCGACACTCCGCTTTGAATTCGAGGCGAGGAATAATCTCGAGCTGAGCGACTCGGTTGTCGTGGAAATTTCGGCCAATGGCGGCAGTACCTGGACAACACTGGAGGACTTCACGGGACTCGATGGCGCGGGACAGCGGCTCAACGGGCCTACGACATCGCCGCATACGCAACGGCAACTACCCAGGTCAGGATCCGCGTCAACAATGGCTATGGTGGGGGCGGCGAGCGTTTTCGCCTCGAGTACCTCGAGATCGAATATTTTGTCCCGCTAGCTGGCACAGAGCTGTCTATCACCCAGGCGGACACGCCGGATCCCGTCAACGTTGCAAGTAACATGAGCTACACGTTAACGGTGGCGAATGCCGGCCCGGAAGACGCGACCGGGGTCACCGTGACAGACACGCTGCCTGCGGGCGTGACGTTTCAATCCGCCTCCGCGACGCAGGGCAGCTGTGCGCAAGCCGCGGGCATCGTTTCCTGCTTTCTGGGAGATCTCACCAGCAGCTCGAATGCGACCATCAACATCGCGGTAACCGCACCGGTTGTTACCGGCACGATGACCAACAGCGCGACCGTTAGCGGCAACGAGATCGACCCGGTTTCCAGCAACAACGCGAGTAACGAGAATACGGTTGTACAAAACCTGAACGTCAATCAGCTGTGTTACCTGGTTGCCGATGCGGGCGGTGGTAACGGTGGTAATGATCTCTTTACCAGGATCGACACGGCCGACTTCAATCCGGCAACCAACGAAACGAGTATTGGCACCGGCACCGGAACGAATTCCATCGAGGCAATCGCGTTTAATTCGTCTACGGGCACCGTGTACGCAGCAAATGCCAATCGACTCGGCGTGCTTAATCTTGTGACCGGCGCATTTCAGGGGCGGCCGCAAACCTTCGGCACGGGCAGTGGAACGCTCGGCAACATCACCTTCGACGATATCGATGGCCTGGCCTATGACGCGACCACGGGAGTGCTTTACGGGGTCGACGCGCGTGGCGGCACCGATGTTCTGATCCAGATCAACATGACCACCGGTGCGCACGTCCCGAACGCGTTTGGCGCGGGCGTCGACTATGTGCCGATTCCGCCGATCGCGAGCAACACAATCACCGATGACATCGCGATCGATCCGACCACGGGTGTCATGTATGCATCCGTTAACAGCGGTGGCAGTAGCGACCGGCTAATCAGGATCAACAAACTGACCGGTGCGACGACCGACGTCTCTCTCATAACGGTGCCGGATATCGAGGGCCTCGGCACAGACTCCACCGGCCAGCTTTGGGGAACGAGCGGCACGCAGGGCATTCTTTACGAAATTAGCAAGTTCACCGGTGTTGGTTCCAATGGACGGTCCATCAACAACGGCGGCGACTACGAGGCGGTCGATTGTTTTGCATTCTCGCCGACGGTGACTGCGGACCTGAACGTCGGCAAGACGGTCGATGACCCGACGCCGGCCGAAGGTGGCACCGTAAACTACACGGTGACCGTGACGAATGCGGGTCCGGGTCCTGCAACCGTTGTGCAATTGATGGATCTGCTGCCCACTGGAGTCACATTGGTTTCGGCGATTCCTGCGCAGGGAACTTACGATGCGTTAACCGGCGACTGGTTCGTCGGTACCGTTCCCGTCGGCAGCAACATCACTCTGCTACTTCAGGTCCTGGTAGATTCCGGGACTGCCGGAACGACCATTACCAACACGGCTAGCGTCGATTTCCTGAGCCAGAATGACCCGAACCCGGGGAATAATGTCGCGGCCGTCGATATCAATCCACCAGGCGCGCCCAGTCTTACAGTAGTTAAAGCCGTATTAACGCTGGATGATCCGGTCAACGGCGGTGTCAACCCGAAAGCAATACCTGGAGCGACGATGCGCTACGTGATCATTACGACAAATTCGGGCGCCGGCCAGGTCGATACCGACACACTTGTTGTCACGGATCCGGTGCCGACGAACATGGCGCTCAGAGTCGCCGATTTCGACGGCTCGACTGCAGGTCCGGTGCAGTTTATCGATGGAGCGACTGCCAGCGGGCTGAGCTACAGTTTCATCGGGTTGGATGACGCAACCGATGACGTGTCGTTTTCGGACGATGGTGGTGCGACGTTTGATTACGAGCCGTCCGTCGATGCCAACGGCGTGGACCTCGCCGTCACCGATATCCGAATCAATCCCAAAGGTTCACTCGCCGGCAGCACCGCCGCTGGTGATCCGGGTGTCGAGCTCGCGTTCAAGATGATCGTGCAGTAACGAATAGCGCCACGCAACGCAGCCGCGAAATAATCGATCAAAGATTCCCTAGATCAGCTCCGCATCGGTGATAATTTCAACCAACGAGGGTCCGGACTCTGCCAGCGCGGCGGCGAGTGTTGATTCAAGCTTGTCCGCTGCATTGACCTTGAAGCCCTTGCCACCACACAAATTGGCATAAGCCGAAAAACTCGGATTATGCAACGAGGTTTCCCACACAGGCCACTCGCCGGCAAGCTGCTCCTTCGAAATCTTGCCTAGCTGCGAGTTGTTGAGTAACACGTGAGTAATGTTCATGCCGTACTTGACGGCGGTCGTAAACTCGCCCATGTATTGACCAAATCCGCCATCGCCGCTAATCGATATTACCTGGCGACCTTTGAAAGCGTTCTGATCCTGCGTCGCCGCCCAGGCGCCCATCGCCGCCGGGAACGAGAAACCGATTGAACCAAGATAACCTGACATCAATACGCGTTGATTTTCGCATTCGAAATAACGACCAAACGAGTAGGTGTTGTTGCCGACGTCGACAGCAATGATGGCATCCGGCGGCGCGACCTTCGTTAGCGCCGCAAACACCGCGGCAGAATTGACACCATTTCCGCGGTCATCTTGCAGGCGATTGCGCTTTTCATCGCGCCAGATTTTCCAGCGCTCTGCGAGTTCGCCTCGCTGGTCGACGGTAGCGGCTTTGTCGGGGAGCGCAGCACGCATCGCTCGCGTCGCGACACCGATCTCCGCCCAGACGGGCACCGTCACGCCGTGGAACTTGCCCAGCGCCATGCGCTCGAAATCGACCTGGATGATTGGCCGTTTCGGTGTGATGCCCGTGTGATTCGAGAACGATGAGCCGACCGCGAGTATCAGGTCGCACTCGTTCATGAACCAGCTGGCAACCGGTGTGCCGGAGCGCCCGAGCACGCCGGCGGCGAGCGGGTGGCTGTCGGCGATCTGCCCTTTGGCTTTAAACGTGGTTAGCACCGGCGCATTGAGGTGGTCGGCCAGCGCGATGACATCCGGCATGGCGTCACGTGCGCCATAGCCGGCGATGATGATCGGTCGTCTGGCTTTCTCCAGAAGCGACAGGGAATCCCGGAGTGCGATGCTGTCCGGTGCGATGCCGTCGGCGGCGACACGGCCGAGTGGCGTTGCCGCGTTCGCCGATTCACTTGCGGGCAGTGTTTGTACGTCATCAGGGAATATGAGGTGCGCGACGTCGCGTTCCACGATCGCGTTTTTGCAGGCAAGAGACATCAGCTCCGCATGCTTTGATGTGTGCAATACCGTTTGACTGAATCGGGTGACGGGTTCGAAAGCGGCGGCAAGATCAACTTCCTGGAAAGCGCCCGGCCCGAACACCTGCACGTCGACCTGGCCGGTGAGCGCCAGCACGGGGGCCCGGTCCACTTTTGCGTCCCACAGGCCGGTCATCAGGTTCGTCGCGCCGGGTCCGGCAATGGTCAGGCATGCCGCCGGCTTCCCCGTGAGCTTGGCGTAGCCGGAGCATGCGAAGGCCGCAGCGCCTTCATGCCGAATGCCGTAATAGTTCAGGCGACCAGCCTTCTCCTGCAGCCGCAGCGCGTCGGCCAGGCCAAGATTGGAATGGCCGACCATGCCAAACACGCTGGTAACGCCCCAGTTGGTCATCGTCTCGGCCATGATGTCCGTGACCGTCGTCCCGCGCAGCGGCTCGGGCTCCAGCCCGACGTATACACCGTCGGCCCTGACCTCCACGGGGAATGTCTGCTGCCCCGAATCCTCGTGCCCGCCCGGGGATACGCCGGTTTTCGGGTCGAAATCCCAGCCGTGCCAGGGACATCGCAGCCAGCACTGGCCATCGTTGCCGATTTCTATGGATCCCTCGCCCAGCGGCCCACCCTGGTGCGGGCAGCGATTGTCCATCGCATAGAACTCGCCATCGACACGGGTCAGTGCCAGCGATCGAGACGCGGCCGTTACCGACTTGACTCGTCCGTCCGGCAGTTCGTCGACATCGGCCACCCGGTGCCATTCAAGCGCATTGTCGTTGGTCATTGGTTTTCTTCCCGTGTAGCCGCTGGTGCCAGGTTCCGCCCTGGTTGTCCCGTCGGGGTCTAAAGAATCTACCATTTCTGCCGACACACTCGCTATCAGGCGTGTTTTTCTGCATTTCTTGGAGATGGGTGTATGTCGCAGAGTGAATATTTCGAGCTGGTGCAGTCGCTGGCCGCCGATCTGAATCGCAAGGAAATACAACTTCCGTCGTTTCCAGACGTCGTCGTGCGGATAAGAACCGCGCTGGACAACCCCGACACCACCGGCGGGCATATTGCGAAAATCTTAAGCGTTGACGCGGTGCTGGCCTCGCGCGTTCTCATCCTGGCGAACTCAACCTATTACAACCCGGGCGGTATCAAGATCGAGGGCCTGGAAGCAGCGGTTGGCCGGATCGGTTTTGAAAAAGTGCGTACGGCCGCTATCGCGTACGCGGTTGAACAGCTGCATGCATCAGAAGGTCTGGAGCCGCTCAAAGATGAGCTTCGAGCCACGTGGTCACTGGGCATGCGTCTTGCGGCGATGTCCGAAGTGCTTGCCCGCCACTGTACAAAACTGGATGGCGACAGCGCGTTTATCGCGGGTCTTTTGCACCGCATCGGTGTCCTGTATCTCTATACAAAGTACAACGACTATCCGACGCTGCTGCAGGATGCGGACTCGCGCAATAACCTTATCGACGAATGGGCCGCACCCGTCGGGCAGAGTATTGTCGCCAACTGGAATTTCTCCGAGGAGATTCAGGAGACGCTCAATCCGGACGAAGTCGAGACGACGCGGCGGCGGACAACTGCGAATCTTGCCGATATTGTCACGACGGCGAAGCGGTCGTTGAACGGTGAAGGAGACGACTGGCACAACAGCGAAGAGGCGAAGCGTCTCGAGCTGACCGATGAAAAAATACCGGCCATCATGGAGGCGTACCAGCAAAAACTGGATTCGCTCGCATCTGCCGTTCGATAGCGAATCTCTGATCCACTAATTCGCGGCTGCGCCGGTAACGAATCGACCGAATAGCTTTGTTGCTTTCCGTGCGTCCGGTGTTCGCGCTAGACTAGCGTTTGCTGGCTCGACCACATCCAACCACGGGCGTCCCTTAATCGTGATTCTTTCTCGCACACTATTGATTGTCCTCGCGCTGCTGTTTTCCGCCTGTGCAAACCACGAGGGTATGTACGAGCCCGCTTGCATCGCGTATCAAGGCGACCAGATCGAACTTCAGAATGGCCGTTTCACATGGCAGCGCTACACCGACGAACGCACTGTCGATGCGGCCGGCAATGTCGTCGAACCGTTTCCGGGTTTTCCAAAAACCGGCGCATACCGCGTGACCGCGGGACGCCTGGAACTCACGACCGATGACAATGTCAGACTGAACGACTGGTTCATTGTTGAGCATGCGGGACAACGCTATTTGCTGAAGGCAGAGCAGCACAAAGCGTTTCTCGAAGGCGGCGAACTGCCGAAATGTGCGCTCGAGTTGACGGCCGCGGATTCCTGAGAAATCTGGCCACCCGGCCTGGAAATTTCTGAAAATGAGAACCAGCGCTCGCAATTCGGTGTGATGTCGCAACATTGCGACGACGCGTGCCCTGTTTCTGCGAGCGATTTTCTGCAAAGCTGAAAGTTGCGAAAAATCTTGTTCAGGTGGTCGAATGCGTGCCCAGATCATAAGCGTTGCTGCAGTGTGTTTCGGACTGGCGCTGGTATCGCCCGCGAAAGCGGAGGACGCGGTGACCATCAATTACCAGGAACCGCTTCTGCAGCTTCAGCTGGGTTACGGTTCATCGTCCGACAATCAAAAACTCGGCACGGCGCTCGCGCGATCGCTGCGCTTCGATGCGTTCGGCCAACGATTCGACATTAATCTCGAAGTCAACCGCAGCCTGCTCAACGCTGAGCAGCGTGCGCTGCTTGGTGACCGTTACCAGGTCTATCGTGGCGATATCGCCGGCATGCCGAATTCATGGGTGCGCCTGGTTATCGCCGATGAAGTGCCGCGCGGCATGCTTTGGGATGGCACAGAGTTCTGGGCGATCGAAGTTGCAAGGGACCCGTCGACGAACGCCGATAGCGCATTCATGTATCGTCTCGGTGATTTACAGATTGCTCCCGGCGCGCTCTCGTGTTCGGAAATCGGTGTCACGAAAAATGGCGGCGAATTTGCGAAAGCAATCATGTCGGAGATAAGCGCAAACGCGGCGCAGGGCCCCGGGGCGACCTCACAAATCGATATCGCAGTTATCGGCGACTTCGAGTTCACGAGCGACAAGGGTGCGAACACCAATGCCGCGATGATCACGCGTATCAATAATGTCGATGGCATTTTTAGCATGCAGCTTGGCGTGCAGTTCAACGTTGGCCGCATCGATACGTTCGCTTCGAACAACGATCCTTTCACCGATCAACTGGATGCGGGAACGCTGCTCGACGAACTCAGCGAGTATCGTAACGCTACGCCGGCGCAAAACGCGAACGGCCTGTCACACCTGTTTACGGGCCGAGACCTCGATACGACAACCGTGGGCATCGCATGGACAGAGGCACTCTGCCACCGGCGATTCGGTGCCAGCCTGACCCAGGCTACCCACAATGTAACAACGGATAGCCTGATCGCGGCGCATGAGTTCGGCCATAATTTCGGCGCACCGCACGACGGCACCAGCGGTTCGATTTGTGAATCCGAGACGGGCGACTTCCTGATGGCGACGAGCATCAATGGCAGCGACCAGTTTTCGTCGTGCAGCATCACGCAGATGCAAGACGACGTGGCTGGCGCGGCCTGTATCACGCCACTGCCGAGTACCGACGTCGCGCTGGTCGCCGGCGGCCAGCCGGGCATGGTTCTCCTGGGCGACTCCGCGACGGTAAGCTTCGACGCAAACAGTGTGGGCACAGATACGGCGAACGGTATCAATGTTGACGTAACAGTACCCACGGGCGTCACTTTGAGTTCGGTGTCAACGACAGCGGGTACCTGCACCAGCGTCGCCGGCGGCGCAAGCTGCGCGATCGGCACAATCACGGCTGGCTCCGGCGCCACCGTTACGCTCACCGCAACGACAACAACGGTTGGTAGTGCCACCTTCGACGCGACGATTTCCGCGACCGTGGACGCAAACAGCAACAACAATCAGGCAGCCGTTCAGTTTGAGATTGACCCGGCAGTGGATATGATCTCGACTGCGGCGGCGACAGCTCAGGTTGCGCTTAACGGAAGCACGATAATTCGTCCAAGTGTCCGAAACAGCTCTTCCATAACGGCAACCGACGTTACCGTGACGCTGACTCCTGGCGCAGGTATCAACATAGACAGCGCGAGCTGGTCGCCAGGTACCTGCAGCATCGCCAACAACGTCGCAACCTGCGAAGCGAGCAGCCTCGCGGTGCAGTCGACCAACACATTGCAGATAGGCATAACCGGCACCAGCGAGGGCAGTCGGAGCTACTCGATGAGCGTAAGTGCCGCCGAAACCGATCGAAACGGCTCCAATAACGACGTCAGTGGCCAGGTGACCGTTGGAGCTTCAAGTATTGGTTCACAGGGCGGCGATGATAGCGGCGGTGGCGCTTTCGGCTGGCTGTCATTGCTGTTCCTGATGTTGATTGGTGCCCGCCGATCGATCGCCTAGTCGACCCTTTGTCCAACCGACTACTCTTGGGCGCGCTCAGCGCTTAGACTTGTGACCACCGGGCCGTTGTCGGTGGTCTCGAGACAGACACCGCTGGCCATCGCTAATGATGGAGTCGCATGGTGTCTTCGAAGTTTCCTGTATTCTTTATCGCCTGTATTGTCCTTTTGCTGGCGGGAGTCGTGTCAAACGCTGTAGCGCAATCGAACCCTGAGTACGATGACCTGCTCGAGCTGTTCGCCGACTGGCGTGAGTTCGAGTCGCCACCCCTGCTCGACGGCGCACCTGATTACACCGCAGCGCAGTTCGCGGCGCGCAACAATGACTTCCTGGCCTTGCGCAAACGCTTGCAGTCTTTCGATGTCGACGACTGGCCGATTCCGCGCCAAGTCGACTGGCACCTCGTTCGGGCCGAAATGAACGGCTACGACTTTAATCAACGCGTCCTGCAACCGTGGGTTCGCGACCCCGCGTTTTACAACTCGATCTGGATGTACCGGAGCGATGTGCCGGCCCATGAGGGGCCAACACACCATGCGCTTATAGAAGTCTGGGCCTACGACTTCCCGCTGAGCGAGTCGGAACAACGGCGCATGATCGCGGAGTTGAAGGTCATTCCACCGCTGATGAAGCAGGCTCAGAACAACCTGACCGGCAATGCTCGCGATCTCTGGGTAACCGGCATTCGGGACATTCGTCAGCAGCGCACGGGATTGGATGAACTCGAGCAGATGGTTGGCGATGCGGCAAGCAACGAACTGCTGGATGTTATCGAGGCGGCGAAAGTCGCGACCGATGAGCTGATTGCCTGGCTCAAAGCTGAGGCGGGCTCGAAAACGGGGCCATCCGGCATCGGCAAAGACAATTACACGTGGTACCAGCAGAACGTGCACCTGGTGCCATTGACATGGGAGGACGAGGTCCGTTTGCTGGAACGCGAACTCGCCCGCGCCTGGTCTTCGCTGAAACTGGAAGAACAAAGGAACCGCGAGCTGCCGCCGATGGTTGTCGCGAGCACGCCCGACGAGTACGACGCAATGGCGGATGATGCGATTGAACGCATCATGAACTTTCTGAGAGACAAGAGCATAGTCACGGTCACCGATTACATGGAGCCGGCGCTACGCGAACACAGGGGTGCGTTCGTACCCGCAGAAACGCGAAATTTCTTTGCGATCACGGCGCACTACGACCCGGCCCCGTTGTTCACGCATTTCTATCACTGGTTCGAACTGGCGCGCATGGACAGCAACCCGCACGAGAGCCCGATACGCCAGGGTGCGCTGTTGTACAACATCTTCGACAGCCGCAACGAGGGCACGGCGACCGGTGTCGAAGAAATGTTCATGCATGCGGGGCTGTACGATGATCGCCCGCGCTCACGTGAGCTTGTCTGGATTCTGGCGGCGCAGCGTGCGGCGCGTGGACTCGGATCTTTATATGCACATGCGAACGAAATGACGATGGAAGAGGCCGGGTCGGTGCACATGAACTGGACACCGCGGGGCTGGATGAAGACGGAAAAGGAGTTGCTCATCTTCGAGCAACACCTGTATTTGCGGCAGCCCGGTTACGGGACCAGCTACATCACCGGCAAGTACCTGCTGGAACGCACGCTTGCCGACTTTGCGAAACAGGTTGAGCAGCGTGGCGAGGATTTCCAGCTGAAAGATTTCTTCGATCGGCTCAACGCCATCGATAGCATTCCAATCTCGCTGGGCCGCTGGGAAATGACGGGCCTCGACGACATGATTAAATAGCGGGGCATTATAACCGCCGGGCCCCGAACCACTCGCGTCGACGGATCGCTGGATGTATAAAGGGGTGCCAATTACCGATAATCAGAATACCGATCAGGGGGTGTATCTTGATTCAGTTTGAATTGAACGGCGAAACCGTAACGTCCGACAGCGCGTCCGACACGCCGCTGTTATGGGTCATTCGAGACGAGCTCAAACTAAAGGGCACCAAGTATGGTTGCGGAATAGCACTGTGTGGCGCTTGTACCGTACATGTTGAAGGCAGTGCAACGCGTTCCTGCGTGATACCGCTGAGCGCCGTCGAGAACAAAGCAGTGACAACCATTGAAGGCCTCGACTCGAAAGAAGGCAAAGCCTTGCAGGCGGCGTGGGTCGAAGAACAGGTGCCGCAGTGCGGTTACTGTCAGTCGGGTCAGATCATGCAGGCAGCGCATCTGCTCGCGAACAAACCGGCGCCGAGCGATGATGACATCAATGCTGCGATGAACGGCAACCTGTGCCGCTGTATGGCGTACCCACGGATCAAGAAAGCGATCAAGAGCGCCGCAAACGGCGGGGAGGTCTGATCATGGCATTAGCAAAACAGACGCCGTCAATCAGCCGTCGCACGTTTCTTGCCGGCACGGTCGGCACAACGCTTGTCATGGGCATCGGCAGCGTATTGCCGGGCTGCAGCCGCGAAGAAGCGGCCAGCGATCTGGCGGCACTGGGCGCCAGCAAACGCTTTTCCCCAACGGTCTGGTTCGAGTTGGATGGCACCGGCAGCGTGTTGATCAATATCGCCAAAGCCGAAATGGGCCAGCATGTCGGCACCGCGCTGGCACGCATCGTTGCCGACGAACTTGGCGCCGACTGGAGCCGCGTGTCGATCAAGCATGTCGACAGCGATCCGAAGTGGGGTTACATGGTAACCGGCGGCTCGTGGTCCGTATTCACGACGTTTGCCATGTTGTCGCAGGCCGGTGCTGCCGGACGCACCGTGCTCATCGACGAAGGCGCCAGGATGCTCGGTGTCGATGCGGCGCAATGCGAGGCGCGGGGCGGCAACGTCATCGCTGGCGATCAGAAAGTGTCCTTTGCCGACATTGTTGCGAAGGCCGACATCAGCCGGACCTTTACTGACGAAGAGCTCGGCGCCATGCCGATCAAACCGGCGAACGAACGGCTACTGGTGGGTAAAGAAGCAAGGGCGCTGGACATTCCCGACAAATCGATCGGTACTGCCGTCTATGGCCTGGATGCCGAACTGCCGGACATGGTCTACGCACACCCGCTGATTCCGCCGACACGATATGGCAGCACCATCAATGCCATCAACGACAATGCGGCGAAAGACATACCGGGTTACATGCGGACCCTGCAACTCGATGACCCGAGCGAGATCGTGCAAGGCTGGGCACTGGTTATCGCCGAGAATTTTCCCGCGGCAATGAAGGCTGCAAAGGCCGTCGAAGTCGAATGGTCGCCGGGTCCGACGGCCGCCGTCACCGAGGCACACATCCTGGCAGAGGGTGAGAAGCTGACAATGGATTCAGCCAGCGGAGTCATGGTCGTCAATGACGGTGACGTCGCGGCCGCGCGCGATGCCGCGGCCAAGACGCACACGGCGACCTATCGAACCAGCACGGCGTTGCACTTCACGCTGGAGCCGCAGAACGCGTTGGTTGAGTACGTCGATGGTGTATTTCATATCCATTCGGGCAACCAGTGGCAGTCACTGATTCTGCCGTTCCTCGCCAAAGCGCTCGAAGTCGATGAATCCAACATCGTGATTCATCAGTACTACCTGGGCGGCGGCTTCGGCCGCAGGCTGTTCGGCGACCAGATGATTCCGGCCGCGCTCGCCGCACGCGAGCTGGGTCGTCCCGTGAAGCTGGTTTTTCAAAGAGCCGAAGACAGCCGCTTCGACTGTGTTCGTTCCCCGTCGGTTGCGAAGTTTGACGCATCCTTCGACGCGGATGGCGCGCTCACCGGTATCGAGCATGCGGCGGCGGCAGGCTGGCCGACGCTTTCGATGGCGCCGGGCTTCCTTGCCGACGGCGTAGATGGCAAAGGCAAGTTCGATACGTTTTCGATCAGTGGTGCAGATCACTGGTACACGCTGCCAAATCATCGCGTCCGCGCAATCAATAACGACCTGGCGCAACGAACCTTTCTGCCGGGCTGGCTGCGTGCCGTCGGGCCTGGCTGGATCGGCTGGGGCGTCGAGAGCTTCATGGATGAGCTGGCGGCGATGAGTGGCGAGGACCCGGTTGAGTTTCGGCTGGCGCGCCTGGACGCGGCCGGCAAGAATGCGGGCACAACGCCCAACTCCGTTGGCGGCGCCTCGCGACTTGCTGCCGTGCTCAAAGACGTGGCGGAGCGCTCCGGCTGGGGCAAAGAGCTACCGGCCGGTGAAGCAATGGGCGTCGCCGTGAGTCACGGCCAGGAGCGCAACATGCCAACGTGGACGGCCTGTGTGGCGCACGTCGCTGTCGACGCCGAGACCAGGGCGTTACCGTCAAGAAGATCTGGCAAACCATCGATTGCGGCACTGTTGTGCACCCGGATGGCGCGATGGCGCAGGCGGAGGGCGCGACACTGTGGGGTGTAAGCCTCGCGCTGCACGAAGGCACGGCGTTTGAGTCGGGTCAGGTCAAAGACCGAAACCTCGATACCTATCGACCGCTTCGCATGGCAGACGTACCCGACCTCGACCTCAAGTTCATGGAGAGCACGGAGTTTCCGACCGGCCTCGGTGAGCCACCGCTCGTGGCGGTGCCGCCGGCTATTGGCAACGCCGTTTTTGCCGCGACGGGCACCCGGGTACGGGATCTGCCGATTCGTTTGTAGTGAACGAGCGCGGTGCAGCGCCGTGCGCATTCCGCGCGGGGGTTATGCGTTGCGTTCCGCGTCATGCTTTAGTCGCATCACGCGGCCGCGGCTGACGTGCAGCAGGTCACTGATCTTCAGTACGAACGCGTCTTCGTATTTGTCGAGTCGGCCATCCGCGTAAGCGATCTGCCAGAGTAACGCGACGATGCGTGCTTTCTCATCCTCATCCAGATGATCGTGCAGCATCTGGGTGAACTCGTACGCGGATACCGCCTCTTCGGCCTTTTCGGTGGCCATATTAAGCAGCTGAGCGGCATCTTCCGCGGGCAGTTTGAAGTGTGTCTGGAGCAGGTCCAGAACGCGCTCGAACTCGCTCTCGTCAAACACATGATCGGCGCGAGCGACGTCGAGCATCAGCACGGCCGTCGCCATGCGCAGGGCGGCCTCGCGATCCTCGCCCCCGCTATCGGTGGAGTGAGGTTTCGAAATCGCCTGAACGACCTGGTCGATAAACCGTCTTATCATTCTCTACTCTTCACTGCGTTACGTTGAGCGTATGATCAGAGCTGAGCCGAAAAGTTTCAAGCGACGAATACCTGTACTATCCGCAAACAGCCAAATCAGCCCGGAAATCCGCTAATCATGCAATACAAAGCCATCAAGCTCGTCAAACGACCCGAACTTCATATCACGCCTGATCTGTTTGAGGTCGTGACGCTGGAAACCCCCGAACTCGAAGAAGGGCAAATGCTGCTGAAGCAGACGCACATGTCCCTCGACCCGGCCATGAAAGGCTGGATGATGGAGGACAGGAACAGTTATATCCCGCCGGTGGAACTGGGCGAGGTCATGCGATCGAGCGGCGTCGGGGAGGTGGTGGAATCAAAGAACCCGGCCTTCGCGGTCGGCGACAAAATCGTGGGCATGATGGGTTGGACCGAGTATGCGGTCAGTACGGGCCAGGGCCTGCAGAAATTGCCGCCCGGGGTGCCGGCCGAGGCAGTACTTTGCGTACTGTCGTTGCCCGGATTAACGGCGTACCAGGGACTGATGGAGATCGGAAAGCCCAAGGCCGGGGAGACGCTGGTGGTGTCCGGTGCCGCGGGCTCCGTTGGCTCGATGGTGGGACAGATCGCGAAGGCTGAAGGCTTAAGGGTGGTTGGCACGGCCGGTACGGACGAAAAGTGCCGCTGGCTTGAGGACGAGCTTGGCTTCGACAAAGCGATCAACTACAAGTCCGACGATCTTGCGAAGCAGCTTACAGAAGCAACGCCCGACGGCGTCGACCTCTATTTCGAAAACACGGGCGGCGCGGTGCAGCACATCACCTTCGGTCGCATGAACGCGCATGGCCGAATCATCGTCTGCGGCATGATTGCCGACTACAACACCGACAAGCCGTCGCCCGGGCCCAACTGGATCAACATGATCCGGCGGCGCCTGACGATTACCGGTTTCGCGATGCCCGATCACTGGGACAACGTGCCGGCAATGTCACAAAAACTCCTCGCGTATTTCCAGGCGGGCAAGCTCAAGTACCGCGCGCACAAGCTCGAAGGTCTCGAGAGCGCCATCGAGGGAATCAACCTGCTGTTTACGGGCGGTAACACCGGCAAGCTGATGGTAGAGCTTTAAGCAGGAGCGTAGATGTACGGATTGCGCCCTGGCCGGGCCCGGTTCATAGTGTTATCTGGCATAGAAATGCGGAGGTGCATCGATGACAACTACATCCCAGCATGCCGAAAAGACCTTCTGGATCGTCGCCGCAGACGAAGCGCAGGCAATCTTCTACAAACGCGACACAATGCGCGCGCCGCTACACGAATTTCTCTCGCTCGAGAATGCAGCGGGCCGAATGAAGAAAGGCGAGCTTCTGGCAGACCGTGGCGGCCGCAGTTTCGATAGTTTTGGCGCCGGCCGTCACACGATGGCGGCAGAAAAGGCAGACCCGAAGAAGCACGCAGCGACGGCCTTTGCCAAACAAATTGCCGAGCGTATTGGCAAAGCGACGCACAATGGTGGTTGTCGGGACTATGCGTTGATTGCTGCGCCCAGATTCCTGGGGTTGCTGCGCGATGAGGTTTCAAGAAAATGCAAGTTTGAGCCGTTCAAGACAGTCGATAAGGATGTCGTAGGTCAGGACACGACGGTTCTGCAAAAACTGGTTGACGGTGATTAGCCAACTACATTGCAAATCAATAATTGAGAGGACATTAACATGAGCGACCTCGACGACATCTTTGAGGATCTCAAACAAAAACGTGACGAGTTACGCCTGCAGATGCATTTGGCGTCAAAAGAAGCCAAAGACGAATGGGACGAGCTTGAGGAAAAAATGGATGAGTTTTCAGAGAAAGCAAAACTCGATGAAACCGGCCAGGGCGTGGGTAAAGCGCTTGGCCAGCTCGGCCATGAAATCAAGCTCGGCTACGAGCGCCTGTGGAAGGCGGTGAAGGACTGATCTGCGATAGATTCACGGCAGTCTTGGATGGTCGGGCTTGCCTTCCGGGTGGCCGAGCAGCGCCTTGCAGAGACCGATCCAGGCGGGGCTCAACATCAGGTTGATCGCAATGACGGCCACGATCATGCGGTAATCGTCGTCCGGCAGCATACGACTGGTGTGCGCGAGCGCGGCCAGTATGAAGCTGAACTCGCCGATTTGAGACAACAGTGCACCGGCATAACTCGCGCGGCGCCACGAGGACCCGAGAAGTCTCAGGATCGCTGTGTTTAGCAGCGTGTTAACAACAACGATGAGGGCGACCAGCGCACTGACCTTGAGCCAGTTGCCCAGCACGTAGTCGACGTCGATGAGCATGCCGACGGAGACAAAGAACGCGGCGATGAAAACGACGCGAAACGGTTCGAGACTCTCCTGGACCCAGTCGGTTTCCCGCGCGGAGCTGACAACGAGACCGGCGACGAACGCGCCGAGCGCGGTCGAAAGTCCCAGCTCGCCGGAAATGAGCGCCAGGCCGAAACAGAGCAGGAGTGCTGCGAATACCTGCAGCTCATGATCGGCACGCAGCTTGGCGGCGAAAGGCAGCCGTACGTGATCGCGCGTAAACACCCAGGCGGCGATACCGATCAACACGACGGCGCCAATGAGCTGGGCGACCAGCTCACTCGTCCGCAATTCTTCGCCGCCCATGAGATTGATCGCGATGATCATCGGCACGAGCGCCATGTCCTGGGCGAGCAACACCACCAGCACGTTCTGACCAGTCTGAGTGCCGTGCTCGTTCCAGTCCTTGAGAAGCTTGAGGACGACGGCCGTGCTGCTCAGGCTGACAACGAAACCGATAAGTACGATCTGCGGCAGAGTCCAGTCCAAATAGACGCCGATGACCCAAACGGCGGCGACGGTCACGGCGACCTGCAGGATGACGCCGAAGATCGCGAGTCGCCAGCGGCTCAGAAGGCTACCCGGTGAGGCTTCCATGCCGACAAAAAACAGCAGTACGATCAAGCCAACGCCGCCCAGGCGGCCAATCATCTCGGGGTCTTCGAGCAGAGCGAATCCGTGCGGTCCAATCACGAGACCGGCGATGAGGTACCCGACGATCTGCGGTTGGCGCAAGGCCCGCAGCACCAGACCAATCAGCAGGATTGCCAGGATGGCGCCGACGATGACGGGCAGTGCGGGATCAATGTGCATGCGGGCGAGTATATAGAGTTCGCTGGAGCAGACGCCAAACCGGGGTCGAACCGAAATTTTTAGTCGGGGTCAGACCCCGGCTGATTTTTCTAGCCTGACAGCGCTTCCTGCACGGCACGGTAACTCTGGCTGATCGCGGAATTGGTGTTCGAGGCGGCACCGGCGTCCGAGTTCGCGATGCTAATACGACCAAAAGGTTGCCGGCCGATAACCCAGGGCTTGTCATCGTCTGATTTGTACTTGGGTTCCCACAACAGGTCCGGGCTGTAGGAATAGCCGTGCGCCCAGCGGTTTACCGTTATCGCCGTGATGTCCCTGTCGGCATCGAATCCCGCGCCCGACAGCGCCTGATCGAGTTGATCACGGACGTGATGTTCGAACGTCGAGAACGGCGTCTCGAGCAGTTTGCGTCGGCCGGCGCGCCACTGTTCCGGGCCCTGGATGTCGTCAAAGTAAGGGACATGGCACATGTGCAGTGCCATCGGCTGATCAGGGTCGGCGCCAAACTGGTAATTGCCAATCGTAACCGGGTAGTCGAGTTCCACCTGCTTGTAGAAATCGTTCGTGTAATAAACAAAGCGAACGCCGAGATCGGCAAACGCACGCCAGTTCGGCACCATCACTTTGGTGTAGGTCAGCGGCACCTTGACGTTGTAAGCCAGCCCGGCTCTTTGCTTATCCGACAGGTCCGGGCAGATATACGGGATGGCGCTGTTGTAACAGGCCATGATGCATTTCTTTGCGCGTACGGTGTGTGCGTCACCCGAGTGTACATAGGTCACGTTGACGGCTTTCGAGTCAGCGCTATGGGCAACGTTTACCGCCGTGCTGTTTAGACGAATGCGCAGCCGCGCACCCTCCCGGTCGAGCTTGCTGTAGTCCAGGCGTGCCGTAACGCTGTCTTCCATGGTTGAACCGGGCAAAGCGTCGGGAATAAGGCTTCTTACCAGGAGCCTCGCAACAGACGCATTGCCGTCGGGAAAATGAAATATGTAGGGTTCGCTGCCGCGCCCGCCTTCTTGTCGCACCGTATGCTCCAGACCGGGCATGCCGCCGCCGTCCGTGTAGCCGAGAATGTAGACGGCCGGCACCTCGTCCATGCCGACGCACCAGTAACTCATGCCCCAGCGCTGGTACATTTCGAGTACCTGCTCGTCGACCTTGACGTAGTCCTTAAGAAAGCTGCGGTAACTGATCTTGCTGAGCAGCGCGACTTTCTCGTCGCGGCTCATCCCCGGCAAGTAATCGCGCTCGTCGGTGAACGCACGTACGAGGTCGGCCTTTGCTTTTTCGCTGAGCGGCGTCTCTGCCACAAACTCCTGCCACGGCCTGCTGCCATAACCCGTGACGAGCTTGCGCGTGCCGTAGGTTTCCTTGTCGAAGGCGATCGCGTAGGAGAGATCCATCTTGTCGTACAGGTTCTGGTCGAAATACTCGTAGAACCGTTGAACATCGATGCCGATATCCTTGAGCAGAGCCTTCGAAACGTCGGAATAGCCGGACGGCGTATCGATCGACTCGGTGCCGCCGTAGGCGATTTGCGTTCTTCCGTTGACCTGAAATTCGTTGCGCTTGGCGTGGCCGCCGAAGTCATCGTGATTGTCGAGTATCAGGATGCGTGCCGACGGATTTTCGCGACGATAGAAGTGCGCGGCCGAAAGTCCGCTGATGCCACCGCCGACGACGACGAGATCATAGTCTTCCTCGATCGGTTCGCTTGGCCACGTCGTGCCGGCGACCCGCGCATGCATCGTTTCCCATGAGCCGTGATGGCTGCCGCGCAGACCGGTCTTCGCCGGCGGGTAGTAGTCGGAACCAAGGCTGAAATTCGGTGTGTCGGTACCAAAGACTTCAGACCAGGGACTTAGTAACGAGGCACCGATAGCGACCTGCGTGCCATTCAGAAAATCCCGACGAGTGATTTTGCGTTTCATCTGGCGACCCCAAAGCAAAGCTGCAATTACAAAGAGAAATGCGTCTATCCTAACAAAGCGTGTTGCCGTGCGGGCCAGCGCCCGCACCATGCTTACAGGTGATGCCAGACTTTGTCTGGATCATAACGTCCGGCGGTCATGACCGCTTGAGTTTCCAGGGCTTTCGCAATTCGGGCCAACGCCGCGGTGGGCCGGCGGTAGCTGCCTCCCCAACGCACACTCGCCAACCATTTTTCGGCATCGGCGAGGCGAATCCCATAGGTGTCTGCGATCAGTGAAGGCGCTGTCTTGCGGCGCTTGAGGTTGCTTGCGTATCGCGTGACGACGTCCAGTACCGCACGAATCTGTTGAGCGCGCGAGCCGAGAATTTGCCGCCGGACGGACACGGCAAACGCCGGCCACGGAACTTCACGCTGCCCGACCCTGCGAAACTCACCGCTATCGACGAGCGGCTGTGTCATGTGGCGCTCCCACAGAAACACTTCCGCTTTACCACTCGCCAAGGCTTTGCGTGCACCGGCGAGGTTGTCGACAACGACAAACTCGATGTCGTCCGTTGGCCAACCACGTTCCGCGGCATCAACGATTGCGATCAGGTGTGAGCCCGATCCGTAGCGGCTGATTGCTATTCGTCTTCCGCGCGTCGCCGCGACGTTCTTGATGCCGCTCGTCGCTGCAACGTGTATGCCCCAGATTAACGGCGAGTCGACGTAAATTTTGACGAGTCGATTTTTGTCGTGCTGCACGATGTCCGCAACAGCGCCCTCTGTAAGTACGAGCGCGACATCGAGTTCGTTATCACGCAATGCCCGCGTCAGTTCGCCCGTGCCCGCGGGGTAGTCGGAGTAATCTACCGTGGCACCGGTTTCGGAAAATGCGTTGTCAGCAATCGCGAGCCGCCAGGGCAGGTTGAAGTGTTCCGGTACGCCGCCGACTCGGAGTAGTTTAGTCAATGTCGTTCTTCGGCGGCCCTAGGAACCGTTAACCCGCTCGGTAAGATGATCTATAACGGTCTTTATCACCTTAAGCCGCGTGTGCAGCTTGTCATTGCCCTCGACGAGTATCCATGGCGCTTTCTTCGTGCTGGTGTACTGCACCACGTCCTGAGCAAATAGCTCGTAGGCATCCCATTGCTCGCGGTTGCGCCAGTCCTCGTCGGTGAGCTTCCAGTGCTTGTAGGGCGATTTCTCACGCTCCTGGAACCGCGCAAGCTGTTCGTCCTTGCTGATGTGTAACCAGAACTTGAGCAGCAGGATGTCGTGGTCGACGATCTGGTGTTCGAAATCGTTGATCTCATTGTAAGCGCGGCGCCATTCGTCTTCTGTCGCAAATCCTTCGGCACGCTCGACGAGCACGCGACCGTACCAGCTGCGGTCGAACACGTTGACGTAGCCGGCGCGCGGCAGTTTTCTCCAGAAACGCCACAAATAGTGGTGCGCCTGTTCTTCATCGGTAGGTGCAGCGAACTGGTGAACGCGACTCTTCCTGGCATCGAGACTCCAGACCGTGCGCCTGATAGCCCCGCCCTTGCCGCTGGCATCCGGGCCCTCGAAGACCAGCACCGTCGACACGCCCTTATCGAAAGCCTTGCGTCCGAGCTCGCCGAGGCGCGCCTGGGCCTTGTTCATCTTCTTCTTGTATTCGCGCCTCGGTACGCGCAGCGTCTGGTCGAGTTTGTCGAAAACGGTCGACTGTCGTGTCGTCGATACGTCGGCTGCGCGTGGCGCTTCAGCACTGGTCGCGGACGATGCCAGCTGCTCATGCTGGTCAAGATGTCGCGACAGTTCAGCGGCTATGATCTCGCCGACCCTGAGGTGACGATGGTTGGGGTTTTCGCCCTCGACGATATTCCAGGGCGCGCCGCCGCGATTGGTCCGCGTGATGATCTGTTCGGCGGCTGCGATGAAGTCGTCATAGTGCTCGTGATTGCGCCGATCGTCAGTCGTGACCTGGTAGCTGCGCAAAGGGTCATTTGACAGCTCGTCGAAGCGCTTCTCCTGCTGTTCCTTGCTGAGATGCATCCAGAATTTCAGGATCAGCGCGCCGTCATCCGCCAGTTCGTTCTCGAAGCGAATGATCTCCGCGAGTCGCCTGTCAAACTCGAGCTCATCGATGCCGCCGTAGACTCGGCCGAGCAGTGGTCGCGAATAGCGGCCGCTCAGGTACAGGCCGATCCGGCCTTTCGGTGGCAGGTCTCGCCAGTAACGCCAGAAGCGTGGCCGGGCTCGTTCTTCCTCTGTCGGCAGCTGGTAGCCGATGGATCTCAGCCAGCGCGGGTCCATCCATTTGTTCAGCATGTTAACGGTCGAACCCTTGCCCGCGCCGTCGACGCCGGCGAAGTCGATAAGCACCGGAAAGCGCGCGAGTTCGAACGATCGATACTGCAACGTCAGCAGGCGTTCGCGCAGATCACGTTCGCGTTCTTTAAACTCGGATTTACTGACGCTCTGGCCTAGCTCTGCCGAATCAAACATCGTCTATTACCCAGACCCCCTGGCCGATATGCCACTGGTGGAATAGCGATTGTACCTTGTCGTGCGGGATTTTAGTCGCGCACGTGCCCCCACTCCGAGGTAACGGTTGTCGCGTACTGAAAGTGCGTTACCGGGGCGCCAGCGCCCACAATATTGGTGTCATATATCCGGCCATGGTCAACCACTAAGGACCAGTAACGTTACTAGAAGTAGGCAGGAAAACCAGGTGACCAGGGAGGTCCGTGATGAAGACAGGGAAACTAAACATAATGATGGTGGTGGCGGTGTTTCTGGCAGTGAGCGGCTGCAGCACCGTTTCCGTACAGCAGCTCAGCGAGACATACGACAGGCCGATCCTGAGTGCTGCAGAGGCCGAATCGATGATCCGCGTCGAGGTGACGCCGCTCCCGGCAATCTCCGTCGAAGACACGGTGATGGCCGCAACAGACTAGCACTTATCGCGGGAAATGATCTCGTCAGCCGTTTGCCGAGTGGCGAGAAACCGCAGGACTATTGGCGTCTGGATCGCGGGATGTTCACGTCTACAACAACAAAGCCTGATATATCCTTGCTCACAGGCTCCAATTGCGCCGCCGACCCCGACGTTGGTTGCAGTGCATGTCGATCGGCGGGGCTTTACTGGTATAGTAGCGCGCGACTAAAACCCATCGGAGATCGCGCGATGAAACTCATCCGTTTGCGTACAGGACTTCTGCACCTGACTTCAATTGCAATTGTTTGCGCCGGATTCACGCAGGTGTCATACGCCGGCGTCATAGAGACGGGTTACCTCGTCGACCAGGAGTCTCGGGTCGCGAGCCTCGCGCGACTCGACGTAATGCTCGCATCCGACAATGTCGCGCGGCAACTCGAAGCACTCGGCGTTGACAAGGCGATGGTTGCAGAGCGTATCCAGAGCTTGAGTCATTCTGGAGCTGTTGATGCTCGAGGCGGAAATGGACCGGCAGATTGCCGGCGGTGATGCGCTGTCTCTAATCGGCGCCGTTTTTCTCGTGCTGTTGATACTGGAACTCGTGGGCGTAACCGACGTCTTCAAAAGCATCTGACGCGGAGCATCGCCTGAAACGATACGGGCTTTCCCGCGTCTGGCTTTCGCCAGCCGTCATGTTATTTCTCTCGGCGTGTGCATCGATTCCGGCCGATGTTGCTGATCTGCAAGGTCTGAATCGGTCCGTCGAACTCGGCGACACCCCGTTCTTCCCACAGCGCCAATTTCAGTGTGGGCCCGCAGCTCTTGCAACCGCACTGAGCAGCAGTGGAGCGACGGTCGATCTGCAGGAACTGGTCGATCGCGTGTATTTGCCCGGCAAGCGGGGCAGCCTCCAGGTCGAGATGCTGGCAGCGACCAGAACGGCGGGCCGGCTTCCTTATGTCATCGATGGGACGCTGCAGGTTTTGTGGGACGAACTGACGGCGGGTCGTCCGGTTGTCGTGCTGCAAAACCTGGGTATTGCCGCAATACCACGCTGGCATTTCGCTGTGGTTATCGGCATCGATGCCGAGCGAGACAGGGTCATCCTCCGTTCCGGCGTCGACCACCGCAGACTCACGTCGTTAACAACATTCCTGCGAACCTGGCGTCGCAGCAACTTCTGGGGATTCGTCGTACTGCGGCCGACTGAATTGCCGACCCGAGTGGACCGTCTTCGATATCTGAAGTCGATTGCGGCGCTGGAAAAAGCTGGTCGAAGCGATGCGGCGGTAACCGCATGGCGCACGGCCCTGAAGACGTGGACTAACGATCCCGTCGCATTGTTCGGTCTTGGCAACACGTCGCTGGCCGCGGGCGACAATATTTCGGCTGAAACGTACTTCCGCACGATGCTCGAGTCGAATCCGGGGGCCGTCGCGGCGCGCAATAACCTGGCGATGGCGCTCGCGCGTCAGCATCGTTTCGAAGAAGCGCGGCATGAGATCACGACCGCGTTAAATGAGGCAGCGGATCCGCAACTGGAAAGAGAACTGCGCGACACGGAGGCGCTCATTGCCAAGATGTCGCAAGAGCATGCAGGCCAGGAAAACGCCGTGCACCAGGATGAGTTATAGGATCGTACTTCTGCATTGGTCGCGATACAGTTCGCACTCGCAAGACGGGTGCCATCATGGTGGTCAGGCCTTGCGTTGCAGCGCGCTGATGAACCGTGTGCGCCAGGCGTTGATGTCATTCTTTTTTAAGGTCGCGATCATGGCCGCATGTCGCTCCTTGCGTTCGTCAAGCGGCATGTTGACCGCCGTTGCGATGCCGTCAGCCACGTCGTCAAGGTCGTGCGGGTTGACGATAACGGCCTCCTGCAGCTCGCAGGCCGCGCCGGCCAGGCTGGATAACACCAGCATGCCTGGATCTTCAGGATCCTGTGCGGCCTGGAATTCTTTCGCGACCAGGTTCATGCCATCTCGCACGGGAGTGACCAGGCCAACGCTGGCGCTCCTGAACATCCCCATCAGCGGCTTCCGGGAAATGCCCTTGTTCAGATAACGGATCGGTACCCAGTCAGTTTCGGCAAAGCGACCGTTGATACGGCCGGACAACTGCTCGAGTTCCGAGCGAATATCGTCGTAGGTGCGTACGCCAGTGCGTGTCGGTGGCGCAATCTGCATGAAAGTGAGTATGTTTTGCCCGTTGGGATATTTCTCCAGCAGGCGCTCGTAGGCGAGAAACCGTTTTGTCAGCCCCTTGCTGTAATCCAGCCGATCGACACCGATGATCAGCTGGCGGGCACCGAGGCTCTTCACCATATCCCGCACACGTTTGTTTTCGATCGCGCCACGAGCCAGTGCGGCAATACCGTCGACGTCTACGCCGATCGGGAAAGCGTCAGCGACTACGGTGCCACCGGGCATCGTGATGACGTGATCGCTGCGGAACTCGGCGTCGACGATCGGCTCACGAATGCATGTCTCGAACGCGGCCAGGTCGCCCGGCGTCTGGAAGCCCAGAACGTCGTAGGCGCACAAGGAACGCACCAGGTATTCATGGCCCGGCACCGCTCGAAATGCCTCGTAGCTCGGAAATGGTACGTGCAGGAAAAACCCGATCGGGTTGCCGATGCCGGCGTCGCGCAATTTTGCCGCCAATGGAATCAGGTGATAATCATGCACCCAGATAATGTCATCGGGCTTGACCATGGCGGCCAGCTTGCGCGCAAACTGAGCGTTGACGCGCCGGTATGCATCAAAGTCAGCTGACTCGTACTGGATGAAATCGAGCAGGTAGTGACAGACCGGCCACAGGACGCGATTGCTGTAGCCGTTGTAGTAGCGCTCAAAATCGGTTTCGTTTAGAGAGATCGTCGCGTAATCGATATTGCCCTTTCTCACCACCTCGGGCGTACCGGCCTCACTGCTTGCAGTCAGCTTTCCATCCCAACCGAACCATATACCGCCGTGGTCCTGCAAAGCCGCCAGTATGCCCACGGCCAGACCGCCGGCTGCGCCGCCGTGCTTCATCGGCATGGCGACCCGGTTGGATACGATTATCAGACGGCTTTCAGTTTTTAAACTCATCTCTTTGTCGACTTTCGTATCAAACAGATTCTTCCCAAGAGCGGCTCAGGAGCACCGCGGCGTTGATGATACCAGCCATGCTGTACGTCTGCGGGAAGTTACCCCAGAGCGCCCCGGACTGCGGGTCGATATCCTCTGACAACAACCCGAGCGGGTTGCGCAGCGACAGCATGTTTTCAAAAAGGTCACGCGCCTCATCGACCCGGCCGATGCTCGCCAGGGCGTCGATGTACCAGAACGTGCAGATATTGAACGCGTTTTCCGGCTCACCAAAGTCGTCGGCTGCGATGTAGCGAAACAGATGTTTATCACGTCTTAGATGGCGCCCGATGCAGTCGACGGTCGAGACGAAGCGTGGATCGTCAGCGCTTATGAAGCCGAGGTCATTCATGGTGAGGAGGCTGGCGTCCATCTCGGGACGGCCGAAACTTTCGGTAAAAGAGCCCTGTTCCTCATCCCAGGCGCGTTGCTCAACTTCAAGATGAATTTTTTCTGCGATCTGGCGCCAGTAAATGGCGCGTTCCGCTTCGCCGATCCGGCCGGCAATCTTCGCAAGCCGGTCACACGCCGCCCAGCACATGATGCTGGAGAACGTGTGCACGCGCTTACGGCCGCGATATTCCCACAGGCCGGCGTCAGGCTGGTCGTACTTGCGTCGTGCCCACTCACCCAGTGCCTCGAGGCGTTTGAAGTCGGCTACGGTGCCGGACTTTATGAGCCGACGGTCGAAAAAGACCTGCATCGACGAGAGAACGACCGCGCCGTAAACATCGTGCTGGACCTGCTCGAACGCCTGATTGCCGCGACGCACCGGGCCCATGCCGCGGTATCCGGACAATGTCTCGACAATGGATTCATCAGTTTCTGAGCGGCCGCTGATGCCATACAGTGGCTTGAGTTCATTGTCACCGGCCTCGGCCGCTATGTTCATAATGTAGGACAGGTATCGCTCCATGGTCTGCGTTGCGCCGAGACGATTCAGCGCCTGCACGACAAAGTAACTGTCCCGTAGCCAGCAGAAGCGGTAGTCCCAGTTTCGGCCGCTATTGGCCGCTTCCGGTATCGACGTAGTCAATGCCGCGACCACGGCACCCGTGTCCTCGAAGGTGCAGAGTTTGAGCGTTATCGCCGCACGAATTACGGCATCCTGCCATTCGAATGGGATAGAGAGGCCGCGCGACCAGCGGTGCCAGTAGTCCTGAGTGGCCCGGTAGTGGGTATGGAAGGCGTCGCCGCAGGACTCGCGAATCGTCTCGTCCGGACCGAGTATCAGGTAAAGCGGCCGATCTAGGACAAACGTGTTTTGCTCGATGACATGTGTCAGTGACGCGTTTGTCGTGAGGCGGAACACAGTGTCGGCGCCGAGGTATCGAATGTGATTGCTGCCATGTGTGATCTCACAGGCGCTCGCGCCATAGTCACGAGCGGGCTGCAGTCGGATGCGTATTCGCGGACTGCCGGACAGCGGTTCAACGCGGCGCAGAATCATCATTGGCGTAAATGTTCGGCCAACGTATTCATAACGGGGTGCCAGGTCCGTGATTTTTACAGCGCCACCGTTCTGGTCATAAAGAATGGTGGTCAGAATCGCTGTGTTGGTCTGATAGTGCTGTTCGCTGTGCTTGAACTCAACAAGGTCGATTTCGAAAAAGCCGGGCAACTCTTTTTCATCATCGCGGCGCAACAGACGGCAGAAGACCGGATCCGAGTCCAGTTGCGGCATGCAAGACCAAACCATGGTTCCGCGCTCATCGATTAACGAGGAGATCTGGCTGTTGCCGATAAGCCCGAGGTTAAGAGTTGTCACCGTGTGTCCTCCGTGATTCAAGATGAGTATTGTTCAGCTCCACGATCGTCTGCAGCAAGTCTCTTACTTCACCGACGTTGTTGAGCATGTAGCGTGCCGCTGTCGGCTTTTCCTCGCCAACCCGTATTGACAAGCCGCGCATTGCATTGACGACAACAAAGCCATCCTCATCGGTCACGTCGTCGCCGATGAAGACCGGTTGCCTGCCGGAAAACGCGGGTGCCTCGAGCAACTGACGGATTGCCTCGCCCTTGTTGTGTTGTTGCGGCGCAATCTCAAAGACCATCTTACCTTCTATCAGTCGAAAATTCGGCCCGAGCTCAAGCATCAGCTGTTGCACTAACGAGCGGCATTGCTTGTGCAATTCCGGAGCGCGTCGGTAATGCAGGGAAACACCGCCCTGCTTTTGCTCCAACTGCAGCCCGTCGTATCGATCTATGAAATCATGCAATCGCTCGAGCACCCGATCGGGTAATGGCTCTGGTGTTGGGGCATCGGCGGTCGTGGACGACGGCCTCAGCTCCGCGCCGTGGGCACCGACCGCCGGAAAACTCACGCCATTGAAAATGCGGTCGATGTCTTCAATTGATCGACCGCTGACGAGCGCCATTGCACCATCGAAGAGCAATAATAATTGCTCGAGCAGCGCAATAAGTCCGGTATCCGCGCGTACGTCCTCCGGCCGATCCTTGATTTCAAGCAAGGTACCATCCACATCGAGGAAGAGCGCATTCGTCTCACTATGAATTTTCTTCGGATTGAGGTGCATAGTGAAACTCTACATGCTGAAGCGACCTCGAGCCATCGGCAGCTTCTCGGCTGCGGGTGAGCCCTGCCGTTGCAACAGCGGCAATAGTTCGCGACTGACGTGCAGGACACCTGGCAGCAGACCAATATCTGCCTGCAGGCTTTGACAACGTTCCGAAGGGATTCACAGCGCTCGGAGCTCTGCTGGACAGAATACTTCGCTGCATGATCATTCGTTCGACTGGCCATTACGACGCTTGGTTGCATACGATGTAGTCTGGAAGGCGACTGCACTGTCGCGATAGAATGCCGTGTCATTTACAACACAGCGCCCGTAGCTCAGCTGGATAGAGTACTGCCCTCCGAAGGCAGGGGTCACAGGTTCGAATCCTGTCGGGCGCGCCAGAAACATAAAGAGCCCCCTTTCAGAGGGGTCATTTTGTTTTCCAGAGTCCCTAAGGTTCGAACCTTGGTTCGACCCGAGGCCGACGCAGTCGGCCGACGGACGCACGTAGTGCGCCCCGAAGGGGTGACGAGCGTAGCGAGGAATCAATCCTGTCGGGCGCGCCATATTTTTCATAGAGTTACGTTGTCTTGGCGGACTTCGCATGAGTGCGTTGTGACCACCACGTGACCATGTTGTGACCAAACCGACGCTCGCTGACAGGTAGTCGATCTCATGGCGCCGGGAATACCTGTCTACGAACCAGGTGGTCGGGAGTTCGATTCGAGGAACGCGTAGCGTTCCGACAGACGCCAAAGGCGCCCGCAGGGTGACGAGCGAAGCGAGGAATCAAGCTCTCCGTACCGAATCCGAGACACGGCATGCATCTCACTCCAAATACATCGCAAGAATCTCCTCTCATTGCCGTGGCACAACTAATTTCAGCGGTAACTGAAACCTGATCTGCATGCCGTCGAACCCAAGTACCTATATAATTTCTGGATGAGTTCCGTAGCGCAAGCTCAATCTGCATCTCTCGTCGACCCGACTTCGATCGAGTCGCGTACGTCCTTCGGCGTCGGGGCCGAGCTGCTCGTGCGTAGTCGCCCACCCGGAGGGGTTAGTCTTGCGCATGGTCAACGCGAACATATGCTTTTGTGCAGCGTTGGCAGCCCTGTGGAGGGCGAGGAAGTTCGCTCAGTGTTGCGCACAGCCGACGGCCGACGCGAGTGGCAAAATTGCCCTCAAGGTCACGTTACTTTCGTGCCGTCAGGATTTCCGATGGAGTGGGACTGGAGTTACAAGTCCGAATCTGTCCACTTGACGATGCTGCCATCATTCCTCTCAAGCGTCGGCGGCGAATTCGAAAAGCAAGACGGCGGGCGCCCAACACTCGCACCTCTTTTCCGAATTTTTGATCATGGTCTCAACAACCTCTTGCACCAACTGCGCGACGAAACGGCGACGGTCGGACTCGGCAAGGACCTCGTAACCTCGTCGCTGCTGCAGTTGATAGCTGCACGTATCTTTCGATTGAGTAAGGCGTCGCTCACCGACATTCCGCCCGACCGAGACACGGCCGGATTTTCCGCGAGCGACTGTCAAAGAAGCATAGAAATTCTTAACGACAGGTTGGATGAGAACATCGCTTTGTCGGAACTCGCGGCCGCATTCAACCTCTCTCCATTCCACTTTGCCCGCGTGTTCAAGCGTGCGACCGGTTTTCCGCCCCACGAATACCAGCTGCAGCTGCGCATCGCACGAGCTCGTGACTTGCTGCGTCGCATTCCAGGGAAGACGATCGCTGACATTGCCTGCGAGCTCGGGTTCGCAGACGAGAGCCACTTCCGTCGCCATTTCAGGCGGATTGTTGGCACGACGCCAAGCCAATTCCGGCGACAGCAATAACGTACCCCTCCTAGCAAGCTCGTACTATTTCGCCGCGGGTAGAACCCCTACAGTGACCTTCAGCCGATGGCTCGCATTCTGTGGCCAAAGCGGCTTTTTCATTGTAAGGAGCAAGCTCAATGAGGACAGTTCTAGTGGCCTTGGCCGCAATTACCGCAATCGCAATAATTCCTGATGTCGCACAGGCCGATGCATACGAGATCAAGGAAGGGAAGCTCGAGCGCCCGACCGGTTACCGTGAGTGGGTTTACGTTGGCACGCCGGTAACTCCTAATGACATGAACGACGGCAAAGCCGCATTTCCCGAACACCACAACGTCTATATCGATCCCAAGAGCTGGAAGCACTGGAAGAAGACCGGCGAATTTCGTGAAGGGACGATTCTGATCAAAGAGCTTGTCAGCGTCGGCTCCAAGGCAGCTGTCAGCGGCAATGGCTATTTCCAGGGTGAGTTCATAGGTCTCGAGGCCACTATCAAGAGCAAAAAGCACTTCCCGGACGAGCCGGGCAACTGGGGTTACTACAGTTTCTCTACGCCAGACCACAAGAAACTTACGCCTACGGCGACGGCATTCCCGACAGAGTCGTGCAATAGCTGTCACGCGGCAGCGGCAGCCGACGACTTCGTCTTTACCCAGTACTATCCGGTGCTGCGCGGTGGCAAGGCAACAGGCAAGGACGCGGTGGGTGGCACGTCCGACTCACTGACGGCGGGGAAATAGCCAATGTCACGCTTGGTTACGATGACTGTCGGGGTGTTTGCCGCAATCGTGGCGGCACTTTCGTATTCAGCGTTTTCGGTTGCCGCTGATGACGCCAAGAGTGCCGGCACAGCCAAGGACGATGCCTACGCGGCAAAAGTCTGGTCGTATATGGCAGAAAACGGACTGATCGGAGAGGGGCGAATACGGAGTTTCCCGTTTGTCGGCTCGCGGCCTCACGGCAGTATCCAGGAATTCATTGCGACAGAGGCCGTCATTGATGGGCAGCGAGGGCGGCTGCTCATCAAGCACAATTATGGTGCCGAAGAAGCTCTAACGCCCAAGAGTGTGTACGCGGCCGGTCCGGATGAAAACAACGAACCTCTGGCTATCATGTTTCAGCGTGAGGAGGGCTACGACCCGAACAACAACAACTGGTTCTGGGCCGAGTACAATCCGGACGGTTCAGTGTTTAACTACCAGGGCGCCAACCTGTCCGGGCGCGCTCCGCTATGCATCGGATGCCATACACCGCTTGGCGGCAAGGACAGGGAGATACTGAACGGGAGCGCCAAATGAAGTTTCTAAGTGCCAAGCTGCACGGCCTTGGCGATTACGCTGCCGCAATGGTTCTGATCATTGCACCTTTCGTTCTCGGCATCGGAGAGCAATCGATGATTGCGCAGTGGGCATCCGTCGCTGGCGGTGTCGGCCTCATCGTCTACAGTCTCTTCACCGACTACACATTCAGTGCCGTGAAGGCGATACCGTTCAAGACGCACCTGTTGTTCGACACGCTGGCGGGTATCGCCTTTGTAATCCTCCCGTTCGTGCTGGGGCTCGACGGGATTGCGCGCATCTATCTGGTTGTAATGGGCGCCGGTGTTCTTTTAGTGGTTGCCGTAACGCAGACGAGCGAATAGTCATGACAATCAGATCCCTATCCCGCCCCGCGATTTACCCTAAGCGCTCGTTTTGTAGACCGCCTGAGTTGTGGTAGTAGCGATTCGGTGAACCACGGGTTCTTTTTCAGCCAGATGTTGTTCCGTGGACTGGGGTGCGGCAGTGGTATCAGGCCCTTGTCGAACTCCTTCCATGCACGGACGGTTTCGGTCAGGTTCTTTTTCGCGTCGGGAAGGTGTGACTTTTGCGCGTACAGACCGATCACAAGCGTAAGTTCGATGTTCTCGAGGCAGTCGAGTAGTTGCTGTCGCCAGGCTGGCTCGCATTCCGGTCTGGGCGGCAGATCACCGGATTTTCCGGTGCCCGGGTAACAGAATCCCATCGGCAGGATGGCTACTTTGCTTGCATCGTAAAACACGTCTCGTGTAATCCCCAGCCAGTCACGCAAACGGTCGCCACTCGGGTCATCGAACGGTACACCGGATTCATGAACGCGCCGACCTGGTGCCTGTCCTGCGATGAGGATCGTTGCTCGGGAATCGACCTGCAGCACCGGTCGTGGTCCGAGCGGCAGTGACTTTTCGCAGAGCCGACACATCCTCACCGATTCGATGAGTTCCGCAAGCTCAGTATCAACTGATTCCTTTTTCATTTCGTGTGTCCGGCATGTCGGGAACTAACCCACTGTCACCCTTGGGCAGGCGGCCAGAATCCCTCTTTCTCAAGAGTTGCAAGCGCAGCAATGACGCTTTCACGTAGAGTCCGAACGACGAAATCGACGTCTGATTTCGTCATCGTCACATGTGTGCAGTCATCTCCGGGCGCGTTATTGCTAGTCCTCGATATTGTTAGCCAGCCAAATTCCATAGTCATTCTCATCGACTTCTGACGCCGCTAGCGACAACGTCATCGCGGTGGCCGAAACTTCGTCCGCGATCAATGTCGATCCATTGATGTCTAGAAACACATACGCTGCCATGAAACCTGTGCGCTTATTGCCATCGACGAATGGATGGTTCTGGATAATGCCGCCAGCATATGCCGCGGCAAGTTGTGTGATCCGCGCGTTATGATCGTACTGATAAATATTCGCTGGCCGGGCTAGGGCGGATTCGAAAAGCCCTTCGTCACGAATACCATCGGTTCCGCCGAATCGGGCAATCATCATATTGTGGACTGCGAGAACGGCAGACTTAATGAGCCAGATCGGTTCTTTCACTTTGCCAGTTCGCGAAGCGTGTTCCGATACGCGTCCATTCCTTTGCGGGCGCTTTCCAGTTGCTTTTCGAAATTCGGGTCGTACGGCGTGACCTGATAGCCGTCTGGACTCTCTACGAGAAACAGTTCGTCGCCTTCGTGTACGCCCAAATGCGCAAGGGCTTCTTTTGGCAGAATGACACCCGCGGACGTGCCGACAGCTCTTACTTTGAGTTTGACCATTGCGATATCCTTTCTGCACGAAATTATAATCATTATTATAAGATCGTATTCCAGGCTGTCAACGATCTCTAGCCCATTCTTGCTGCATAAAAGCCCCATTACCGCCTGGCTTTTGCTCCAAATCAGGGGCTTACGGACTGAGAGCGAGGAATACTATGGAATAGTATGACTCCATAACACTGTGTATTCATGGGGAAAGTCAGAATAGCGTCTCTGGCTACGAACCATGCGGTTCTTTGGTGATTATCCGAGAGCACTGCCAACCTTTGGCAGTGCTCTATCGACGTAATTCGTCGTTCAGCGAGCGTTTCAATTGGGGCGGAAGATGCTGCCGGAATATCGCCGGTTCTTGGGAGAATACAGGACAAGAAAGGAACCAAAATCGCACCTAGTTTCGTGACCAGTTTCGACGGTGACCGGTAGAAGAGTAGGCAATCGAGATTAATCGGCGTGCGAGCTGTAGTCCGGCTAATCTCTATTAATCAGAAAGATAACGATTAGCGCCGATCGAGAACCACTGACACATTAGACAGGTTTAGTTCTCCGAAGGCAGGGGTCACAGGTTCGAATCCTGTCGGGCGCGCCAGAAACATAAAGACCCCTTTTCAGAGGGGTCTTTTGTTTCTAGAGTCCTTATAGGGTTCGAACCTTAGGTTCGACCCGAGGCCGACGCAGTCGGCCGACGGACGCACGTAGTGCGCCCCGAAGGGGTGACGAGCGTAGCGAGGAATCAATCCTGTCGGGCGCGCCATTTTCCTATTTTCGTGCAGATCTGGATGACGTTTTTGGCTTGATCGGACGCGTGGCAAAATCGATGCCGCATGCCGTTAACAAGGAATGATAAGTCGTAAATGACGTGCGTGTTTCCGGTTTCAGGGTTTTGAAAATCGTAACGCGATTGATTCCGGCAGCCTCGGCGACCTTGCCAACGCCGCGGGCCCGGATAACATCTGCAACCGCGGTTTTGAATACGACCTCATCGCCTTCAAGAAGCGCTTCGTTGACGTACGCGGCAGCATACGATGAATCCTTAAGGTCTTCGTAGAGATCCTCTTTCATGTTCCAAGATCCTGCTGCCTTAACCTTCTTACTCACTGTTTCGTTCCCGAAAATCCTTCAATCTTTCTCTCGCTCGTTTTATCGCTCGCGTCTGATCGCTCTTCCCCGAGCCTCCGAGCAAAAGCACAATTGCTCCGCCTATGTCTGCAAAATAAACTCTTAGGCCAACGCGGCCCGCCAGTCGCATTTCATACAAGCCGCCTCTCAGTGATGAACAGTCTCCCATATGATCATGCTCTTCGACGGCACGTAGTCGTCTTCTGACAGATGCCTGGCGTTGCCCGTCCAATCTTTCGAACCACTCAACAAACGGCCGTCGACCGGAATTCGTCTCGTAGACCCTCAGTTTCATGGATATACTATGATGGATGTTGCCTATAGGCAACATACTCAAATCTTGGGAATTGTGTGAGATCTGTGTGACTGAGTGCTGCACGGTTGTGCAGAGTACTGCAATTGCAATGGGCGCCGTGCCAATTAGTGTTAATAGTTTCAGTTACTTATAAACGAAATAGCGTGCTCCGAAGGCAGAGTTTACGACCCGGATACCCGGCAATTGACCCAGGTTGCTCGGAATTTTGAAGGAGAAGCCGATCCCGCGCGTATGATATTACAGATGAAAACCTGGTCCTGGGTGAAAACCACCTACAACAATGGCGACGTATACGCACCCGTTGAGCCAGGCGTGTTCAGCCTGACGTTCGAGCAAGACGGAACGCTGCTGGTTACAACCGACTGCAACACGATGCGCGGCAATTATCGTGTCGATGAACACCGGATTCGGTTTGAACAGATGGCGGCTACCCGAATGTTCTGCGAGGACTCCCAGGAGCAGCTATTCAGCAGAATGCTGGAAAGCGTCAATTCCTATTTTTTCACCAATCGTGGACAGCTGATACTGGAGATCAAATACGACAGCGGGTCGATCCTTTTGCGCTGAAGACTGTATTTGTGAAATCCCAATAGATGCGTGACACATTCAGCTCTTTACTCTAAGCCCTATTGAGGGAGAGCGGCCGTCGCATTCAATCGTTGACAAGCGGGTTCAGGAAAAAATGAAAAAATTCGCTGGCAGGATTTACGACTATGTCATCAATCCGCCCTCCGATGACGAACTGAAGAAGGCCTGGCAACAATGCGATCTGCAATTGCCGGTAATCTGGATGCTGGGCAAAACCGGGGCTGGCAAGTCGTCAATCGTGCAGCAGTTGACCGGGCATTCCAGAGCGAAGATCGGCAACGGCTTCATGCCCTGTACCCGCGATTCCAGCTATTTTGATTATCCGCAGGAACGCCCCATTCTGCGTTTTCTGGATACCCGGGGCTTGGGGGATGTCGATTACGAGGTCGACGCAGATCTCGACGCGCTTAGCCACAGCAGCCACGCCCTTCTGGTTGTTAGCCGGATGCGGGACGGTGAGCAGAGCGCCGTGCTGGGCGCGCTCAAAAAAATCCGCACGTCGGCCAGGCACATCAGCCGTTCGGCGATCATTGCGGTACACACCGGCGCAGATGAGCTTGAAAATGAGCACGACCGGCGCCGGGCTGTTCAGGTGCGGCAGGATGAGATAGAGGCAGTCTGGGGCAAACCCGTGGATTCTTGCATCACCGCTTTCAGTGAGCGAAGCGACGGCAGCCTCAACGACCTGGGGGCCGATCGACTGCGTGACTTGATCGGAAAAAAGGTGCCCGAGTTGAGTCTCTGGTTGCTCAAGAGCGCCCATCACGATGCGGAACAAGACAATTTCGATCAGCTCAAGACGGACGTGCTGTGGTATGCGGGCACTGCCGCGGCCAGTGACGCCATTCCGGTAGTGGGACTGGTGAGTGTGCCGGCCATTCAGGGAAAAATGCTGCACAGCTTGTCCCGGAAGTACGGCATGCGCTGGAACAAACGCAACTTCTCCGAATTCAGCGCTGCATTGGGCACCAGCTTCGCGTTGCGCTATGTCACCAGCCTGGCCGCGCGGCAGCTGGGCAAACTCGTGCCGGGTTTTGGTCAACTGGCAGGAGGTGCGTTTGCCGTTACCGTTAGCTATGCCAGCACCTACGCCCTGGGGCGCGCCGCCTGCAGTTACCTTTATCACAAAAAAACGGCGACGGTGATTGACGATGGCGCTTTGCAATCAGTCTATCAGGACGCCATGAAGCAGGGCCGGCAGGCAGGTAAGGAAGCCACCAGGGTGACGCACGAATGAGGGATCTGCTGCGCAAATTGCTGCGGGAGCGCTCCACTGAATTCTACTTGGCGGGGATGTTGTTGTGGCTTTTACCCGGGTTGCTGTTATGGCTGCTGGGATTGATTTATTTGTGGCAATCCGGCTGGTTCTGGTGGTTCAGCGGCGCATTGCTGCTGCTGGCCATGCTGTCCTGGGGCATTCGCCGTATCCTGGCCAGGCCCGTGGAACAGGCCGATGAACCGCCACAGCACCTGGACCCGCGGCCGGAATGGTCAGACCACGACCAGCAGGTATGGCGCCAGTGTGTCGCCCATATCGAGGAGGCGGAGCTGGCCGCTACTCCCTGGGATGACATTCCTCGCGCTATGTTCGACCAACTCACCTATGTGGCGAGCGCCTATCACGGCAACGACAAAGATGCCGAGTTTGCTTTCAGCCTCCCCGAGCTGCTGTTGATGCTGGAGACCTGGAGCAAGGAATACCGGGCGCAAGTCGTCGAGTACATGCCGCTGGCGCATGACATGAAGATCTCAACGGTAAGGACGCTGACCCGCCATACCGATACGGCATTGAGGATATACAGATATGTGTCTCCGTTTATCAGCGCGCTGCGTATCGGGATAAATCCGCTGACCGGGCTGGCTCGCGAATTCAGTTCACAACTGGCATCGAAGTACATGGGTGACCTGGGCCAGCACATGCAGAAAAATATCAGGGTCGTCTTGTTTGAGCAGGTGACACAAGTGGGCATCGACCTGTACAGCGGCCGATTGAAATTCTCAGAGGAGGAAATGCTGGCCTACCGGAAAGCCCAGGACAAGCCGGAAGAGGTGGAGCTAAAGCCGCTGTCAGTCATGTTAGTGGGGCAACTCAATGCTGGAAAGTCATCTTTGATCAATGCGCTGAAGCAGCAGTGCGTGGCAGAGACCGATCCGCTGCCGGCGACTTCCGGAATTCACTACCATCCCATGCAGCTGGCGAATGACCTCGAGATCTACCTGATCGATACGCCCGGGCTCGATGGCAAGGAAAGTACTTCGAAAGCCCTGCTTCAAGAAGCCGTCAAAGTCGATCTACTCCTCTGGGTATGCCAGGCGAACCAGCCGGCAAAGGCTCTGGACAGGCAATTTTTCGAGCAATGGTGCGGCTATTTCGAGAAGCATCTCGCCAGAAAGAAACCGCCGCTGCTGCTGGTGACCACACACAACGACAAGCTCCCGCCCGCGGATAGTTGGCATCCGCCTTACGACCTGGCGGATTCAGGCAGCAGGAAAGTCGAGTCGATGATGGCAGCCCTGCGTTATACCCACCAGTCACTCGGCCTGTCCGAGGAAAGCCTGGCTGTGCCGATCTCGCTGCTGCCCGGCCAGGAATCCTATAACCTGGATGTGTTGCTGGAGCTGCTGATCTCTGCCAGCGATGAGGCTCGTGCGACCCAGCTAAACCGACATCGGCTGGATGCTGATGCCGGTACTCCGAGGGTGTTAAAGGCGTTGCAGCAGACTGCGGGGCTGGTCAAGGTTGGCGTGAAGCTCTCCCGTCGATCAACCAGGGGAAATTAATATGACCGACGATCCTTAAAGACACTTAGCACCTGCTCCATGAGGCGCGGAATGTCTTTCGCATCCAAACCGTCGACACGTATTGGCTCATCAATGATGAGACGCGCCTTTCCGGGCAATAGATCAAGGCTATCTGAAGGAAGGATTTCCCGTGTACCAACGATCGTCACCGGCAAGATCGGCAAGTTTAGATCAAGAGCAAAACGAAATGCGCCTTTCATGAATGGTCGGAGCGCGCCATCGCGACTGCGCGTTCCTTCAGGAAAAAATACCACCGAAGTTCCGTTGCAGATCTTGCTTTCAGCCGCCTTAACCGACGCCAAAGCAGCCCGACGGTTCGACCTGTCGACAAAGACGTGGCCCAGTTTCTCGCAGCCAATTCCGAGACCAGGAACGCGCCTCAAGTCTTGCTTCATCACCCATTTAAAATCAATGCCTAAGAAACCGTAAAGCACGAAAACATCGTAGAGACTCTGGTGATTCGCAACAACTACATAGGATTGTTGAGGATCAATATTTTCCCGACCCGTGACATTCACAGACATCGGTGTCAGCCAGGCATTCAACCGCGACCAAAAGGTGCCACAAATCAGACTCACCCATCGTGACGGCAAGAAAATCGAAAGTACGACCGTCGCCGAACCGAAGAATAGAGTGGTCAAAACAAAAATGGGCACGAAAATAAGCCACTTGTAGGGCTGGTAAAGCATCCAGCCTAACCAGCCTAGTGGACTCAATTTACGACTTTTGGAGACAAGAACACCCATGTCGTCCGGTAATCCTTCCAGTTGCAGTCTGTTGAGTATGCCGGATCGATTCGAGCAGGTGCTCGTCGAGCCATTCATCTGCCACTGTCCCCATTGCAGAGGTCCGCTTTAGGCCACTAGCAGTCGTTCGACACGGTTGCTGCCTATCCAGATCACTCAGATTATTTGGATTCCTCAAAAGAGAAAATACGCTGCCAATCATGTTTCATGCTGACCACATGCCATCCTCCGGCTTCGGCCGCATCAAGTGACGCGTTATCCGGTTCAGCATAGGCAAACTCGCGTACCTCGTCGTCGTGATTTATGAGAAGTTGGAAGTTCGGCAACTCATTCGTTTGGCTATACGTGAGCTGACCGATGTCTCCTCCCGTACGAACATTTCCGCCAACAAAAATCGGGATGCGCCCGATGCGCAACTTGATACCTACCGGCTTGGTCAGAGCATCATGCAGGAACATGTTCTTCGCACCTTTAACGACCTTCCATTCGCCATCGACTTGCTCGAATGAGTCAATCGCGAACGTTCCAATCACATTCTCTGGAACAATGCCGTAGGTATCCATCGCGATAACTCTCATAAGGTCGACGCCACCACCGGAACTGATATAAGTTTTGAATCCATTTTCACGAAGATAGGTCAACAGTTCCAACATGGGCTGATAGGTCGTCTGGGTATAACTTTTTTTAAATTTCGGATGCTGTTCAGTGTTGAAGAACTCACGTACCGCCTCGTTGAACTCTTGTAACGTCATCCCAGCATGAGCCGCCAAAACCATTTCCTGCAATCCCTTTCCATGATTTTTCGTAATGTCGTTGATCAGGTACTTTTGATCACCTTCAAGTACTGCCTTAAAGGGCTGCTGAGTCTTCCACTCCGGATGTTGACCTGACATTTTCTTGATTTGATAAGCTATGAATTCAAGCTGCACCACGGGCTGCTCAACCCAAAGCGTACCGTCATTGTCAAACGCAGCGATGCGTTGCGCAGAAGGGACGAAGTCTGGGCTTCCTTCTGTTGTGACATTCGTGACGAAACGAGTGATTGCCGTCTTAGTCTCGCCTTCACTCCAGGATGGCAGTGGATCAGTAGGCTGAACCGCGCCACAAGCTGCAAAAAAGACAGCAAAACCAAGAAGTAAAATCGCAAGTAGTGCTCGATTCATCATGTTCGCACCTATTTGTTACATGATTTGAACTAGCAATCGTATGATTTGCTGTCCTGCTTCTTGTTCATTTTCACTCCGAACGCAGGCAAATGTCGGGCCATATCGCGCCAAGAGACCTGTAGGCATCGCCGGTCAGAAATTGGACTTGAGAAAGATCAACGCGCCCGAGTCGGCGGCGGGCGCCTCTGCAGGGCCTACTCGGCCCCGTCTTACCCTGAACTCTGTGAAGGGGTCCTGCGGGCGCCCCGTCCCCAAACGCAAAAAACCTCGTAGAAACGAGGCTTTCTGGTCGGCTGCATATAAACAGCCAAATCTTGGTAGCGGGGGCCTGATTTGCACCTATCGCCATCGCATCGAATTGTGAGCCAAATCTACGGACCTTTTGCATCCGCTGCTTACCCTGGCTCGTCTCTGGAACCTGTTCCGTACCAGGTGACTGTGCCCAACGGTCTGGGCCAGTTTTCAGTGCAAATCAACACTAGTTTCGACTGGCGAATGCCAGTCGACTCCTCTCGCGCCGACGATTGGAAGGCGAGAGAAATTGGATGAAAACAGATGGACAAACGGAGGGCGGTATGTCATTCTAAATTGGATGTAAATGGAGGTATAAACGGATGCCAATCCGAACCGGAAGCCTGACGATCAGCCATACAGTTCTCCGCCTGATCGCAGAGATCGATCAATTCAAGGGTGCGTGGGCCGCCATCGGGCGGATTGCGCCTGATCGCCTGAATGCGCTCCGCCGGGTTGCGACGATTGAAAGTATTGGCTCCTCGACCAGGATCGAGGGGGCGAAGCTGAGTGACAGGGAAGTCGAGGCATTACTCAATAACCTGGAAATCGAGACCTTTGCATCGCGCGATGAGGAAGAGGTCGCTGGCTACGCCGAGACTATGGAAACAGTCTTCGCTCATTCCGGCGAGCTTGCTTTGACCGAGAATCACATCAAGCAGCTACACCGTGACTTGCTGCAGTACTCAACGAAGGATGAGCGCCACCGGGGCGCATACAAGACACAGCCTAACCATGTCGAAGCCTTTGGGCCCAATGGCAGACGTCTTGGCATCGTTTTTGAGACGGCGCTCCCGTTCGACACGCCGCGCCTGATGACCGAACTCGTTGACTGGACCTCGGAAAACCTCGACGGCAGGGAGCTGCATCCCCTCGTTACTATCGCGCTATTCGCTGTTGTCTTCCTCGAGATCCACCCGTTCCAGGATGGTAATGGACGGCTTTCGCGAATCTTGACGTCGCTGCTACTTCTTCGAGCTGAATACTCGTACGTACCCTATTGCTCCCTTGAGAGTGTGATCGAACAGACCAAGGACGCGTATTATCTGGCGCTTCGGCGAACCCAAAAAACCATCCGGACGGACTGCCCTGATTGGCAGCCGTGGCTGGACTATTTCCTGGAGTCGCTTGCAGAACAGAAAAACCGGCTGACGAAAAAGCTCGAGCAGGAGCGAATGATCCTCGGTGATCTGCCCGAGCTCTCAGCACGGATTCTGGAACTTTGTCGTGAGCGCGGCCGTGTCACTGTCGCCGAAGCCGCCAAAGCAACCGGTGCGAATCGCAATACGATCAAAGATCACTTGAAGGCTCTGAAGAATGCAGGGCATATCGAAAAGCACGGAGCGGGACGCGGAACCTGGTACGCGCTTGCTTAGACGAGCTTCTGCTGCTGAGAGGGGAAAATCTGTGCCACAGCGGCACAGGTTATGTGACCAAAACTGACACGTGACTGACAAGATCGGTGTTACTTGGTGTTCTTTGTCGCGAACCTCTCCTGAGCAGCGTATGGTTAGAACCCATATCCTAAGGGGTCTCCAGAGTTTTTGACCCACTTCTACTACCGACCCCTTTTTACACCGCCTATCTGGGTTGCCCTCCGAAGGCAGGGGTCTTCCCGATAGGCGCGTCGTGCCAGTCGATTACTTGGGCGCATTGTGAGTACGGGTCGCACCGACGAGCGAAGCGAAGACAGGCCGAAGGCCCATCCTGTCAGGCGCGCCATCCCCCAAGTGATACAATCCCTGGATGTACAAAACGCCCGTCCAATCACCTTCCAGTGCCGGACACGACCGCTCGCTGCTTGAGTGGTTTGCCACGCTAACTCCCGAGCAGCGACTTGCCGAACTGGAGTCAAGAATCGGTTTCTTCCTCTCATTGCGGCCGCACAATGAATCCCAGCTTTCGCGAGATACTCGAGCTTCTCAATAAATACGAGGTTGAGTACATCGTTGTTGGTGGCGTAGCGGCCGTAATACAGGGTGCGCCCATCACAACGTTCGATCTCGACGCGCTGGTTCGGATCAGCGATGACAACGCTAGTCGTTTGTCCCTCGCCCTCGACGAGCTCGATGCCCACTATCGAGAGCATCAATCTACGATCAAGCCTACCAAGGAAGATATCCTGGCGGGCGGGCACCTATTGCTCCTGACTCGAGCAGGGCCGTTGGATGTGTTGGGATATATTGGTGACAAAGATCGATACGAAGATCTGGTGCACCTGTCTTCGGAAGTCGCTATGACGATCGGGAGGTTTCGTGTTCTCGATCTGGAGGAGCTGATTCGGCAAAAGAAAGCGACAGATCGGCCGAAGGACCGAGCCGTCATCGAGCTATTGGAAGAGGCTCTGCGTCACCATAGGCAAAAGGACTGACGCCGACGCTCCGAAGGCAGGGGTCTTCCCGATAGGCGCGTCGTGCCACTCGATTACTTAGGCGCATTGTGAGTACGGTTCGCACCGACGAGCGAAGCGAGGACAAGCCGAAGGCCCATCCTGTCGGGCGCGCCATATTTTTCAGATAGTTACGTGCATTAGCGGCATTACCAAATGGACGTTGTGACCACCACGTGACCACGTTGTGACCAAATTTGGCGGCACCCAATTTCTTCTCCGATTGTGTCACTGCTGTAGAGCCTGACTACGAACCAACAATTCGTTCACCCATCCTTGACGCGCTCGCATAGTGGACGGCGAGCGGCCAGTTCTGACCTATTCTGTTGAAAAACTCTGAATCTCGTCGAGGCCTAAATCTCATTTGCGCTCTAACGATATTTGGGTACTGTAGATACGAGGAGGTAGTGCGATTTCCATGAAAACCCCTCCTGGCGCATGTCAGAGACGGTAACTGACGCTATCGAACGCGCGCAGGATCAAATGAAGTTCTTCGCGAATTTTCGCGCCGCTCGCGAAACAGAGTTTTTCAACAGAATAGACCCTTTCTTGCCTCTCAGGTTGAGTGGCTGCTTTTCCCGAAACCTGCCGCTCGAGCGTCTGCTTTAGGGAAGTGCTGACCGGTTGAAATCACAGCCACAAGCGGCCGGTCATCTGTCTACGAATCGTCCGGATTCTCATCCGCATTTAGTTGACGCTGATATTCAGCGTCATCCATATAACCGAGTGATTCAAGAATCAAACCATCTCCGTCGAAGGTCCACTTTTCATAGCCTCGCAGATCTACTGAGTTCCCCGTTCCATTCGGGCCGGTATTCGTTCCTGTCCAGTGCCAATGAAATTCGACGAATCGGTCTTCCTGTTTAACCTCAATGAAACGAACAACCATGTCAGGGAAGTTAGTCATGAAGCTGCGCGCGGTCTGCTCCACAGCTTCACGGCCCACTGATGCTTCACCGTCGTTGATACGGAGCGATCCGTTTTCGGCATAGAACGAAGCGAAGGCGACCGGATCCTGGCCGCTCCAAGCCGCCGCATATTGGGTAGCGAAATCGGTCAGCTCGGACGTTTCCATTGGCGGCTGTTTTGATTCGCAAGCAATTAGCAGGGTTAGCGAAAGTAACGCGAGAGCCAACGCATCGACGGCGCGCAAGCGAAAAGTTGAAATCACTTAGCCCCCTTTTCAGAGCTTTTCGAATGGTCGCTTTGGATCAGTAGCCGACATTTTACCTCAGAGCACTCGACCGGCGGCCGTGTGACGCATAGCGGTCGTTCGCCCCGCTTCCTGGCGACCGTCTGCCGAATTCGGACGTTGAACCTCTGAATATTGTTCCGTGGCTTCCTCTCCAAGTCTTCCGAGCCACGGGCGCGCCATTCCACACATTGTTTCAACCGGCACCGTTGTTTCCGCGTTTCTAAATCGATAGCCCTCCTGATTCGATGTCAACCTTCAACCAGAAGAACAATGGTTTCCGGCCTTACACCGTCATGCTTCATAGCTGCGGCACCCGCCTCACTTTCTAAAACCGCCTCGAACGCAGCAATGTCGGCAACATCCATGGTCAGGCCGACACTATTGGGAGCGTTAGGGTTCACGTAAGTGCATATGTTCTCTACTACCCCTGCGAACACTTCCTGCCGCTTCGTCGATGCCAGCCAGTGAGCGACGTCATCCACCTCGTGAGTTGTTATAATTTTCGGCATGTCAATTACTCCTACGTTTGTCAGTGGCGGTTTCTGCACTCATGGCAGATGATTCAGGGCGAGATTGCGGATCGTCCAGGTCGGGACGCCAGCTCTCGCCACAAGCGGACTGTTGAGCTGCAGAGAAAAAAAGGCTGCGCTAACATACAAGAATACCAATATTAATCAGTTTGTTTCAACGAGCGATATCCGATGCGGTCCCCCCCAAAGGTCCCTATCCAAACCTCACCGCCCACTGGCAGCGCCATCGTAATGTTGCTGAAATGTTCGTCTGCCGGCCCGGTTGCGAGAATTTTTCCTTGCATCGTTTTTGGGTCGATGGCCCAAACCGTAAAAGGGCGCGGACAGCTCGCAAACTCCTCAAGGCTAAACTCATCTGACTGTGGAACGTCACCACATTCCGGATCACGAACATTCAGGCCGGCGGTAAGCAGATTTCCATCACTTCCCATATGCAGATTGTCGGGCACAACCGTCAAGGGCTTGCTGCTGCGCAACAGCCGTGCGGGATTACTGTTCGAATAAGCTGCGACCGTAAACAACCCAGACGATGCAACGTAGAACTCTTGTCCATCGGCAGACACCTCGATGCCATTGGCATAAGGCAGTTCAGTTCCCTGAACCATGCTGAAGCCAGAATCACCCGGGGACCATTCGTAGACCCCGCCGGTCGATTCTCCAGCGAGCGCGTCACTAATGGGGATACCGGTATGCAGCGGAATAGTCGCAAGCAATGAACCATCACCAAAAGACGCGACGCTATTGGCCTCCATGCCGTCCGGCGTCATGATGCACCCTGTCCACGTCAATACCGGCATCTGACCGTTTGAATTTACATCAAATACTTCAATGGCTTCGCGCCCGCCATGTCCTACGACATACAGTGTCGAGTGTCCGTCAGCGTCAGGCCGAATATTCAAGCCATGCGTGACGAAATTGTTTGGGTCCGGTGAGCCAGGACAAGCGCCATAATTCTTCATGTCTTGCTGAGCACGTGGTGCCTCAGCCGGATAGATTTCGGTCCAGGTCTTCTGCTGTGAGTCAATAAGATAGATTGCCGCATCCGGGGCCATACCGCTCGATAAGATCCACTTCGTATCGGGAACAAGAACGAGGTCTTCAGGATTTTTCGGGCCGCAAACAAAGGCATACGCACCTGATGCCTCGCATTCATTATCTGCAGCGCTAGCAAGTGGGCTTGATAGCAACAAAAGTAGGGTAAGTGACAGAAATGTGGAATCAGCGAACTCGAGATTAGGTTTTTTCATTAGACTCAACTTAATCAACTGGGTATCGGGATGGCGCCCACTTTGGGTCAACAGCAGTCGTCTGCTAGTTTATCACTCGACGGGCTGCTTTCGAGCGCTTACCAGCCGTTCACTCCCAGCCAGGGTGACGGGCGGCGTTCGGCCACTAGCGGACATACAGCGTGCGAACTTGCTGAGCCAAACCCTACTACGGCCAAGAGTCGACTCCATTGACCAATGATCTGGCAAACCATGCTACCTGCTTAGAATTAATACCACGTCACCAAATTCAAAGTCGTCGTGTGTATTTCCAGGTGATGGATTATGCAGTGCGGTAGCCTCAAATCGAATATGGTTCTTGCCCTTGCGTAATAATCCGATCGGTATTGAAACTAGCGTCTTGCTTATGAGGCTAGCGTGATGCTTGTCTAGTTGTTTAGTGCCAGGCAAGGCCATCGGAAAGCCGTTCACCCAAACGGTGTCGTACTGTGAATCGCTATCCATTAAGTAAAAGGCCAGATGAGCCGACTTTGATCGCCGTATCTGCCCACTTTCCAACGGAAATTCTGTTTCCCAATAGATTCCTTCAGCATCCGGAATAACAAAACTGGTAAATCCGACGCCGTCGCCGACATGATGCCAGTCCGCCTCAATGCCGATTTCGATTAGGTGTTCACCAGCGTAAACGAATCGTACCGCGTCGGCACTGGCTTGCCCGTTCTTTCCCGACACCGAGATACGAGTTGGCCCTGCGTTGAGTGTGAATCGACCGATAGGAAACCAGCCCCCAGCCGTAGCCCTGTCCTTCTGATTGACGGTTGCTATGAAGGGGGAGTCTGCGCCTGCGTGGAACAGGCTATAAGGCACGTTGCTGCCGCGAGTCGAGTAGTAGGTCCACCTAACGAAAACGTCATAGTCGCCGGCTTCTGGCAAGCTGGGTATCCAGGTGAATACCGCGCCGGGGTACGAATAAACCGAATCTTCCCCATAAAAACCTTTTGCCGCCGAAACGCGCCAGGTTCCAGACATGGTCGTGTTGGAATCACGATTGTCGACGATGATCTCGTCGGCCGCCTGTGCATGCGCTACGCCGAATCCAAGAACGGCCAACATGATGATCTTTCTAAACATGAGTCTCACCTCCTGCGATCGAATGAACGAACTTGGCAGCCCGGCGATCTTGGGGTCCTTCGTGGCGTTGCAGAATGTGTCGCGGAGGAGGCGAGGACCCGTGGCTTTGCGTCACCAGCTTTGGCTGGATATGCCTTTATCGCAGTACAATTGTCCTACGATTGCGAAAGTAGTCAATTCTGGGATGTGCTTATTGGTGCTGGCGTGGTTAAGGGTTGCTACTCGGGTGTAGACTAATTGAGTGGGCGATTAGCTCAGTTGGGAGAGCGCTGCATTCACATTGCAGAGGTCACTGGTTCGAGACCGGTATCGCCCACCACCCAAACCCGGTTAATGTCTGCTTTCACCAAGACCGGTCGTTCAAACATCATCGATATTGGGAATCTGACAGGCGGTAAACGGCTGTGATTTCAACCGGTCAAGTTTGGATCTCGACTGACCGCTTTCGGGCGACTGAGTATGTCATCAGCTTGGGAAGCGGATGTTCTACCATTGAACTACACCCGCAGAGCGTGAGGCGCCGTCTGGTTTACTCCGGGTGTCCGACGATCCCAATAGTATTGGCTGACCGGCCCGCGGTAGGTGAAAGGTACGAGGTCGGCTGGTGGTCTTCAGCCGGTCAGCCTGCTGGAGCCCCCTGCGAGGACTTGATGGTTATATTCGCCGAGCGATAGAAGACCGCGCAGTCTGGCCGGTATTCTCCGGATGCGACTGAGCAGTAAGCGACCGGAACTGCGCGTGCTCGACGCAGCCCCCCGGCGCCTAATTGAGGCGCTGCTGCTCGTACAATTGGACGTAGTCGCGGTAATGGCCGGTATACAGGTCGAAATACTCCTCAAGCTCGGCTAGCTGATGCTCGCTCCCGACGAAGTACACGAGCAGGTCCTCCTGCTGGAACTCGATGAGCCGGCCGAGGTTCGGCGCGACGTCCGTGACGTTGTAAAGGCCCATGTCGGAGTACTCGAGGATCGGGCGGTTGTCCGTGTGGATCGGCGCGCCGTCCACCAGCGAGTCGATGTCCCTCTCGCCCAGCAGCAGCATGCTGGCGAGCTCATAGACATTGTCGACGTTGAGGCTGCGCAGGTCGCGCTCGACCTTGGCCATTTTTTCCCTCAGCTCCCTCAGGTTCACCAGCGTCGGCTCCGGCGTGCCTGTCAGGATGATGAAATGGGTCGGGAATTGAGTGAAATACCAAGCGGTGGTGTGCGGGAAGACACTGTCGAATGTGGCGATCAGGATGCGCAGGTCGTTGAAGGACAGGCCGCCGACCGGGAGCCACGCGGCGGCAACGCCATCCGCGCTGAGCGCGCCCTGCATGATCTCGAAGTATTCCCGGGTGTAAAGATAGGGATTGCGCTTGTACTTCAGGTTGGTCACGTCCGTGACGATGACGGAGAACTCTTCGTCCGTGGCGGCGATGTAGTTGCGGGCATCGTCCAGCACAATATCCAAATCAGGATCGGCATAGGACGCGTAGTTGACCTCGCTGAACAGCGGCGCTGCCTCGATGATCTTCTCCTCGATCTCGACCGCACGGACCTCGACATCGTACAGCAGCATGCTCCCCGAGGTCGTTCCGGTGCCGTAGCCCACCGTCAGCGCAACTTCCGGCTCCTCGGCTAGCAGCAGCGGCAGGTGCGCGAGCATCTTCGAGTCGGCGAGCAACACGGGATCCGTTCCGGAGACGTTCTGGCCATCGACGAACAGCCCGCGATAGTTGCCCCGTTCGACGGCAGTGACGGTCCCCGACAGGCCCTCGGCATAGTAGATGACGTCGAAGCCCTCAGCCGCCGTGCGCAGGTCGCGGCCCTTCAGTTCGGCGTGGAACGTCTTGCTGTCCGTGAACACCAACAGGTTCGCGACGGCCGCGACGACGACCAGCGAGACCCATTGCGCCCTGGCGGGGCGGCGGCCCCGAAGCAGGAAAGCCACCGCGATCAGCAGACTGAGGTTGATGAGGAGGAGCGTGGTGTTCCACATCCCCAGGAAGGGGATCAGCACGAATCCCGTCAGCAGGCTGCCCAGCACGCAGCCGAGAGTGTTCGAAAAAAAGGTGTTGCCGGCCTTGGCGCCGATCCGATCGACATCGTGCGCGTAGATGCGCACACCGAGCGGGAACAGGATCCCCATGAACACTGCCGGGATGAAAGACACGGTGAACGCCAGGGCCATGCCGAGCGTCAGCTGGCTCATCGGTGTGGCGTCCGCGAGCAGGATCGTGATGGCCTCGAACTGCCGGAACAACAGGAGCACGACGGCGCCGCTGAAGGCCGTAACGATGGACACGGTGCTGAACCAGGCCTCGAGATCCCGGCGGCGATCCACCTTTCGCGCCACGACCCATGCCCCAACCGAGAAGCCCAACAGGAACCCCGCGAGGATAAGTGCGAAGGCCTGGGAGGTCGACAGCCCGTAGGTCGAGAGGATGCGCACCCACAGCATCTCGTAACCCAGGCTGATGAAGCCGGTGAGAAACAGGAAGACCAGCATGTAGGAGTAGGGCGGCTGCTCGCCTGTCGCGGGACGCGTGACTCCTGTGCCTCGCTTGCTCAGCGCAATGATCAGGGCGACCAGCAGGTTGCCGCCGACGGCAATCATCAGCGTGCCGATCACGCCGAAGTACCGCACGAACACAAAGCCAGTTAGCAGCACGCCGGCGCAGGCCCCGAGGGTGTTGAGGTAGTAGATCTTGCTGAAGCTGGAGCCCAGGTTGGCTGGGTCGCGGAGGAAGTACTTGGCGAGCAGCGGCATGGTGCCACCGATGAGGAACACCGGGGGCAGCAGCACAAGCATCGACAGCAGCAGCCGAGCGACCGAGAGGCCGTAGAAGCCGAGGTTGTTGTAGGCGTACTCGTAGAGATAGCGATAGACCGGCAGGGCCTCAATCACCAGGTAGGCGATGATTGAAGTCGCAGCAACCCCCAATTCCACGTACAGGTAGATGCGCAGCGGGTCGCGGGCTCGCTCTGACCACTGGCCAAAGAAATAGCTCCCCAGGCCAAGGCCCAGCAGGAATACCGCGACCACCGTGGCGACGGCGAAACTGCTGACCCCGAACACGAGGCCCAGCAACCGGACCCAGATCAGCTGGTAGATCAGAGCGGAAGCGCCCGAGATGAAGATGGCTGCAAAAAGCAGTCTGTTACTCAGGGTCCAAACCATAAGCGTAAGGCCTCGGGCTGGGTGGGTTTTCCGGGCGTCGCGCCGCTGCGGCACGCGCGTAACAACCGGCTGAGGGGGCATCATACCAACGCATCCGCGGCGACCCTAAAGGTCCCGGAATAGATGTCCCTGATTGGATGATCTTGGATTCGGGCCTGATCGGGTTGGTCTTCTTTCATTCGGGGCAGCAGCTCCATAATCCGCGCAACGGCCGCCTCGGCCGGCACATCACCGAAGCCGGTGACGCGCACGCTGAGAAGATCAGCATCGGAGTGCGAAGCACCGACGACGTAAAGACCATCATCAAGCAGCTCGAAACGGATAGGCAACGAAGAGAAACCCGGGCCGAGCGGCAAACCGTCAAACGGCAGACGATGCATTGGCATCCAGGTGTGGCCGTCACCGACCATGGCCACAAGGCGAGCGAACGCTGAACTTACAGACAGACCACAAGCAAGATGAGACTGGAACTGAACATACTCAGAAAGCCTGCCGGAGTCAGTTGGTTACTCTTGGGTAAATTGAATCCTTGAAACCGGTGGTCAAATTACCAAGAAATTCGAACAGTTATCGATGTGACCGTCTTAGCGATTCCGATTGGGGAGCCGATGATTCACCTCACTGCACAAAAGCAGACGCTTGAACCAATCGCGCTGAGTGTCGCCTTTGGGTCACAAGCCGTCATATTAACTCAGACTATTCGACCGGCGGCTATGCGACGCTTCGCAGTCGCTCGTTCATATTCCTGGCGACCGTCTCAGTTCGGCCAGAAGCAGCCGGCGAAGCTACTGTCAGTTAGCTGCGGTATACGCATTTATTCTACTGGCGTTTGATTGGCGAAGCCGAAGTCCGAGATCTCTGTGCCCCCGTGCTTATCCAGTTCCGTGTAGAGATCCGCGAATAGAGCGTTCTGAGATCGGAATGGCCTGCAACCGGGCTGATTCATGAACTGCGCTGCTTCTCGTGCAAAGATGCTCCATTCAGCGGCTGGCAGGCTGCCCCTCTCGTGCAGCTTGAACAGTTTCCACCATTGATTCGCGTAGCAGCGAAGCAAGAAATTGAACCGAACCACGTCTTCGGCATTCAACGAAACTGGGTTTTGGCAACCGCGATCAAGCAGGGAGGCAAGTGCCGGATCGCTTGCAACGACGATGTTGATGTCGTTGAATCCAGTCATGACGCTTTCGTAGGTGGATGTCGCAACTGCGGCTGTGTTCTGCCTGATCTGAACAGCCAGATAAATAAACGTAATCATGACCGCTGTGACTCCCACCAGCTCACTAACGGCGGATATGGCCTCCCAATTCATGATTAGTGACTCCTGCTGCTAAATGGTGACTATCTTGCGAACTTGCCACATATCGTAATGTGCGACTTGATTTGTTAGGAGCTACTTTGGGTCACAAGCCGTCATATTACCTCAGATTCTTCGAACGGCTGCTGCGCGATGTGAAGCCGCCCCTCGGTCGGCTTCCTGGCGACCGTCTCAGTACGGCCAGAAGCGGTCGGTGGATTGACAGTCTAGCTGTCTTGGAAGGGGTCTCTCGACCATCGGACTCACCACGAGCCTGACGCTTGTCGCGGCCGTTCTGTTGGGGGCACTTGCAACGGAAACGGCGCTGCTAGCGGCTGGCGTCGGGGTGGTCATTGCATCACTTCTTGCGGCGCGCGAGCGAAAAGCCAGACGATTCCAAGAGCGCTGGCGCGGGGGCAACGTTCTCCTCAGTTTCTTCGCTCATTCAGATCGAAATAATCCTGCTCATCTTGAGCCCTGCCATGTTCGCTGTGGGGTTGCCAGTGCTTCTCGGAGCCGGCTTGGCGGCCGGGCAAATCTCAGCAATCGACGGCGTATTGCCCCTAGCCGCTGCGCTCAGTGCGAACACGGTTGTTCGGATCTGGATCGCGCTGCGCAGCGGCGAATCTTCGTTCCGTAGCATCGTATCTGGCGGGGTCCTTGTCCAGCTGGCGGTCCTTTGGGTGGCTTGGTGGTTGGGGAGCATCGCCTGGGCGTCAACCTCGGCACTTCCTCTGGCTATGCTCTCGTAAACGAGCGGTCCGCTTTAGAGGTTGTCCGGCGAAATACCACACCCGACGGCGATGTGTTGCCAAGGACACCCTACCGCATATCACGGATACACTTGGGTTCAGAACTCATGGAAGCAAACTTAGATTCACAAAACGTGCAAAACAGATTCCGGACTTCGAATTAGCCAATGCAGCGCAGTCCGGGCGTGCGAAGTTGAATCGAGTTGATCAGGCAGTCAGGTAAAGAATCAGGATCGTGTAGGCGGTAAACGCGATCGACAGCGATTTAAACCACTGCGGCTTCAGCATCATTAGCACCATAAGGCCGCCGCCAAAAACCGGAAACCCATACGATGGCAACGGCGGATTGTTGAACATCGTCAGGTTCACGTACGGCCCGACCGCAAAATAGCCGAACATTGACATCGCTGATACCCGCCCGAGTGAGCGGCTATGCGCAAGGAAATCCAGTTCTGTATCGTCAGATATATCGTAGTCCTCGGTTGGCAGCGCGAGTTCAGCAGCCCCGTAGACGAATATCGCGCCAATCACCAGGGCGAAGAAATCGATGATCGACCAGTCTGTGACCTGGCGTAGCTCCCAGCCGACCCACCACAGTTGCAGGATATAGACAAAGATACAGGTGCCCCACAGCGTCGTCGCCCAGTGATGAGTCACCCGATTGTGGGCGCGAACCAGCAGGGCGGCGGTGTGGAGCAGGCGTGCCATCGCCAGGCCCAAAACGATCGAGATGGCGATAAAAATGTATTCGTGCTGAGTCATGCGGCCAACATGCCTGCATTATTATCAAAACTCAAACGCGTGCAGGAGCGGGGACGATGCGTGAGAACTGCGTGAATCAACGGCGCGTTAACGCGGCTCGTTCATGCGGCAGCACGGTCGGCCACGTAGTTCTCTGCCGCAAATTCCCAGTTGATAAGGTTGCTCAGGAATGCATCGATGTATGCATCGCGCTTATTTTGAAAATCGAGATAGTACGCGTGTTCCCAGACATCGAGGGTGAGAAGCGGAGTGCTGCCATGTAGCAGTGGTGTATCGGCATTGCCGGTGCTGACGATATCGAGTTCCGTGGCCGTACGCACAAGCCAGGTCCATCCGCTGCCAAACTGCGCCAAGGCCGCTGCTTTGAATTCAGCGCTGAATCCCTGGATATTGCCGAATCGATCGACAATCGCGTCAGCGAGTGGTCCGATCGGCTCGCCACCACCATTCGGTGACATACTGCTCCACAGGAATGTGTGGTTCCACGACTGTGCGGCATTATTGAAAATACCGGTTTCGGACGCTTCGTGCGCGGCGTCGATGATGGCTTCGAGTGACTTGCCTGCATATGCAGTCCCGGCAATCGCACTGTTCAGTTTTTCAACGTATCCCTTGTGATGTTTGCCGTGATGAAGCGCGAGCGTCTTCGCAGAAACGTGGGGCTCAAGCGCATTTATAGCGTAAGGTAGATTAGGAAGCTGGATGGACATTGGGTACTCCGTGCAAAACAAAAACACGAATGCTAACGAGTGATTCGATCGATCGCTACCGTGGAAACAAAATGTTACTCATTCTCAGCGTTACCTGATCTTCTCGCGCATGCTCCGGACCGGTACTGACAAGTTAAGTTTTGAAGCCGACCGAACCCCCGCTGACTATCAACCTACAAAGCCACTGCTCTTGCCCAAGACATAATTGCCCGTTGTCGGAGGAATTGACAATGATTTGCCGATATCAAGTGACGACCCAGGTTGAACAAATTGTATATAGCGGCGTGCGTGCTCAGAAAGTTCTGCGCCTGACATGCGGATTTGAATCGCCTCATGCCTCGCTATCTGACTCGTGTCGGTTGATGAAAGTGTCACCATGGCCTCGGTGATTTCGGCGAAGTCTCTTGGTGAATTCGGGGCCGAACTTCGCGCAACAAAGGCGGATGGCCTCATAGCTCACGGCAATACCAGGCTCGGCCAGCAGATCTTCAATATCTCGATGGCTCAAGTTGAATTTGTGTTAGAGCCAAACAGCGTAGCTAATTACCGCAGGCAGAAATCGATGGCGCTTGTAAGTGATCATGCCCGGATTATCCATCGGTACCTGTTAACTTGTCAGTACCGTTCCAACAGGCCGAAGGCCCATCTCTCCGGGCGCACCAAAAACGAATGGCGCTTTGATAGGGCCTTTTCTTTGGCATGGATTGTGCGAGAGTTTTACTCGATGAAGATCTAAGGCGATTCAGCGAATCGATCTGGACTGAGAAAGAATGCGGCCATAATCGGGAAAACAGACGCGCACATGATTATCGCAAGCGCCGCATGCAGTCGACGTGATGGCCTCAACGCCGCATACAGGAAGCCGCCCAACACAGAAAAATAGATTATTCGTGTGGGATTCGTCAGTGGTACGCCGAGTAGCAGCCAGCTATTGCCGATCGCGAGCAGCCACCAGGCCGCACCCGCAGCGAAAAACAACCTTGCCTGCGCCTCGAAGTGTGCGCGCCATGACGAAACTGATGAAACGGTTGTTGGCACTAACGCGGTGACCTGCACCAGAAACAGGGAGGGCCCTGTTAGAATAGAAAGGAAGGAAAAGTAATTCCACGACACGGTGTGGTAGGCCCACATGTTCCACCACATCCAGGATGGTGCAAGAAGCGTGTAGGCTGTCCATACAGAGTGGACCCAGTCTCGTCTTGCCTTATCCAATATCGCCGGCAACGCCGCTATAATGCGTATCACCGCAAAAGAAAGTACCAACGAGAATGAAATTGTCAGGTATTCGAATAGCGACATACTTTCCCTCAATAACACTTAGCCGGGCGCGATTGAAACCAGCATTCAATCGTCCGTCGAACCGTTTGACTTAGTATCAAGGAGTTTAAATGGAACGACGGACGTTGGATATCTGCTGCACATTGTTGATTCTCGGTGCAGCGATTCCGGCGACGTTTGCCTCAGAAAATGTTAGTGCCCCAGAACGTGAGTTGGTTACGCGACCGACCGTAGGCCTGGTCCTCAGTGGCGGTGGCGCACGGGGTGCCGCGCATGTGGGGGTTATCAAGGTGCTCGACGATTTGCAGATACCCGTTGATTTCGTTGCTGGCACTAGCATGGGGGCGATTGTCGGTGGCCTGTATGCATCCGGAATGACAGCCGACGAGTTGGTGCATGTAATTGAGACAGCAGATTGGTCGGTGCTCTTGACTGATCGTCCGCCGCGGGCGCAACGCTCTTTTCGCCGGAAGAGCGACGATATCGGTTTCCTGGTGGACTTTGATTTGGGTATTGATAGGTCCGGGTTGATATTTCCCGAGGGATTCATACAGGGTCAGAATCTTGAAATCGCACTCAAGCGATTGGCGCTGCCTGCTATTTCAATCGACGATTTCGATGAACTTCCGATTCCGTTTCGCGCGGTCGCAACCGATATCGTTACTGGTGAGGCTGTGGTCATCGATTCAGGTGACCTCGCGGCAGCGATGCGTGCCAGTATGTCGGCGCCGGGCATATTCAAGCCGGTTCGAAGTGACGGCCGAATACTCGTCGACGGCGGTGTCGCTAATAATCTACCGGTCCAGATCGTCCGTGATATGGGGGCCGATATCCTTATTGTTGTGGATGTTGGATTCCCGCTGCTGTCCGAGGAACAACTCGGGTCCGCACTCGCGGTGACTAAACAGATGCTCACCATTTTGATTAATGGTCGCGCACAGGACCAGATCGCTTTGCTGGATGCAGACGACATTCTGATCTCGCCGAATCTTGGCGATTTTGGATCGCAGGATTTTCATCGACTGACAGAGGCCCAACATCTGGGTAATGAGAAAGCGCGCGAACTTTCAGGCCGTCTGGCGGAACTGTCTATTTCGGATGAAAAATACCTGGCATACAGGAAGCGAGTTGAACGCAATCGGCATGATGTGCCCTTCATCGATAGTGTAGTCGTTGAGAACGAATCCAGGCTTTCACCCAAAGTTATTGAGGCGCGATTGGCCGAACAGGCTGGTAAACCTCTCGACCTTGACCAACTGGAATCGGATATATCAAATATCTACGGTTTCGATACGTTTGAGACGGTAACGTATGATGTCGTAAACGACACTGGCAGAAACACGCTGTTAGTGAAAGCTACGGAGAAAAGCTGGGGACCAAACTATTTGCGTTTCGGAGTTAACCTGGAGGACGACTTTAGCGGAAATAGTAATTACAATGTTGCCGCGCGATTAACGCGTACGGAGATCAATCGGTTGGGTGGCGAATTTCGCGCCGAGTTACAGATAGGTGAGACGCCCAGACTGTTTGCCGAATTCTTCCAGCCGCTGGATTACGCATCGCGCTGGTTTGTGAACCCACAGATAGAGCTTGTGCGCTCGGGATCCGGACTGTTCGACAATAGTGGATTTCAGATCGCACAAATCGGTTCGGACGACGCAAGGTTGTCGCTGGATGGTGGGCGACAGTTCGGAAACTGGGGTGGGTTTCGCGTCGGCGTTTCGCGTATTCAAAGTGACGCTGAACTGCGCATTGGCATGCCCGATTTTCCGGGTGGGTCAACTCAAATCACCAGTCTAACGGCAAGTTTCGAGTACGACACGATTGATCACTTGGCGGTGCCAAGGTCTGGTACGAACTTTGGTATAGAGTGGATCGGGCCCCGAGAGAGCTTCGGGTCCGATATTACGGCTGATGTTGCGTCGTTGTCATTTCTAAAGCCGCAAACCTGGGGCAACAATACGCTATTACATTGGTGGCAGTTTGGAAGTACCACACGGGACGAAACGGCCGGGTTAAGTCCGTTTTCGCTCGGCGGGCTGTTCAGCCTATCAGGCTATGCGCCAGACGAACTCGACGGGAAGCACGTGGGTATCGGGCGGATGCTCTATTATTATCGCCTCGGAGATCAGACCCTGCCGTTGTTCGATACGCCGATTTACGTTGGGGGATCCGTCGAAGCAGGTAACGTCTGGCAAACCACGGATGCGATCGCTTGGGATAATACATTGGTCGCTGGCAGCGTATTCATAGTGTTCGATTCCATATTGGGACCGTTATACATTGCCTACGGTGCCGCAGAAGGTGGCCGACGCTCAGCCTATCTGTTCCTTGGTCAGACGTTCTAAGAGTTGCAATGCGAACTAATGGCTGAGCCTCAGATTCGCGTTCTGCGCGGGTTTCTTGCGTGATTGAGTGAACCTCGGTTGTGCATCGTCGCGCAATTTTTTCAAACGTTTGAATAGACTC